>JANYFR010000021.1 GCA_025362585.1 Acidimicrobiales bacterium | reverse complement strand
GGAAAAGGCGGGCGCATTCGGCATCCTGCTCGAACTCGTCGTGCCATCCGTCGCGAAGGAAATTTCGGATCGCGCGCGCATTCCCACGATCGGCATCGGCTCCGGCACGGATTGCGACGGACAGGTGCACGTGAGCCGGCGGCGCCCGTGGCGCCCTGGCGCGCCGACCAGGGGGTCACGGCCCTTGCGGGCTCGCCGGACCGGGTCGCCTGGTCGCGCAAACTCGTCCGAGCCCGCGGGGCGGGCCGGGCGACGTCGGGCCGGCACCATCGCAATGGTGACGCTCGTCGTGACCCTGGTCGGGGCGTCACTCAGTTTCGTCGGACAGTGGCTCTTGCACACGTCGTACCTGCGGGTCCAGCACGTCAGTTTTGTCGGGGTGCGTCACGAGCGCCCAGCGACCGTGCTCGAGGCGTCGGGTCTCGCCGCTCATCCGACCATGTTCGGTGTCAGCGCGCTGTCGATCGAGCGCCGCCTGCAGCGATTCCCGTGGATCGTCGGCGTGCGCATCGAGAAGCACTGGCCGAGCACGCTGGTCGTGCGGGTCCACGAGACGAGGCCGGTCGCCGTCGCCTTCGGGGCCCACCACGTCCTCGAGTACGTCGACGGGGCCGGGCGCGACCTCGGTCCGGCGCCCCTCAGCGCCAACCTGCCAACGCTCGAGTTCCTGCGTCCCACCACCACGACGTGGCCGTTCCTGCACGCGGGCAACGCGGCCGCCTACGTCGCGAGTCAACTGC
Source organism: Acidimicrobiales bacterium (assembly GCA_025362585.1). GTDB lineage: Bacteria > Actinomycetota > Acidimicrobiia > Acidimicrobiales > RAAP-2 > RAAP-2. The sequence goes on along the minus strand of JANYFR010000021.1, from coordinate 83,278 downwards.
CGCCCGCGTTCAGTGCGCAGGTCGCGTTGGTCACCGAGGACGCGAACGGTCAGGTCGTCTTGAAGATGACGACCCCGGTGACCTTCATCCTCGGAACGGTGAGCCAATTGCACGCCAAATTCGTCGCGATCGCTTCGGTCATCGCCCACACGACCCTGCGCCCGGGTGACGTCGTCGACGCCACCGTGCCCGACGAGTTGGCGGTCTCGGGTCCGCCACCCTCCTGAGCGGGCCATTTGACCGAAATACTGACGATGACTAGCCTTCGGAGACATTTGATCGCCAAAGTTCGCACCCCCGTCAGCGGTGCGACACAATAGAAGAGTCAATCCAAGGGGAGTTCATGAGTCTCAACCAGAGCAACTATCACGCCGTGATCAAAGTGATCGGCGTGGGTGGTGGCGGGGTCAACGCGGTAAATCGCATGATCACCGCCGGACTGCGCAACATCGAGTTCATCGCTGCCAACACCGATGCGCAGGCCCTGCTAATGAGTGAAGCCGATTTGAAGCTCGACATCGGACGCGAACTTACCAAGGGCCTCGGCGCCGGCAGTGACCCCGAGATCGGTCGACAGGCCGCCGAGGATCACCGCGGGGAGATTGAAGAAGCCCTGATGGAGACCGACATGGTCTTCATCACCGCCGGAGAGGGTGGTGGCACCGGCACCGGCGCCGCGCCGGTCGTCGCCGAGATCGCCCGGTCCCTCGGGATCCTCACCATCGGGGTGGTGACGCGGCCCTTCTCCTTCGAGGGCAAGCGCCGCGCCATTCAGGCCGAGAAGGGGATCCAGAGCCTGCGTGAGAAGGTGGACACCCTCATCGTGATCCCCAACGACCGTCTGTTATCGGTCACCGCGCCCGACACGTCGATGCTCGACGCCTTCAAGATCGCCGACGACGTCCTGCTCTCGGCGGTGCGGGGCGTCACCGACCTGATCACGGTGCCCGGACTGATCAACACCGACTTCGCCGACGTGAACGCCATCATGCGCAACGCCGGTACCGCGATCATGGGCGTGGGCTCGTCGACCGGCGAAGGCCGGGCGGTCAACGCGGCGCGCGCGGCCATCACGTCGCCGCTCCTCGAGGCCTCGATTGACGGGGCTCGGGGCATTCTCATGAACATCGTCGGGGGTCCGAACGTGACGCTGTCCGAAGTGACCCAGGCGGCTGAGATCATTCACTCGGTGGCGCACCCCGACGCGAACATCATTTTTGGCAGCGTGATCGACGAATCGATCGGCGACATGGTCCGCGTGACCGTGATCGCGGCCGGCTTCGATCACAACGCCGCGCCCAAGACCGTCGCGTCGACCTCCAGCGAACCGATGCTCACCGAAGGTCCGCGCAGCGACATCTTCACTAGTACCACCAATGACGACTTTTTCGACGTCGGTGGCGATGACGACCTCCCCAGCTTCCTTCGCTAACCCCGAACTGGTCCGGGTGGTCGCGGCGAACCTCGAGCACGTTCGCTCGCGTATCTCCTCGACCGGTCGCGACGCCAACTCGCTGCGGATCGTCGCGGTCACCAAGACCTTCGGGGCCGAGCACGTCCTCGCCGCGCTCGCCGTGGGACTGCGGTCGGTGGGTGAGAACTACGTGGACGAACTGGCCGCCAAGCGCGCCGCCGTCGGTGACGTGGCGCTCGCCTGGCACTACCTCGGTACCCTGCAGTCCAACAAGATTCGCCACGTGGTCGACGTCGCGGACGTGATCTGCGGACTGTCGCGCGTGACGGAGATCGACCGAATCGCCGCGCACCGTCCCGGCCAATCGGTCTACGTGCAGGTTGATTTCACGGGTTCGGCACGGCGCAACGGTGCGACGCCCCGAGACGTCGCGGCACTCGTCGAGTACGGGCGGGCGCGAGCGCTCGACGTGCGCGGTCTGATGACCGTCGCCCCGACGGACCGCGCCGGCGCCCGAGCCGCGTTCGCCGCGACCAACGCCATGTGCGACGATCTCGGTCTCGTGGAACGATCCATGGGCATGAGTGACGACCTGGAACTGGCCTGTGAACGGGGCTCGAGCGAGGTCCGGGTCGGACGGGCCCTGTTTGGCGAGCGAGCCGTCGCGAGAGCGCGCTGACCTAACATGGCTCCAGCCGTTGGAACCGCGAGGAGATGTCGATGAAAGAAAAGTTGCGCGGGTTCCTAGGATTCCTAGGTCTCATCGAGGACGAGTACGGCGAGTACGGCGCAACGGGACCGGCCCGCCCCTTCTCCGACGAGCAGGCGGGCAACGAGGAGGCCGAGCGCGCGACGCCGAGTTCGACCGGGGCCCGACAGTTCCCGACCACGCCCGGCGGTCCGTCGACGTCGCGCACGTCGCCCGCGTCACCCAACCGCGTCTCGTCGATCTCGGTGCTCGACTCCTCGGGACAGGTGCCCCGGGTCCGACCGATGCCGAGCCCCGGCACCGCACGAGGCGTCTCATCGTTCTCCCACGAGCGCGACGTCGCTATTTTCGTGCCCCGCTCCTACGACGAGTCGCGGCGCATCACCGACCTGCTGCGATCGAATCGCGCCGTGGTGTTGAACGTGGCGGGGGTGGAGCCCGGACTGGGCCGTCGTCTGGTTGACTTCACGGCCGGCACCGCGTACGCGCTCAACGCGAAGATCGAAGTGCTCGACCACAACGTGTACCTCGTGAGTCCCCAGGGTACGCACCTCGGCACCGAGGCGAAGGATCGGCTGCGCGCCACGAACTATCGTGACCCCGGCAACGCATGATCCTGATTCACAACTTGATCCGACTCTATATTCTGGCCTTCTTCGCCACCGCGTTGCTCAGCTGGTTTCCCACGACCAATTCCAGTGGCGGCCTCGCCACCGTCAAGCACGTGCTCGCGGTCGTCACCGAACCGGTGCTGCGACCACTTCGCCAGATCATGCCGCGGCCAAATTTCGGGGGCGTGGGCATCGACCTCTCGGTCATGATCGCCATCTTGATTTTGATTGTCATCAACCAGATCATCCCGTAGTTCAATTCACGAACTGATCGCACGATGGCGGTAGGGTGGCTGCATGGACAGCTCGGATAACGCGCACTCGGCAATCGACGCCATCGACACGGTGGCCTTTAAGGTCGGCCTCAAGGGGTACAACGTCGACGAGGTCGACGAGTTCCTCGAACGTCTCTCTGGCGAGATTCACCAACTGAAGGAGCTCACCCACCAGCAGCGCCAGCAGTTACGCCAGGCCGCCGAGCGGATCAACCAGCTCGACTCGCGCGAGTCTCCCTACACCCCGAGCCCGGCACCGTCGCCCCAGGTGGCGCCATCGCCGGCGCCGGGACCAGCTCGCGTCGTGACCGTTTCCGGTGCCGAACAGGTCACCGCAATGATCGCCATGGCCCAACAGTTCATCGAGCAGGCCCAGCAGGAGGCCGAGACCAAGGCCCGAGAGATGACGACCTCGGCCCAGGAGCGGGCCCGCGAAATCGTCGCCGAGGCCCGTAGCCGCGCCGAAGACGAAGTGAACCGGCTGAACGGACTCAAGCAACGACTGAGCGAGGACGTCGACACGCTCGCCCGACAGCTCGAGACCGAGCGAAAGCGACTGAGCGGGGCGCTCGCCGAGTTCGCCCACTGGGTGGAGAGTTCCCTGCAGGTCGGTGGTGCTCGCACCACGGGTGCCGCACCCTCACCGGCGCCGCCGGTCTCGACACGAGCGTCACTGGCGCCACCACCCGCACCACCACCCGCGCCCCAGCAATCGCTCGGTCAGGTGCTTAACTTCGAGCAGCCGGGGCGCGACGATCGACAGTAAGTCGCGCCGCAACTGGTAGGGTCAGCCCGCACTTGTTCGGTGCCACGTCGAGGAGTTGACCATGTCGTCCAGCGCTAGAATTTTGAAGAAGGCTCCGGCCAAGAAGACGGTGGCGTCGGCCAAATCGTCGAAGAAAGCCCCGGCCAAGAAGACGGTCGTCAAGAAGACGGTGGGGAAGAAGTCCCTCGCGAAGAAGGCAGTCGCGAAGAAGGCCGCCAAGAAGGCGCCGGCGAAGAAGGCCGTCGCGAAGAAGGCCGCCAAGAAGGCGCCGGCGAAGAAGGTTGTCGCGAAGGCGGCGTCCTCGTCGCCGGCCCAGCGCGCCGCCGCGGCGACGAAAGCTGCCGCCATCAAGGCTCGGGCCCTGGCGGCCGCGAAGACGCAGAAGGACCGTGACGCGCGTGCGAAGGCCGCTCTGAAGGAGAAGGCGGCCGGGGTCAAGGCCAAGGCAATGGCCGCGGCGAAGCTCAAGAAGGAACGCGACGCCAAGGCCCGCGCCGCCGCCAGAGAGCGCGAGGTCCAGCGCAAAGCCCGCGAAAAGGCCGCGGCCGAGGCGAAGAAGCAACGCGAGATCGACGCGAAGCGCAAAGCCATCGAGGGCGAGAAGTTGCGCAAGATCAAGGAGATCGAACGTCGCAACCTCGAGGAGTTCAAGCGTGAGGAGCGCCGCGACCTCGAGGAGCGTAGGCGCCTCGAGGCCCTCGAGCGCAAGATGCACGCCAAGCCCTACGGCGCCGACACGGCCTTTCTCGAGGAGTTGCGTGGTCTACTGCTCGAAACGCGCGCGGCGACCAAGGTCGATATTGCGGTGATGGAGTCCGAGGCCGACGAGATGTTGGTGGACCGTGAGCGGCTCGAGTACGACGACGAGGACGGCAGCAGCGTTGCCTCGGACATCGACCGCGACCAGAAGAAGGACTTCGCGGCGTTGTTGCGCCTCAAGGTCGACGAGATTGACGTCGCGCTCTCGCGCATCGACGACGGGAGCTACGGACGCTGCGACGAGTGCTTCGAGCCCATCTCCCGGGCCCGGCTGGGCGCACAACTGCCGGTGTTCATGTGTGTCTCGTGCCGCGCCAGCGTCTAGGGCTTCATCGTAACGACGCCGTTCTCATCGTGGCTCTCCTCGTCACGGCCGTCGACGCACTCGCCAAGGCCGGGGCCCGTCACGCCCTCGCGACCCACGACGTCCACGTCGCCGGCGCGGTGTGGCTGCGCCTCCAGTACAACTCGGGCATTTCCTTCTCGATCGACCAAGCGGGGCCGATCATGACGACCGCGCTGACGGTCGTCGTGGTCGTCATCGTCGTCGCCATTGGCGTGCACGCCGCCCCGGGCGTGCCGACGGCCGGCTTCGGTCTGTTGCTCGGCGGCGGGGTGGCCAACGTCGTCGACCGGCTGGCGGCGACGCCGCATCAGGTGACCGACTTCGTGGCGCTCGGTTCCTTTCCAGTCTTTAACACCGCCGACGCCGCAATCACCGCGGGATTCGTGGTCCTACTGGTCGCGGCACTGCGTGGTGAGCGATTGGTCGCGCGGTGAGTGACGGCTCGGGCGATGCCTTTGATGGAGAGATCCTCGACCTCGTCGTGCCGAGCACGCTCGACGCGATTCGCGTGGACCGCCTGCTAGCGATGCTGACCGGTCTGTCGAGGTCCGTAGCGGCCGAGGTGCTCGCGAGTGGCACCGTCACGCTGAATGACAAGGTCGTGGTGAAACCCTCCACGTCGGTCGAGGCGGGCCAGCGCCTGATCGCCGTGCTGCCCGCCCCGGCGAGTGGCGTTGTCGAGGCCGATCCGACGGTGCTGGTGGACGTCGTCGTGGACGATCCCGATTTCGCAGTCGTGAACAAGGCTCCTGGTCAGGTGGTTCATCCGGGGGCCGGCCACCGCGAGGGCACCCTCGTCGCCGGACTCCTGGCGCTCTTCCCCCAGATGCGCGAACTGAGCACCGAGGGAATCTGTGACCCGCTCCGTCCCGGCATTGTGCACCGTCTCGACAAGGGGACGTCGGGCGTGCTCGTCGTCGCCAAGTCGCGCGAAGGTTTCTCGAATCTGAGTGCGCAGTTAGCCGAACGACTGATGGAGCGCACGTACCTCGGCATGGTCGAGGGACACGTTGTCGAAGAGCGTGGTGTGGTCGACGCGCCGCTCGGTCGCTCGACGCGGACGCCGACGATGATGGCGGTGCGTGGCGACGGTCGCGCCGCGCGCACCGGCTACGAGGTGCTCGCGCGAATCGATAAGCCCCACGCGATGACGCTCCTTCGTCTGCAACTGGATACCGGACGGACGCACCAAATCAGGGTTCACTTGGCCACCATTGGTCACCCGGTCGTGAACGATCCCCGTTACGGGCATCGTCGCGAACGTCGGTTGGCGGAGGACCGCTTCTTCCTGCACTCGACGACGTTGGCCTTCGCGCATCCCCGCACCGACGAATGGCACAGCACGAGCGTCGCCCTCCCGGACGACCTGCGAAGCCTGGTTCCCGACGGGGTGCGGCTCTAAACGTTCTCGTGGGCGGCGACGACGGTGTTGTCGTCGCGCAGAATCCCGAGGGCCTCTTCCTCGGCGCGGCGCACCCGGCGCACCCCGATGTCCATTTTGGTCGCGGTCGCCTGCAGTGAGAGGGGCGGGGTGCCGTTCAGACCGAAGCGCAGCGTCAGGACCTCACGCTGCAGTTCGTTCAACTTCGCGAGGGCGCCGTGCAGCTGGTCGTCCATCATCGTCTGTTCGATGTCGCCGACCCAGTCGTGCTGATTCGGGGCCACGAGGTCGCCCAGCGTGGTCGCCGAGTCCGACGAAGCGGGCTGGTCGAGACTCGCGGTCACGCCCGCGAGGCCGTGGAGGTTGTCGCGTTCGGCCTTGGACATACCGGTCGCCTCAGTGAGCTCCTCGTCGGTCGGCTTGCGACCAAAGATGGACGTCAGTTCCGCGGAGGTCGCTTCGAGACGCTGCAGCTGCTCTCCGACCTCGAGCGGGATGCGGATCGTGCGTCCGTGCTGTTGGACGGCGCGCTGTAACGCCTGGCGGATCCACCAGGTGGCGTACGTGGAGAACTTAAAGCCCCGTTCCCAGTCGAACTTTTCGACGGCGCGCAAGAGGCCGAAGGTGCCCTCCTGGACGAGGTCGATCATTTCGACGCCACGGTCTTGGTAGCGACGGGCCCAGTGCAGCACCAGGCGCAAGTTGGCCGCCACCATCTGCTTCTTGGCCTCTTCGTCGCCGGCGGTCACGCGCTTGGCGAGTTCGACCTGTTCGTCGTAGTTGGGCATGGGGTAGCGATCGAGGTCGCGCATCAACAGACCCAACATGTCGTTGGTATTTACCGCGGAACGGCGTGCAACGGTGTTCATTTGAAGCTCCTTGCCGGTTGGATCGAGGGGTAATCCACGATCAAGGAATAATTCCTATTTGCGTGTAAGTAATTTACCACGGCCGGCCCACTACTTCAAGGTTCCAATTCTTTGAAAAGGTTAAGAATTGGGACTTAGGCGCTGTGGGTTCGAGCCACCGGTTTGATGCCGCGCGCCTGCATGACCATGTCGGCCAACGTGAAGCTCGAGAGGTGCTCGCGCATGTGATTTCCGACGTCGGCCCAGACGCCCAAGAGCACGCACTGGCCCTCGTGGTCGCACGCGCCGTCCTTGTGGGGCTCGCCAAAGTCACCGGCCACGATCGGGCCGTCGACCGCCGCGACGATTTCGGCCAGCGTAATGTCGTCGATCGCACGAGCCAGGACGTAGCCACCTCCGACGCCCCGCTTGGAGCGCACCAGTCCGACGCCCTTCAAGCTCAACAGGATCTGTTCGAGGTAGGGCTGGGGTAGGCCGGTCCGTTCGGCGAGGTCGCGCACGGACGTCGGGATTTCGTGGTTGGGTCCTAGGGCGAGGCTCAGTAGAGCTCGACTGGCGTAGTCCCCGCGCGTCGATACCCTCATGACGTCATTGTACTGCGGCGGGTTGCTTCGCTCGATCCGGTGCACCGACTGAGCCGTTCGTCTGGCACAGTAGATGGGTGGAACAAGAACCCAAGGACAACGTGCGCGTGAATCCCGACGAGGTGCTGGCCCCCGGCGAGGCCGAGGCGACCCCCGACGAGAACACCGACTTCATTAGCCAGCCCGCGAAAGTGATGCGGATTGGCTCGATGGTGAAGTCGTTGCTCGACGAAGCTCGCAGCGCCCCGCTCGACGAAGCGGGCCGGACGCGGCTGCGCGAGATCTACGAGATGTCGATTCATGAGCTCTCGGGCGCGCTGTCGCCGGACCTCGCCAATGAGCTCTCGAAGATGGCGCTGCCCTTCAGTGCCGACGTCCCCACCGAGTCCGAGCTACGGATTGCCCAAGCCCAGTTGGTCGGCTGGCTCGAGGGGCTGTTCCACGGCATCCAGGCCTCGCTGTTCGCCCAACAGGCCGCGGCGGCCGCGCAGTTGGAAAAGATGCGCGATCGGTCGCTCAACCCCGGGGCCGTCGATCCTCGTGCCGGCACCTACCTCTAGATCCCGGCGGGGACCCTTCGCGGCGGCGCTATCCTTCGAATCCCACCCATGTAATTTGACGGTACCGCCGCGAAAGGAAGTGATCGGCTGATGGCTGAGCGCTTCGTGCACCTCCACAATCACACCGAGTACTCCATGCTCGACGGCGCGGCGCGCATCGAGGATTTGGTACTCGCCGCCAAGGCCGACGGTCAGACCGCCATCGGCATCACCGACCACGGCAATCTGTACGGCGTCATCGACTTCTACGAGACCTGCCGCAAACACGGCGTGACGCCGATCCTCGGTATCGAGGCCTACATGGCCGCGAACTCCCGATTCGACCGACCGGCGCGAAGGGGCAAGATCGACGACACCGGCGGCGAGACCGAGGGGGGGCAGAAGCTCTATCACCACCTGACCCTGCTCGCGCAGTCGAACGAGGGGTTCGCGAACCTTCGTCAGCTCTCCTCGCTCGCCTTCCTCGAGGGGTACTACTACAAGCCGCGCCTCGACTGGGAGCTCCTCGAGCGATACTCGAGTGGTCTGATCGCGACCTCGGGCTGTCTCGGCGGCGTCGTCTTGCAGGCACTCCTCCAGGACAACTACGCCAAGGCCGTGGCGCTCGCCGGTCGGCTTCAGACAATCTTTGGCGCGGAGAACTTCTTTATCGAGGTGCAGGACCACGGACTGGCGGAGCAGGTCCGCACCAATCCTCAACTGCTCCAGATTGCGAAGGACCTGAACGCGCCCCTGCTCGCGACGAACGATCTGCACTACGTGCGCCACGGTGACGCCGAGATGCACGACGCCCTGCTCTGCATTGGGACCGGCTCGCTCGTCGCCGATCCCAATCGCTTCCGGTTCCACAGCGACCAGCACTACTTGAAGTCCGCCGCCGAGATGCGCTACCTGTTTCGCGAGATCCCCGAAGCGTGCGATAACACGCTGCTCGTCGCCGAGCGGGCGAAGGTCACGATTGAGTTCGACAACGACGCCCTACCGCAGTTTCCGATCCCCGCCGAGTACGCGGGCGCGAGCCACAAGGAGGGGGCCAACCGACTCCTGCGCGAACTGACCTACGCCGGGGCGCGTGAACGCTACGGCCAGTCACCGAGCGATGAAGTGCGCACGAGGATCGACTACGAGCTGGGTGTCGTCGCGGAGATGGGATTCTCGGACTACTTCCTCGTGGTGTGGGACCTTATCCGCCACGCGCGCGAGAAGCGGATCCGCGTGGGACCGGGACGCGGGTCGGCGGCCGGCTGTTGCGTGGCCTACTGCCTCGGCATCGTCGACCTCGATCCCATCCACTACGGGCTCATCTTCGAGCGCTTCATGAACCCGGGACGACGCCAGATGCCCGACATCGACATGGACTTCGACGAGCGCTATCGCGGGGACATGATCCGGTACGCCGCCGAGCGCTACGGCGCCGACCACGTCGCTCAGATCGTCACCTTCTCGACGATCAAGGCCCGCGCCGCGGTGCGCGACGCGGCGCGCGTCCTCGGCTATCCCCCCCAGCTCGGTGACAAGATCGCCAAGGCCATGCCCCCGCTCGTGATGGGCCAGGACCTCCCGCTGGAGGCCTGCTTCACGCGCATGGTCGGCTACGAGGGCCGCTACGCGGAGGCGGCCGAGTTGCGGGCCCTCTACGAGAGTGACCCCGAGGTGCGCCACGCGGTCGACGTGGCGAAGGGCTTCGTCGACAAACGGCGCCAGGACGGCATTCACGCCGCGGCCGTCGTGATCACCAACGAGCCGGTGCTCGACTACGTACCGGTGCAGCGCAAGGCCGGACCGAACGGTTCGATTGAGGACGCGCCGATCGTCACCCAGTACGAGGCCACGGCCATTGAGAAGCTGGGTCTCTTAAAGATGGACTTCCTCGGTCTGCGCAACCTCGCCATCATGGAGCGGGCCCTGGAACACATCACCCGGCGCCACGGCGTCGACGTCGACATCGACCACGTCGCGCTCGACGACGAGAGGGTCTTCGACATGTTGAAGCTCGGCAACTCGATCGGCATCTTTCAGCTGGAGGGCGACAAGATGCGCCAGCTCATGCGCCGTCTCGCGCCCACCAGCTTCGACGACATCGCGGCGCTCGTGGCGCTGTACCGCCCCGGTCCGCTGAGCGAGAACGTGCACAACGACTACGCCGATCGCAAGAACGGTCGTCAGGCGGTCAGTTACGACCACCCCGACCTCCAGAGCATCCTGGGCGAGACGTACGGACTCATGATCTACCAAGAGGACATCATGCGCGTCGCGACGAAGATCGCCGGCTTCTCGATGACCGAGGCCGACGACCTGCGCAAGGCCTGCTCCAAGAAGATTCGCGAGATGATCCAGGCCCAACGCGCGAAGTTCGTCGACGGCGCGGAGCGCGAGGGGTACGGGCGCGCCCTCGGCGAGACGATCTTCAACAAGATCGAGCCGTTCGCCGACTACGCCTTTAACAAGAGCCACGCTTACGGTTACGGGCTCATTGCGTACCAGAACGCGTGGCTGAAGGCGAACTACCCGGTGGAGTACATGGCGGCGGTGTTGACATCGTTTCGTGACGACAAGGACAAGGCGTCGGTCTACTTGAACGAGGCGCGCCAGATGGGCATCACGGTCGGCGTCCCCGATATCAACGAGTCCTTCGGCGAGTACGCGCCGAGCCTCTCCCAGGACCGGACCATCCTCTTTGGCATGGCGGCGGTGCGCAACGTCGGGGAGGCCCTCGTCGACAAGATCGTGAGCGAACGTGAAGCGAAGGGCCGCTTCGCCTCGGTCTACGACTTCGTGCGCCGGGTCGACCCCGTAGTACTGAATCGCCGATCGATGGAGTCGCTCATCAAGGCCGGGGCCTTCGACGCTCTCGGCGTCCCTCGCCTCGGATTTCTCTTGAAAGTCGACGAGATCTGTGACGTCACCCTCACTCGGCGCAAGGACCTCTCACGCGGCATCACCACGCTCTTCGCCGCAATGGGCGAAGCGGGCGAGAACCACGACTGGGAGGGGACGGAGGTTCCCATCGCGGCCCTTGAGTTCGATAAGTCCGTAAAACTGGACTTCGAGCGCGAGATGCTCGGCACCTACATCTCAGACCACCCGCTCTACGAGGTCGAGGGCGCCCTCGTCGCGCGCACCGACGGGACGATTCTGTCGATACGCGAACGCGGCGAAGAGCTCGCCGGGGCCAGCAAGGTGGTGACGGTCGGCGGCATCCTCGCCGAGGTCCAGATCCGCACGACCAAACTGGGTAAGCAGTACGCCCGGGTAGTGCTCGAGGACCTCGGCAGCGCGATGGAGATCAACTTCTCCGCAGGCAACTTCGAGCGCTACAGCGGTTTTCTCGCGAAGGACAACCTCGTGCTCATCAAGGTCCGGCCCGGATTTGACGAAGAGTTGCGCTTTAGCGCCATGGGCGTCGAGCTGTTGAGCGTCCAACGCGGTGACGGCGAACTGCGCCTGTCGCTGCGACCCGAGGACCTCACCGCTTCGTCAATCGCGACGTTGCGCGAGATCCTTCGGCGATATCCGGGCAAGTCCCCGGTCGTTGTCGAAGCGGGCGAGGCGGGCAAGGCCTTCATGCTGACCCCCGAATTCAACGTCAATATCGCCAGTGTGGTCGCCGATCTTCGCTCGGAATTCGGCAGAAACGTCATAAAGGCTTGACCGGACATCGGGGGGTCGGAACTCCCGTAGAATGGACGCCTATGGCAATGATCGTCACTACGAAGGACACCACCGCACTCAGCGACGCCGAACTCGCTGAGATGGCCGACCTCTGCGTCGATCGCGAGCCCAATTTCGACATCGGCTTTCTATCGAAACAGCGCGAGGACTGGGTGCTGGTCACGCACGCGCGCGAAGGCAACAAGCTGCGCGGCTACTCGTTCTGCACGCTCGAACGTATCGGGGGCACCCCGTCGCTACTGGTCGGGCTGCTCCTCGTGGACCGAAACGCAAAGTCCGATCAGACCCTGAAGGCGATTTTGCACGACCAGTTCCGACGGGCCCTGTTGGCCTTTCCCGACGAGGACGTGCTGCTCGGATCGCGGCTCACCTCGGCCGACGGCTATCGCGCCTTCGCGGGGCTCGAGGACGTGGTGCCGCGCCTCGGCTACCGGCCGACGGGCGAGGACCGCGCGTGGGGCCGACGGCTCGCCAAGCGCTTTGGCTCGGAGAAGTCGATCGACGACAAGACCTTCGTGATGACGGTCTCGCCCGGCCCGGTCGGCGGCCTCGACTACGTCGCGGCCAAGGGAGCGATTCCCGAGGGCTGCGCCGCCTTCTTTGACCAGGTCGCCCCGGAAAAGGGCCAACGTCTCATTGTCTTTGGTTGGGCAATGGCCGAGTCACTCGCCTCGGGCAAACTGCCCCGCTGACGAGAGACGCCACGCCCGACTCAACCCCGGGGCAGCAGTCCGGTGCAGCTCTTGTAACAGTGACCGTCGATGGGCATCGACAACGTCGTCAGCACGTAGGTCGGTCGGAATCCGAGCGCCGACGCCAGGTCCTTGCCCGCGAGCGACATTCGCCGCGTCGCCTCCATGGCGCGAATGGCGTGGGCGTCCTCGCAGAGCAGCCACACGTCGTCGCCGTACCAACCAAAGCGCACCCAGGTCGATCCGTCGTCGTGGCGGCGCAGGAGTTGCGGTCCCCGATCGGCGGCGATGAGTGCGACGCTCGGCCGCTCGCCTCGAAACTCCCAGTACGGCGCACTCGGTCCCCGGAACCCGAAGAGGGGGCCGTCGGCCGGACTGGTGAGCTGTTCGAGCCAGCGCCGCACTCGTCGTCCGCGGTAGGTGCCGAGGCGCCGCGGCAGGTCCACCACGGTGACGGCTTCGGGCTGGGCGAGGTCATTGCGCTCGACGTCGCTCGCCAATTTTCCTTCGACCACGTCAAAGACCGCGAGGTCGGTCTCGAAGTCGACGGGCCAGGGAATTCGCCAGCGCACGATGGCCTGGGAGGCGAGGTCGACGACCGTAGTCATCTCGTTCGTCGATCCGAGCACCAGACCGTAGACCGTCGAATTCGGGCTGAGGTCGACCGTCGAGCGCTGGGGCATCTGCTCGACGAGGCGCTTGATCGCGCGCGTCGACGCGTCACGGTTGAAGAGTGCCATCAGTGCAGCGCCTGTCGCAGTTGTGCCTCGAGCGCCGCGACGTCCGAGACCGGGAGTTGACAGACTCCGGCGCGACAGACGTACGCCAGGCCCACCCGACGTCCCTCGAGCAGGGCCGACGGGCCCGAGCCAGTGACGAGGACGGTGCGCGGCATCGCCATCGATCGTACGTGCTCGGCCAGTTCGTTGGTCGGTCCGGACACCACGACCTCGATGCCGTCGAGAGCGTACCCGGCGGCGTCGACCAGGTCGGGTACCGCGCCGGGGTGGGACTCGATCAACGTCGCGGCGAGCTCGACGAGTCGTTGGGCGACGATCAGCAGATGGGGGTCGCCCGTGCAGAGCGCGAGGCGCGCGAGCGCGCGACAGGAAGTCGCGTGACTCGATGGGGTGGCTCCGTCGAAGATCTCCTTGGGTCGGGTGGCGAGGTCAGTAACCAGGTCGCACTGAGTGAAGAGTCCTCGTCCGACGTGCGGCGACTCGCTCGACGGCACCGGACCATCCCAGTAGTGCGCGAGCAGGTACGCCGCGGGCGCCGCGGCCCGGGTGAGCCACTCGCCGCCACCGGTCGCCTCGAAGGCGTCGACCAGGGCGTCGACCATCCACGCCACGTCCGAGCTCGTCGCGTGGGCCCGCCGTCGCTCGGTACGCCACCACACCGCGCCGTCGAAGTGCGACGCCGAGAGCGACGTCAGCAGATCGAGACCACGGTGGACCAGGCCCTCGTCACCACTTTGGAGGAGCGCCGAGGCGTACATGGCGTTCCACTCGAGAACGACCTTCTCGTCGCGCGCTGGTTGCGGGCGCTGCGCACGCGCCTCGCGCAGTGCCGCCAGCGCGGGCACGAGGGAGGTCGGTGTGACGAAGGGCTGACCAATGGCCAGTCGGGGAATTGAACGTCCCTCGAACTCCCCGGGGCTGCTGATTCGCCAGCGTTCGACGGTCGAGGTGAGCAGGTGCGAAAGCCCGCGCGACGCCAGGGCCCGCCCAACCTCGTCGGGGGTCCAGGTGACGTGGGAGCCCTCCACGCCCGCGGCGTCGGCGTCGAGCGACGACGCGCAGCCCGAAGCGAGCGCCAGGTCGTTCTCGACGAAGTGCAACGTGTCGAGCGCGACGTCGTACCAGTCGTCACGGTGACACACGCGGGCCGCACGTCGGTACGTACGCGCGAGGAGCGCCTGGTCGCTCAGCATCTTTTCGAAGTGAGGGACGTGCCACTCGCTATCGACGCTGTAGCGCGCGAACCCCCCACGAAGGTGGTCGTACAGCCCGCGTCGCGACATCGCGTCGAGGGTCCGCGACACGGCGTCGCGCGCTTCGACGTCGTCGAAGTCGAGCAGGGCGTTGACGTAACTCGGTCGAGGAAACTTTGGGGCGGCCCCGAAGCCGCCGTCGGCGTCGACGCGGGCGACCAGATCATCACGTAGGCGCTGTCGTACCGCTCGAAGATCGATCGCCTCATCCCTCGCGTCGAGGTGGTCAACGAATGCGACCTCGCGCTGGAGTGCGCCGAAGAGTTCGTCGGCCTGGGCCACGACCACCGCTCGCTGACCGGTCCACGCCTCATCCATCGCGTTCAGGAGTCGCGTGAAACCGACCTGACCGTGCCGGTCGACCGGGGGGTAGTAGGTGCCCGCCATGAAGGGACGTCCGTCGGGCAGGAGAAAGACCGACATTGGCCATCCGCCGTGCCCGCTCAGGAGCTGCGTGGCGGCCATGTAGAGCGCGTCGACGTCGGGGCGCTCCTCTCGGTCCACCTTGATTGAAATGAAGCCGCGATTCATGATCGTCGCCACCTGCTCGTCTTCGAACGACTCGTGGGCCATCACGTGACACCAGTGGCACGCGGCGTAGCCAATCGACAAGAACACTGGTCGGTCGAGGCGATGGGCCGCCTCGAACGCGTCCTCACCCCACGTCCACCAGTCGACGGGGTTGGCGGCGTGGCTGAGTAAGTAGGCCGAGCCAATCTCCCCGGTGACGTCTCGAATGAGGGGCACGGTCCTAGACCTCGTCGAGCGCGCCGGCACGTGTACAGGGGCGAACAGGTCGATGCTCGACGAAGTTCGAAAACCGTAGCGCCCATTCGCCGCGGTCGCCGAACGGCGCACGGTGGTGAAGCACGTCGATCCAACGCACCAACGCCGCCGCGTCGTGGTCCGCGGATCCGAACCACGCCGGTACGAGAGGCGACCGGTTCCTTCGGGTCATCCGGGAACACCCTTCGTGGCGTCAACCAGTGGGAGCGTGGGCACCCGCTAAGCGTACCGATCGTCCAGAGGGAGCGACACCGCTGCTGAGTACTGTGAAGACGAGACCAAATGAAACGAGTGAGGTCACCGTGTCACAACCACTTCGATGGGGGATCATCAGCACGGGTGGGATTGCCCACACCTTTGCCCGGGGCCTGCAACAGATCACCGAGGGAGTCGCTGTCGCGGTCGGTTCTCGTTCGCTCACCTCGGCCAACGCCTTCGCCGACGAGACGATGACACACTGGAGAACAAGAAGGTGGTGGCATGAGCGCCGCGACGCAATACATCGCCACCGGCCTCGTGCTGGTCGCCGCCGTGACCATCGATTCGGTCGCCCGCCGAGGCAGCACGGTATCTCGATAGTCAGGATTCTCGGCCCGCGCAGGCTTGGCCAATGACCAACGACCTCGAGGGCCGCGTGGCCCTGGTCACGGGTGCGAGTCGCGGCATCGGCCTCGCCATCGCTCGACGTCTGGTGGACGCCGGTGCGCTGGTCGTACTCTCGTCGCGCCGCGAGCAGAACATTGAAGAGGCGCTCGACACCTTCGCCGACCGGTCCAGAGTTCACGGGGTGGCGGCCCACGTCGGATCGCGCGACGAGGCGAACCGACTGGTGGCCGCGACCATCGAGCACTTCGGCGCTCTCGACATCCTCGTCAACAACGCCGGCACCAATCCCTACTTCGGACCACTCGCGGACATCGACGACGCATTGATGCAAAAGACGTACGAAGTCAACCAGGCCTCGATCGTGACGCACACCGCGGCGGCGTGGCACCAGTGGATGCAGGCGCACGGCGGCGTGGTCCTCAACATCGCGTCCGTGGGCGGACTCGGTCCCGAGCCCGGCATTGGTTGGTACAACGTCACCAAGGCCGCCGTCATTCACTTGACGAAGCAGTTCGCCTTCGAGTTGAGTCCGACCGTTCGAGTGAACGCCATTGCTCCCGGACTTGTTCGCACCGACCTCGCCCGCAAGCTGTGGGAGGAGCACGAGGAGGTGATCGCCGCGGCGATTCCGCTGGGTCGTCTCGGCGAGCCCGACGACATTGCGGCGATGGCGCTGATGCTCGTCGGCGACGAGTCGTCGTGGATGACCGGTCAGACGATCGTCGTCGACGGTGGGACGACCAACCGGCCCTCGGGCGGCGTGGGCTAGAAGAGGTTCGCGAGGTCGCCGCGGCGGACCTTGCCGTTGCCGGTACGCGGAATCGCCGTCACGTAGTGGACCTCTTTGGGTTTCGCCCACGGTCCAATCTCTTCGGCGGCGACGGCGGCGATCGTGTCGTCGACGTTCGAGCCGCCACTCACGACGAACGCGATGACTCGTTCGCCCCACTCCGGGTCCTCGACGCCGGTGATTGCCACGTCGACGATGCCCGGTATCGCGGCCAACACTGCCTCCAAGTCTTCGGGCCAGAGCTTTTCGCCCCCGGTGTTGATCACGAAGCCGAGTCGACCACGCACCGACACGACGCCGTTGGTCACGTCGCCCGCGTCGCCCGTCGGGAACCAGTCGTCGGCACCGTCGGGTCCGACGATCGACGGTCGGGGCGAGGACCGGTAGGAGCGAAAGAGCGTGGGGGAGCGCACGCAGATCTCGCCGTTGACACTCACGACCTCCACGCCCGGCAGGGCCCGGCCGTCGTAGACGACACCCGAGCCCGTTTCGGTCATCCCCCACGTGGCGACAACGTTCTCGGGACGGTCCCTCGGTGGACGACCGCCTCCGAGGAGGACCTTCTGGAAGCCGCGAAGGTCGTATCGTGCGAGCTGCGTGCCGACCACCGCCACGTGGGTCGCGCCACTCGCCGGCGCCTTGGCCAGTTCGTCGGTCTCACCCCAGAGGAGGGTGGCGTCGCTCAGGACTGCGCGCAACAGCACCGCCAGTCCGCCGATGTGGTTGGCCGGGAGACACGGAAACCAGACGGGCGGATCGTCGCCTCGCAACGTCGCCTGGGTGATCTCGGCACTCGCACTGAGGGCGTCCCACGTCAGTAGGGCGGCCTTCGGCGGACCACTCGACCCCGACGTCGGCATCACGAGTCCAATCTCGACGTCGAGTGCGGAGTCACTGGCGAGTGCGGTACGACCACTTCGCTCAACGACCGCGGTCGCGCCAAGGGCCTCGGCCTGTTGACGGCGGCGTCGAGCGCTGAGGCGTTGGTCGAGCACGCAGAACGTCTCGCGACGGGCCACCGCGTCGCGCACCGCCCTCTCGAGATCGGGTCCGAGCGCGAAGTCGAGCGCCAGCAACGTAGACACGATGTGAGACTAGGTCGTCACCCGTGGCGTGGGGTTACTGCGGCGCTTGTCAAGGCAGTTACTCGCCGTCACGATCGAAGGTACGCGACGGACGCAGCCTCGTCACGGGTGAGTGGGAAGCGTCAGTGCCGCGTCAACGTCACGACCGTCACATCCGAATCGCTCGAACGCGTCATTGGTGCGACGATTCGCGGACACGCAGTGGCGACCTACCGCGTTGTCGCGTCCACCGGGCCCGTCGCGACGAGGGTACGACTCGGACGCGTCGACCGATCCAGCCTGACGGGACGGTAGCGTGGACGCTATGTTCGAGACCGTCATCCATGGTGCCCCAATCGACCCCGTCGAGGAGTTTCGCTCGCGGCCGCTCCCCACGTGGGAGCGGCGCGGCGAGTTCGACGACATCATCTTCGAGGTGGCCGAGGGGATCGCGCGCATCACCATCAATCGGCCCGAACGACGCAACGCCTTTCGTCCCCAGACGCTCTTCGAACTCTCCGATGCCTTCGAGCAGGCCCGCGACAACACGTCGGTGGGCGCAGTCATCCTGACCGGCGCCGGCCCCGACGCCTTCTGCTCGGGCGGTGATCAGACGATTCGCGGCAACGACGGCTACATCGGCGACGACGACGTCGCTCGTCAAGGCGTCGGTCGACTGAACGTCCTCGACCTGCAGATCCAGATCCGCCGTCTCCCCAAGCCGGTGATTGCCCAGATCGCCGGCTACGCGATCGGCGGCGGCCATATCCTGCACCTCGTCTGCGACCTTTCGATCGCGGCCGACAATGCGCGTTTCGGACAGACCGGTCCACGCGTGGGCTCCTTCGACGGCGGCTACGGCTCCTCGCTGCTCGCTCGCACCATTGGCGTGAAACGAGCCAAGGAGGTGTGGTTCCTCTGTCGTCAGTACGACGCGGCCCAGGCCCTCGACTGGGGGCTCGTCAACACCGTCGTGCCGCTCGCGGACCTCGAGCGCGAGACGGTGGCGTGGTGTCGCCAGATGTTGACCCTCTCGCCACTGGCGCTTCGTATGTTGAAGTCCGGGTTCAACGCGGCCGAGGACGGTCTGGCTGGCGTCCAACAGCTCGCCGGTGACGCCACCATGTTGTTCTACATGTCCGAGGAGGGACAGGAGGGCCGTAACGCCTTCGTCGAGCACCGCAAACCCGACTTCTCGAAGTTTCCCAAACGACCATGAGCGTGGCTCCCGGGCCACTTCGACGCTGGGTCCTCGCGGCACGACCGCGCACCCTGCCCGCCGCCCTGGTGCCGGTGGTCGTGGGCACGGCGCTGGTGCGTCCCGCCTCGATCGAGTGGATCAACTCCCTGCTCTGCGCGGTGGTCGCCCTCGCGCTGCAGATCGGCACCAACTATGCCAACGACTACTCCGACGGCATCCGGGGCACGGACGCGGCGCGGGTGGGTCCGTTTCGACTGACCGCGTCAGGGTTGGTGACGCCACGTCGGGTGCGCAACGCGGCGTTCGCCACCTTCGCCCTAGGTGCGCTCGTCGGCCTGCTGCTCGCGTCGCGCACCTCGTGGTGGCTGGTCGCCATTGGGGCCAGCGCTCTGCTCGCCGGATGGTTCTACACCGGTGGGCCCAAGCCCTACGGCTACTTCGGCTTCGGCGAACTCTTTGTTTTCATTTACTTCGGACTCGTCGCGACCGTCGGTACCGCCTTTGTGCAGCACGAGACCATTCCGGTGCGAGCGTGGTGGTTGGGCGTCGCCACCGGTGCGATGGCCTGCGCCCTGCTCGAAGCCAACAACCTGCGCGACGTCGAGGGCGACCAGGCGGCGGGCAAAATGACCCTCGCGGCACGTCTCGGACGTCGACGCGCGTCGTGGCTGTACGTGGCCTGTGTCGTCGGCGTCTTCGTGGGGACCGTCCTCGCCCGCCAGCCGCTCGTGCCCCTCGTGGCGCTCGTCGCCTACGCGCCGGCCATTCGTCTCGCGTTCTCCACTCGACGGGGACGCGAACTTATTCCCCTGCTCCAGTTTTCCGCGCGAGCCCAGTTGCTGCTCGGGGTCTTGCTCGCGACGTTGCTCTCGGCCGAACCCTACTGGCGCTGAAATTCGATGACGAGGCGGGCGCTCTCCTCGGGCCGTTCGAGGTGCGCGGCGTGACCGGCCGAACCAACGACGCCACTTCGACCGTTCACGACCTCTGCGGCGATGGCGTTGGCCTCGACGGAGAATTTGACGTCGTCCGAGCCGGCCAAGGTGAGGGTCGGCACGAGAACCTTCGACATCCGCGGCCCGAGCCACTCCTGGGTACCGGTGCCCGCTCGGCGCAGCGACGTGGCGAGGCCGTGGGCGTTGGAGCTGCGAGCGGCACGTTCGCGCGGGTCCGGGGGAAGTCCTTGGAACATCGGCTGGGCGAGCCATTCGTCGAGAAAGCGGTCCGCACCAATCATCTCCACGCGTTCGGCGATCGCGTCGTCGCGCTGGCGACGTTCGACCCGCTGCGACGGATCTTCAATCCCGCGCGTCGCGCCGAGCAGGACGAGACGGTGCAGGCGCTCGGGGTGGCACAACGCGAAGTGCAGGGCCACGCGGGCGCCGAACGAGTAGCCGCCGAGGATGAACGGTTCGCGCGGGAGCACCTCGGCGAGGAGGTCGGCCGTTTCGACGAGCGACGCCTCGATTGCGGCGTTTCGTCCGTGGCCGGGCAGGTCGAGGGTCACGACTTCGTAGGTACCTGCCAGAATGGTACGAAACAAGTGGGCCGAGTCCCTCGTCTGGGTGAATCCGTGCAGCCACACGAGGGTCGGTCCGGTACCTTGACGATGGACCCCGAGGAGCGACATTGCAACCGAGCGTACCGAGCGCCAGCGTGGTCCAGGCCACGTTCGCGGCGACGCTGTTCGACGAGTGGATACGGCGCGGACTGACCGACGTGGTGATCTGCCCCGGATCGCGATCGACACCCCTCGTACTCGCCTGCGCCGCCCGTGCCGAACTGGCACTGCACGTGCGCATCGACGAGCGCAGTGCCGGGTTCTTCGCGATCGGGCGGGCCCTCGCCACGCGCCGGCCCGTCGCCGTGGTTGTCACCAGCGGCACCGCCGCCGCTGAACTGCACGCGTGCGTCGCCGAGGCCGACCAGGGTTTCGTGCCGCTGCTGGTGTTGACGGCCGATCGCCCCCCGAATCTTCACGGCGTCGGAGCCCCCCAAACGATGAATCAGCGCGAACTCTACGGAGCCAAGGTGCGCCGATTCGAAGAGCCGGGCGTGGCAACCGCGGCGGCGGCGTCGACGTGGCGCTCGCTCGCTCGACGGTTGTGGCACGGGGCAGTGAGCGCCCCCGGCCACGCCGGTCCCGTCCACTTGAACGTGGCCTTCGCCGAACCGCTGGTAGCGCAACCGGGAAACCTGCCGGGCCTCGAGGGTGTGCGCGACGAAGGATGGGTGACGCCCGTCGCCGACTTCAACGCGCAGGGGCGCCGAGTGCTCTGCGTGGTCGGGCGCGGGGTCACGCCCGACGCAATTGCGACGTGCGTGGCGGCCAACTGGGTTGTGCTCGGCGACGCCACCGCGCAGGGATCGTTGCCCTACTTCGACAGCCTGTTGCGTTCGAGTACCTTCGCGCAGCGGGCCACTCCCGACGTCGTGGTTCGTCTCGGCGGGATACCGGCGTCGAAAGTCCTCCAGGAGCGGCTGCGTCAGTGGAACGTGCACACCGTCGGTTTCGACGGCGCCGGCTTCATCGCCGACCCCGATCATCTCGTCGACGAGATGCTGCCCGGTCTGCCCTGCGTCGCACCCGCGGGCGGCGGCGACGCCGCCTACGTGGCGCTGTGGCGCAGTGCGTCGGCGCGGGTCGGAGACTGGCTCGCGACCGTCGACACCGAGGACGCGCCGCTGAATGAGCCCCTGGTCGCGCGCGCGGTTGTCGACGCGAGTGCGCGCTCGGGCGTAGCTCTCGTCGTCGGTTCGTCGATGCCGGTACGCGACGTCGAGTGGTGGGCGCCGGCGAGAACGTCGCCGACCTACTCGAATCGTGGCGTCAACGGCATCGACGGCGTCGTGTCGACGGCCCTCGGCGTCGCCGCCGGCGCCGTCGCCGTCGGTCTCGTTGGTGACGTCACCATGCTCCACGACGTTTCGGCCCTGGTTGACGGCCTGGGCAGCGCCCAGGGCACGTGCGTGCTCGTCGTTGTCGACAACGGCGGGGGAGGCATCTTCTCGTTTCTGCCCCAGGCGAGTGTCCTGGTGGACGAAGAGTTTGAACGTCTCTTCGCGACACCTCGCACCCACGACCTCGTGGGCATCGCCCACTCCTTCGGCCACGACGGAGAAAAGGTGAAGACCCGTGGCGAACTCGATCTCGCCATCGAGCGCGCGCTCTCGGCGCCGGGTCTGCACGTCGTGGTCGCCGACGTGCCGCGTCGCGACGAAAATGTCGCACTCCACGAAGCGTGGAACGACCAGGTCCACGCCCTCGCCGACGCGCTGTGATGATTGGCTCGGTCTCGTCGCTCCCGCTCGTCGCCGCGCTGCCGTTGGCGGTGGCGGCTGGTCTGGTCTCGTTCGTTTCGCCGTGCGTGCTACCACTCCTGCCCGGTTACCTGGCCTTTTTGAGTGGCGCGACGGGGAGTGCCGAGGGTCGAGGCGGTCGCGGACGTGCGGTGCTCGGCTCGCTGGCGTTCGTGCTCGGTTTCGCGGTGGTCTTCGTGAGCTTCGGGGCGCTCTTTGGGGGCTTCGGCAGTGCACTGAGGACGCACCAACGATCGCTCGAGATTCTATTCGGGGCCATCACGATTCTGCTCGGTCTCTTCTTCGCCGGGTGGTGGCCCTCGTCGTGGCTCCAGCGCGAGCGACGCGTGCACCATCTGCCTCGCGTGTCGGTGCTGGGTGCGGCGGTGCTCGGTTTCTTCTTCGCCATTGGCTGGACGCCGTGTATTGGGCCGACCCTCGCCGCGATCCTCGGACTCGCCGCGTCCTCGTCGGGAGCGACCGCGGTGCGCGGCTCGATTCTGGCGTTTTTCTACTGTCTCGGATTGGGTATCCCCTTCGTCGTCGCCGCCCTCGCCACCGAGTGGATGACGAGCGCCTCGGGCTGGCTGCGGCGCCACCAGCGGGTAATCGGACGCGTCGGGGGAGTGTTGCTCATCGTGATCGGAATCTGCGAGGTCACCGGCGCGTGGAGCTCGTTCGTCCTGTGGTTGCAGACCCACGTACCGAGTTCGCGAGCAGTCCTCTAGAGCAAGGCGCCTCGTAGACTGCGTAGATGAATCTTCGCGACGACTGGCGGTTCCGTGGCCTGGTCCAGCAGGCGACCGACGACGCGGTGCTGGACCGCCTGAGCGCTGGCGGGGTGACCGCCTACATTGGTTTTGACCCGACCGCCTCGTCACTCCACCTCGGGAGTCTCTTGCAGATCAACCTGCTGCGCCGTTTGCAGTTGGCCGGCAATCGGCCGATTGCCCTCGCGGGAGGGGGCACCGGCCTGATCGGCGACCCGAGCTTCAAGGACGTGGAGCGTCCCCTGTTGAGCCTCGAGCAGCTGCGCGCAAACGTTGAGGGCATCCGCGCCCAACTCGGGCGATTCCTCGACTTTTCACCCGGGGCGGGCTCGACCCAAGCGCTGTTGTTGAACAACGCCGACTGGCTGACGACCGTCCCGCTCACCGAGTTCCTGCGTGACGTTGGCAAGCACGTCACGGTCAATCAGATGATGGCGAAGGAGTCGGTAAAGACGCGACTTGATCGTGACGACGTCGGCCTGTCGTTCACGGAGTTCGCCTACTCGTTGCTCCAGGCCTACGACTTCGTGCGGCTGAATCTCGATCACGGTTGCACGCTGCAGTTGGGTGGCTCGGATCAGTGGGGCAATATCACCATCGGCACGGACCTCGTGAGGAAGATGACCGGTCACGTCGTCGACGGGATCACCTCGCCACTGCTGTTGCGCGCGGACGGACAGAAGTTCGGCAAATCCGAGGGTGGCAATGAGCGAGTATGGCTCGACGCCACATTGACGTCGCCCTTCGCGCTGCACCAGTTCCTCTTGAACGCCGAGGACGCGACGACGCCGGCGCTGTTGCGATTCTTCACCTTCCTCGACCACGCGACAATCCTCGAACTCGACGGGGCCACGCGGACCGCCCCCCAGAAGCGCCAGGCCCAACGCGCCATCGCCAACGCGGTCGTTGAACTGGTGCACGGCGGCGACGCCGCCCGCCAGGCCGAACGGGCCGGCGAGGCGCTGTTCGCTGAGTCGATTCACGACCTCGACGAGGCGACACTGCTCGACGTCGTCGCCGACGCCCCGTCCTCCACGTGGTCGAAGAGTGAACTCGACGTCGGTGTCGAGGCCGCGACGCTGTTGGTTCGCTGCGGATTGGCATCGTCCAGGGCCGAAGCCCGACGATTCCTCGAGCAGGGTGGCGTCTACGTGAACAACGTCCGGGTTGACGCCACGACGAGGGTCGACGGCTCGGCCGCACTGCATGGGCGCTACCTGCTGGTACGGCGCGGACGGCGCCAGTTGCACCTCGTGGTCGTTGCGTGATCCGACGGGTGGTCGGCCTCGTCGTGGCGGGCCTCGTGTTGAGCGCCTGCGGTTCGATCAGCGCCGGAAGGGCCATGGCGTCGTGGGTCACCCAGAGCAACTACACCGTGAACTCGAAGACCCTGCTCACTGACGTTCGACACTCCGCTCGCGCCCTGCGGTCGCCCGCGACGTCGGGCCTCGAGCTCCACACGGTCTGTGCAGTGCTCTTCAGTGACGCCGGACATATGGAGCAGTCGCTGCCGACGCCCGACATGCAGGCAACGAATTTGCTCAACCGGGCGACGGCCGACTTCGCCCACGGGGCCAGCACCTGTTACGGGGCCGCGCGCCGCTCCGTCGACCGGGCCGGGGCTCTCGGGCTCCTGGTGCGGGGTGCCGCGTCACTGAGTGAGGCGTCCGCGCGCGTCGCGGTCGCGTCGTTGCCCTAGGTCGGGGGAGGGCGCAGATCGACCTCGAGACGCAAGATGCCGTCGACGAGGGTGGCCGTGGCGTCACCCAACATTGCGTAGTCCTGAAAATCCAATTTGGCCGATTCGATGAACAACTGGCGCTCGGGACCCTCCACGGGCGGGAAGCCCCGTCGCTTCACCGCTTCGGCGCGC
This sequence comes from Acidimicrobiales bacterium, assembly GCA_025362585.1. Taxonomy (GTDB): domain Bacteria; phylum Actinomycetota; class Acidimicrobiia; order Acidimicrobiales; family RAAP-2; genus RAAP-2. The sequence continues at coordinate 58,257 of JANYFR010000021.1, read as the reverse complement.
TCTCGAAACCGTAGGACCATCTCGTTGGGATCAAAGGCTTGGCTCACGTCCAGATGCTAGAGGCTCACTCGAAGGGTCGAGTTGGTATCATGGATACTCAACTCGGTTCCGCTGGGTTGCGGTCGCCGCCAGCTTTGGCCCGTGACCAGTGAGGAGTTGACGTGAAAAAAGGCCGCCACCGCAGATTTGTGGAAGCTCGCGAACTCAAGCGTTCTACTGGACCACGGGCCACCACCTGCGTGGAGTGCGGCGCCGCGCCAGAGGACGTTCACGCCCAGTGGTGTCTGGCCGAAGAGGACCGTTACGACGAGATTCTCGGATCGTTGCCGCGCGCCTCGTTCAACGAAGAGGACCCGCTCGCCGCTGAGGGCTAGACGCGCTTGCGCAGGACCGGGTGCGGCAGCAGAGTGCCCCTGGGCTGGCGCGCCCGTCGATCCAGGTAGGCGAGCAACTGTTCGTAGACGTGGCGACCGACCATCGCGATGAGCTCTTCGGCCATGGAATCAACGACCCGACTCTTGCCCACGAAGGCCGACGCGTCCTCGGTGCACCACCAGTGGAACTCTTCGCCGCCGCCGCCCCAGTGGCCCCGGTCCCACTGAGCGATGCGGGTGATCACGTGGCCCGAGTCCTGGACCTCGTCGTCGCGGCGCAGCGGCAGCTGCCAACAGACCTCGGGCTTCAACGGGATGTAGCTTTCGTCGCCGTCAATCGCCATGACGTGCAGCGCGCAGCCCGGACCGCGATGAAAGTCCGGGCGGTTGAGAAAGATGCAGGCCCCCTGGACGAGTTTGGTGACAATCTCACCGCTCTTCTTCACCCGCGTCGTCGCGTCGCGCCCCTTCGCCTTGAACTGCCACTGGTCAGCGGTGAGGCGCTTGGCCGCCCTTTCGACGCGCCGCCGGTCCTTCTCGTCGGTGAAGTGGGCGCCGTAGCTGCAACAGCCCTGGACCAGTTCGGGCGTCGGACCCGTCAAGACGCCCTGGCAGCCGGCACCGAAGATGCACGTCCAGTTACTCTCGAGGAACGTGACGTCGAACATCCAGGTGCGCTGGCGCTCGTTGTCCTCGAAGCTGACCCATTCGTGGGCGTCGTTGGGGATTGAACTCACAACGAAAACTTACTTCGACTCGAGCAGGTCCCCCCACCTCTAGACTCGGTACATGACCACCGTCGAGACCTTCGAAATCCTCTCACTGACCGACGAAGCTCGAAACGTCGTCACTGACGCACTGCACAATGAGGAGCAGAGCGCCGGACTGGCCCTCTTCGTCGAGGTGACCGGCACGCGGGGCGCGGGCTACTCCTACGACCTCTACTTCTCGGACCGCGCCGACGCGCCCGAGGGCGCGGCGATCGGTAACGACGGCGGCGTGACGATCGTGGTGCCCGAGCAGAGCATCGAACGCCTACGCGGTAGTCGCCTCGAGTTCGCGAGCGAGGGCGGTGGCGGTCTGGTGCTCGTCAACCCGAACGTTCCGACGCCCGAAGAGGTCAACCCCGGTGTCCCCGCCAACATCCTCGCCCTCGGTATCGACGGGCCGCTCGCGACGATGGCCGTCGAGGTCTTGGAGTCGAGCATCAATCCATCCATTGCGTCCCACGGGGGGCGCGCCGACCTGGTCGCTCTCGACGAAGAGCAGCGCATTGCGTACGTCAAGCTGTCGGGTGGTTGCCAGGGCTGCGCAATGAGTCGTATGACGCTCTCGCAAGGTATCGAAACGTCGTTGCGCGAAGCAATCCCGAGCCTCGAGAGTGTCGTCGACGTCACCGACCACGCGTCGGGGGAGAATCCCTTCTACGCCAAGCAGTAGGGGTTTCCAGGGCGCCCGCTCTAGAATCGTAAAATGTTGCGCTTCCTCACCGCCGGCGAGAGCCACGGTCCGTCGCTCAGTGTCATCATCGAAGGGCTGCCCGCGGGACTGGCCATCGACGTTGCACAGATCGCTGACGAACTGGCGCGGCGACGACTGGGCTACGGACGAGGGCCCCGGATGCGTTTCGAACGCGATGAGCTTCGCCTGATCGGTGGCGTGCGACACGGCCGAACGATTGGCTCGCCGGTGGCGATCGAGATTCTCAACTCCGAGTGGCCCAAATGGGAGTTGGAGATGTCGGCGGCGCCCGGCACGCCCGCGACGAAACTGACCAAGCCCCGTCCGGGCCACGCCGACCTCGCCGGGATGCAGAAGTACGCCTTCGACGACGCCCGCGACGTCCTCGAGCGCGCGAGTGCCCGCGAGACGGCGGCACGGGTCGCCGCGGGATCGTTCGCGAAGGCGCTGTTGGCGAGCGTGGGTGTCGCCATCGTGAGCCACGTGGTGCGCATCGGCGGGGCCGTCGCGCCCCACGATCGGCGTCCGCTGCCCGACGATCTCGTCGTCGTGGACGCGAGTGAAGTCCGTTGTTTCGACGCGGATAGCGCCGCCGCGATGGTGGCCGAGATTAAGGCCGCCGCGAAAGAGGGCGACTCCCTCGGCGGGATCGTTGAGGTCATCGCCTACGGCGTCCCGGTCGGTCTCGGCAGCCACGTGCAGTGGGACCGCAAACTCGACGGTCTCCTCGCGGGGGCCCTCATGAGCATTCAGGCGGTGAAGGCCGTCGAGATTGGCGACGGTATGGCGCAAGCGGCACAACGCGGCAGTGTCGCCCACGACGCCATCGCCGTCGACGGGTCCTTCGCACGAGGTGGTGGTTTCCTGCGGCGGAGTGACCACGCGGGCGGTCTCGAGGGTGGCATGACGTCGGGCGCACCCGTCATCGCGAAGGTGGCCATGAAGCCTCTCGCGACCCTCAACCGACCCGTACTCGAAACCGTCGACGTGGCGACGGGTGAATCGACGGTTTCGTTCAAGGAGCGCACCGACGTCACCGCGGTCCCGGCACTCGGTGTCGTCGCCGAGGCCATGATGGCTCTCGTCCTCGCTAATGAGGCCCTGCGCAAGTTTGGCGGCGACTCGGTGGAAGAGTTTGCCCGCAACCACGACACCTACGTGGCGAACCTGGGCTCGACGGCCTCGGCCGCTCGACCTCGCTAGTCGTGGCCCGTCTCGTCCTGGTTGGCCTGCCGGGCGTTGGAAAATCGAGCGTCGCTCGCGCCGTCGGTGCGCGCTGGGGCTGTGAGTCGCTCGACACCGACGAGCTCATCGAGTCGAACGTGGGGGAACCCGCGGCGTCGTACCTGCGCCGTGAGGGGGAGTCGACGTTTCGCACACGCGAGCTCGAAGTGCTGGTCCTCGCGGTCGCTCGCGACGCCGTGGTGGCGACGGGTGGCGGCGTCGTGTGCACCCGCGAGGCCAGAGAGTTACTCGCCGGCGAGGTGACGTTGTGGCTCGATAGCGACGACGACGTCATTCTCGAGCGACTGGACCATCTCGATCGTCCGCTCTTGGGCGAGCGGCCGGCCACGGCACTCACGGGACTTCGCGCCGCACGCGAGGGGTGGTACCGAGAGGTGTCGCGCCTTCGCGTTGACGCCACCGGGACCCTGGACGACGTGGTCCGTCGCGTCGTCAACGAGGTCGCGCGGGTCGCCCCGTGAAGGTGACCGTCGGGCTCGCCGACCGCTCGTACGACGTGGTGCTCGCCAACGGCGCGCGCCACGACTTGGCCGCCCTGATCAACGAGCGTGCGCCCCGCGCGACCACCGCCGCCCTAGTGACCTCGCAGGGACTGAGTGAACAGGACTGGTTCGATCTGCAGAGCGGACTCGTTCAGCACGTGGTGACCGTGCCCGATGGCGAGGCCGGGAAGTCCTGGGAGTCTCTCGGCGCCCTGCTCGAGCAACTCGCGGACCTCGAGCTCTCGCGCGACGACATCGTTGTCGGGGTGGGGGGCGGAGCCGTCACCGACCTGGCGGGGTTCGCCGCCGCGGTCTACCTTCGCGGGATTGCCCTCGTGAATGTCCCGACCACACTGGTCGGACAGGTCGACGCGGCCATCGGGGGTAAGACCGCGGTAAACCTCGACGCCGGCAAGAACCTCGCGGGCGCCTTCCATCAGCCCCTGGGCGTGCTCTGCGACTTTGAGACGCTGGCGACGCTGCCCGAGCGTGAGCGACTGGGGGGACTGGGCGAGGTCGCCAAGTGCTGGCTCCTCGAGGGCGGCTTCGCCGCCGAGTTGGCCGCGGTGTCGCTGCACGACTTGATCGTCATGTCGGTCTCGCTCAAGGCGTCCATTGTCGCCGCTGACGAACGAGAAGGTGGCCGACGGGCGCTATTGAACTACGGGCACACGCTGGCGCACGCGTTGGAGAAAGTAGCACTCGCGCGCAGCGCTGACGAGTTGCGTCACGGCGAGGCGGTCGCGGTCGGTCTGGCCTTCGCGGCCCGTCTCGCCCTCGCCCTCGGTCGCGTCGACGCGACCGAGGTCGCGCGACACGACGAGGTGCTCGACGCGTTGGGACTGCGCCGCGCCCTGCCGGCGCGCTGCCCGACGACGTCAATCCTCGACGCGATGGCCCACGACAAGAAGGCCCACCACGACCTGACCTTCGTGCTAGCGGGGGCCGAAGGCTTCGAAGTGGTGCGCGGCGTCGAACCGCGGGTCGTCGCTGACGTACTGGAAAGTTTCAGAGGAGAGCAATGAGCAAAGAGATTCTGCTGCTGTCGGGTCCGAACCTCGACCTGCTGGGTGAGCGCAATCCCGAAATCTACGGATCGACCACCCTCGCGGAGCACGTCGCGCGCTTCGGAGCGCTGGCCACGTCCGAGGGTTACACGGTTCGTCACGTGCAGTCCAACTTCGAGGGCGACCTGATCGAGCAGGTGCACGCGGCGCGCGGGCGCTCAACCGCGATTGTCATCAACGCCGGCGCGTTGACGCATTCGTCGTGGGCGCTCGCCGACGCCCTCGCCACCTTCACGGGCGCCAAAATCGAGGTGCACCTCTCCAATCCCGCGGCGCGCGAACCGTTTCGCCACCACAGCACGCTCGCCGCAGTTGTTGACGGCTCGATCGCCGGCTTCGGCGCGGTCAGTTACGACCTGGCCCTCGAGGCAGTCGTGCGACTCGACGCCAACACGTAGCGAGCCTCGCGCTCGGCCGATTGCCTAGACTGGGCAACGCACGATTGCGCGAAAGGTCTCGAGGCTCATGGCCGCCATCTCTACTTCCGATATTAAGAACGGCATCACCCTCGTCGTCGAGAACGGTCTCTTCTCAGTGATTGAGTTCCAACACGTCAAGCCGGGCAAGGGTGGCGCGTTCGTTCGCACCAAGTTGCGAAACGCCCGCACCGGTGCGGTGATCGAACGGACGTATCGCTCCGACGAACGACTCGAGCAGGCCATCATTGACAAGCGCGACACTCAGTACCTGTACCGCGACGGCGACGACTACGTCTTCATGGACCAGTCCACCTATGACCAGGTACCGGTCGCTTCGAAAAAGCTTGGCGAGGCCGCCAACTTTCTCGTCGAGACGGGGCGGGCCATGTTGATCCTTCACGACGACGAGATCATTGGCATCGAGCTGCCGGCCTCGGTGGAGTTGACGATCGCCGAGACCGAACCGGGCATTCAGGGCGACCGCGTCTCGGGCGCGCGTAAATCCGCGACGCTGGAGACCGGCCTCGTCGTGCAGGTGCCGCTCTTCGTGGGACCCGGCGAGGTCATCAAGGTCGACACCCGCACGGGCGAATACATGACTCGGGCGTAGCGTGAGCGAACTGGGCGTCCGGCGACACCACTCGCGCGAACGGGCTCTCGAGATCTTCTACGAGGCAACGATCAAGGGTCGTGACGTGACGACCATCATTAACGAGTTGGCACTGCAACCTGACGAGTACACCCTGGCACTGTTAAATTCGGCCCAACTGCACCAGGTGCGGGCCAATGAGCTCATCTCGACCTTCGCAATCGACTGGGAGCTCGAGCGCATGGCGATCGTCGATCGCCTCGTCATGACGCTCGCCATCGCCGAGCTGCTGATGACTGACGCGCCTCCTAAAGCCGTGATCCTTGACGAGGCCATTGAACTGGCGAAGGTCTACTCGAGCGACGGTTCGCCCTCGTTCGTCAACGGCGTGCTGGCGGCCTGCGTTGACGAATTGAACGGCTAACTCCGGCGCGGGGGGTCATTCTCGGTGCGGCCTGAAGGTCGAATGAACAGGCGAACCGTTGGCCGCGGCAGCCATGCGTCGGACGCTCTTCATTGCCAGAGGGGTGGTGGCGCCTGACGGACTCTGGAGCTCACTCGACGCGACCCGTCGACGACGGCGACGCGATCGACCTATCGAGGAATGCGAGCAACAGGTCGCGCAGTCGCGAACCCGCGTGGGGGGTCGTCGTGCCGGGGCCGTTCACCGGATTCTGCAGTTCCCGCCGACTCGCTCGCTCGGTTGCTCCACCAACGTCGCGGCGCGCCCGAGTGGTCTATTCGCGGCGCTCGCGTGGCGACCCGTCGCGATCGGGCGACGACCTCCGAGCGACGTCGGGAGCGACGTTCGTCGAGCCGTGCCTCTGGTGCACTTGAGCGAGGTAGTCGTTGAACTGGATGAGTGCTTCATCGTCGGGGGCCACCGGCGAAACGGAGCCCGGCCGCTCGCCTCGCCACAACTCGCGCGACATGTAAATGGCGTAGCCACCGAGGACGGGCCACTCAAAGACGTAGGCCCACGACAACGAGTTTCCCGCGAGCGCGCGCGAAAGCTCGATCACGAAGGCCGAAGCGCAGATGGCTTCAGCGACGAAGAGACCTACGAAAACGCTGAGAGGTTTCTTAGGTTGCGACTCCACCAATGGAAACAGTACAAGGTCGTGCCATCTAGTCTTTCGACAGGTATGCGTTCTGCGATCACGTCGTAAGGGAGTTGTATGTCGAGAAATGGGAGACTCGCGACAGTGCTCGGCCTGTTCGCGGTTGCCGTTGGCTTAGTGATCACCGCGGTCGCGGGGTTCCTCACCCCAGGAGTTCCAGGCGGCATCGTCAACTTCACGGGTGCTCAACCGTCGGGCCAACCAGTCAACTTGACGGTCCAGACGTTCGGGGCGATCGGTACTGGTCCCCACCCGACGTGGGTGTCGTACCTAGTCAAGTCGCCCCAGGGACAGTGGGTGCACAGTACCGACTGGGAGCTTCCCGCCAATACGGTCATCAACATGACGGTGATTCAGTACGACTCGGGCAGCCCCCTACGCAATCAGCAGTGGGGTCAGGTCACCGGGACCATTGGCAATACGGCCAGCGTGAACGGAAAAGCGCTCAGCCAGTACGACTCCAATAGCGGCAATGGGGTCGGCCACACTTTCACCGTGCCGGCCCTGGGTCTCGACATCCCACTGGTCGCCGTTCCCTCGACGTCCAAGAACATCTGCGGCACGGCGCCCTGCGCGTCCAGCTTCGATCACAACACGATCACGTTTAGCTTTAAGACGCCCGGCGCCGGCAACTACTCTTGGCAGTGCTTCGTGCCCTGCGGGCTGGGCTACCTATTTGGAAACGGAGGGCCGATGTCCACGCAAGGCTATATGGGTGGCTTCTTGAAAGTGGTGGCGTAGATTATGTCGCCGCAGAATTCGAAGAGTGAAGTGGGCCACCTGCGTCGGATAGCGGTGGTGTGGGTGGTCGTGTCGGTGGTGGCGGACCTCTTGTTCTGGTTCCTCGTCGGTCCGCACGTGCCACCCGGACGCATGACCGAGACGGCCATCAACAACCAGCGCACGTTCAACATCCTCTTCGTAATTGCTCTTCCGGTGTTGATCGGCGTGTGGGTCTACCTCGGTTACGCGGCCACCGTCTGGAGTGCGAAGCGCGATGGCGCTCCCGAATCGGTCGGCGGCGAGGCGGCCCGGACGAATCAGAAAGCCCAGGTGTGGTGGATGAGCGTGACATCGGTCATTGTGATCTTGCTGGCCGTCTACGGCTTCTACGCGGTCGTCGTGGAGCACGGATCGGGTGGTGGTGAGGGTCCCAACCCGGTCTGGTCGCCCGAGGGGGCAATACAGGCCGAGACCGCGGCCCTGGGCGGCGGTTCGTCGTGGACCCCGGGCCACGTGCTCGTCGTCCAGGTCATCGGTCAGCAGTGGAAGTTTACCTACCGGTACCCAGGCTTCGGGGGGTTCGAATCGGACCAGCTGATCCTACCCAACCACACGACGATCGCCTTTAACGTCACGTCACTTGACGTGATCCATAGTTTCTGGGCGTACCAGTTGAGTGTCAAGGCCGACGCCAACCCGCAGGTCAATAACGTGGCCTACACCGAGACCAAACAGCTCGGCTCTTTCGTGGTTCGGTGCAGTGAGCTCTGTGGTCTGTGGCACGGCTCGATGTTCAACGACGGAAGAATCGTCTCCCAGAGCGACTTCACGAACTGGGCGACGTCCACTCAAACGGCCAATGCCGCCAATACGGCGCACCTGCCTCCCTTTGCGTGGACTTACGTGCCCGACGCCAATGGAGCGAGTGGCGGCTTCTATCCCGACGGCACCTTTACGCCGTACTCGCCGTCCGAGATTTACGGGGCGAAGAGCCCGGCCTCGTGACAGGCAATGACCGAATGAAGCATGACCGGCACGAGAAGACAGAAACGGAGATCGCGCCATGACCATTAGCGCCGAACGACCTACGGAAGTAGTAGTGCCTAGCGCGGCACCCCCGTCGACCGGCGGCATTTCGAGAACGCCGCGATCGGGGTGGCTCAGTCAGCACTTGGGCACCGCCATCATCGCGGCGATACTTGGTTACGCCTTCGGACATTGGTTGGGCAACTACGTGTCGAGCGGCTACACCTACGTCGTCACCAGCGGCCAGAACTCGACCGCCGACGCCCTGGGTCTCCTCTTCGGCGTTTTTGGTTGGCTGCTCGGCATCGGTGCGCTCAATCACCCGATGGCCAAGTTGGTCGGACGTGAGGGAGTGGAGGACGCGCCGGTCGAAGGCTGGAGCAAATACTTCCGCTACACCCTCGACCACAAAGTCGTGGGTATGCAGTACGTCGTCGGGGTCCTGCTCTTCTTGTTCACTGGCGGCCTTCTCGCGATGGCAATTCGAACAGAACTGCTCAACCCGACCACCCACGTGTTCGCTCCCGACACCTACATCAAAATCGTCAGTGAGCACGGCACCATGATGATGATGATGGCGACGTCGATTATCGTTGGTCCACTTGGCAACTATCTGGTCCCCTTGATGATCGGGTCACGGCGCATGGCGTTCCCCCGTATCGAGGCGTTCAGTTTCTGGATATTCGTCGCCGGTTACATGGTGATCTTCTCGGCGCTGCCCTACGGCGGATTCCCGACTGGCTGGACCGGTTACGCGCCGTTGCAGACCCAGGCCGGTCCGGGCATGGTCTCGTACCTGCTCGGTTTCGCCGTCATTGGACTAGGCATGATGGCCGCCGGATTCAACATCGCGATCACCATCATCAACTACCGTGCGCCGGGCATGACGTGGAGTCGCTTGCCGATCTTCGCCTGGTCGATGCTCGCCACCGCGGCGTTATTGACCCTGGCGACGCCGGTCTTGGTTGCGGGCGGACTCTTCGGGTTGCTCGACAAGACCGTCGAGACCGCGTTCTACGTGACCGAGCACGGCGGCAGTTCGTACTTGTGGCAGAACCTGTTCTGGTTCTTTGGTCACCCCGAGGTGTACATCATGGCACTGCCCGGCTTTGGCATCGTCTTTGAGATCATGCCGGTCTTCACGCGAAAACCACTGTTCGCCTACAAGGTGGCCGCCGCCGGCATGGTGGGCGTGGCCCTGCTCTCCTTTTTCGTGTGGCAGCATCACCTCTTCCAGAGCGGGATCAACCCCGATATGCGGCCACTCTTCATGCTCACCACCGAGTTGATCTCGATTCCCACCGGCTTCATTTTCCTGGTGGGAATGGGTACGCTCTATAAGGCCAAGATCAGATACGAGGTGCCCATGCTGTTCTGCATGGCGCTCTTCTTCAACTTCCTTATCGGTGGCGTGACCGGAGTCTTCCTCTCGGACGTCCCGGTGAACGTCACCGTGCACGGCGGCTTCTTCGTCCTCTCGCACTTCCACTACACGATCATGGGCGGGCTGCTGTTTGCCTTCATGGCCGGCCTGTACTTCTGGTTGCCCAAGATGACCGGTCGGATGATGAACTCTCGAATTGGCAAGTGGCACTTTTGGACGATGTTTATTTTCTTCAACTTGACCTTCTTTCCGATGTTCATCATTGGACTAGCCGGTCAACCTCGCCGCGTGTTTACGTACGCCAAGAACCTCCAAGTGCTGAATGACTTCTCGTCAATCAGCGCGTTCCTGCTCGGCGCGTCGTTCCTGCTTTTCTTCGCGAACCTGATGTGGTCAATGTTCATCAGTCCTGTGAAGGCGCCGGCGAATCCTTGGGACTCCCTTGGTCTCGAGTGGCAGACGGCCACTCCCGTGCCGCCGTACAACTTTGAACGGATTCCGGTGATCATGACCGACCCGTATCGCTACAGCGAGGTCGGTGCTCCGGCGTTCGCCGACTTGGGTGACCACACCCCCGCGAGATCGTCCGCGTCCGGCAGTGACCAGACCTAGTGGTGAGTGGAGAAGAGCGCATGGCTGACACCTACAACAAGCTCACGGGACCCCGTGAGAGCCCCGAAGAGCGCGAGTTTGAACTGCGAGCCCAGATCGGTTCGATCTGGTCGGGCGGACGCCTGTTCATTGGTATGTACACCTTTCTCATCGCGTCACTCGTGTTTTCGTACTTCTACTTGCGCTCGAGTAACAACGGAATGCTCTGGCGTCCTCACGGCCAGCACGCTCCGATCGCGTACGGCGTGGCGGTGTACCTGTTCACGGTGGCGACGGCGCTGCTCGCGAACGTCGGACAGCGCCGTTTGCGCAAGGGTGACGTTACGGACTTCCAGGTGGCGGGCTGGACGGGCGTGCTCTCGGGCGTGGTGGGTCTGATCGTGCAGTGCTGGCAGTTGACGAAGCTGGGCTTTTTTCCTGGCGCCAGTGGCTACACGTCGACCTTCATCGGCTTCGCCGTCATTAATATTATGAGTCTCGTCATCGGCACCTACTGGCTCGAGACCACTCTGGCGAGGTCGCTGCGGATGCGCCGTGAGCTCGGCGGCGACAAGCCCGAGCTTTCGACGGCGCCGACCGCCCGTCAGTTCCGGGCCGGGGTGGCATCGATGGCGTACTTCTGGGGCTTTCTGGCCGTCAGTGGCACGTTGCTGTCAGCGATGTTCTACGTAATGTGAGTGCGAACGAACTCGTTGAATTGAGCGGCACACGAAATCTAGAATGGTGAGGTGATGATGATGCAAGCCGTTGATAACTACATTGGACCCCAAGTGCAGTCGATGGTTGTGCTGCTCGGCGTGCTCGTGGTCGTCTGTCTCTGGGGCTTCTTCCAGCGTCATCACTCCGAGTGAACGGCGAGGTTCGTCCTCGCCCTCGAGAATGGGTTGCGCCGTTTCGCCTGACGCTCGCGGTGCTCGCGCCACTGCTCGGGATCGTCGTTCTCGTACCGCCGGTCGCGTCGTGGGCCGCTCGCTACGAGTTTGTGCAGGCGGTCCAGTTCAGCGTCTTGGCCTTTGTCGTGGGGCCCCTATTGGTGTGCGGTGCGCCATGGCGCCGTCTCGGACTGGCGTCGAGCGACACGCCCGACCTCGACCCTGACGGCGTGCGCCGGCCCGTCGGCACAGTGCGCCCCGTGGATCGGTGGACGCTCTCGCGTTCGACGGCGTCGCATCAGCAAAGGGCGGTGGCCGCGGCTCTGGCCTTCGCCGCGTTGGTGATCTTCTGGCGCGTCGCACCCGTTGTTGACTTCTTGGTTCATCATCCGTGGGCCGTGTCCGTCGAGGCCCTGACCCTGGTCACCGGCGGAGCTTGGCTGTTCACCGATCTCGTCGAGTCTCCGCCGCTCGCCCCGGGAGCGTCGCGACCGTATCGCATTGGTCTGGCGACGGGGGTGATGTGGACGGCCTGGGTGGTGGCGTACCTCGACGCCATGTCGCACAATTCGTGGTACACCGCCTTTCACCACGCGGCCGGTCGCGGTCTGTCACTCGCGGCGGACCAACAGTTGAGCGCCGGTCTCATTTGGCTCATCTCGGCCGTCGTTTTTGTGCCAATCGTCTTTTGGAATCTCGTCTACTGGCTGCAGTCCGAGGAGGATCCCAACGAAGAGCTCGGCCGGCTCATTCGCGAAGAGCGCACGAGGGGATTCTTTGGCACGGACTAGGTGGATGGTGGGGAACGCACCGTCCCCGCGCCACCGACCTCGTTAGCCACCGGAGACCCCGTCAAGTTCCGGGCAGCACGCCCATCGCGGGAACGTTGATGTTGTTGAGCGGGGCACCGACGAGTGAGCGGGCCGTGGCAAGGTCGGCGAAGGCGCGCTGACGGTCGACCTCGAGGAACCTTTCGCGCTTGGTGAGATCGGCCAATAGTTTGGGATCGTGCGGATGGGCAATGAGATGCTGAATATCAAAAATCGCACCGTTGGCGCTGGAGTCCATCCAGGTCACGATCACGAGAAGCAGTTTGTCAATGTACTTGCCACCACTGGTGTCGAGGACTTGCAGATTGTTCGTCAGATCGGACATTCCCGAACTGGCGAATGAGCAGACTGTCTGGTCGTTGGTCAAGTAGAGGTTGACGACCTTCATCTTGCCCGGCGTCAGTTGACCAGCGACGTCCTGACGGTAGAAGCGAAAGGCCTCATCGACCGCGTACGCGCACGGCGCGAGGTCGTGATTGATCTGCTTCAACGACGCGTTCTGGGCCGCAGCATCCTCGACGGCCGAAATTGGGTGCGGTAGGTCCGAGACGATGGAGACGGCCACGATGACAATTAGCGCCGCGCTGAGGAGTACCCACGGTCGCCGGTACCAGGAGGAACGCTGGGTACTGAGCGACGACGTCGCCATGGACCCGGGGTCGAAACGAGGTTCCTCAAGGGTCGGTTGGCCGTTGATCACCCGGCAAGACTAATGGCTTCGGCGGCCACGCCTTGCGCGAATCGTCCCACCTCGGAGGGCGAGAGATGAAAGCGGCCCGCGTCGTCGACTCGAGCGAACGGCACGACGAGGGAGCGAAGCCGCCCGTCGGGCGAAATGAAGTACATCACGTCGTTGTGCGCCACTTGATTCGCGAGGGCGCCGACGCGCACCCGGACTCCGTAGGCGATCCAGATGGCATTCAACTGGTGCAGCGAACCGGTGAGGAAGTGCACCGTCGTCGCGCGCTCGAGACCGGGCACCGTGAGTGCAGCGGGAGACCGGGACGGGGTGAGGTGCTTCGGATCGGAGTTGACCACGGCGAACTCGACGCGGTCGGCCGTGGCGCCAAGCGCTGTTCGCGCTCGGCGGATCTCCGCCCCCTCGACGGGACAGACGTCGTTGCAGGCGGCGTTGAAGAAGGTGAGCACCACGACCTTCCCTCGCTGAGCGGCCAGACTCCACGGCCGCCCCGACTGGTCGAGCAACACGAACGGCGCCGCGGTCGCCGAGGCAATCTCCTTCATTCCCATGAACGCCCGGGTCGGGCCATCCAGCGCGGGACCGGCGCGATTGGTGGAGGGTGGAAGGGTGACGATCGTCGAAGTCGCCCTGGTCGTGCCGATTCCCCCAAAGAAGTGCTCGATGACGACACCGCCGAGGCCGAGCACGACGAAGACAATCGCGACCGTCACGACGAACTTGGCGGGAATCGGCGGGCGTCCCACCCGTGCCAGTCCGTCGGCGCCCACCGGCGCGTTGGCTTGGGCGAAGGCCACCGCGCGCTGTCGCTCACTCAGCGACGAGTGCGCGTCGGAGTTCTCGGGAGTGTTGCTCGTCACGTCGTCTCAATGATCACCAGGTCTCGACCACTCTACCGACGGTCCCACCTCAGACCTCGAGGCGCAGGCCGGTTGTAGGGTGAACTCGTGGGGAGTGGCGACGTCGACACCGGCGAACAGTCCGAGGTTTCGGGCCAACGACTCGCTCGACCTGAGGCGTGGAAGGCCCACGTGACCCTGGCCGTCGGCCTGGCGCTCTGCGCCGTGGCGTTCTGGTTCGAGATCGGCCGAGCGCTCGGTGGTAACGCGCTGAGTTGGGCCTACGTCTTTGAGTGGCCCCTCCTCGGAATCTTCTCGGTCTACATGTGGTGGCAGGTGATCCATCCCCGTGACCAACGCCACCACGACCCGCCACCGTCGATCGCTCCGGAGTTCGAAGGGATGCTGGCCGCCTGGGAGTTGCACCAGGCCCAGCTGCGCATGTCGCAGGAGACCTCGAGGAACGACGGCGAATCGTCGTGAACACCCTCTGGCACCACTGGTCCTTCGACCCGGTGTTGCTCGGCGTCGCCGTGACGGTCGTTGCGCACGAGGTGGGCCTCGCCCGGCTCCGCGGTCATTCAGTGGCGTCGCGCACCCGTCGGCGTCGGTACCGCGCGCTGCTCTTGTACGCGGGCCTCGTCGTGCTGGTCATCGCCATCGTGTCGCCGGTCGACTACTGGTCATCGAGATACTTCTACGTGCACATGCTCGATCACGTCCTGCTGGGGTTCTTCGCCCCGATGCTCATCGTCGCCGGGGCGCCGTGGATTCCCCTCATGTTCGCACTGCCGGTCAAGTCGCGACGGGCCCTGGGGCGCTTCTTCTGCCTCAGTCCGCGCGTCAGTGGCCTGCGCGCCCTCGCCCGGTTCATTCGACACCCCTGGACGGCAGTGATCTCGTTCAACGTCGTGATGCTGCTCTGGCACGTGCCGTCGTGGTTCGATACCGCCGAGAGCAACGCCCTCGTGCACATCTGGCTCATGCACACCAGTCTCATCGTCACCGGACTGCTGTTTTGGCTGCAGATCATTCCCTCGCACCCGATGAGGCCGACGCGCGGACCCGTCTTCCAGGTCGGCGCAATTGTGGCGACGAACGTTGTGATGACAGTCCTCGCGATCTCGATGAGCATCTTGACCAACGTCAGTTGGTACCACGCCTACGCGCACGTCGCCGGGGTCACCCTCTCACCCTTCGCCGACCAGCAGATCGGAGCGGCGATTCTCTGGGTCTGCGGGGACTTTTGGGCGTTACCCGCGATCTACGTGATCATCCGACGGGCCCTCGACAGTGAGGTGTCGTTGTCGGACTCCTTCGATCGGATCATGGGCCGTGGTCCCGCGCCGGCGATCGAGTCGTTTCGTCCGTCGTCCGAAAGAGGCGGGGCCGGGTAGAGCCCGACGGGTCGAGCCAGTAGGACCGTGCCAGTACGCACGGCCCTTCTGCTACCGTGGACTGCAGTCGTGAAGCGAGTCCCGTGAGGCTCGAACGACGGGAGGCACGGTGGATGTGAGCAGTCTTCGCGACGCTCGATTGCGCGACCCCACGTTCGTGCCGCGGTCCCAACTTCTGAGTGCCGACGACGTCGCGCGCGCCCTTCGACGGATGGCGCACGAGGTCATTGAACACGTTCGCGACGTCGATCAGGTGGTGGTCGTGGGACTGCAGACCGGTGGGGTCGACTTCGCCCGTCGCTTGGCTGACGGGCTCACCGAGATCACTGGTCGGGCCGTTCGCTGGGGCTCCCTCGACGTCGCCTTTTACCGTGACGACCTGGCGCGCAATCCGGCGCCCATCCCGGCCACCACGCGGATCGACCACGACCTGACCAACCAAACCGTCGTCATCGTCGACGACGTCCTCTTCACCGGTCGCACCGTCCGAGCGGCCCTGAACGCCCTGACCGACTGGGGTCGTCCTCGCGTGGTGCAGTTGGCGGTGATCGTCGACCGGGGGCACCGGGAACTCCCGATTCGACCGGACTACGTGGGCAAGAACTTGCCGACGTCACTCGATGAGGCGATCGTCGCGACCCTCGCCGGCGTCTGGATCGGGACGAAGGGGAGAGCGTGATCACGTCGATTCGCGGCCAGAACCTCCTCTCCCTAGACGAGTTGACGCGCGACGCGATCGTCGAAGTCCTCGACACCGCCGAGGCCTTCGTCGAGGTCAATCGGCGAACCATCAAGAAGGTGCCGGCGCTGCGGGGCCGGGTGGTCGCCTCGATCTTCTTCGAAGAGTCGACGCGTACCCGGCTCAGTTTCGAAACTGCCGCCAAGCGACTGAGCGCCGACGTCCTCTCGCTGGCCGTGGCGTCGAGCAGCATGAAGAAGGGTGAGTCACTGCGGGACACCATTGGCACGGTTGACGCCCTGGGAATCGACGCGGTCGTCATGCGCCACCGGTCGAGCGGCGCCGCACTCCAGGTGAGTCGGTACGTTCCCCACGTGCGAGTAATCAACGGCGGGGACGGTCTGCACCAGCATCCGACCCAAGGTCTGCTCGACGCCTTTACGATCCGCCAGTGCCTCGCCGAGCGCCGAGGAGTCGTCGGGACCGAGACCGGCGCCGAGCTCTTCGCGGGCCTGCGCGTACTAATCGTGGGCGACATTCGACACAGCCGGGTCGCACGTAGCGATATTGCGGCCTACGTGGCCCTCGGCGCCGCCGTCCGCGTGGCGGCGCCCGCGACGCTACTGCCCGAGTTCGTCGAGCAGTGGCCCGTCGAGGTCGTGACCGATTTCGACGAGGCAATCGAGTGGGCCGACGTGGTGGCCCTGCTCCGCCTACAGCGCGAGCGCGGCAGTGGTTCGTTCGTGCCGACCCTTGGTGAATTCACCACGACCTACGGGCTCAGCGTCGGTCGGGCGCGACGATTACGCCCCGAGGCCATCATCATGCACCCGGGTCCGATGAATCGCGGTGTCGAGATCGACTCGCTGGTGGCGGACTCGCCGGCCGCGGTTATCGGGCGTCAGGTCGAGAATGGCGTCCCTGTTCGCATGGCGGTGTTGTATCTGAGCATCGCGGGCGCGGACGAGGAGAGGGCGTCGTGAACATCGTGCTGCGTCAGGGATTGGTGGTCGCCGACGGTTCGGCGCAGGTGACCGACGTACTCGTGGTCGAGGGGAAGATCGTGGAAGTGGCTCCGGGCATCGAGGCGCCGCACGGCACGCGTGAACTCGACGTCCGGGACTGCTGGGTCGGTCCCGGGCTCGTTGACCTCCACGCGCACCTGCGCGAGCCGGGACGCGAGGAGGCCGAGACGGTGGCGAGTGGCGCGCGCGCCGCGGCCCTCGGCGGCTACACCGCGATCGTGGCAATGCCCAACACCGAACCGGCCCTCGACACTGTGGCGCTGGTTTCGTACGTCCTGGAACGTGGCGCCCGCACCCCCCTCGACGTCTGCGTCGCTGGCGCGATCACCCAGGGTCGGCGGGGTGAACTCCTCGCCCCGATGGCCGAAATGGCGGCGGTCGGCGTGCGTCTGTTCACCGACGACGGCGTCGGCGTGCAGGACCCGTCGCTGATGCGCCGCGCCCTCACCTACGCCAGGCCCCTCGGCGTGCGCTTGGCCCAGCACGCGGAGGATGAGCGTCTCGCCGACGGGGGCTCGATGAACGAGGGCCCGTTGAGTAGTCGGCTGGGCCTGGTCGGACGGCCCGCGCTCGCCGAGGAACTGATGGTGCTGCGCGACCTCGAACTGGTCGCCTTGACGGGGGGCTCGATGCATTTCCTACACCTCTCGACGGCCCGTTCAGTCGCGCTGGTCGTGGCGGCCCGTCGCGCGGGTTTGGCGGTCACGTGCGAAGTCGCGCCTCACCACCTCACCCTGGACGAGGGGGCCTGCGCGTCGTTCGACCCGCAGTTCAAGGTCCATCCACCACTTCGAACCAGCGCCGACGTCGTGGCCCTCCGGACGGCACTGGTGGCGGGCGACGTCGACGCCGTCGCCACCGACCACGCGCCGCACGCTCCCGAACAGAAGGATCTCCCGTTTGACGAAGCGGCCGCAGGGATGCTCGGACTCGAGCACGCCGCGTCGCTGGTCTTTGAGGCGCTCGGTGCGACCGACGCCAGCGCGCAGCGCTTCTTCGAGGTCCTCAGTCGCGGTCCGGCGCGAATTGCCCAACTGCGTCACGACGACGTCCGGATTCGCCACACGGGTCACGGTGGCGCTGTCGCGGCGGGCGAGGATGCCAACCTCGTGGTCTTCGACCCCGGCGTGACCTGGGTCGTTGACCGCCACCAGCTCGCGAGCCGAGCGACCAACACCCCCTACGAAGGACGAACGCTGCGCGGTCGAGTTCGCGCCACAATCGCGAAGGGTCGACTGGTCGTCGATGACGGGGTCCTGACGTGATGCGCCCGCCGGCCACCCTGGTCCTCGCCGACGGCACGACGTTCGAGGGTTACGCCGCCGGTCATCTCCCCGACGACGGCGTCACGACGGGCGAGTTCGTCTTCAATACCGCGTTGAGCGGTTATCAAGAGGTGATCACTGATCCGAGCTACGCCGGCCAGGTGGTGGTCTTCACCTATCCCCACGTTGGCAACTACGGAGTGACCCCGCTCGACGAGGAGGCGATTCGTCCCTGGTGTCGTGGGATCGTGGTGCGCGACCTGTCGGATCTCCCATCCAATTGGCGCTCAGTCGAGTCGCTGGAAGCCTTCCTGCACCGACACCGGGTTGCGGCGCTGATCGGTGTTGACACGAGGCGCCTCACGCGCCACCTGCGAACGCACGGAGCCCTTCCCGGGGCCTTCGGTCACGCCGAGCAGTCACTGGTAGGTAGCGGGGCCCGTCGAGCCCTCGGGACCGACGGCACCGATCTGGTGACCATGGTGTCGACTCGCGAGGCCTACCGTCGCGGCGACGGGGACCTGCACGTGGTGGCCTACGACTTCGGCATCAAAGCCACGATGGTGCGCCTGCTGGCGAGTCGCTTTCGAGTCACGGTCGTGCCCTCGTCGTCGAGTGCGGACGAGGTCCGTGCGCTCGAGCCTGACGGGGTGTTCCTCTCGAACGGACCGGGCGATCCGGCGGCCCTCGGAGCAACGACGTCAGTCATTGCCGAACTCGTGGGCACGGTGCCGATCTTCGGCATCTGCCTCGGCCATCAGCTGCTCGCGAGCGCCCTCGGCGCGACGACCTTCAAGCTGCCCTTCGGCCACCACGGTTCTAACCATCCCGTGAAGGACCTCGCCACCGGGCGCATTGAGATTACCGCGCAGAACCACAACTACGCCGTGACCCCCGATTCGCTCTCGAGGGGTGTCGTGAGCCACGTGAACCTGAACGACGGCGTCATCGAGGGTCTGTCGTCGAGTTCGGATCGCTGCTTCTCGGTGCAGTACCACCCCGAGGCCGGCCCGGGCCCCCACGACGCGCGCTACCTCTTCGATCGCTTCGAGTCCCTACTTCGTTCTGGCGTGCGAGCGTCGCTCTGATGCCCCGTCGTCGTGACATCGAGTCGATCATGGTCATCGGATCGGGTCCCATCGTCATTGGCCAGGCCTGTGAGTTTGACTACTCGGGGACCCAGGCCTGCCAGGTCCTGCGCGCCGACGGTTTCCGCGTCATTCTCGTAAATTCGAATCCCGCGACGATCATGACCGACCCCGTGACCGCCGACGTCACCTACATCGAGCCGCTCGACGCCGATGTGGTCACCGACATACTGGAGCGCGAACGGCCCGACGCGTTGCTCGCGACCCTCGGAGGACAGACGGCGCTCAATTTGACGATGGAACTGGTGCGGCGCGGCGTCATCGATCGGCTCGGTGTCGAAGTAATTGGGGCCAGGCCCGAGGCGATCGCGACCGCCGAGGACCGCGAGCTCTTCAAGGCCGCGATGGCCGACATCAACCTCGCGGTACCCGAATCGGGATTCGCGCGTACCATCGACGAAGCGATCGCGGTCGTCGAACGCATCGGATGGCCGATCATCGTGCGCCCGAGTTACATCCTCGGCGGGGCCGGTACCGGCATCGCCCACGAGATCGAAACCTTTCGACGCCTCGCCGAAGAGGGTCTGGCGGCGTCGCCGATTCGCGAAATTCTCGTCGAGCGGTCGATTGCCGGTTGGAAGGAGTTCGAGCTCGAGGTGATGCGCGACGTCGCCGACAACTGCGTCGTCATCTGTAGTATCGAAAACTTCGATCCCATGGGCGTGCACACCGGTGACTCGATCACCGTCGCCCCCGCCCAGACCCTCTCGGACGTCGAATTCCAGGCCATGCGCGATGACGCCTTTGCCGTGTTGCGCCGGGTGGGGGTCGAGACCGGTGGTTCGAACGTCCAGTTCGCGGTCAACCCGCTCGATGGCGAACGTCTGGTCATCGAGATGAATCCTCGCGTCAGTCGATCGAGCGCACTCGCGTCCAAGGCGACCGGATTCCCGATCGCCAAAATCGCCGCGCGACTCGCGGTCGGCTACACCCTCGACGAAATTCAGAATGACATCACGCGAGTGACACCGGCCAGCTTCGAACCGGCCATTGACTACGTCGTCACCAAGATTCCGCGCTGGGCCTTTGAGAAGCTGCCGGGTTCGACGCCCGAGCTCGGTACTCGAATGCAGTCCGTCGGCGAAGTGATGGCCATTGGACGCAACTTCGCGGAGTCACTGCAAAAGGCGGTGCGGTCCCTCGAACAGGGTCGCGCCGGGTTCGCACTCGGGAGCGCCTCGGAGTTCACCGACCTCGACGAGACAGCACTCTGGCGCCTCTGCGAGGTAGCGACGCCGGAGCGACTCTTCGCGCTCCACGAGGTGCTGTGGCGGGGTGCCTCGATGGAGGAGGTCGCCGCGCGCACCCGCATTGACCCCTGGTTCATTCACCAACTCGTCGCTATCGTCGAGCGCGAGCGCGAACTGACGCCCGACCTCGATCTCGAAGGGCTCGACGCGCGAGGGTGGCGACGATTCAAGCAGTGGGGATTCTCCGATCCCCAGATCGCCGATCTCACGGGCCGACGCGACTCGGACGTGACGGCGTTACGTCGCAGGGCCGGCGTCCCCACGGTCTTCAAGACAGTCGATACGTGCGCGGCCGAGTTCGAAGCGTCCACGCCCTATCACTACAGCACCTACGAAGACACGACCGAGGTGCAGCCTTCGGCACGCGATCGCGTGATCATCCTCGGTTCGGGACCGAATCGCATTGGCCAGGGGATCGAATTCGACTACTGCTGCGTGCACGCGGCGATGGCGCTTCGCGCCATGGAGTACGAGACCGTGATGGTGAACTGCAACCCCGAGACCGTGTCGACCGACTATTCGACGTCGGACCGCTTGTACTTCGAGCCCCTCACCGCCCACGACGTCGCCGAGGTGATCAGTGCCGAACAGGCCGCCTGCGTCGACGGCGCGCGCGTAGTCGGCGTCATCGTCTCACTCGGCGGCCAGACCCCACTCAAACTCTCGCACTCCCTCGATCCGGCGCTCGTCCTCGGGACTCCGGTGGCTTCGATCGACGCCGCCGAGGACCGCGCACAGTGGTCGGCGATCTGTTCGGCGCTGGGCCTGCGCCAACCGCCGGGCGACGTCGCGCTCACCCTGGGTGAGGCCAAGGCCATCGTTCGTCGCATTGGGTACCCCGTACTCGTGCGGCCGAGTTACGTGCTCGGTGGTCGGGCGATGGAGATCGTCTACGACGACGTCGCACTGGCCCGCGTCATGGATGATCTCACGAGCGCCCGCGGGTCCCTCGCGCGCGAAGGGGGCGTGTCGGCGAATCGACCGATCCTGATCGACAGTTTCTTGGAGGACGCGATCGAGGTCGACGTCGACGCCGTTCGCGACCAGTCCGGTGAGGTCTTCATCGCGGGGGTGATGGAGCACGTCGAAGAGGCCGGCGTCCACTCGGGGGACTCGGCGTGCGCGCTGCCGCCCCAGACGCTGAGCGACGCGGTGCTCGGCGAACTGCGCGCCAGCACCGCGAAGATCGCCGAGGCGCTCGCCGTCGTCGGCCTCGTCAACGTGCAGTACGCGGTGAAGCACGAGGAGCTCTTCGTGCTCGAGGCAAACCCACGGGCCAGTCGAACCGTTCCGTTCGTCGCCAAGGCAACGGGCGTCGCCGTGGCCGAGGTGGCCGTACGAGTCATGATGGGTCAGTCGTTGCGCGAGTTGCGCACTCTCGGCGTGGTGCCGACCGACGTGTCGCCGCCCGGCTACGTCTGCGTGAAAGAGGCCGTTCTGCCCTTCAGTCGATTCCCGGGAGTGGACATCATTCTCGGTCCCGAGATGCGTTCGACCGGTGAGGTCATGGGCGTCGGGGAGAGTTTCGGCATCGCCTTCGCCAAGGCCCAGCTGGCCGCCGGCTCCCGCCTGCCCGACGAAGGTCAGATCTTCATGTCCCTGGCCGATAGCGACAAGGTTCAGGGTTTGGTCCTCGCCCGCCAGTTCGCGCTACTGGGCTTCACTATCGCCGCCACCGTCGGCACCGCTGGCTACCTGCGCGCGCACGACGTGCCAGTCGCCACCCTGGTTGGCAAGGTCGGCCTCACCGATCTCGGCGTCGACGCGGTCTCGATGATTGTTGCTGGCGACGTCCACCTCGTGGTGAACACTCCGTCGGGTGGCGGCGCGCGCGCCGACGGCGCACTGATCCGCACCACCTGCGTCGGGCACGCGGTGCCCTGTCTCACCACGCTCAGTGCCGGTTTCGCGGCGGCCAAGGGTATCGCGGACAGCCGCGAACACGGATGGCGAGTGCGGTCACTCCAGGAGTTGCACCGATGAGTGACGTGACGTGCGACGTTGGTTCCATCACCCTGCGGGCGCCAGTGCTGACCGCGGCAGGTACCTCGGGCTACGGCGACGAGCTGGCCGGCTACGGCGATCTCGCCGAGCTCGGTGCGGTTGTCACCAAATCGCTCGCGGCCTTTGCCTGGGAGGGGAACCCCCCGCCGCGCGTGGCGTCGTCGGGTGCGCACCTGCTCAACTCGGTGGGCCTCGCGGGACCGGGGGTCGCCGCGTGGCGCGCGACGTACCTCCCGGGACTCGCGGCGCACGGCGCCGTCGTCGTTGGCTCGATATGGGGGCGCAGCGTGGCCGAGTTCGCTGAGGCCGCCGAGAGTCTCCGGGGCGCAGCGGTCGTGGCGCTCGAGGTCAACGCCAGCTGTCCGAACCTGGAAAGCCGTTCGTCGATGTTCGCACACTCGGCGAGCGCCACCGCCGAGATCGTGCGCGCCGCGGCCGTCGCGGGGGTCCCACTCTGGGTGAAACTCAGCCCTAACACACCCGACCTCGTCGAGATCGCCGGCGCCGCCCTCGACGCCGGCGCCGAGGCCCTGGTACTCGTGAACACGGTGCTCGGTCTCGGCATTGACGTCGAACGGCGCCGCCCGACGCTGGGCAACGGTGGCGGCGGAGTCAGTGGACCGGGCATATTGCCCGTGGCGCTGCGCGCCGTGTACGACTGTCGCGTGGCCTACCCGAACTGCTCGATCGTCGGGGTGGGTGGCGTCGCCAGTGGCGAGGACGCGGTCGCGATGCTCATGGCCGGGGCCAACGCCGTGCAAGTCGGTACGGCGACCTTCGCCGACCCTCGGGCGCCGTGGGTCGTGCTGCGGGGCCTCGTGCACTGGATGAAGCGCCACGGCGTCGACCGGGTCGGCGAACTCGTCGGAGCGGCCCATGGGTGAGCCGTTCGCCGTTCGTCTCTTCGATCGGGTACGAAGCCTCGGACCGCTCTGCGTCGGTATCGACCCGAGTCGACAGCTGCTCGAATCGTGGGACCGGCCCGACTCGGTCGAGGGCCTCGAGTTCTGCGCTCTCGCCGTGCTCGACGCGGTGATCGACACGGCGGCCGCCATCAAGCCGCAGGTCGCCTTCTTCGAGCGCTTTGGCGCCGCCGGCTACCGCGTGCTCGAACGGCTCCTCGACGACGCCCGCGACGCCGGCGTCTTGGTCGTTGCCGACGCCAAGCGCGGCGACGTGGCGGGGTCGAACGTCGGCTACGCCGACGCGTGGTTGAGCGATCGCTCGCCGCTGCGCGCCGACGCGGTGACCACGAGCCCGTATCTGGGGGTCGGCGCGTTGAGCCCGCTCTTCGATCTCGCCGCCGAGTCCGGTCGAGGGGTCTTCGTGCTCGCCGCCACCAGCAACGACGAGGGACGGGCGCTCCAGAGCGCGCGCACCGCCAGTAACGAGCGGGTCCAGGAGTTGGTACTACGTTCCATCGCCGAACTGAATCAACGCGCCGATGGTCGAGGCGTGATTGGCGTGGTGCTCGGTGCGACGCGAGACCGCCCGCTCTTCGATTTGGCGACGGTCGGGGGCCCATTTCTCGTGCCCGGTGTTGGAGCCCAGGGGGCGACCGCCGACCACGTGGCGAGGCTCTTCGAACGCTGTCCGCCCGGTACCGTGTTGCCGAGCGTCAGCCGAGCGATACTCCAGGCCGGCCCCGACCGCGCCGGTCTGCGCGACGCGGCGCGCCGTTGGCGCGATGATCTCAGTCAAGCGCTGCCCTGAACAGAAGTTGCACTAAGGGGGTAATCTGAAATGGTGAGCCCGACCCCGCCAACCCTGTCGCAAGAGCAGCGTGTTGAGGCGTCGCGTCTCGCGGTGGCGAACCGACGCCGTCGCGCCGAAGTGAAGCGAATGGTGAAGTCGGGCGAACTCTCCCTCGAGGAGTTGTTCGAACTCGCGGCGCGCGAGGAGTGCGTGGCCCAGATGCGCGCCTACGACTTAATTAGCGCACTCCCGGCGATTGGCGAGGTGAAGGCCGAGCGGATTATGCGCAACGCCTCGATCGCCCAGACGCGACGCATTCGAGGGCTCGGTCCTAAGCAGCGCGTCGAACTCTTTCGAGCCCTTGTCCGCTAAACCACTGTTGGTGGTTCTCATCGGCCCCGGCGGGGTAGGCAAGGGCACCCTCGCGCAGCGTCTGATCGACGCCGACGAACAACTGTGGCTGTCCCAGAGTTGGACGACGAGAACGCGGCGCGATACCGAGGACGGCAACGAGTATCACTTCGTCGACCGCCCCACTTTCGAGCGTGCCGTCGCTGACGAAAAGTTTCTCGAGTGGGCGGAGTTCAACGAGAACCTGTACGGCACGCCGGTGCCCGACGCGCCCGTCGGCCGTGACGTTCTGTTGGAAATCGAGGTGCAGGGCGCCGAGCAGGTGCGACAAAAGGTTTCGGACACCGTGGTGTTTCTCATCATGCCGCCCTCGCTCGAAGAGCTCGAAGAGCGACTGCGCGCGAGGGGCGATCACGAGGAGCACGTGAAGTTTCGTCTCTCCAGTACGCCCCGCGAACTGGCTCGGGGCCGTGAACTGGCCTCCTACGAGGTCGTGAACGACGACCTCGGCACTGCGACCGGCGAAATCCTCTCTATACTGGAAGAACTTCGTCAGCGCCGGCGAGACCCCTCGAAAAAGGACTGAATATCATGGCCGAACGTCCCACACTCGTCGACCCACCCATCGAGTCGCTCCTGCACAAGGTCGGCGACTCCAAGTTCACGCTGGTGGCCGTGTCGGCGATTCGCGCCCGCGAGATCAATGAGTACTACAACGGTCTCGGTTCGGGCCACGGCGCTCTCATTCCACCCCAGGTAGCCTCGATGTCCAACAAGTCGCTGTCACTCGCGATGGAGGAGCTCTACCAGGGCAAACTGGAGTTCCACCGTCCGACCGTGGCGGAGCTCGAAGACGAGCGGCTCCAGGCGGAGGCCCTCGAGCAGGCTCGCCAGGACGCCAACAGTGACCTGGACGCCTTCACCGATGCCCTCCGCGACGCCTAATTCGTCGCCACCACGAATTGTCCTAGGGGTCGCCGGCGGCATCGCCGCCTACAAGTCCGTTGAGTTGCTGCGCCGACTGCGCGACGCCGGTTACCACGTGGCCCCGATCCTCACTCCCGACGCCACGCGTTTCGTCGGCGCCGTCACCTTCTCGGCGCTCGCCAGTGAGCCCGCGCGTACCGATCTCTTTGGCGACGCGACGACGCCCATTCCCCACACCTCCCTCGGCCAAAGCGCCGACCTCGTGGTCGTGGCGCCCGCGACCGCGCACCTCATCGCGCGCTACGCGATGGGTCTCGCCGACGACCTGCTTTGCGCGACGTTGCTCGCGACGCGCGCGCCCGTGCTGCTCTGTCCGGCGATGCACACTGAAATGTGGGAACAGCCCTCGGTCCAGGAGAACGTGGCGACGTTGCGCCGACGCGGCGTGCTCGTTTTGGAACCGGCCACGGGGCCACTCGCCGGCGGCGACGCCGGTACGGGTCGGATGCCCGAACCTGACGACATCTTCATGCTGATCGAGCGCATCGTACGTGGCTATCGTGGCCCGCTCTCGGGTCGTCACGTGCTCATCAGCGCTGGCGGCACTCGTGAACCGATCGACCCGGTGCGGGTCATCACTAACCGCTCGTCGGGTCGTCAGGGCTACGCCCTGGCTGAAGTGGCGCACCGACTCGGGGCCCGGGTGACGCTCGTGACCACCGTCGACCTGCCTCTCGCCCTCGACACGGTGCGCTCGATTGACGTCGTCGCGGTGCAGACCGCGGCAGAGTTGCACGCCGCGATGCTCCAGCGCACCGACGACGCCGACTGCGTGATCATGGCGGCCGCGGTCGCGGATTTCACCGTCGAGGCATCGGACGAGAAGCTGAAGAGGCACCTCGGGGTGCCCCAGCTCGACTTCGTCGCGACCAAGGACGTTCTAGGCGACCTCGTCGCGAGGCGTCACCCCGGCCAGGTCATCGTGGGCTTCGCCGCCGAGACCAGTGACGTGGTGGCGCAGGCGCTCGCCAAGCTGCGCGCCAAGGGCGTTGACCTGCTCGTCGTCAACGACGTCGCCGCGCCCCACGTGGGCTTCGAGCACGCGACCAATGAAGTGACGCTGCTCGATCGTCACGAGGTCGCCGAGACCGTGTCGCTACGGTCCAAAGCGGCGATTTCGCTTGCCATTTTGACTAGGGTGGCCTCACTGCTATCGCAAGGAGCCACATGAGCGACCGCACTCTCTTCACCTCGGAGTCGGTGACCGAAGGCCACCCGGACAAGATCGCCGATCAGGTCTCGGACGCGGTGCTCGACGCCATTCTCAGCCAAGACCCCACGGCCCGAGTCGCTTGCGAGACGTTGCTCACGACCGGACTGTGCGTGGTCGCCGGCGAGATCACCACGACTGCCTACGTCGACATCAACCAGTTGGCGCGCCAGACCATCATCGACATTGGTTACAACGATGGCGATATGGGCTTCGACGGTCGCAGCTGCGGGATCCTCGTGGCCCTCGACAAGCAGAGCCCCGACATCGCCGACGGCGTCGACACGGCCTTCGAACACCGCTCCGGGGCGGGGGGCGAGGACGGCCTCAACGCGCTCGGCGCTGGCGACCAGGGAATGATGTTCGGCTACGCCTGCCAGGACAACGACGACTACATGCCGCTGCCAATATGGTTGGCCCACCGCCTCGCCATGCGCCTCGCCCAGGTGCGTCACTCAGGTCTGGTGCCCTACCTGCGTCCCGACGGCAAGACCCAGGTCACGGTGGTCTACGAAGACGGTCGCCCCGTGGCGATCGATACCGTCCTCATTTCGACCCAGCACGAGGACGGCTACGACTCGCAGACGACGATTAAGAATGACCTGATCGAGCATGTTATCAAGCCGGTCCTGCCCCAGGATCTCGACACCAGCGCCATGCGAGTCTTCGTGAACCCGTCGGGCAAGTTCGTCCTCGGTGGACCCCACGCCGACACCGGCCTCACGGGGCGCAAGATCATCGTCGACACCTACGGCGGCATGGCCCGTCACGGCGGCGGCGCCTTCTCGGGCAAGGACCCCTCGAAGGTCGACCGTTCGGGGGCCTACGCCGCGCGCTGGGTCGCGAAGCACGTGGTCGCCTCGGGGGCGGCCGAGCGGTGCGAGGTTCAGGTGGCCTACGCCATTGGCGTGGCCCGTCCGGTGTCGGTGATCGTGGAGACCTTCGGCACCGAGCGGGTCGACCGCGCGCAGATTGCCAAGGCCGTCGACGCGCTCTTTGATCTGCGACCGGCGGCCATTATTCGAGACCTGGACCTGCGTCGGCCGGTCTATCAACGCACCGCCGCCTACGGCCACTTCGGGCGCAGCGACCAGGGCTTCACCTGGGAGCAGACGCCCCGCGTCGACGAACTGCGCCGGGAACTGTCGCTCTAGCAGTGACCGCGCGCGCGGTGCAGGTGGTCACCGAGGTGGCGCCGGTCGACCGACCCTTCGACTACGCGGTCACCGACGCTACGGACCTCGTGGGCATCGGCGACCGCGTTCGCGTCGACTTCAACCATCGTTCGGTGCGGGGCTGGGTCACCGGCGACGCCGTCTGGAGTGAGGGGCTGAAACCGCTCGTCAAGTGGCTCGGGTACGGGCCGCCCCCCTCGCTCATGGACCTGCTCGCCTGGGCCAGCGAGCGCTGGTACAGCCCGCTCTCGCGGCTCTTGATCGCGACGTCACCGCGCCGACTCGTCACGACGATCACGCCGCCACCGCCCTCCGCGCCGCTCGCCGAGGCCGTCGCCCACGTCGCCACGGCCTTCGCCCCGGGGGTCCTGCAGGTCTCGCCGAACACCGACCCCCTCGCGCTGATCCTCGGGGCCTACGCGAGGGTGTCGTCGAGCGAGGGATCTCTCCTCGTGCTCGTGCCCACCGAGGCCTGGGCCCAACGGCTGCGGGGACGACTCGAGCAGCGGGGACTCGCCGTGGCGGCGGGGGAGGCTCAGTGGGATCGTATGCGCGCGGGCTGGCCGGTCGTCGTGGGATCGAGGGGGGCGGCTCTGGCCCCGGTGCCCCGGGTCGCCGGCGCCGTGGTCGTCGACGCCGACGACGAGTCCTATCGAAACACGGGCGCGCCGACCTGGGACGCCGTCACAATGCTCCGCGAGCGCTGCCGACGTGACGGCGCCCCCCTGTGGTGTACCTCGATGGTCCCGTCGCCGAGCCTGCTCGATCGTGGGACCTACGAGATTGAGGTTGACGTCGCCAGCGGGTGGCCCCGGCTCGAGGTCGTGGACCGCCGCACGAGTGACCCCCACGACGGCGTGCTGTCGCGCCCGTCGCTCGACGCGGCCCATCGGGCCCTGGGCGGGAACGAGGCGCTGGCCGTGACGGTCGTGTTGCAACGCCTCGGCTCCGGACGTCTCTTCGCCTGTCGCACGTGCGGAGAGTTGGCGCGGTGCGCGCACTGCACCCAGGCCGAGGAGGAGTTCGGCGACCAACTCGCCTGTGGGGCGCGCCACGAGCCGCGGGCCAACTTCTGTCGGACGTGTGGTGCGACGAATCTCAAGCGGGTGCGCGTAGGCGTGACGACACTGGCGCGTGACGTCGCCGCCCAGTTGTCGTGTCCGGTGAGCGAACTGACCGCGTCGAGCGAGGCGGCGCGACCCCTCGAACGGGTGGTCGTGGGTACCGAGGCGGTCTGGCAGCGCGTGCGTCGTAGCGCTCTCGTGATCTTCGTCGACTTCGACCAGTACCTGCTGGCGCCACGCGAGTCCGCTCGACGCGAGGCCGTGGTGGCCGTGGGCAAGGCCGGTCGGCTGGTGGGCTCGCGGCGCGAGGGTCGCGGCCTGGTGGTGCTCCAGACGCGCCGGGGGGGCGACGAGGTGATCAGCGCACTGGAGCGAGGTCGTTTCGACGAGATCGTCGAGGGTGACGTCGCCACGGCGCGCGACCTCGGAGCGTCACCCTTTGGCGCGCGGGCCGAGGTGACGGGAGAGGGCGGGGCGAGCTTCGTGGAACAGTTCGGCGGCGACGTGAGCGTTCATCCGACGTCGCTGGGCTTCGAGCTGCGTGCGCCGGACGTCGCGACGTTGGTGGACGCGCTGGGTCGAGCGCAACGTCCCTTCGCCAAACTTCGCGTCGCGGTGCAGTAACGCCCGTCAAAGCGTGAAGTGGCGGGCGGTATCGTAGTGGGGTGAACACGTTGCCCATTCGAACGTACGGCGACCCAGTGCTGAACCTGGTGACCACCGAGATCGAGAACATCGACGCCAAAGTGGCCGTGCTCGCCGAGACGATGATTGAGACGATGTACGAGGCGCCGGGCGTCGGACTCGCGGCGAATCAGGTTGGCGTGCAGAAGCGTCTGTTCGTTTACGACAAGGGCGACGGCCCGGTCGTGGTGGTCAATCCGGTCATCGTCGAGACCGACGGCGAGTGGACCTACGAGGAGGGGTGCCTCTCGGTGCCGGGCCTCAGTTGGGATATCACTCGGGCCAACGTCGTTCACCTGGTGGGCTTCGATCTGGACGGCAACGAACTCAGCATCGAGGCCGACGAGTTCGAGGGTCGAATCTTTCAACACGAGATGGATCACTTGAACGGCGTCCTGTTGATCGAGCGACTCGACGCTGATCAGAAGAAGGAGGCTAAGAGACTCCTTCGCCAGCGCCGATTCCCGATCGCCAGCCACGATCCCGACGGCCTGCACCTGCTGTAGGCGAGCGATGCGCCTCGCGTTCCTCGGAACACCCGAACCGGCCGTGGTCGTCTTGCGGGCCCTGGTCGAGGCGGGCCACGACGTGGCGACGGTTATCACTCGTCCCGACCGGCGTCGGGGCCGCGGAGGCGCGCTCCAACCGAGCGCGGTGAAGGCGGCCGCCGTGGACCTGACGATCCCCGTCGGACACTCGCTGGGCGACGTCGAGGTGGCGAACGTCGAGCTCGGCGTCGTCGTCGCCTTCGGAGCAATGATTCCCGCAACGCTGCTCGAGCGCACCGCCATGCTCAACGTGCACTTTTCGCTCTTGCCCCGGTGGCGCGGCGCGGCCCCCATCGAACGCGCCATTCTCGCCGGTGACGACGTGACCGGCGTCAGCATCATGAGCCTCGACGAGGGGCTCGACACCGGTCCCGTCCACCTCGTGCGGCGCACCGCCATCGACGCGAAGACGGCGCTCGACCTACGAGTCGAACTGGCGGCCCTCGGCGCCGAGGCCCTGCTCGAGGTCCTCGCGTCGCGCACCCTGCTCGCGACTCCGAAACCCCAGGAGGGTGAAGCGACCTACGCCGCCAAACTGACGAATGAGACCTACCACGTGATCCCGTCAATGACCACGGCGGTAGCGGCCCGCACGGTGCGCCTCGGTCGGGCGTTCTGTTTTGTCGCGGGTCGCCGCCTCGGTGTCAGCCGTGTGCACCGGAGCGATAGTCACGTGGCGTCGGGATCGATTGGCGTGCGCGACGGCGCGGTGCTGCTCGGTCTGCACGACGGCGCCGTCGTGCTCGACGCAGTACATCCGGAGGGCGCTCGAATGATGGAGGCCTCCGCGTGGTGGCTGGGCGCGCGCCTCCACGCGGACAACACGCGGTGGTCCTAGCGGAGGGGTCGACCACCTAGGCTGACCGCGTGACATTGATCGAGGCCGGTCCCGCCGGAGCCCTGCGCGTGGCGCCGTCGATTCTGGCCGCGGACTTTGGCGAATTGGGTGACGCGGTGCGCGAAATCGACGCCGAGACTGACTGGCTGCACGTCGACGTCATGGACGGGCACTTCGTGCCGAACGTGTCGATTGGACCGCCCGTCGTGCACTCGCTGCGCCGCTACAGCACGCGATTTTTTGACTGTCATCTGATGATGAGTGAGCCGGGGCGGTACCTGGAAGCCTTCGCCAACGCCGGAGCCGACGGCTGTACCGTGCACGTGGAGATCGGGGGCACCGCGAAACTGATTGAAGACGCCCGGGCCCTGGGGCTGCGCGTCGGACTGGCGGCCAACCCCGACACCGCCTTTGAAAGCGTCGCCCCCTTCCTCGGCGACATCGACCTGCTCCTATTGATGACGGTCTTTCCGGGCTTCGGCGGCCAGTCGTTCATGGGCGACGTCATGACCAAGGTCGCGGCGGCGCGGCGCGAAGTCGACGCCAACGCCCTGCCCGTGGACATCGAGGTCGACGGCGGGATCGACGTCACCACGGCCCCGATTGTGGTGAGCGCTGGCGCCAACGTGCTCGTGGCCGGCTCGGCGATCTTTGGCCGGTCCGCCCCCCTCGAGGCGGCCCACGCGCTTCGCGTGGCCGCCCGCGCGGCGCAGCGATGAGGTTCGCCCCCTCCGAACTCATGACCATGGCGATCGCCGCGGGCGAAAAGGCCCGCTTCCTCGCCCCACCGAACCCCTGGGTCGGCGCCCTCGTGGTGAGCGCGGCGGGCGTCATCGTCGCCGAGGGTCACACGCAAGTTCCCGGCGAGTCGCACGCCGAGGTGGAGGCGCTGCGCCGGGCGGGCGACGCGGCGCGGGGCGCCACGATGGTGGTGACCCTGGAACCGTGCTGTCACGTTGGACGGACGGGACCGTGCGTCGAGGCCATCATCGCCGCCGGTGTCGCGCGAGTCATCGTAGGCACGCTCGACCCGGACTCGCGTGCGTCGGGCCAAGGTATTGAGCGCCTACGGGCGGCGGGCGTCGAGGTGGAGGTCGGCGTCGAAGGGGATCTCGTGCGCGCCCAACTCGCCTCGTACATCTGGCATCGAGTGACCGGGCGGCCCTACGTCGTGGTGAAGTTCGCGAGCACGCTCGACGGCATCGTCGCCATGGCCGACGGCTCGAGCCAGTGGATCACCGGGCCCGAAGCCCGTCGCGACGCGCACGTCCTGCGCGCCCAGAGCCAGGCCGTCCTCGTCGGCGCCGGGACCGTCCGCTCCGACGACCCCTCGCTCACGGCGCGACTCGATGACATCGTGGTCGAGCCCCTGCGCGTGGTGCTCGGTCGAGCCCCCGAAGAGGCCAAAGTGCGGCCCTGTCTCGAGATGAGTGGCGATCTCGGTCACGTGCTCGACGAACTCGGCGGACTCGACGTCTTGCAACTGTTGGTCGAGGGCGGTCCGACGACCACGAGTGCCTTCATCGCGGCCGGTCTCGTCAACCACGTCGTGTGGTATCAGGCGCCCGCGTTCGCGGGGGCCCAAGGAACCCGCGGCGCCTTGCAACTCCTGCAGACCCCGACCATCGACGCCCTTCGCCGTGGCCGAGTGGTGGACGTACGACGTATCGGCGAAGATATACGTATCGACGTGGAGGTCTGATGGCTCTGTCATCCATCGAAGTGGCGATTGCTCAGTTGCGCAGTGGCGGCATGGTCGTGGTCGTCGACGACGAGGACCGCGAGAATGAGGGCGACCTCATCATGCCCGCCGAAGACGTGACGCCCGAGAGCATGGCGTTCTACCTCGAGCACACGTCGGGGGTGTTCTGCGTGCCGCTCGAGTCGGCGCGGGCCGACGACCTCGACCTGCCCCTTATGGTCGTGGCCAACACTGAGGCGCAGCGCACTGCTTTCACGGTCACCGTGGACTATCGCCACGGGACCTCGACGGGAATCTCGGCCAGTGACCGCGCGGCGACCGTGCGCGCGTTAATCGATCCGCTGACCCGACCGTCCGACCTCAATCGGCCGGGTCACATCTTCCCGCTGCGCTACCGTCCCGGCGGCGTGCTGAAGCGCGCGGGCCACACCGAAGCGACGGTCGACCTCTGTCGCCTGGCCGGCAAGTACCCCTCGGGCGTCCTGTGCGAAATCGTCACTGCCGACAAGTCCGACATGGCGCGCCTGCCCGAACTCGAGGCGTTCGCCCGGACCCACGACCTCCCGATCATCTCCATTGCCGACCTGATCCGCTACCGCCGTCACCACGAAAAACTGGTGAAGCGGATTGCCGACGCGACGTTGCCGACGGAGCACGGTCAGTTCCAGGTCTTCGTCTTCGAGAGCGTTCTCGACGGCGAGCAGCACCTCGCGATGGTGTACGGCGACATCGCCGGCGCGCACGACGTGCTCGTGCGGGTCCACTCCGAGTGCCTGACCGGCGACGTCTTCGGGTCGTTGCGCTGTGACTGCGGTCCGCAGCTCGAAACGGCCCTCGCGAAGGTGGCCGCCGAGGGCACGGGGGTCGTCGTCTACCTGCGCGGGCACGAGGGCCGCGGTATCGGTCTCGGACACAAGATTCGCGCCTACGCGCTTCAGGAGGATGGTCGCGACACCGTCGATGCGAATATTGAGCTCGGGCTCCCCGTCGACTCGCGCGAGTACGGCATCGGTGCACAGATCCTGGTCGATCTTGGAGTGACCAGTATGCGCCTCATGACCAATAACCCCTCGAAGTACGGCGGCCTCGAGGGCTTTGGACTCAACATCGTTGAGCGTGTGCCGCTCGAGAGCAGTCCGACCGCGTTCAACATTGACTACCTGCGCACGAAGCGTGAGCGGCTCGGCCACATTCTCGGGGGCCTCGATGACGTCGAGTGACGACACCGAACTGGATCTCACGATCGCCGAATCCTTTCGCGCCCAGGTCGGCGAGTACCTCGAGGGAGTGCGCCAAGGGCGGGGACTGCGCGTGGGCATCGTCTGCGCCCGTTTCAACGGTGGCATCACGACCAGGCTCTTGGAGGGCGCGCTCGCGACCTTGACCGGGGCGGGCGTGGACCGATCGGACATCTCCGTCGCCTGGGTCCCCGGGGCCTTTGAGGTCCCCCTCGCGGCTCTCGCCTACGCCGACGCGGAACGGCCCCGCGACGTCGTCATCACCCTTGGTGCGGTGATTCGCGGTGAGACTGGCCACTACGAAGTGGTAGCGGGCGAGTGCGCGCGTGGCGTTCAGGACGTGCAACTGAGCACCCGCGTCCCGATCGTCTTTGGCGTGCTCACGACCAACACGGTCGAACAGGCGCTGGAGCGGTCGTTGCCCGACGCGTCCAACAAGGGACGAGAGTCGGCGTTGACGGCCCTCGAGATGGTGTCACTACTGCGTCAAGGCTCGCTGGCCCGTTGAGCAACGTCACCGGCGTGGTCGCGAGTTTCGACGATCGCCGCGGCGACGGCGTGCTGCTCACCGACGCCGGAGAACATCTCTACTTTCACTGCGTGGCCATCGCCGACGGTACTCGCACGATTGGCGAAGGCCTTCGGGCCCGAGGGCGGCGTGGGGTGGGACGGACGGGTCGCGACGAGGTGCTCGACGTCGTGGCGCTGGACTAGCGCAACGACTGGGCCGAAATGGCGATCGCGGTTGACGTTCTACGACCCGATTATCTGAACTCTAGTGATGGAACCGATTGGGGTTGACCGGCGCCTTACCGAGGGAGCTCAGTGCGGTCGCCCTCGCGACGGTGGCGTTGACGATGGCCAGGTGCAACGCGGCTCGAGCGGTGATCCGATTGGCGGCGCTCGTCGCGACCGACAGGGCCGCGACGTAGTTGGACTTGGCGGTCGCGACGGCCAACGAAAACGTTGCGTTAATCGTCTTGAGCTGCGTGAGGTAGGCCCTCTCCGCGACGTGGTACGCCTTCAATAACAATGGAGCGATGGTGACCGTTGGCGAACTGCCCGCGACGGCGGCGGTCGGGGCCGCGAGGGCGAGGGACATCACGAGGGCCAGAGCGCCCACGCTTCGTACGGCCCATCTGCTCATCGTGATCCCCTTCTATGGAACACCACAGTATCGGCGGATCTTTGGAAACTCCTGTGAAGTGGATGAATATCTATTGTGAAGAGCGCGTTGGGCGAGTTCAAAGTGACCCCGACTCTCTCATCACCGCCAGTCGCGGTCACGCAGAGCAGCGGTCCAGCGCGCCGCCCCCGGGACGGGCCGCGCGCTGGACCGGGTTGCGGTTGGTCAGGCGCCCGCGGTCGTCATCGATGTCGAGTATGACGACGGGGGCGCCCCGAGCGTCGTCAGCGCCGCGGCGCGAACCACGGCGGCGTTGGCAATGGACAGCTCCAACGCGGCGCGAACGGTGGCGCGCTGGGCGCCGGTCGTGGTCGTGGCGAACGCGGCGGCGAAGGTCGCGTCAGCGGCGGCGACCGTGGTGCGGTACGTCTCGTTGATTCCCTGTAGTGCCAGAATGTACGCCGACCGCTCCGAACCCGACGGGGGCGCCGGAGGAGCTCCGAGGGACGTCAGGGCCGTGGCGCGCGCGCCCATTGCGTTGGCGATAGAGAGCGTGAGTGCGGCACGCGCGGCCAGTCGCGCGGCCGAGCCGTTGTTCGAGCCTCGCGAGGCCTTGATCGCCGCTCGGTAGGCGTCGCGGGCGACTTCGACAGTGGCGCGAAAAGTTCGGTTGATTACCTTGAGCTCGTCGAGGTAGGCCTCCTCGGCGTGACGCCATTGCCGCCAGGCGTTCGCGTGGTTGACCTTGACCATCGTGGTCGACATCGTTGACACCGTCGTGGTCGTCGACGGTGCGGCGGTCGTGGTGGTGGTGTCGGCGAACGCGACGGCCGGGGTGCTGAGACCCAGGGCCGCGATCATGCTCACGGCAACGACACCTCGGGTGCTGAAACGATTCATAGTGACCCCTTTCAAAGGAACACTGTTCACGGTACGACAACAGATTTCGAGAATCCTGTGCGCTGTTTGATAAGACTCTGTGAAAGTCAACCGGACGTTCGAAGCCCGTGAGTGGTCGAGGGAGGGCTACGCTCGCACCATGACGGGGGCGCGATGACGACGATCTTGGTGGTGGACGACGAGCCGGGCGTGCGCGACCTTTTGCGTGACGCGCTCGAGATCGCCGGCTACCAGACCGAACTCGCCTCCAACGGTGCCGAGGCTCTCGATCTGCTCCGTCGCCATGATGCCGACCTTTGCATTGTCGACATCAATATGCCGACGATGGATGGATTCGAGTTTCTGGCGAAACTGCGCGAACACGACACGGTGACCCCCGTGCTGATGCTGTCGGCACGGGACTCGGCCGTCGACGTCGCGAAGGGCCTACGATTCGGCGCCGACGACTACGTCCGCAAGCCCTTCAGTCTGGAGGAGATCCTATTGCGAATCGCGGCGATTCTGCGCCGCTCGGCCATTGGCACATCGGGGGACCTGGTACTGGGGGCTGGACCAATCGCAATGAACGTCGACCGTCACGAGATCATCGTCAACGAACGTCCGGTCGAACTGTCCGCCACCGAATTTCGTCTGCTCGAGGTGCTCCTGGAGCGCAAGGACCGACTCGTCACCCGCGAGCAGCTGCTGCGTGAGGTATGGAACATTGACTTCGACTCCGAGACGTCCGTACTGGACACCTACATCTCGTACCTGCGACGCAAAATCCACCACGAGGGCTTCGCGCCGATAACGACCGTGAGAGGAGTCGGCTTCAAACTCGTCAGTTTGAACGTTCAGTAGTGAAGATTGCCACTCGTCTCACCATCTTGTTGATTGTGCTCACCACGATGGTGGCCCTGTCGGTCGGATGGTTCGCCGTCGCGGCGAGCACCCGATCCCAGTACGCCACTCTCGACGGCACGATCAACGCGGTCGTCGTCAGTGGCCTCGGCCACCCCAACGCCGCTCTCAGTGACGCGCTCAACGTCGTCGACCTGAACAGTTACAACTTGACCCTCGACGTCGTTGATCCCACGGGGGCCGTCGTGCAGGTGAACACCCCGGAAGTGGCGTTGACGAGCAACCCGACGCTCGCCGACGTGCGTGCGTCGCTCGGCCGCGTGCGCGCCGTCGCGGACCTGCCGGGCTTTCGCCTTCGATCACTCATCGCGGGCGGCGGTGACTTTCTCGTCGTGGCGGGCTCGACACGGGCAATCACCAAGCAGAATCAACGCCTGGCCGGGGAGGTGGCGCTCGCGGGAATGTTGGTGGCCCTCGTCGTGCTGGTCCTGGCCCGACTGGTGATGCGCAAGGACCTGCTCACGATGGCGCGGCTGATTGGCTACGCCAGCGACGTGGCGCGCGGTGACGACCGCGGCGCGATACCGCCGAGCGCGGGCAGTCGTGACGTCCGCGAGCTCCAGGGCGCCCTCGCGACCATGGTCGAAGCCCTGCACCAACGCATTGCCATGGAGACGAGGAGCGTCGAAGCAATGCAGCAGTTCATCGGTGACGCCAGCCACGAACTTCGCACGCCCCTCACGGTGATCAAGGGTTACAACGAACTGATGGAGAATCCCTCGATTAACGACGATCAACGCGCCCGAGCGGTCGTACGCGTCCGTCGCGAGATCGATCGAATGGATTCACTCGTGGCCGACCTCCTTCTCTCGGCCGAAGTCCGCGAAGCACCGCCTCATCTCGACAGTGAGGTTAACTTCAGTGCGCTGGTGCGCGCGCGCGCCGAGGAGTTTGCGAGTGACCATCCGTCGCGCCCCGTGACGATTGAGGTCGCGCCTAGCCTCCACGTCCGCGCCCGGGCCGACCTTCTCGATCGGCTCCTCACGAATTCGCTCAACAACATCGTGCGCCACACCCTGAGTGGCACCGCCGTCCAGGTTCACCTGGCCCGTGAGAGTGGCCGCGTGGTCTTGCGAATCGGTGACGCGGGGGATGGGCTGCCCGAGTACGGGGTGCGCCCGCAGCGCTTTCAACGGTTCGACCAGTCGCGATCACGTGACACCGGGGGCTCCGGCCTCGGCATGAGCATCATGGCCGACATCGCCGAAGGACTGGGTGGGACCATGGCAACGGCGAAGGGGGCACTCGGTGGCCTCGAGTTGACCTTCTCGTTCCCCACGAGTGGTTGATCAATCCATTGTGGCGACGTTCAGGCGCCGGCCGGGCGCTGCGACGCTCGAACGAATACCTGTTGGACCTCGGCGAGGGCGTTGCGGTACAGGTCGACGTGCTCACCCAGTCGATCGCCACCGACCTGGATCATCGCGGTGACGGTGTCAATGACCAGTTGGGCAGCGACGAGGTCCGGGGGCGTCGCCGCTAGTTGCACGGCGGCGAGTTGAAGAAGAACAAAGAAGTGATTGCCCAGCACGGTCTCGACCGGCGTTGAACGGAGGTACGCCATCTCCTCGGACTCATCGGTCACGGCGCTCTCCTCGTCGGGGTCCATCTGAACAAAATAGTGTCTTCGTCGCTCGGAGGAAGACCGGGAGGTAGTGACGAATGGACGAAGGAGTCGCCTGGAGGTCCCGGCAGGCGCCGAGCGTTGTCCGAGCGCCGTCTGCTATCGTGGTACAGCAGTTCACAGCAAGTGAGGTTGGCAACGCCAGCGTCCACCTGGCCACCAATGTGCGCCGGGTTCCCAGGAGTTTTGCGCCCCGCTTGCCGTGGTGACGCCAACGAGGCGTCGCGTAGAGCAAGGAGTGAGTTATCGCAACAGTGCCTGGAGACCACCGCGTCAATGACCGAATTCGCGTAGAGACGGTTCGTCTTATCGATCACGAGGGCAATCAACGTGGCGTGATGCCGACTCGTGAGGCGCTCGCGCTGGCCCGTAGCCTGGACCTCGACTTGGTGGAAATCGCGCCGACCGCGCAGCCACCAGTCTGTCGGATCATGGACTATGGGAAGTTCAAGTTTGACGAGGCGCAGAAGGCAAAGGAGTCGCGCCGGAAAACTCTCAACGTGGGCGTCAAGGAGATGAAGTACCGACCGAAAATCGGTCCGGGAGACTTCGACACCAAGACGCGACTCGTCGAGAAATTTTTGAACGATGGTCACAAGGTGAAGGTCACAATTATGTTCCGTGGACGTGAGTCCGCGCACCCCGAGTTGGGTAAGAAGATCCTCGACCGGATTGTCGAGAGGCTCGAGGACGTTGCCAAGGTGGAGTCGGCCGCCAAGCTCGACGGGCGCAACATGATCATGGTGCTAGGTCCGGAGAAGAAGGCGAAGCCCAAGGCCGCCGAGAGTTCGAAGGATGTTGAGGAAGAAGTCGTGCCGAGTGTTTCGGCCGAAGTGACCGCAGAGGAGGGCTGAAATGCCAAAGATGAAGACAGACAGTGGTGCCAAGAAGCGCATCAAGGTGACCGGGAGCGGCAAGCTGCGTCGCGGCAAAGCCTTTCGTGGCCACCTGATGGAAAAGAAGTCGTCGGTGCGCTCACGACGTCTGGGTCGCGAGACTGACCTCTCACCCGCGTTGGAAAAGAAGACCAAGCGTCTGATGGGCCTGTAGAGAGATCGAGTTAGGAAAGAGGAACTGTTATGGCACGAGTTAAGCGGGCGGTCAACGCCAAAAAGCACCACAAGGCGATTCTGGAAGAGGCCAAGGGTTACTACGGTGACCGCAGCCGCACCTTCCGATCCGCCAACCAGGCCGTGCAGCACGCCGGCGTGTACGCCTTTCGTGACCGACGGGCGCGCAAGGGTGAGATGCGTCGACTCTGGATTCAGCGAATTAACGCGGGTACTCGAGTCCACGGCATGAGCTACAGCCGATTCATCGCGGGGCTCAACGCCGCCGGGATTGAGGTCGACCGTCGAATTCTCGCGGACTTGGCCGTCAACGACAACCTCGCCTTTTCGGCGATCGTCGCTCAGGCCAGCGCCGCGCTGACGAAGTAGGTCGTCCTGACCGAGGCGTTGGGATCGTCACACCAGCGAGTGCGCCGCCTTCGGCGCATCATGCAAAAGAGATCGTTGCGTTGGAGCGAGGGGGTCTGCGCCATCGAGGGTCCGGACCTCGTCGACGCCGCCCTGCATGGCGGTGTCGAGTTCGAGGCGCTCTACGTCGATGTCAACCACCTCGACGACGACGCCATTGCGGCCCTGTGCGAGCGGGCCCGGGCTCACGGCGTGCGGACCTTCTCGCTGGCCGCGGGGGTGCTGGAACGGGTCGCTGACGCCCAGACCCCTCAAC
This sequence comes from Acidimicrobiales bacterium, assembly GCA_025362585.1. Classification (GTDB taxonomy): domain Bacteria; phylum Actinomycetota; class Acidimicrobiia; order Acidimicrobiales; family RAAP-2; genus RAAP-2. The sequence goes on along the minus strand of JANYFR010000021.1, from coordinate 17,969 downwards.
CCGTCGTCGCCGCGGTGCGCTTCGCGACCTACCGCGTCACCGACCTGGCGGGTGACGGGCTGGTCCTCGTGTTGCACGAAGTCCGCGATCCCGGTAACGCGGGCACCATCATCCGATCGGCCGACGCCGCCGGCGCGAGCGCCGTCATCTTTACCGGTCAATCGGTCGACCCGTACAACCCCAAGACGCTGCGCGCCACGGCCGGATCGATCTTCCACCTGCCGATTTGCGTCGCCACCCTCGCCGAGACCCTGTCGCACTTCACCACACTTGGTGTGACGAGCTACGCCAGCGTCGTGCACGGTGGGCAACGCCTTCGAGAGGTGGACCTCAGCGCAGCGTCGGTGGTCGTCGTCGGCAACGAGTCGACCGGCCTCGACGCGGCGTCGACGGGTCTGTGCGACGCGGCGATATCGATACCGATGGTGGGGCGGAACGAATCGTTGAACGCCGGCGTCGCGGCCTCGCTGATTGCCTTCGAGGCAATGTCGCAGCGACAAGGCGCCACCCCCTCGCCGCCACCACCTAGCCTCTAGTCGTCATGTCCACGTCACCTCTCGCCGACCTGCCCCACGAGACCGCCCGACTTCTCGAGGAGATCGCAGCGCTCGCATCCCTTGAGCAGTTGCGCGACATCGAGCCGTCAATTCTTGGAAAGCGCTCGGTGCTGTCGAGTTTGCAGAAGTCCCTCGGCGTGCTCGCGCCCGAGGATCGCCGCGACGCCGGCGCCCAACTCCAAGGGGCTCGACGAGTCGTCGAGGCGGCCTTCGAGGCCCGACGCAGTGACCTCGCGGCCCTCGCCCGCGCAGCGCTGCTCGAGAGCGACCGGCTCGAGCTCGGTGACGTCGTCGTGAACGCCGTGCGCTGGCCGGCGTCGGTCGGTCATCCCAGTCTCGTCGCGGTCACCCAACGTGAGCTCGAGGACGTCTTTGTGGCAATGGGATTCACGGTCTCTGAGGGTCCCGAGGTCGAGAGTGACTGGTACAACTTCGAGGCGCTGAACATTCCACCGGCCCACCCGGCGCGCGGTATGTGGGACACCTTCTACGTCGAGCTTGGCGAGCCCGAGACCGTCGTACTGCGCACGCACACGTCGCCGACGCAGGTGCACCTGAAGGAGGCGGCGGCCCTGCACGGTTCACTGCCGATACACGCGGTCATGCCCGGTCGCTGCTTTCGCCGCGACACCCCCGACGCGCGCCACCTCGCCACGTTTCATCAGATCGAGGGTCTCGTTGTCGACCGTGGAATTGCCTTCTCCGACCTCGCGGGCGTCATCGAAACGTTCACGCGGGCCTACTTCGGTCCCGACATCGAGTCGCGTCTGCGCCCGGCGTTTTTCCCCTTCACTGAGCCTTCGGCGGAGTTCGAAGTCACCTGCACGATCTGTCGGGGCGCGGGATGTCGTACGTGCTCCCAGACTGGCTGGATTGAGCTGGGCGGCTGCGGCATGCTCGATCCGGCAGTGCTCGACGCCGTCGGCATCGACGGCGACGAGTGGAGTGGCTTCGCCTTCGGCTTCGGCATCGATCGCTGCGCGCAGATGCGCCACCAAATCGCCGACATGCGCGCACTGATCGACAACGACACCCGCTTCTTAAGGCAGTTCTCATGAAAATCGCGTTGTCGTGGCTCCGCGAGTTCGTCGACCTGCCCGAGTCGCCCGACGAACTCCGGCCCGTCCTCGACGACCTCGGTCTCGTGGTCGAGGGTATCGAGTACGTCGGCCAGGGCCTCGAAAATATTGTCGTCGCGCGTATCGAGGAGATTCGCGCGATTGAGGGAGCCGACCGGGTCCGTCTCGTCATCGTGGACGCTGGTGGGGGACCACTCGAGATCGTATGCGGCGCGACCAACTTCGTGATTGGTGACCACGTGCCCCTCGCGCCGATTGGCGCGGTGCTGCCCGGCGGGTTCGAAATTGCCCAACGGGCGATGCGCGGCGTCATTTCGCACGGCATGCTCTGCTCGGCCCGTGAACTGGGACTGAGCGACGATCACGTGGGCCTGATGATCCTGGGTGAGGCGGTCAACGCGCCGGTCGGCACCCCGCTCCTCCAAGCGCTGGACATAATGCCCGACGTGGTCTTCGACATCACCGTCGAGGGTAATCGACCTGACGCGTGGTCCGTCGAGGGAGTGGCGCGTGACCTCGCCACTCGTTTCGGTCGCGAGCTGCGCGCACCCGCACTCGCTGAACCGAACGCCGACGTCGACAGTGACTCGTTCGCCTCGTCGGGCATCGACGACCCGGACCTCTGTGGGCGCCTCACGGTTTCGGTACTGCGCAACGTCACGGTCGGGCCGTCACCGTCGTGGATCGCTCGACGGGTCCAGAACGCCGGAATGCGTCCGATCTCCAATGTGGTCGACGCCTCGAACCTCGTCATGCTCGAACTCGGTCAGCCCACGCACCCCTACGACGCGGCTCGGGTCGCTCGACGGACGCTTCGGGCCCGGCGTGCACGACCGGGCGAGCGGTTGCTGACCCTTGACGGCGTCGAACGAGAGCTCGCACGCAGCGGCCGCGGCCTCGGTGATAGCGGTGAGGACTGCGTCATCGTCGACGGCGACGACACGGTGCTGGGTCTCGCGGGCATCATGGGTGGCGCAACGAGCGAAATTAGCGACTCCACCACCGACGTGCTGCTCGAGGCGGCCTTCTTCGATCCGATGGCCATTGCGCGTAGTTCGAAGCGCCACGGGCTGCGTAGCGAGGCGTCCGTTCGCTTCGAACGCGGCGTCGATCCGAATCTCGCTCTGCGCGCCGTCGCGCGCTTCGTGGCGATACTTCGCGAGAGCATCCCCGACCTCGAGTGGCTGTCAGCCCCTCTCGACACGTGGGGTACGGTGCCGTCACCGCCGACGGTGGTCCTCCGTCCCGGCGACATTGAACGGCTGCTCGGCGCGGAGGTGCCGCTCGAGGAGGCGACGTCGATTCTGCGCGGTTTGAAGTTCGAGGTCCGCCTCGACGGTGAGACTCTCGTGGTCACGCCCTCCTCTGCGAGGCTCGACGTGCGCAGTGGTGCCGCCGGCCGGGCCGACGTCATCGAGGAGGTGGCCCGCCTCTACGGCTATCGCCGTCTCCCTCGACGCACACCCCGCTGGCCCGAGCCCGGCGCCCTCAGCACGCGCCAGCAACTTCGACGGAACCTGCGCGACGTCGCGGTTGACCTCGGCGCGTACGAGGCCTGGACGCCGACACTCGTCAGCGACGAGGAGTTCGACCTACTCCTAAAGGGCGTGGTGCGAGTACGCATCACCAACCCCCTCGCGGCCGAAGAGTCGGTGATGCGCGCAACGATGTTGATTGGCCTCGTTCGAGCGTGGGGACGTAACCTCGAACGCGGCACGGGCGACGTGGTGCTCGCGGAATTGGGAGCGGTCTTCGCCCACCCCGAAGCGACACCCCAACCTCGGGTCACCAGAGGCGGTGCGGGCGGAGTAGTCACCCTGGCGCTGCCCTACGAGAACGAGCGACTCACGATACTCCTCGGGCGTCCCGACGACGACGCCCGCACCGCGGTCGCCTTCTGGGCGACGCTCGGTGCCCGCCTCGGGCTGAGTGACGTCGTCGTACGTACCTGTGACGTGGCGCCGGTCGGCCTGCACCCGACGCGCTGCGCCGATCTCGTCGACCGCGCTTCGGGCGCCGTGCTCGGTCACGTCGGAGAGGTGGACGCGGCGTTGGTATCGACCCTGGTTCCGAGCGTGACGGGCCGTCGGGTCGGTCTCGTCGATCTCGACGTCGACGCGTTGGCTGACCATGCGCGCGCGACGAGGTGCAGCGACGTCGCCACGATGCCCAGTCGCTACCCGAGCGCGACCGTCGACCTCGCCTTCGTGACGCCCTCGACGGTGCACGCTGCCGATCTGGCCCACGAATTGCGAATGGCGTCCGAGCTGGTCGAGGACGTCGTCCTCTTTGACGTCTTTGGCGGCGGCGGGCTTGCGGCCGGTACGCGAAGTCTCGCCTACAGTGTGCGCTTCAGTTCGTTCGAGCGCACCCTCAGCGAGGGCGACGTCGCGGGTGCGCGTGAACTGCTGGTGAATCGGGCGAGAGACCTCGGCGCGGTGCTGCGCGGTGTTGCGTAGCGTTGGGCCGGACCCGAGGGTGAAATAGTGATTGAGTTCGTACTCCCGAGCGACGAAGGACGTCACTATCGAGGCACGTTCTCCGTGCGACTCGGTGACGCCGACTCCAGTGGCCAACTTCGCCTCGACGGCGTGGCGAGGATCCTCCAAGACATCGCGACGGACGACTGGGACGACACCGGCATCGCGGCCACTGAGACCTGGGTCGTACGCCGTACCGCCGTACGCGTCGCGAACGGTGGACGGTGGCCCCGTTATAAGGAGCGCCTGACGGTCACGACGTGGTGCGGCGGATTTGGCGCCGCGTGGGCGGAGCGGCGAACCGACATCGCTGTCGACGATAAGTTGCTCGTCCAGGCGGCGGCCCTTTGGGTGCCGGTCGACGCCACCAGACATCCGGTGCGCCTGCGACCCCTCTTCTTCGAGATCTACGGCGGGGCGATGCGCGGGCGCAAGGTCCCGGGGCGAGTTGATCGCTCCGCACTCGACGCCGACGCGGTGCTGCGCCCGTGGCCCTTGCGCCGTGCCGACCTCGACATCCTTGGCCACGTCAACAACGCCGCCGTGTGGCAGGCGGTGACTGAGGTGGTCGTTGGCCCGGTGAACTCGGTCACGGTGACCCATCACGGACCAATCGAGAGCGGACACGAGGTCACGCTCGCGAGCTCGCCCGGGGCCCTCTGGCTGCTAGTGAATGGCGTGATCGCCGTGTCGGCGACGTTCGCCTCGTAACTCAGACGAGCGCTGGTTCCCGGGGACTGCTCGTGGCGAACACGCAGCCGACAATGACCAGTGGAAAGCCGAGCAGGATACCGACGGTCAGCGGTTCGTGGAGACCGACGATGCCCAGTACGACCGCGATTGCGGTATTGAAGTACGTGACGACGACCGATCGCGTGGCGCCAACCTCTTTGATCAGTTGAAAGAAGACGAGAAAGGCGCCGGCGGTGCAGACAGTGGAGAGCGTGGCGACACTGGCCCACGTCTCACTCGACACGTGCGAGGGCCAGTGTTCGAAGGACCAGGGCAACCAGCAGAGAGCCACCACCGCCGTCGCGCCGGCGACGACCGCGGTCCCGGGCACGTGGGTGAGTTTCGTCGCGAGGATGATGGGCCCAATGGTGTAGCCGAGGGCGACGACGAGCATGAAGCCAATCCACACCAACGATCCCCCTCGAACGTCCAGTCCTACCAGCAGCGCGACGCCAAGGGCGCCCACCCCGAGTCCGCCGATTCGCCTTCGCGAGATGTGCTCCTCGGTTCGGCGAATCCGTTGTGCGACGACGGCGAGGAGCGGCACCGCGCAAATGAGCAGGCTCGTGAGCGAGCTCGTGATATGGCGCTCGGCGGTTGACATGAGATACCACGGGACACCGAATTCAATAATGCCGAAGACCGCGATCCACCGCAGATTCTTCACCAGCGGCGCAAAACTGCCCTGGGCAATGACCACGGGCGCCAGCAGCAACGCGGCCGGGGCCGTTCGCAAGAGGACCAGGACGCCGGGATCGAGTTGGCGCACGGCGATTCGGATGAGGAGGTAGGGGAGGCCCCAGATCACCGCCATTGCCATAAAGAGGGCCCAACCGCGACGTGACATGGCGACCAGCCTAGTCGCGTGGTCGACTATTTGCAGTTTTGCTCTCCAGTGTGCATAAAATGACACAATGCGAACGGGAGTCATTGGGGCGTCGGGCTACGCCGGTGCGGAGGTCTTACGCCTCTGCGCGGGCCACCCCGACCTCGACGTGGTGGTGGCGACGGGCGAATCGAATGCGGGCAAGCGTGTTGCCCAGCACGTGCCAGCCCTCGCCCGTGCCTATCCGTCGATGACGTTCGAGTCGGTCGACGCGGTGGCGACGAGCGATCTCGACGTCGTCTTCCTCGCACTGCCCCACGGACAGAGTCAACGTCACGTGCCCGGTCTGGTGGCACGCGGCATCCAGGTAGTCGACCTCGCGGCCGATTTTCGCCTGAAAGCCGCCGAGGACTACGTGACGTGGTACGGCGACGCGCACCAAGCGCCGGCGCTGCTCGCGCGATCGGTCTACGGACTCGTCGAACGTCATCGAGAGGAACTGGCCGGCGCGACGCTTATCGCGGCGCCCGGTTGCTATCCGACGGCCAGTGCGCTGGCTCTTGGACCATTCCTCGACCGAGGTCTCGTCGAACGTCGCGGCATCATTGTCAACGCCCTTAGCGGGGCATCGGGTGCCGGACGGGCTCCGAGCGACCGCCTTCACTTCTCGCGACTCGCCGGCAACGCCGAGGCGTACGGGCTCTTGACGCATCGCCACACCCCCGAAATCGAACAGGAACTCGACGCCGAACTGCTGTTCACGCCGCACCTCGTGCCGGTCAGTCGCGGCATGCTCGTGAGCGCCTACGCCCCTATCGCGGCGAGGTCGATGTCGAGCGAGAACGCCCTAGAGGTGTTGCGCGAGGCGTACGTCAACGATCCCTGCGTCGTCGTGGTCGACGAGCCGCCCACGCTGAAGGATCCTCTCGGCAGCAACCTCTGTCTGGTCAGCGCCCGCGTCGATGCGCGTACGGGCTGGTTGGTCGCTCTGAGCTCGCTCGACAATCTGGTGAAGGGCGCGGCGGGCCAGGCCGTGCAGGCGTGGAACGTCGCCACCGGACGGAACGAGACGATGGGGCTGCCAATGACGGGCGTGACGCCGTGAGCATTGTCGTCAAGCTCGGAGGTCACGCGCTGGATTCGCTGAGCGTGGACGCGTCCGTGCTGGCCGACTTGGCCTCGGACGTGATGGCACTCCGCGCCGACGGCACCGACGTCGTTGTCGTGCACGGTGGCGGTCCACAGATCGCGGCGCTGCTCGAAGGCGTGGGTCTCGAGAGCCATTTTCACGAAGGGCTGCGGATCACCAACACCGTCACGATGGAGTACGTGGCGATGGCGCTCGAACTCGTGAATCTGCGGGTCGTGGCCGCGCTCAACCATCACGGACTCGACGCCGTGGGGCTGAGCGGTGTCGACGGTTCGACGGTACGCGCCACTTCGCTCGGACCGCCCTGGGGGCGAGTCGGCGGTGCCCCGAAGGTCCGTGACGACGTCATCCGAGCGTTGTGGTCCTGTGGCGCCACGCCCGTCATGAACTCGGTGAGCGTGGACGACGCGGGTGGGCTCCTCAACTGTAACGCCGACACCGTCGCTGGCGCCCTCGCCGGCGCACTCGACGCGACGACGCTCGTGATGTTGAGTGACGTCGACCAACTGCGTGCGGACGTCGAGGACGCCACCTCGGCTATCTCGTCGGTGTCGAGGACCGGCGTACGTCAGCTCGTGGCCTCGGGGGCCGTGCGCGACGGCATGCGTCCCAAGGTCACTGCCGCCCTCGACGCCCTCGACGCGGGGGCGGTTCGCGTCGTACTCGCCAACGGCGCCCGGCCCCACGCACTGCGCGACGCGCTCACGTGTGTCATACCGACCACGGAGATTCGGCGATGACCCGCCACTTCACCACCATCAACGAACTGAGCTCCTCCGACCTCCGCGAGATCTACGGTCTCGCCACTTCGGCCTTTGACGACGAGACGCTGAAGGGTCAGGGCGTTGCGCTGGTGTTCGAACGCCCGAGTCTGCGCACGCGCGCGTCGAGTTCCACCGCCGTGCACGAACTCGGCGGCTTCGCGACGTTCTTCAGCGACGAGGAGATTGGTCTGGACCGTCGCGAGAGCGTGGAGGATGTCGGAAGGACCCTCGCCGAGATGTACGCCATCGCCGCGCTGCGCGTGCGTGACCATGCGGTCTTTTCGCGAATGCGCGAGGCGACCGCGGACCGCCTGGCCCTCATCAACCTACTGAGCGACGAGGCTCACCCGACCCAGGCGGTGGCCGACGTGCTGACGATTGCTGAGCATTTCGCCCGAGGAGACGTGGAGGGCCTCAAGGGCCTCGAGGTTGCCTACGTCGGCGACGCCACCAACGTGACGCGGTCGCTCGCGGTCGCCCTCCTTCGTCTCGGGGTTAACGTCACCGTCGGGGCCCCGGCGGGCTATCAATTAGTCGACAGTGGCGACGAGGACCCCTCGAAGGTCGAAGGCGGCGGCACCCTGTGCCTCACCAACATCGCCGAGGAGGCCGTGAAGGGCGTCGACGTTATCTATACCGACTCCTGGATCTCCATGGGTTTCGAGGACCAGGCCCACCGGCGCCGCGACGACCTCGCGACATTTCGTGTCGACGAACCCCTGATGGCTCTCGCGAATGCCGACGCCGTTGTGCTGCACTGTCTGCCGGCCCACCGTGGCGAGGAGATCACCGACGGGGTCCTCGACGGCCCGTCGTCACTCGCGTGGCGCCAGGTGTACCACCGACGCTCGGCTATGCGGGGTGTACTTCGTTGGATCAAAGAGGAGAGAACATGACTAAGACGCAGCGTCAACACCGGATCGGGGAACTTATCGAACGAGAGGTCATCTCGACGGCAGCCCAACTCGTGACCCGACTGCAGTCGGAGGGAATCTCGGCCACGCAGGCAACGGTTACTCGCGACCTCCAGGAACTCGGCACCATCAAGGTGCGCGATGAACACGGCGCTCGGCGCATCGTGACGGCGACGGCCTCCAAGGTCACCCACGCGCCTCTCGACCATCTGCGCCGGATGATGGGTGAATGGGTCGTGTCGGTCGAGAGCTCGGAGAACCTGGTGGTGGTGCGTACGCCGCCGGGCTGCGCGCACGTAGTTGCCTCGGCGCTCGACCGCAGCGCCATCGAAGGGGTGCTCGGCAGTGTCGCCGGTGACGACACGATCCTCGTCATCGCCCACGAGAAAAGGGGAGGTCTGGCGTTGGCGAACGAGTTTCGTATGCTGGCCGGCCTCGACGAGTCGAAGCCGTTGATGAGGGAACAACTGTCATGACCAAGCGCGTGGTGCTCGCCTACAGCGGTGGCCTGGATACGTCGGTCGCGATCCGTTGGATGATCGAGGAGTGGGGCGTCGAAGTGGTCGGCCTCCTCGTCGACGTTGGTCAAGACGTCGAGAGCTCGGAGAGCCTCGGCGACATTCGGTCCCGAGCTCTGGCGGCTGGTGCGATTGACTGCGTCATCGTTGACGCTCGGCGGGAGATGGCCGACGAGTTCTGCGCGAAGGCGATCTTCGCCAACGCCCGGTACGAGGGCAAGTATCCGCTCGTGTCCGCGTTGTCGCGCCCGGTGATCGTGCGCCACCTCGTTGACCAGGCTCGCAAATTCGACGCGGGCGCCGTCGCGCACGGCTGCACCGGCAAGGGTAACGACCAGGTCCGCTTCGAAGTCGGCACGCACGCCATCGCCCCCGACCTCGAAGTTCTGGCCCCGGCGCGCAACTGGGGCATGACCCGCGCCGACTCGGTCGATTACGCCACCAAGTGGAGCATCCCCATCAAGGCGACCAAGGAGAAGATTTACTCGATCGACGAGAACCTGTGGGGACGAGCGATTGAGTGCGGAGCGATCGAGGATCCGTGGGCCGCACCCCCCGAAGATCCCTACACCTTGACGAGGGTGACGAATCGTGAGCCCGTCGAACTGACAATCCACTTCGAGGGGGGCCTACCGATCGCGCTCGACGGAGTGGCGATGCCGCTCGCCGATCTCGTGGGGGCGCTCACCGTCCGGGCCGGTGCGACCGGCTTTGGTCGCCTCGACATGGTGGAGAATCGGCGCGTCGGTATCAAGAGCCGGGAGGTCTACGAGTGCCCGGCGGCGTTGGCGCTCATCGCCGCGCACGGCGACCTGGAAGACCTCGTACTCGAGCGAGACGTCCAGCACGAGAAGGGCCGACTCGAGAGCCGCTGGTCCGAACTTGTCTATGACGGAATGTGGTTCTCACCACTGAAGGAGGCGCTCGACGCCTTCATCGAGGAGACCCAGCGCCACGTCACGGGCGACGTTCGACTGCGGTTCGAGGCGCCGGGACTGTTGCGCGTGGTGGGTCGTCGCAGTCCCCGGGCCCTCTACGACTACGGACTGGCCACGTACGACGCCGCCGACACGTTCCGCCACGCGGACTCCGAAGGATTCGTCAAGATCTACGGGCTCGGCGTCAAGACCTGGGCCGCTCGGCAGGGCGCGAAGAACTCGACGCCGCCGACGTCATGACGCTCTGGGGCGGACGGTTCTCCGCGTCAATGGACTCCACCTTGTGGGACCTGTCGGAGAGTTATTCGTTCGACCACGTCCTCTACGCCCACGACCTCATGGGCACGCGAGCCCACGTCCGCGGACTCGTGGTCGCCGGCCTCCTGAGCGCCGACGAAGGATCTCGCCTCGGCGCAACGCTCGACGAGATTGAGGCCGAGTTCGACCGCGGGACCTTCGTGCGCCAGTCGAGCGACGAAGACGTCCACACGGCGATCGAGCGACGCGCCACCGAACTGGCCGGTGACCTCGGCGCGAAGATTCACACGGCGCGCAGTCGCAACGACCAGGTCGCGACGACCCTGCGCCTCTTCACTCGCGACGCCCTGACCCAAGTCGCGCGACAGTCGCTCGTCCTCGTTGACGCGCTGGTAGAACTTGGCGATCGCCACCGCGACGCGTACCTTCCGGGCTACACCCATCTGCAACGGGCACAGCCGGTGCTGCTCAGTCACCACCTTCAGGCTCACGCGTGGGCCCTCCTGCGCGACGTCGCCCGGCTTCTCGACGCACGCGGGCGCCTGAACGTCTCACCCCTCGGTGCGGGCGCCCTAGCCGGCACGTCGCTCAACATCAACCCGTCAGTGACGTCCGAGTTGCTCATGTTCGAGCGGCCGTTCTCTAACTCCATGGACGCGGTCAGCGATCGCGACTTCGTGGCCGAGACGCTGTTCGACATTGCGCTCACGGGCATCCACCTCTCGCGCATGGGCGAAGAGTTGGTGCTCTGGACCAGCGCGGAGTTTAACTTCGCCTCGCTCGGCGACCCCTTCACGACCGGTTCGTCAATGTTGCCCCAGAAGAAGAACAGCGACGTCGCGGAGTTGGCCCGCGCGAAGAGCGGTCGCCTCGTGGGCAACCTCACCGGATTCCTCGTTACCTTGAAGGGGCTGCCCTTGTCGTACAATCGCGACCTGCAAGAGGATAAGGAGCCACTCTTCGACTCGGTGCGCCAGGTCCTGCTGGTGCTCGCCGCGATGGCCGGCGCCTACCGGTCGCTGATCTTCAACGTCGAGGTTGCTGCCCGGGCCGCCAACGATCAGCATCTTGTCGCCATCGACGTCGCCGAGCGGCTCGTCGAAGAGGGCGTGCCCTTTCGTCAGGCCCACGAACGGGTCGGCACTCTGGTGGGGGAGTCGGTGCGTCGCGCCGTGCCCTTCGCCGACGTCGTCTTGGGCGACCCCGAACTCGCGCACTTCGCTCCGCTCTTCGAACTCGGAGCGGCCCTGGATCGCCGTCGTTCGCCGGGGGCGTCGGGACCGCACGCCGCCAGGGCGCAGCGTGAACAGCTCGACGAAGCTCGCGCCGTCGCCTCGTCGAGGTTGTAGCCACTCGTCGCGACATCAGTGTCACACCGCCTCGCCAGAGTTGACATGGTCACGCAACTGTGCGCCGACGAAACCTAGGGTGAGAAAACATGGTCGAACGTCTCATAACTCCCTCGAAGATCACGGCGTGGTTGGAGTGCGCCCACTTCCTCTCCTTGCGCAATCAAGTCGACGACGGTCTATTCTCGGTCGCGACGCGCTCAATGGGCACACTCGCCGATCTCTTGGTTGAGAAGGGTGCCACTCACGAACGATCCTGTCTCCAGGACCTGGAGAATGAGCGGCGGTCGGTCTATCAAGTACCGGGCCGCAACCTCGATGAGACCTTCGTTCAGTGGGTGGCGAGGGTCGGCAACCCGATGGACAAGGACTACGACGTCATTTACCAGATGCCCATGGTGCACCAGGGTATTCGGGGCATCGCCGATTTTCTCGTTCGAGTCGACAGTCCAGAGAGCGGCTACGCGGCCTTTGAGCCCATCGACGCGAAACTCACCCGGACCGAAGGCAAGCCCGGACACGTACTGCAACTCTGCTTCTACGCCGACGCCCTCGAAGAGCTCACGGGCCGACCACCTCGACAGATGCACCTCTGGCTGGGCTCGGGTGTCCAGGAGTCACTGACCGTTGAGCAGTATCGGCCGTACTGGCGGCGACTCCGTCGCCAGCTCGCGACGCTCCTCGACCAAGAGCGGATAGAGGGAACGACGCCGACGCCCTGCGACCACTGCGACTACTGCGAGTTCAACGAGGTCTGTGAAGCACGCTGGCGAGCCGAAGACTCGCTCGTCTACGTCGCCAATATTCGTGGTCCCGAACGTGAGGCGCTCGAGACGACCGGCGTGCGGACCTTGGTCGAGCTGTCGCGACGGCGTGAGACGGTGGCGGAAATGCACGAGGCGAACCTCGCGCGCCTGACGCGCCAGGCTGCCCTGCAGGTGACGTCGCGCGATCATCCTGACGATCCGCCAGTCTTCGAACTGGTGGAACCCTCCGACGATCCAGTCTTCGGACACGGTTTTGACCATCTGCCGATACCGGACGACGGCGACGTCTTCTTCGACTTCGAAGGTCACCCGTTCTGGACACCGCAGCGTGACCTCTTCTTCCTGAGTGGCCTCTACTACCGTGGCGTCCACTCGAGATGGACCTACGATCCACGCTGGGCGCACGACCTTAACGCGCAAGAAGGGATGGTGCGCGACCTCGTGGGTTTCTTCGCCGAACGTCGTCGGACCTATCCCGCGATGCACGTGTACCACTACAACCACACCGAGAGGTCGTCGATGGAGCGTCTGACGCGCGGCACGGATGTCGAGAGCCTCTTCACGACGCTGGTCGAAACCGGTCTCTTCGTGGACCTCTTCGTCGTCGCGAAGAACTCCGTGCAAGTTGGCACGGAGTCCTACGGACTGAAGCACCTGGAACGACTGACCGGGTTCGTCCGACGCGGCGGCATTGAACAGGGAGCCGGCGCCGTTGTCGAGTACGAGGCCTACATGGCGAGCGGTGATCCGCTCGCACTGGAGTCGATCGCGCGCTACAACGAGGATGACGTCGCGGCGACCATGGCACTGCGCGACTGGCTGGTCGAACACCGTCCCGCGACGGCGACGTGGCGTGAGGCGGTCCTCGACGAGCCCGAACGGGCCTTCGACACCGACGAGCTCGTCGAGGGATTGCGGGGGTTCGGCGAGCACAGCCCGGAGCACCTGCTGGGCGACCTGCTCAACTACTGGCGCCGCGAGCGCATTGCCAACACCGAACCAAAGTTCGCCCAAGCAGCGTCGGAGTTCGCCGCGCTCTACGGCGACCCAGACTTCATCGCGAACTTGAGCTTCGCGGGTTTCGAGGAGATCGTGAGCCGCGGCGCGCCCGCGAAGGACGCGATCTTCCGCTGGCCCGTCCAACCAGTGAGCCCCCTCTTCGTGGATAAGGTGCAGGTCCTCTTCAGTGGCGTCGGCGTAGAGCGGGGTTACGGTTACGTGCCGCGCATTGACCTCGAACAACGTGAATTGCGGATGCGCTGGCGCGACCGTTACGACGAGGCCGGGGGTCTTCCCTCGGTGATGTGCATTGACGACTACGTCGGACCGATGGAGAAGCCCGGAGTGCTCGTGCACCTCGCTGAACAGATACTGAGTCGCAACGAGGACGACGCGCCGAGTCGAGTGTCAATGGCGCTACTCGCGCGAGAGCGACCCCGGTTCAGCGAAGGACAGGGACCTCACGGTGGGCTCTTCGACGACGATCTGACGTCGACGTTGCGCTGGGTCGGTCACCTCGACGGCAGTTACGTGGCCATCCAGGGTCCGCCCGGGACCGGCAAGACCTACCGCGGATCGCACATCATTCATCACTTGATCAGCCAGGGACAGCGTGTTGGCATCACTGCCATGAGTCACGCCGCCATCGACAATCTGCTCAACGCCACCTACAAAGTCTTCGTTGAGAAGGGCGACATCGATCTGCTTCGCACGTTTCGAAGAGCGACCAAACCGAAGGTGGGGGCCCTCGCCGGCGTGCGCTACGGTGGCGCCGCCGAGGCGGAGAACGAGACCTACAACCTGGTCGCGGGAACGACGTGGCTCTGGGCGCGCCCCGGCATGCGAGCGTTTCCCGTCGACGTGTTGATCGTCGACGAAGCGGGCCAGCTGGCCCTCGCCGACGCCGTCGCCTCAGCCAACGCCGCGCGCAACCTCGTACTGCTCGGCGATCCGCTGCAGTTGAGTCAAGTCTCCCAGGCCGATCATCCCGACGGGTCGGGGGCCAGCGTGCTCGAGCACATCTTGGGAGGTCACGCGACGATACCGCGGACGCAAGGTGTCTTTATTGGCGAGACCCGGCGCATGCATCCAGACGTCTGTCGCTTCATTTCGAATCAGATCTACGAGGACCGACTCTCGAGCCACGTCACGTGCGCCCGGCAGGCGACGGCGTTCGGAACGGGGCTTCGTTGGCTACGCGCCCACCACGTCGCACGATCGACCGAGTCCGTCGAGGAGGCGCACATCGTGGCCGCGCGGATCGCGGCAATGCTCGGCACCCCCTGGGTCAATCAGATGGGTGCGACGCAATCGCTCGACGCATCGCATTTCATGGTCGTCGCACCCTACAACGACCAGGTGCGTCTTCTCCAAGAGCATTTCGCGAACGTCCCGGGCCTCGCGGACGTCCAGGTGGGCACCGTTGACAAGTTCCAGGGTCGTGAAGCACCGATCGTTTTTTTCACCATGACGACGTCCTCGGGCGACCACATGCCCCGAGGTCCCGAGTTCCTCTTCTCGCGCAACCGGTTAAACGTAGCGGTGAGCCGGGCCCGCTGTCTCGCGTTTCTGGTCTGCACCGACGAACTGCTCAACTCGCGTGCGCGAACAATCGACGAGATGCGTCTGATTGGTACGTTGAGCGCGTTCGTGGAGCACGCCACCGAGGAGTGACCAACCAAGAACGCTGGGCCGTCGTTTAGGAGACCTTCACCAGTCCCTTGATCTGAGCGATCGTTTCGTCGTCCATCTTCATGTCGGGATGCGAGGCTTTCGCGTGGACTTCGAGATGCTGCATCAGCTCACCTTCGGTCTCCGTGGTGAACGAGGCCGGACAGGCCGCACCGCTGTCGGCACAGGTAATGGAATAGGTCTTCACTGGCAACCTCCTAGGTAGAAATGCTCTGGTCTCTCGGAACATAACATCGGCGGCCGAGCCCGGTCAATGCCTCGTGGTGCGAACGGTTTCACAAACCTCGCGCCCTCCAAGCGACGTCGATGCCTTGGCCGACGTCTGGCACCGTCAAATGGCGGCGAGTGGCCGCTGACCCGTCCCGGGCGTTCGCGACCTCGTCCCCATCGATGGTCGCACCTCGGGGATGCTGGCCTGCTACACTGGTTATCCCACCGCAAGAGACCGCGGCCAGGTGTGATTTGCACCTGAGCAAACGGCGCTGATAGGGTGGGCAGTCCTGTGACTGGGGTAACCGGTCGCAGATTCGACGGAGAGATCCTGAGATGGTGTACTTCACACCTCCGACTTCGGTCGCGTGTGTTGTCGCTCCTTGAAAACGGAAGAACGAGAGCCAAAAGCCAGTACGGGCGACGATGGACTGATCTAACAGGACGCGTCGTTCGTCAAAAGAAGTATGCAGTAGGCAGCGAGGCCACTCCGTGGTACTCGTTGTCGTCAGGTGGGTATTAGAGTCACCCATCTGGCTCTCTGATTCGTAGGGGACTTCGGTCCTTGAAAGATCTTGATGGAGAGTTTGATTCTGGCTCAGAATGAACGCTGGCGGCGTGCTTAACACATGCAAGTCGAACGGAATCCAAGGAGCTTGCTCTGGAAGATTTAGTGGCGAACGGGTGAGTATCACGTGAGCAACCTGCCCCGAAGACTGGGATAACACCGGGAAACCGGTGCTAATACCGGATGTCTTTCAATGATCGCATGATCGATGAAAGAAATGTTTTTTCGCTTTGGGAGGGGCTCGCGGTCCATCAGCTTGTTGGCGGGGTAACGGCCCACCAAGGCTACGACGGATAGCTGGTCTGAGAGGACGATCAGCCACACTGGAACTGAGACACGGTCCAGACTCCTACGGGAGGCAGCAGTGGGGAATCTTGCGCAATGGACGAAAGTCTGACGCAGCAACGCCGCGTGAGGGACGAAGGTTTTCTGAATTGTAAACCTCTTTCGACAGGAACGATTGTGACGGTACCTGTAGAAGAAGCACCGGCCAACTATGTGCCAGCAGCCGCGGTGATACATAGGGTGCGAGCGTTATTCGGATTTATTGGGCGTAAAGAGCTCGTAGGCGGTTCAACAAGTCGGGTGTTAAACCCCCAGGCTCAACCTGGGGCCGCCACCCGAAACTGTCGTGACTAGAGTTTGGTAGGGGATCACGGAATTCCTGGTGTAGCGGTGGAATGCGCAGATATCAGGAGGAACACCAGTAGCGAAGGCGGTGATCTGGGCCAATACTGACGCTGAGGAGCGAAAGCGTGGGGAGCGAACAGGATTAGATACCCTGGTAGTCCACGCCGTAAACGGTGGGCACTAGGTGTGGGGACTTTTCAACGGTTTCCGCGCCGCAGCTAACGCATTAAGTGCCCCGCCTGGGGAGTACGGTCGCAAGACTAAAACTCAAAGAAATTGACGGGGGCCCGCACAAGCAGCGGAGCATGTGGCTTAATTCGATGCAACGCGAAAAACCTTACCTAGATTTGACATGCTGGGAAAAGCCACAGAGATGTGGTGTCCTTCGGGGCCCAGCACAGGTGGTGCATGGCTGTCGTCAGCTCGTGTCGTGAGATGTTGGGTTAAGTCCCGCAACGAGCGCAACCCTTGTTCTATGTTGCCAGCACGTAATGGTGGGGACTCGTAGAAGACTGCCGGGGTCAACTCGGAGGAAGGTGGGGACGACGTCAAGTCATCATGCCCCTTACGTCTAGGGCTGCACACATGCTACAATGGGCGGTACAGAGGGCTGCTAACCGCGAGGTGGAGCCAATCCCTAAAACCGCTCTCAGTTCAGATTGCAGGCTGCAACTCGCCTGCATGAAGTTGGAGTTGCTAGTAATCCCGGATCAGCACTGCCGGGGTGAATACGTTCCCGGGCCTTGTACACACCGCCCGTCAAACCACGAAAGTTGGCAACACCCGAAGCCGGTGGCCTAACCGCAAGGAAGGAGCCGTCGAAGGTGGGGTCAGTGATTGGGGTTAAGTCGTAACAAGGTAGCCGTACCGGAAGGTGCGGCTGGATCACCTCCTTTCTAAGGAGCACATCTGTCCACAAGGGACAGACAGCTACCGAGTTGAATGCTGGTTAGTCGGCTACGTGGTCATACCACTGGGGATACCAGTCCCAAGTACTTGTACTTCGCACTGGTCCCGTCAGGTGACTGCCACGTAGGTCTGGACTCTCGTCTTCCGTTTTGGAGGAGCGACTCTGCTCCTTGAGTGACGCCCGCTCGTCGGGCCGCTCACTCCACGACGATCCTGGCCGACCGGAGATTGGTTGGTCAGTAGAGCGTCGTAGCGCTGATCTTTGAGAATTCTAGAACGAGCACGAGCATCTATATTTCTAAAAATATCAATTTCTCCAAGCTACAAAGAGTCAACGGTGGATGCCTTGGCGTCTAAAGCCGAAGAAGGACGTGGGCGACTGCGATAAACCATGGGGAGCTGTCTACCAAGCATTGATCCATGGGTGTCCGAATAGGAAAACCTTGCACCCGTTATGGGGTGTAACTCCCGCCTGAATATATAGGGCGGGTAGAGGGAACCGGGTGAATTGAAACATCTCAGTAACCCGAGGAGAGGAAAACAAAAGTGACTCCCTGAGTAGCGGCGAGCGAAACGGGAAGAGCCTAAACCGAGCTGGTGTTAAAGCACTGGGCGTTGCCAGTTCGGGG
>JANYFR010000037.1 GCA_025362585.1 Acidimicrobiales bacterium | reverse complement strand
CAAGGTGGCGATCGATCTCGTCACGTTCGAAGGCACCGTCACGGCGATCAGTGGCACCACGATCACGCTCGGCAACGGCCACACCGTCACCGTCAGCCCCACGACCACCTTCACCCTGAAGGGCGGGGCCTCGACCTTCGGCGCGATCGTCGTCGGCAGCTGGATTGAAGCCCAGGGCATCCTCGGCGCGACCCCATCGTCGCTGAACGCCGTGAGCGTGAACGTATTCCATCAAGAGTACGAATTGGCTCGTCGCTAGTCGTCGGTGGCGACATTGGGATTGACGTAGAGTCCAGCGTCCCGCGGGTCCAGAAGTGAAGGTCCGCGGGACGTCGTGGTCTTCCGGTTCGGCTCAGCCGAAGATGCTCTTGTACTTGACCACATTGGAGGCGTTCGGTACCACGACCGTAACGTGTTCACCCCATTTGGTGAAGGTCGTATTTCCGTGACCGCGTGCATTCGTAATCGTCTCAGATAGAGGGAGCGTTTCACGTCCCGACGAGAGGGTCATGACCGACCTCGTTTTCGCCGACCTCGAGGACGCGGGAGTCGTCCAAGCGAGTAGGTACTTCAGTGAACGGCCCTTTCCGGAAGTGGTCAACACCGTACCTTTTGCCTGCGGGAGCAATGAGGCGAACACCGTCGTCGTGAGGTTCCCCTTCAGATTCACGTATGGTGCCGTGCCAGCCATCATTGCAACCACGTGGGTGGCAATCTTTTTCTGTTGAGTTGGCGTCAGGCCCATGATCGCGGTGAGACCGGTTGCACTACCACTCAGGTACGCGAATTTGGGAGTGACCACGATCGACACCGACTTAGCGCCCGAGGAGATTTTCTCCATTCCGCTGTTCACACCGATGTCCACCACCAATGTGCTGTTGGTTGAGCCATCGGTTGAGAGAACGACCACGTGGACGCTTCCCTTTCTCAGCATGGACGTCTTCGCGGCGTTCAGCACCGACAGGGTCGTCGGACGCTTGGCTGCGGCACCGGCCGCCAGAGGTAGGGCGGCCGCCACCACAATCGAACTCAGGGACATGCAAATGTAGAGAAGCCGTCGCCGGCGGGAAAATAACATGGTGTAGAGCCTAGGTTGGATTGCCTGTACAAAAGCATCAGTGGACTAAATCCGACCGGTCTAATACGCACGATTGAAGTCCACGGCTGTTTGAGGTCCCACGAAAGCTCCGGTGCGCCTATTAATTCTTCGTCCCAGCGCCGTCAATGTCAAGAATCGGAGGTCGACGTCGCGTCATCGATTCTTGCGGGAGCGACCGGGGCGGTCATTCGATACCTCCGTATGGAGATTGGCAGAAAGAAGACGATAGTGATCGCGGAGTTGGCCAATGCCGCAATGCCAATTGAGTTGATTCCGTGACGCCCAATCAAGGCGAAGATCAAAAGCAACTGGAGAACACTGCCCCCGAGGTTTCGCACCGTCATCCACCACACGCGCTTGTCGAGCCACGCGAACGTGCTGTAGAAGACCATCACGGCATTGCCAATGAGTGAGAGCAGGAGCATTCTCATCAGCGTGCTGCCCTCAGTGGCGTACGACGCGCCAAAGATTCGGAGGTACTGTGGCGCGAAAATGGAGCCTAGGACGACGCTCGGGATTAGAACGGCCACCAGGGCGCGAAAGGCAGAGTTCGCATGGCGTCGAATCTCCTGTGGCTCGTGTGACGCCTCGACGAGGAATGAACGGACGATGCTCAAAAACAACAGACTCAAACTGGTGGAGATCATCGCCGGCAAGAAGTAGTGGGCGTTCGCCACCGCACCCAATCGCTGGATCACGATGAGCGTGATTATTGAAGGCAAGAACACTGCGGTAAGGAGTGAGGCGTACTGCGCACCCGCGAGCAAGATCAACTCTCTCGTCGACGGGAGGCTCTCGGCTGGTCCGCTGGCGGCCATATGCTCTGGAATTCGCGTGCGAAAGAGGTACCGCGTGATAACGACGATTGTGACCAGGACGGGCGCGGTCCAGGCAATAAAGATGCCCTGGCTGGCCGAGATCCAAATACTGAGAGGAAGCAGGATGAGTTTCGCCAGCGAGAACGAGATATTTTCAACCGCGACCCACTTCGAGGCTCTGAGGCCGATGAGGACGGAGTCCTGCAGCGCAAATATTGTCCAGAGCACGACCGCCGCGACAAAGAGTGCCCGCCACCCAAGAGCGGTCGGCAGGAAGCTGCGCCCGAAACCTAAGGCGAGATAGGTCACCGCCAGGACGAAGCCGAACACCACACAGACCACGTAAGCGCGTTTGACAAATCCGCGGGTCAGGTCACCGGCAATTGGGAGGAATCGCTCGAAAATCGACCCGAAGCTCAGTTGTGCGAGGTTCGCCAGCAACAACATGGCGGCGATTTCAGCGGTTTTTCGACCAACGGACGTCGGCGAGGCCAAGTGCGTTGCCACTCCCCAAAAGACGACCCCAATGATCGCGGTACCCCCCGACGAGATCATCAGGGCAATCGCATTGCGGATGAGTCGACCCGGTTGGGTGACGACTTTCCATATGGCGCCAGATGACGTCTGAGCGCTTCGCATCATTCAATGGCACCGGTTGTAGAAGCCGATTGTCATATCTATAGACCATTCCTAAATTGTTTCGGCACCTACGTCACATTGACGATCGCGACGGCTTGCACAAGATTAGTGCCACCGCGCGCCAACGGACGCCGGCCTACTCGAACGGCCACCCGACCGAGTGGTGGCGCCGACCAATTTCGTCGAAGACCACCCCATACGCCGTTTGCCACCAACGCCCGGAAGGTTGCAGTCGCATCCGGTCACGTGTTTCGTGGCGGCGTTGTTGGCCCTGACTCGTGCCCCCCGAAGCTCCTCTCCAAATACTGAACGTCCGACGGTGGTCGGATGTTGTGCCAGTAGTTGACCGCGGGCTGACCCGCATTCTCGAAACAGTGCTGAGGTAGTCTCCACGTGCATGTACCGGCACATGCACCCGGAGTGCGGCTTTTGAGAACGACCCCCCTTCGCGTCGCGGTGATCGGACAGGGCTACGTGGGGTTGTCGATCGCAGTGCGAGCGGTCGACGTCGGCCACAGCGTCATCGGTCTCGATTCCAATCCTCAACGAACGCAACGCCTGCAGAGTGGTAATTCCTACATCGAGGATGTCTCGAATGAGACTCTCCAGCGCTGTATCGACTCCGGGCGCTTCGTGGCAACGACGTCAATTGAGGACTGCGCCGACTTCGACGTTGCCGTCTTTACAGTACCGACGCCACTGCGCGACGGACTCCCCGACCTCACGTTCGTCGAGGCTTCGGCCGCGGCCATCGCTCCGTTCATCAACCCTAAGTCGACCTTGATACTGGAATCGACAACGTATCCAGGCACCACGGAGGAACTCTTCGTCCCGATTCTCGAAAAGGGCTCTGGAATGATCGCGGGGGTCGACTTCTTCGTCGGCTACAGCCCTGAACGCATCGATCCCGGCAACGTCACGTGGCACCTCGAGAACACGCCGAAGGTTGTTTCTGGAATCAATCAAGTCTCGCTGGAGAAAGTCAACGAGTTCTACCAGACGCTGGTCGCCACCACCGTGATGGTCTCTGGCACGCGCGAGGCCGAACTCTCGAAGCTGCTAGAGAATACGTTTCGCCACGTGAATATTGCCCTCGTCAACGAACTCGCCATCTTCGCGGCGGGACTTGACGTGGATATCTGGGAGGCCATCGACGCGGCCAGCACCAAACCATTCGGCTACATGCGATTCAGCCCCGGACCGGGCGTCGGTGGCCACTGTCTACCAATCGACCCCTCCTTCCTGAGTTGGAAGATCGAGCAGACGTTGGGCTCACCCTTTCGATTCATTGATCTCGCCAATGACGTCAACAGCCACATGCCCGAGTACGTGGCACGGAGAGTGGTTGCCTCACTGAACCGGCTTCGGATGTCGGTGAACGGGGCGCGAATCCTCATCATTGGATTGGCGTACAAAAAGAACATTGGCGATGGGCGCGAGGCTCCCGGTTGGGACCTCTGTCAACTTCTCTATCAGATGGGGGCCATCATCCAAGCCGTCGACCCGCTGCTCGACAACAGCGACTTCCCACATTTCGTCGAAAGAGTGGCACTAGAGGAGTCCACGATACGAGAATCGGATCTCACCATCATTGTGACCGATCACGACGGAATCGATTGGAGCATGGTCCAGAGCGCTTCTCGACACGTCCTAGACACCCGGCATCGACTTGAATTGTCTCCCAATGTGGAGTACCTGTGAACGGCGCAACTGCTGCGACTCCGATCAAAGCGTCTCAGGTCAAGCGCCCTCTCGACGACTCGCGACGACTCGGTGACCGCGACTGGGCACGATAGATGCATCGCTCGCTCAACATACTTACGCACTCCAACTCGTTGGAACCTCTCGGGGGCATCGAACTCTCCACGCTCCAAGACTGCCTCGCCTTCGCCGAGCGGGGCCACGATATTGATCTGTATTTCGGCGAGGAGGGTGCCTTACGCCATCGATACGAAACGGCCGACATCAGTCTCTACGGCCCCGTCAACTTCAACTTCCGTCTTCGACACCCCGTAGAAGACTTGGCCACGTTCCTGCCCACCGCCCGATCGGCCCGCCGTGCCCGCCCCGACGTGCTATGGCTCAAGAGGTTCGAGCTCATCCTTTGGGGCCAGACGGTCGCACGATGGTCAGGTACTCCCATTGTCTGCCACCTCCACCACAAGCCAAATTCTCGACTCACGTCCGCACTCAGTCACGGGGTTCAGCACTACATTGCCGCCTCGAACTTCATGCGCGACGCATGGACTGAGGCGGGCATCAATGCCGAGGACGTGACGGTGGTGTACAACGCGATTCCGGTGAGCGAGTACCCGAGAGGAGGCGTGGCAGAGCGAAGGGCCGCGCGTGAGCTCCTGGGTATCGATCCCGAAGTCCCCGTGGTCCTCTTCTACGGGCGAATGATCGAAGAGAAGGGTGTGGGGACCCTCCTACGCGCATGGGACAATCTCGGAAAGACTCGAGGCGACGCCGTTTTGGTGATGGTTGGAACCGTTGACGACGAAAGGGATCCAGCCCTGAGCCGGCGACACCACAACGCTGGGCTGGCGTCGACCAGATGGTTTCCAATGCAGTCAGACGTAATCCCATTTCTGCACGCCGCTGACCTGGTCGCCTTTCCTACGTGGATGCAAGAAGGGTTCGGCCGTGTGGCGATTGAGGCCATGCTGACTGGCCGGCCAGTCATCGCCTCTCGCGTTGGCGCAGTTCCCGAAATTTTGTCGGGCCCAATGAGTCGATTTCTGGTGGAGCCCCACGACGCTGACGAGCTCGGCGCGAAAATCCTCTCGCTGCTTGACTGGCGTGAGCGTGAACCGGATCTCGAGTCTGGCTGCGTGCAGTGGGTCCTCGATCGATTCCCCTACGATCGCCACGTCAACGACGTAGAAGACATCCTCGTCCGATTCAGTCGTTGAGCAACCGGCGCCCTTCTGCTCCGCAACGCTCGGTCAGAGCAACAGTACGCAGCTAGCCGCAATCCGCGGACTCCACGATTCCGCTATGAATGAACATCTCGCTGGACTACAGTCGCCGGGATGGTGTACCAAGCCTCGATCGTGATTCCGGCGCACAACGAAGAGAGTCGAATTCGCAGTCTCCTGGCGACCTTGGACGACCAATCAATCAAAGGAAAGTACGCCATCTTTGTCGTTTGCAACGGTTGCGTCGACCGCACCCGCGACGTCGCCGAGCAGTTTGATGGTGTCGCGGTCGTCGAAATTGCCGACGTCGGAAAGCATTTCGCGCTCAACGAAGGCGATCGACTGGCGGCGTCACTCTTTCCTCGCTTATACGTTGACGCCGACGCACGCATTGACCCGGCGTCTATCGAACTCTTGGTACAGCAATTGTCGATGGAGGGAACGATTGCTGCCGGTCCGACGGTCGAGTACGACGCCTCAAACTGCTCGTGGCTCGTCAACATGTACTTGCGGGCCTTGGACAGTCCCATCGTTCGTAAGTGGTCCGATGCCCATCTCATGGGGCGCGGCCTGTACGGAGCGAATCGAGAGGCGAGAAAGCGATTCGAGGAGTTTCCACCCCTGATCGCCGACGATACATTCTTCGACAGCCACTTCCAAGCTTCGGAGCGATTCGTCCTGCCCGAGGCCACGGTGACAATATCCACCCCGAAGGTCTTTTGGAAACTCATAGTGAGCGAGGCCCGTGTCGTGCAAGGCAACCGCGATCTCATCGCCTATCGCGACGACGCACAAGGGGCGTTGCGCGAAGGTATTGACGATGTCGCACTCCGCGCAACGGGTACGTTTCCGCGCCGTTCATCCTTAGTCGCGCTGACTCGCGACGTTCGCATGACTGACGTGGTGCCACTGTTGGTCTACGTATCGATGAAGCTCATTCCGCGCCTCTATCTGACGTACTTACAGCTTCGCCGACGCAAGGTCAGATGGGCTTCGAGATGAGCACACGGCTTCGCGGAAGCGAGCTCACTCGGTGAGGGTTCACGGCCACGTCGGCCACCGGTCTGGTTCGACTTCGTGATGCATGCACCGCTTCCTGGGCGGCTTGGGTCAGACGGCCTTCCAATATCGCTCAGCCTCCTTCATGGCTGAGCGAAAGCCCCGCCGATGAGCACGTTTCGTTGGCCCGTACTGCGACGCGTAGGTCCTCATGGCCGACCGCTTGATCGCGGCGTTGCCGACGAACGGTTCCAGTGCTTCCAACACGGTAGCGCGCTCCACGTCGCGAATGCGCTCGGGGACCGTCTCGCGCATGGCCTGACCGTAGGGCATATCCATATAGAGATACCAATCGGACGAGAACTCTCGAGCGAGCTCGAGACTCGCGTTGCTGACGGCCAAATGATCCGAGTGAACCAAGCCCAGCGGAGACAGGACCGAACGCGGCGCCACGTCGTCCAGGAC
>JANYFR010000035.1 GCA_025362585.1 Acidimicrobiales bacterium | reverse complement strand
TCACCGACCGCGAGGGCGGCGACGGTCGCGGCCGTCTTGCCCTCGACGTAGGTGGTGGACGGGGTGGTCGTGTAGAGCACCGGGGTGGCGCCGTTGTGGCTGATGGTCACCGAGTTGGTGCCGAGTGCCGTCACGATGCCCGCGGCATAGCGGTGAATGTGGGAGTGGTGGTGGTGATGGTGTCGCGAATGATGTCCGCCGTCGAAGTCGCTCGCCGAAGCGACACTGACAGTCCCTAGGGCGAGTGCCATGCAGATGACTGCCGACGTCGCCCCCTGGGTGAAGCGTTTCGTGCCCATCTTATACATACTGTGCCTTTCTTCGACTTCGTTCGGAAGCTCTCCGAACCTCTCCCAGTCTTCGACGGCAGTTTGTGAGAATCGTGTGAGGTAACTGTGCTCGTTCATAGAACACTTTGCAGAGACTGCCCTAGCGAAGCGCGGCCCGATCAAAGAGCGGCGTTGCATCGGAGGGGACCTGGGATCGGCGCTTTTGACTCTGCAACCCTTCACTGACAGTCAGTTGGATGGATCCGTCGCCCTCGGGACCGCATTGTCTGACACGTTCGACCGTCCGGACCGCCGTAGCTATTGATGTGGACTCCGTCGTAGCATAAGGAAACAGTCGTCCATTCAGTCGTCGCCGCGATCTTCGACGGCGTGCGCCCATGACCCTCCTGTGACGCTGTTGCACTTCGTCAAACGTTGAGAGGCACTATTCATCGGTGTGGAGCATCAACAAAATCGGAGCGACAATTTAGCGCCGTCCCATCAGCGCTCAGCAATGACGAACGCAAGAAGAGAGGCGGGAATGTGTTCCGCCGAATCATCGTCTAAGAGCCACGTCCTCTGATTCGCGCGAAACAGGCTTGAATCTGAGAATAGACGCGCCATCTCCTCACGTACCCACGGGGCCACCGGGGGGGACCGCGGTGACTCGCTTGTGGACCTTCCGCTTCACACAGAGAATTGAAATCTTGTGAGCGTGGCGAACTGTCGTCGTCGTTACGACGGTGACTGGGGTCACCCTGGCGAAGACCACCTTGTTGAGACTCGTCTGCCTACCGGCATCACCGGGCAGAGTGATTCGGTTCCAACTCTGTCCACAGTCAGTTGAATCGGCCACCACCGCGACGTCTGCAGCGGTCGGGTTGCGATCGGTATTGGTTTCTTGGCCCACCGGCCAGAAGTCGCACGGCGTCAACGCTTGCATCCCCTGAAGCGCCTCGACGTACAGGTTCTTAAAGGCGGGGGGCATTGCCGTGATCGAAGTGCCCTCCGACGAAATGAGGTCGACCGCGACGCCACCGTCGCCGCTGGCGTAGTTCGTCGCAGCGGTCAGGTTGTCACCGACAATGAAGGCGATATGGGATCGCGGGATCAGGCTGACGCCATGAAAATTGGCGACGTCTGTCGTCGTGGAGGCCAGCGTCCACGAGTGACCGAAGTCGGTCGTCCTGTAGACCTGATTGCTTTCGCCGATCGTGTAGCCGAAGCCTTCGCTCGAAGCGGATGACCGAAGTCATGGTCGCTTCCGGTTCGTCAAAGGAGTGAAACCCAGCGGGAGGTCGAATCCAGACTCGGCAAAATTTGTGCGGAATTTGTCAGTGGCAACCCTTGGATACTGGGTTCGCGGGGCTCTAAGATTCCCCTCACGCTCGATTTCCGGTTCGGCGGACTCGAATCGAATGCGTCACTGTAATTTGTTGTATGAAGGTTCGTAGAGAGGATCGTTAACGATGACCAGCGCACGCCGATCCGTGTGGGCAAAGCACA
The DNA here is from genome assembly GCA_025362585.1 of Acidimicrobiales bacterium. Taxonomy (GTDB): domain Bacteria; phylum Actinomycetota; class Acidimicrobiia; order Acidimicrobiales; family RAAP-2; genus RAAP-2. Next base: position 27,527 of record JANYFR010000035.1, on the reverse strand, counting down.
ACAGGACTTCCATAGCAGGGGAGTCTATGTGAGTCGCGGACGTGGTACGAATGTCCTCTTGGGAATCGACCTCCAATCAGTTGACGAGGTCGAAGAGTCCGTCACGCGCTTCGGCGAGCGCTACACGACTCGACTCTTCACTGAACACGAACTCGATTGTTGCCGGGGCGACAGTCGAACCATCGCCCAAGGTCTCGCGGGCCGATTCGCGGCGAAGGAGGCGGTCATAAAAGCCCTCGGTGGGGGTGAGGACGCCTTGCCCTGGAGGTCGATTGAACTGCGTCGAGGTCTGGGCGGAGCGCCGAGTATCTGTCTAAGTGGTGCCGCCGAGCAGCTCGCGCGCCGACGGGGAGTCCGAGACTTTTCCGTCAGTCTCAGTCACGATCGTGGCCTTGCAGTGGCGGCCGTGATTGCTCATGCGGCGCCGCGCCGTTTTAGTGGTGTGCGATGAGTGACGTCGCAGCAACGATTCGATCAATTCTCGACGCTCACGGCCGACTTTCGACGCCGTCGCAACGAATCAAAGATAGTGACGACCTCTTTCAACGGGGTCTTTCGTCACACGCAAGCGTGAACGTGATGCTGGCCATCGAGGACGCCTTCGACGTGGAGTTTCCTGACGAACTGTTGACCCGTGCGACGTTCCAATCGGTCGAGTCGATTCGCATCGCTCTCGAATCGCTGGGAGTGGCGAGTACCAATGTCGAATCTGACTAAACGAGGTCTGGGTGAGAGCGACGGCCGTGCGATTACAAGTGCCGAGGAGTTCCGCAGTCGTCTGTTGACGCTCGGCCTTCTGGTCGACGGCGGCGCGATTGGACTGTACCACCGGTCGGCGACATTCGAATCCATCGTGCGCTCCATCGAGGCGCTCGCGTCCAAGGCCGGCCGGGACCAGAGTCCCCGCCAGCTCTACTTCTCACCGGTGATCGGCCTCGCCACGCTCCTTGGAAGCGGTTACGTGAGTGCGTTCCCCAACTTGATCGGCACCATCAACAGCTTCGACGGCGACGGTGAAGCGCTGCGCGAGCTGAGGAGTCGCGTCGACGCTGGTGGCCAGTGGGTCGAGATGACCTCGCCGACCGAGGTCGCACTGTGTTCCGCGTCGTGTCATTCGCTCTATCCAATGTTGGCGCACACCACCCAGCCCGAAGGTGGATCGATTTTCGAGGTCCAGGCGTCATGCTTTCGCCACGAGCCGAGCTTGGACCCGGCGAGAATGCAATCGTTCCGTCAGCATGAATTCGTCTATGTAGGTACTGCGCCGGGGGCCCTGGAATTCCGGGATCAATGGCTCGAACGGGGTCGGGCGCTGCTGGGTGGGCTGGGACTCGGCATCGACGTTGTGCCAGCGAGTGACCCCTTCTTCGGTCGCGGAGCGCAGCTGTTGTCGAGGGGACAGTTGGACAAAGAACTCAAGTTCGAGATCGTCGCTCCAATCTCCAGCACTCAACCGGGGGCGGTTGCATCGTCGAACTATCACGAAGACCACTTCGGCGCTGCATTCGACTTGAAAGACGCCAACGGCCAGGTCGCCCATACGGCGTGCATCGGCTTCGGGCTCGAGAGGATAACCCTAGCCCTGCTCTTGAAGCTGGGATTCGACCCGGCGTTGTGGCCGGGCGGCGTTCGCCAGCAACTTGACATCTCGGTTGAGAGGCCCTCGGCTCTCTCATGACGCCGTTAACGTCGCCGCTCGTCGTCGAGGAGCCACTGTGGTTTCCCTCGAACGGGCAGCCCCTCTTCGGCTGCCTGACTCGCCCGAAGGTACCGTTGGCTCGAGGTGGCGTGATCATCGCTCCGCCAATCGGGCGCGAAGTGCACGCCTCCCGCTTCGCCCTACGGCGCTTGGCGACCGCGCTCGCGGAACATGGATTCGTAGCCCTTCGCTTCGACTACTACGGCACGGGTGATTCGGTGGGCGACATGAACGACATGGAACTGGACGTGACGTGGCAGGGCAACGTGTTATCGGCGGTGGAACTACTTCGATCTCTGGGGCTCTCGGATATCTCCGCGGTCGGTCTGCGCCTTGGCGCCACGGTCCTCGGCGTCACCGCGAGCGGACAGTCTCTCGGCCTCTCGTCCCTGGTGCTTTGGGATCCGTGCGATTCCGGTCGGACGTATCTGCGCGAGGCGAAGGCCCTGGGAATGCTGCAGCGCAAGCGACTGTCTGGTCGGACCGACGAAGCGCTGACAATTGCAGAGTTCGTTCTGACGCCAACCAGATCAGCCGAACTGAGTCGTATGAACCTCACCAAGTCGAAGGGCAAGATCGCCGAACGGGTCCTGGTGGTGACCCGCAATGATCGCAACATGCTGGATGGCCTTCGATCGCGCCTGGACGATGAGAATGTCGAGTGGCGCCGCACCGTTGAGCAACGAGAGCTGCTGGACGTCAATCCTCTTTTCGCTGAAATGCCGCGTTTGACGATTGATCAGATTGTCCAGTGGTTGAGCGAGCCAGCCTCATTGATGGCCATCTACGAGCCCGTTGATCAAACGACGAGCATCGAGATTCCTAGAGGCGACGGCGCGTTCGCGGTGCGCGAGCGGTATCTCGACGTTGGGCCCCACCCCCTCTTCACAATCCTCACCGAACCAGTGATCAATCCGAAAGGACCGCTCGTCATTCTCGTGAATGTATCGAACGAGGACCACACCGGCCCCATGCGACTCTGGGTCGATCTGGCACGGCGATGGGCGAACTTCGGCCTTCGTTGCGTGCGATTCGACCCCCAGGGCACCGGAGCCAGTCCGTGGTCGGGCGAGGGCCGCAACATGATCTTCGAGCCCGGCTGGTCGTCCGACGCGGAGTGTATTGCACGAACACTGAGTCCGGATGATCCCTCGAATGTAGTGTTCGTAAGTCTGTGCTCCGGTGTCTACGTCGCCCTCGAAGGAGCGCTCGCGCTGGGCGCTCGAGGGGTCTGCGCAATCAATCCTCCGGTCGGCATTGATTCGCTTCGGCTCATCGTCCGACTCACCTCCTCGCGTCAAAGGCTCGTTCGCTCCGTGGGCGACGGACTCAAGTGGGTGCTCTTGCATCAACGCTGGCTGATGGCCGCGTCGTGGCACTTCTTGCGGGTGGTGGTTCCAAAGAAGTACTCGATCAATCTCCTCTCCGAGGTTGCCCGGAGTGGTATCGAGCTGTTGGTGCTTGCGAGCAAAGAGGATCTATCGCCCTTCCCGCGGGTGCCGCTGCTGCGTTCAATTGATCGGCGACGCGTCGCGACACCGATGAACTACCACGTGGAGTTCCTGCCCGACCTCGATCATAACTTGCAAGTGGTGACCGGTCGCGCTCGGGCAGTCGAGCGACTTGACGAGTACATGATGGAGCGCTTCGGCGGTCTCACTTCGACGAGCGAGCGCAACGACAATTTGGAGGCAATGTGAATCGCGAAGTGATTGACGGGATCGTCGGATCCAGCGAGGCGCAGGGGGAGTGGGAACGCCGGGCGTGGGCGATTGGTGTTGAGGTTGCAGGTCCGAATTCCGACGACGTGGATCGGGCAGCTCGCTATCCTCGCGAGGCGGTGGACGCGATGCGTGAAGCGCGACTGCTGTCGGCGATTCTCCCAGAAGACCTTGGCGGCGGGGGAGCGAGTTGTGCCGACCTCGTGGGGGCCGTGCGAGCCCTCGCGACGCACTGCGCGTCGAGCGCCCTGGTACTGGCGATGCACAGTATCGAGGCGTTCAATCTGGCACGCCACGGTACGTCGCCCCAACTGCGAGAGTTCACTCGCGAAGTAGCCAGCAAACAACTGCTGCTCGCGAACGCGAACAGCGAGGTCGGGGTCGGCGGCGACGTCGGTCGCAGTATCTGCGCGCTCGTCACCGACTCGGAGCCCTGGACCCTCGAGAAGCAGGCGCTGGCCATCTCGTACGGCGAGTGGGCCGACGCCGTACTCACGATGGCTCGCCGCTCGCCAGAGGCCGCTGAGACTGATCAGGTATACGTGGTCATTCGTAAATCCGATGTCACGCTCGAGCCACTCTCGGACTGGGACACCTTGGGTCTTCGCGGCACCTGCAGCAGGGGCTACCTCTTGAAGGCGAAGGTCGACCCGGGCCTCGTCTTTCCGACACCCTTCGCCACCATCGCTAATGACGGCGCCGGACAGGTTCGCCAGCTCCTTTTGAGTGCGGTCTGGGTTGGCATTGCCGAGGGAGCACTGTTGAAAGCTCATTCCTTTGTTCGCGCGGCCGCTCGTCGAGCGATCGGCACCGTGCCACCCGGCGCGCGTCGGGTCTCGGAGATGGCTGGACAGATCCAAGCGGGACGCAGCCTTCTGGTCACTTCGGCGCTGCGCCTGTCAACCCTGCTCGACACGGGGGACCTCGAGAATCAGGGTTTCACTATTGCCCTGCGGAATTTGAAGGTGACGACGTCGACACTCGGCGTGAACATCGCCAAGGAGGCGCTCGAGGTCTGCGGGATCATGGGTTACAAGCGTGACACGCCCTATTCGCTCGATCGCATCATCCGTGACGCGCACGGGGGACTCATCATGGTGAGTAATGATCGATACCTCCACGACAACGCGCAACTGCTGCTGATCAGCAAGAGGCTCTAACGAACGTGAGCGCCGACGCCCCTTCTCAGCCGTGCGCCCGTCGTCTCGCCTACGTCTACCACCCGCGGTCGTTCCCAACAATGTCGCTCGTCGAGGCCGCTCGCGGACTATGTGAACTGCTCTGGATCGTGGACACCTCCAACGAGGAGACGGGCGCGATGGTGCGCTTGTTGAAGAGATTTGGTTTGACGGTCGATATTGCGGGGCTTACCGTCGATGAGGCCGCCGCTGTCGTCGCGCAGTACGAGCCCCACGGAATCTTGACGTTGGCTGACGCGAATCTGACGTTGACTGCCGGATTGGCTTCGCGCATCGATCGCCCTTTCGCCTCACCTACGACCGCCGAGCGCTTCACCGATAAGCACGCGCAGCGTGACGCCTTGGCCGCTGCCGACCTCGCGGTGCCTCGTCACTGGATCATCAACGACGCGGAGTTTGACGAGTCCTGGCGCACTATCGAACTCGAAGCGACATTTCCTGCGGTGTTGAAACCGCGACGAGGGGAAGCGAGCCGCGACACCCTCCCCGTCGCGTCTCTCGATGAACTGAGGACCTTGGTTGATCAGCACCGAAGTGAGGATCCGAGCCGGGACTTCGTGCTCGAGGAGTACATCGCCGACACTGCCGACGGCGCAGCGGGTGAGGGGTTCGCCAACTACGTCTCGGTCGAGAGTTTCGTGCGCCACGGCGAGGTGGTGCACCTGGCAATCACCGGCCGGATGCCCCCGGCGTTCCCCTTCCGAGAGACCGGGTTCTTCATGCCGAGCGCGCTAAGTCCCCATGACGCTTCGGCGGTGCTCGATCTGGCCACGAGGGCGGCGCGGGCCCTCGGTGTCACGCTCGGTTGCCTCCACACCGAGATCAAACTCACGCCGGACGGTCCGGTCGTCATCGAGGTCAATGGGCGTATCGGTGGTGGGGTTCCCGAGATGCTCATGGCCGCCACCGACGTTGACTTCATCGCAATCGCCATGCGCTTGGCCCTAGAAGAGGTAATCGAGGTGGGACCCCTTCCTCTCGCCCAACTCGTGGCGTACCTCTTTTACGTGCAGGCACCGGTCGGATTGCACAACGTCACTTCGGTCGAGGGTCTCGACGAGTTGCGAGAGTTCCCCGGCGTGCGCGACATCATACTGAACCGGGGACCCGGGCAACTCGTTGACTGGCGAGAGGGCAATCACGGCCATGTCTTCTCGGTCTTTGGAACCGCCGTCGATCTCGGGGGAGTCCACGACGTCGAGCACGCAATTAGGTCGATCACGCGGATAGTCGGTGGCTGAAGTGATAAGGCGTTTGGCAGGGGCACTGTCGATTGCGTTACTGCTGATTGGCGCGACGATGGTGAGTTCGATGCCAGCAAATTCGACATCCAAGAGCACGACGACGACCCTTCGACCGCACTTTCATCAACTCGTCCCCGGAATCCACGAACTAAGCCTGAAGGTGGGCGGTCACTCTCGTTCGCTGATTGTCTTCGTTCCTTCAACCGGGACGAGGAAGCCCCGTCCGTTGGTACTCGTTTTTCACGGTGCCCTCGACACGGCGAGAGCCACGATTGGAGAGACCGATTTCGAGCGGATGGCCCGGCGGAGTGGTTTCGTGGTGGCGTTCTTGCAGGGCTACGCCAACAGTTGGAATGATGGCCTGGCCGGAACGCCGGCCAGCCAGGCGGGCGTCAACGACGTGACCTTCACCGCGGCGGCAGTCACCAAACTCGAAAAGGTCCTCTCGATAGACCGGTCGAGCGTGACGGCCGTCGGCTTCTCCAACGGCGCGCTGATGGTGCAATACTTGGGCTGTCGTCTCGCCTCCGTGTTTGCGCTGATTGTCCCGGTGGAAGGTGAAATCGCTCTCGATGACTCGAAGGCGTGCCAGCCGAGTCGGGAGATCTCGGTGTTCGAAGTCCACGGGACGGCGGACTCGGCTATTCCGTACAATGGAGGAACCTTCACCACCGCGTTCGGTGGTCAGGTTGCCGTCCTGGGCGCCGGCGCTACGGTCGCCTTTTGGGCCGGACTCGATGGCTGCAACCTCCCTGCGGTCACTACGTCTGCGAGCTCGACGGTGAACGTCTCCACCTATTCAGGTTGCCGCAAGGGAGTAACAGTGGCGCTGCTCACCATCGTTGGGGGATCGCATCAATGGCCGCCAGACATTGGTGAGCTTGTGGCGAAGGCGATGAGCCACTGATGTAAGTGATGACGCTTCCTCTCCTCTGAGGAAGGCCACCCAAAATGGGCGCACTGGTCGGCCCGGTAGCCCTGGCGGCCGCTAGGCACTGGCCGAGTCGCGAACTCGAAACCCATCGACCCCGGATTGCCGTGGATACTCATGCGAGAAAAACGGGTGTCGCCCGACGATTGAAAGCCCTGCGCGCTATGTAGAATCGTGGCTGGGATGAGCAGCGAACCAGACACGCACTTTGGATTCCGGCGCGGTCAAGTTGACTCCCCGCTCTCGACGATCGATGTCGGCACGTTGAACTACCTTCAAGATGTCGCAGAGCATCCAGCGAAACGGGCTTCTAATCCGTGGAACAAGGTAATTGCAGGGGTCGTTCTGCTGGTGGTCGGTGCATGCGTCGTGGTAGTGATCAACTTTGTCACTACGTACAATCGTGGGTCGAACTTCGGTCCAACACCGACGATTGTGCAAAGTCAGTACCCCGTTGGTGTGGTGAACCTGCGACAACCGTCCGGCGTTGCGCCAACCGCGAGTGATGCACTGAAGGGCTACTCACTGAGTTATGCATCAGACTTCACTGGCAATGTGTTGCCCAAGGGGTGGAACGTATTCTTCGGTGTGCCCGGAGGCGACCCTGGCGGTCAATTTGGACTCAAACACGTTGTCGTCAGCAACGGCATGCTGCAACTCAACACCTGGCGCGACCCCCTTTACAAAAACCATTGGGTGACCGGCGGACTCTGTCAGTGCGGGAGACCGATGACGTTCGGTGCATATTTTGTCCGTTCACGTGTTACGGGAGGTGGTCCCAATGCGGTTGAGTTGTTGTGGCCTCTCACCAACAAATGGCCGCCAGAGATTGACTTCAACGAGACGGCTGGCTCGATCACCTCATCGTCGTCAACGATTCACTGGAGCCCAATCAACCAAATTGAGCAGCGACATTTGACAATTGACATGAAGCGGTGGCACACGTGGGGAGTGATTTGGACGCGCAGTGCCGTCACGTACGTGGTTGACGGGCAAGTGTGGGGCAAAATTGCGAACGTAGACGCAGTACCGAAGATACCTATGACGCTCGACTTTGAGCAGATCGCGTTATGCGGTCTGCACAGTGAGTGCCCTACCCATCCCGTGTCAATGCAAATCGATTGGGTCACCGAGTACCAATACAAATAGGCGTCGATTCGTGTCTTTCATTCGAGCCCAGTCGTGGGCTCGAATGAAAAGTCCAGTGGCGCCGTAGCGCAATTTCGGTCCAGATATGATTTCGCCACGCGGACGTAGCTCCGCTCAATCGCCTTCACGAGGTTTAATCCAAATGAATGCTGACTATCAAGTTGTGCGAACGGCGCGTGGCAGCGTGTGGACGCTTGAATAGGCGGGGTCTGACTTCAACAGTGAACGCGAAATTCTCTCGTCGTCTACTCCGGGCAGAAACGAAAGCGGTTCTGACTGCTGGTTCTCTGCTATTTTCGCAGTTACGTTGACGTGGCTGTGCATTATGACGGTGGAACCATGAGGTTGTCATCCTATGCCCGCGGCGGGTATCGTCGCTATCTCTCGTGGATTCTGAACTATCTTCGATATTGGATCTTTCGGGCCTTTCGCTCCAGAGGACAATTACTTGTTCTGATTTCATCGTTCCAACATCCCTACGTGAGAAATCTGCGTCACAGTATGAATCGACGAGTGTTTTTTGCGCCGATACCCCAGTGGCATCTGTGGGGAATTCGCATCCCACTTCGTGACGTCGATATATTCCATCTGCATTTTATTGATGAGATGGGCCTCAACCTGGAAGAAACGAATACTTTCGTGACACGATTGCGTGCAGCTGGCACGAAGATTGTGTGGACCGGCCACGACCTGATTCCCCACGACAAGGATTACGCGCTATTTGAACCACTATTTGCCGTTTGGGCGCGGGCCGCTGACGGGATGATCCACCACTCACGTAGTGGAGAAGAGATAATGCGGGCCCGCTACAACTTTCGCTCCGACTGTGAGCACACCGTCATTATGGAGGCGTACAGCCGCTATCACGCCAACTTAGAACTTCGCAGTCACCGCACTGAAATCGAACAGTCGTACCATCTCGAACCATCGCCGATCCGCATCTGCATCATTGGAAATCCGCGTACCGAGCGGAAGGTCGTCGATTTTCTCGAGGCGGTTCACCGCAGTTCAAATCAAGACCTACAAGTCGTCTGCTGGTCGCTGAAGAATTCAGAAAATGTCCCCATCGACGATCGCATCTCGATTGCCGAATCTTGGATTTTTGTAGAAGACGACGTCATCTCCGAACGACTCGCGATGTGTGAACTTCTGGCGATTCCTGTCGCACCGGATGGAGAAATGCTAACGACCGGATTGGTTGGAGATGCCATCGGAATGGGTCTAGGAAATCTATTAAGTTCCTGGAACTTCCTGTCCGAGACGGCAGGTCAAGTCGGCATCGTTTGCGGCGACACCATCGACGAAATTGCGAATTCTCTCAACCATCTCACCAAAGCTGACGTCGAGAGAGTCAAATTGGCGAGCAGGCAAAGTCGTAAACATCGACATCCAGACATCGCGTGTACCCAAATTTTGGGGTTCTACCTCCGGTTGAAGGAAAAGTAGCCCTAGGAACGCTGTTCGGCACCACCGTGAATTGCGAGATGTGAGGAGCCAACTGTGCGGTTGCTCGCGGGCGAAACGCGTTGAAGCCTTGTTACATTGGTGCCATTCACTTGACATGCGCCGCGCAGGGACACGGTCTAAGAACTCATAGAATTGATTTCGAGGATGACCAACCAGCCCTTGTCCTTTCATATTGCGCACTGTTTCACAGAGAAAGCCATGACTCGCCTAGAAGTAGCGTCCGATGCGGATGGACGGGAGGAGAGTTGGTTTGGCTCAATCTTCATGGCGTGGCCGAGTCCAATGCAGTGTTTCTTGTATTTCTTAATCAATGCGCATGAATTGTAAAGTAGATGACTAGATAAATGTCGAAAAGTAAAAATTGGAGAAATTCGCGTCCTGGGCGTCTCGTCCGGAATGCCATTGCCCTCATCATCTCGTCGGCCGGCTCGGCAGTCATTGGCGTCGTATTCTGGGCAGTCGCCGCGCACTTGACGACGCCTGCGGCAGTTGGTCGTACCACCGCGGAAATCGCGGCAATGCTGTTGCTTGCCAACTTGGCCCAGTTGAGTTTTGGTTCAATATTCGAGCGATTCTTGCCTATCGCTGGCCATCTCACTGGCGGCTTTGTCCGCCGTGCGTATTCGACTTGTATTGCATTCGCCTTCATTTTGGCAATTGCCTATCTGATCCTCGGATTCGGAAACAGGTTTTTGCCGTCAGCGTTCATTTGGCGGGTCCTCTTCATCGCGTCGGTAGTCCTCTGGACGATATTTGCGCTCCAGGACTCCGTCCTCATCGGACTGCGGGAATCGCGATGGGTGGCGGTCGAAAACATCGGCTACTCAATTGTGAAGCTTGGCCTTCTTCCACTGTGCGTCATTCTCTCATCGGGCCAAGGGATCTTCGTCGCCTGGACGGTGCCGCTGATTTTGACGAACCTCGCCGTGACTTGGTACTTATTCACGAGGCGCATTCCAGAACAGATGTTGACGGCCGCCGTCGCCGATCTGCCCTCGACTAAGGAACTTCTCGTTCTCGCGGGCGCACAGTACGCTTCGCTGCTCTCCTTTGTCTTTGTGCCGTCCATAGTGACGCTCATTGTCATTCAACGACTGGGCGCGGTGGCCAACGCGCACTACTTCTTACCCGCCTTGATTGCCAGTAGTTTGACCCTGTTCGCTTGGGGGATAACTCGCTCGTTTCTCGTTGAGGCTTCCAGCGAGCCTCACGCTCTGCGAGCGCACGCCAATTCCGCTCTTCGAGCACTCGCCATCCTGCTGGTGCCGGGCATTTTCTTTGGTTGTATTTTTGCGCCGCAGATCCTCAGTTTCTTTGGCCATTCGTATGAAGTGCACGGGACGACTCTCATGCGCATGCTGCTCCTTTCGCTTCCGGGCACTGCGACCATGATCTTCTACAGCACCTTCGCGTGGCTCGATAAACGGGTGTGGAGCATGACCGCGCGCAACCTCGCCACGAACGCTCTCTACCTCGTCGTCGTCGTCGTCTTGATTGGTCGTCACGGCATCGACGCGATTGGCATCGCCGCTGTCGTAAATTCGGGGTTCACCGCGGTCCTGTTCTTGCCTGCGTCAATCAAGAGGTATCGACAGACAGTCACGGTCAGTCACGAACCGACCAGCTAGTGCTGGCCTAACCATTCAGATGGACGTAACTACCGGCAGCAACCACGTCCGATCAGAAATGGGACGAGTGGAGCTCTATGAAAAGCGCCTTCATTTTCTGGCACAGAGTGACGGCTGACGCGAATTTATGTTGGGTCTGCTCGTTTTCGCGCAGAATCTGTGGTTATAAATACTCGCCTTCGTGCATCGGCTGGGACTTGATTCTCGAACCTGTTGACCAACAGCCAACTCCAAACTGTTCGTAGACGTAAGTGATTCTCAGCAATGAGCGCTGCGGGATGCAAGACTTGACTGGTCCCAATAGTGGTCGTGGCACTTCCGCCGGTGTGGTTCGCGGTGTCGCGGCTATGGCGTGGGAGGCGTGCTCGCTCCCGGATCCGGAGTCGGGGCCTCGGCGTGCTGCTTCGCCAAGTCGTCAAGCTGGGCATCGGCCTTGGTCGCCAGCTTGTCGAGCTGGTCGTGGTACTTGCCTTGTGTGCGTTCGTCCGCCAGTTGCTCCGCCTTGTCGACGGCCTTGTGCAGCTCATCCTTATGGTCAACCGCAGCCTTCTCGGTTTTGGCTTTCAAGTCCTTGAATTTGTCCGTCATTCCCATAGTGGCTCCCCCGACTGTATTCTTTGGTGCGCCGGCCGGGACTTGAACCCGGAACCTGTTGATTAAGAGTCAAATGCTCTACCAATTGAGCTACCGGCGCACGACGAGTCTATACCGTCGCACGCCGCTGAAGCGACGGCTAACTGTGCTGGACCGCCTTCACCTCAAGGAATTCCTCAAAGCCTTCGAGGCCGCGTTCGCGACCAATGCCCGACTGCTTGTAACCGCCGAAGGGGGCCACCAGATTAAAGGCACCGCCGTTGATATCGACTTGGCCAGTGCGCATCTTGCGAGCGATCTCCACGGCCTTCTCCTCGGTACCGGCCCACACGCCGCCCGCCAGTCCGTAGAGGGAGTCGTTGGCGATGGCGATGGCCTCTTCCTCACTGTCGTAGGGAATAATCGAGAGCACCGGACCGAAGATCTCTTCTTGGGCGATAGTCATGTCGTTGCGAACATCTGAAAAGATCGTGGGCTGGACGTAGTAGCCCTTCTCCAGTCCCTCCGGGGGAGTGACCCCACCGCAAATGAGCCGAGCGCCCTCGCTGACACCCTTGTTGATGTAGTCCCATACGCGTTGTTGCTGTGTCGCACTCACCAGTGGGCCAAGCATGCTCGCTCCAGTAATAGGGTCGGCGGGCTGCAGCGCCGCGGCGGCGGCGACCGCCAGATCCTCGACTTCAGCGAGGCGCGAGCGCGGCACGACCATTCGCGTCAGCGCGGAGCAGGTCTGCCCGGAGTTCAGGTAGGCCGCGAACACGCCACTACTGACCGCCGTTGGAAAGTCGGCGTCCTCGAGAATGATGTTGGCGGACTTGCCCCCGAGCTCGAGTGAGACGCGCTTGACCATCTCCGCGGCAATCTGCATAACGCGCTTGCCCGCACGAGTCGATCCGGTGAACGACACCATGTCGGTTTTCGGGTGCGCGACCATCGCTTCGCCGACGACCGGACCGAGGCCAGTCACGAGATTGAAGACGCCTTTGGGGAGACCCACTTCGTCGATGATGTCGGCGAGAATGAAGGCGTTGATTGGGGCCACCTCACTCGGCTTTAGCACGACGGTGCAGCCCGCGGCGAGAGCTGCCGCCACTTTCAAAGTAATTTGATACAGCGGGTAGTTCCACGGGGTGATGGCCACGACGACGCCAACGGGTTCGTACATGAACGTCGAGTTGCCGACCTCGCGTTCCCAGGTGAACTCCGCGGCGTGTTGGGCGTGGTCGGCGAATGCTGCGACGGGCAGGCCGACCTGGATTCCCTTCGCGAGCATGAGGGGCATCCCGACCTCGTTGGCAATCGTCAGGGCGATCTCGTCGCTGCGCTCAGCGAGCTTCTCCGAGATTCTCGTCAAGAACTCACCGCGCTCCTTCGGGCTCGTGTTGGCCCAGTCGTTGAACGCGGCGGCGGCGGCCTCAACGGCTTGATTCGCCTCTTCGACCGTCGCGGCCGGGACGGTGGCGTATAACTCGCCGGTACCCGAAGTGGTCACTTCGAGGGTCTCGGGTGACGAGGCCTTAACCCACTCACCGTTGATGTAGAACGAATCACGAACGATAGTCATGGTGCTCCCCTTCGAACCCCCCTTAGGGTTCCAAAGCGAAATCTACACGCCGGTTCCGGCGGTCGTTACAAAAGTCGCACCCGGCTTCCCGTGAGTAATTCGCGGTCAGCCGGGTGCACGATGGGGTGAGCGACGGGGGTCGAACCCGCGGCCTCCAGGACCACAACCTGGCGCTCTAACCAACTGAGCTACGCCCACCAAGTCGTTCCAGTATTGCACAGCACCAACGGTCCTCGTCGAAGGAGGAGTTGGTGTTCGGTACGCTAGAGAGGAGCCCCTGTAGCTCAACTGGATAGAGCAGACGGTTTCTACCCGTCAGGCTGCGGGTTCGACTCCTGCCGGGGGCACCAGTCGCATTTGTCCACCTTCGCGTCGTGGCATTGACGTCCGGCGATAGGGGGCTCCATTCGGAGCGTCTCGTTGGACTCGGCGAACGGCGCGGTCGAGGATCCACGACTCGACAACTCACGCGTTCGGAGTAACCCAGGCTGTGCAAACCTCGGACAACCTGGAACTTCCTTGTGGGTCGGCACCGCCTTCGCCAGCGAGGTCGCTCGCGGTCTTGACGAGGAGGAGTGCGGCTCCGAGTTCCTTGATGCGCCGGCGTGCGTCGGCGAGAGGATCGACGTCACCGCTCTTGATCCCCGCCTCGCGACCAGCGTCGACGCGGGCCTGACGGCGCCACTTAGAGCGGGTTGACGCTAATCGAGAACTCGTCGGCGAGCGACTGCACATGGTCACCATCGAGCACGCTCACAGACACGGAGTCGAAACTCCCTCGAGTATTGAAACGGCATGACTACCTCCTGGTAGTTCACGGCCATTTTGCAACAAAGAACTGGACCCCCAAAGGGGATTCAGCCCAGGTGGTCGGGGCGCCGGGATTCGAACCCGGGACCTCCTGCTCCCAAAGCAGGCACGCTAACCAAGCTGCGCTACGCCCCGTGCCAACCATCGTGACACAAATTCGGCGTTACCCACCTGGTCGTGCTTCACTCCGTAGGCTGCAACTCAACAGTAGAGGGGGCAACAGTGGCGTACCAGTGGATCGTTGATGCCCTCGACCAGACCTGGACGGCGATTGACAATCTCGTTCGGCCCCAGCCACCGACGGCCTACGACGCACTAACTCCCTGTCCGGGCTGGACCGTGCGCGACGTGTTGAGTCACCTCGTGGGCTTTGAAGAGATGCTGCGCGGGGCGCCGGTGCCCGAACACCCAGGGCCGTGGCCCGATTACGTACGGAATCCCCTCGGTGAGTTGAACGAGGCCTTCGTGGCGGCCCGTCGAAACGAGTCGGGCCTCGTGGTACTGAACGCGTTTCGAACGGCGTCGGCCCGGTCGCTCGAGTCACTGCGGGCGCTCGACGACGAAGCCTGGGAGAAGGTGGGTTGGAGTCCCGAGGGGGAGCGGCCCTATCACCGATTCCAAGAGACCCGCGTCCTCGACAGTTGGATCCACCTCCAGGACATTCGCGACGCGTTGCTCCAGCCAGAGGACGATCACGGACCTGGTGAGGAGATCGTGATCAATCGATTCGAGGCGGCCCTGCCCTTTGTTGTCGGGAAGCGAATGACCGCCCGGGAGGGCACAATCGTCCAAATCAACCTGGTCGGTCGCCTCGCTAGAACCGTGCTCATCGAGGTCAGCGCTGGTCGCGCGGTGCCGCTCGCCAGCACGCCACGCACGCCCGACCTCGATCTGACGACGCCGGTGGCGCTCTTTTGGCGTCGCGGTGCCGGTCGCATCAGTGCTTCGGCGTTCCTCGACGCGTCGGCGACAGACGTGCGAGGAGACCGTCAGCTGGCCATCTCCTTGGCCGAAGGGCTCGCGATCCTCGTCTAGGGATTTTCCGCCGGCGGTAGGCTGGCATCTCCTATGCGCGCCACCACCACATCCTTAGACAACAACCGAGTGAAAATCAACGTCGAAATCGATGACGCCGAAATGAGCGACGCGATCGACGCGGCCGCCGTGACCCTCGCCAAGCAGGTGAGCGTCAAGGGCTTTCGAAAGGGCAAGGTCCCGAAGAATGTCTTAATCGCCAACATCGGAGGACCCTCCGTGCTGCGTTCCGAGGCTATTCGCGAGTCATTGCCCGACTTCTACTCCCGTGCGGTTGCTGACACCCTTATCGACCCGATTGGCCAGCCCGACATCAACATCATCGACGGCGAAGAGCACGGCACCCTCGTTTTCGACGCCGAAGTCGAGGTCCGTCCCGAGGCCACGATCTCAGGTCAACGCGACCTGCGCGTGACCATTCCCTCACCGTTCGTTGACGAGTCCGACGTCGACGCTCAGATCGATCGTTTCCGAGAGACCGACGCGATCTTAAAGGACGTCGATCGGCCGATCGTCACCGGCGACCTGGTAACCATGGACATCCACGTCCAACAGATCGCCACTGATGTCGAGCCCCTCGACATGAGTGACTACATGTACACCGTTGGTTCGGGCACGATCACCGAGGGTGTTGATGAGCTCATCATTGGGCTCAAGGCGGGCGAGGAGCTCAAGCTGAACGGCAGCGTCGGCGGTGGCGTCGTAGCGACGTACGAGTTGAAACTGCGCCAGGTGAAGGAGCGGGAACTGCCCGCGCTGAACGACGAATGGGTCGAGGAGAACACCGAGTGGCCGACCGTCGACGAGATGCGTGAGTCGATTCGCAGCCAGATGCGACGGATGAAGATCGTCGAAGCCCAGATGTCCCAGCGTGACGCCATGCTCGTCGCGTTGAGCGAACTGGTCGCCGAGGACCTCGTGCCTGACTCGCTCGTGGATGCCGAGACCAACGAACGGCTCCACGACCTCGGACACCGACTTTCGGAACAGAAGCTGAACCTCGAGACCTTTTTGCAGGTGACGAACCAGACCTCCGACGCGCTGCTCGCGACTCTGCGCGAGGACGCGGTGCGCGCGGTGCGAATCGACCTGGCGCTACGCGCGCTGGTGAGAGCCGAAGCGCTCGAGCCCACCGTCGTCGAGCTCGACGAAGAGCTCGCGAAGACGGCCGAGGCGATGAGCGTCGCCCCCGAACTACTGCGCACGAACCTGCGCGACACGGGTCGCGTTGTCGTTTTCAACGCCGAGGTCGCCAAGATGAAGGCCTCTCGGTGGTTGAGCGACCACGTCACGTTCGTCGACCCCGAGGGCGTCGAAATCGACCACGAGTTGCTGCGAACGGACCAGTCCGAAGAGCCCGACGCCTAGGCTAGAGCCGTGAACGAATACCGAGCCCAGAACTACCTCGTCCCCACGGTTGTTGAATCGTCGAACCGTGGTGAACGGGCCTACGACCTCTACAGCCGACTGTTGCGCGAGCGCATCATCTTCCTCGGCACCCCCATTGACGACACCATCGCCAACCTGATATGCGCCCAGATGCTCTTTCTCGAATCCGAGGATCCGGACAAGGACATCAACCTGTACATCAACTCGCCCGGGGGCGACATCACCGGTCTCCTGGCGATTTACGACACCATGAAGTACATCAAGCCCGCCGTCTCCACGTTCTGCTTCGGCCAGGCCGCGTCGGCGGCTGCCGTGCTGCTCGGCGCGGGGTCCAAGGGCAAGCGCTTCGCGCTGCCGCACGCGAGGGTGCTGCTGCACCAACCGTGGGGTGGCGTCGGCGGCCAGGCGTCCGACATCGAGATTCAGGCCCGCGAAATCCTTCGAATGAAGGAGATGCTGAACACGATGCTGGCGAACGACACCGGTCAGTCGGTCGAACGAATCACCAAAGACACCGACCGTGACTTCATAATCAGCGCTGATGAGGCCGTGGAATACGGCTTGATTGATGAAGTTATCTCCGCTCGACTCTAGGTGCCTCGTTTCGCGGCCCCCGGCTCGTAGGATGGTCGAGGCGGCGGTCGTGTCGGAGGGAATTCGTGGCGAAGTTTGGTGAAAGCAGCGACCTGATCAAGTGCAGTTTCTGCGCGAAGGGTCAAAAGCAGGTCAAGAAGCTCATCGCGGGACCGAGCGTGTACATCT
Organism: Acidimicrobiales bacterium; assembly: GCA_025362585.1. Classification (GTDB taxonomy): domain Bacteria; phylum Actinomycetota; class Acidimicrobiia; order Acidimicrobiales; family RAAP-2; genus RAAP-2. The sequence continues at coordinate 10,335 of JANYFR010000035.1, read as the reverse complement.
GCGACGAATGCATCGACCTCTGCAACGACATCATTGCCGACGAATTCGGTGACCGCCCGGAGTTCGTGTTGGACGATCTGCCCACGCCGCGCGAGATTTCGGCCTTCCTCGATGAGTTCGTGATCGGACAAGTCGACGCGAAGAAGATCCTCTCGGTCGCGGTGTACAACCACTACAAGCGGATCCAGTCCGGACCGTTGCACGACGACGACGTCGAAGTGGCCAAATCCAACGTCCTGCTCCTCGGGCCAACGGGCTGCGGCAAGACCTTCCTCGCCCAGACCCTCGCGCGGATGCTCAACGTGCCCTTCGCCATCGCTGACGCGACGGCGCTCACCGAAGCGGGCTATGTCGGAGAGGATGTTGAGAACATCCTCTTGAAGCTGCTCTCGGCGGCGGACTTTGACGTCAAGCGCGCCGAGCGCGGCATCATCTACATCGACGAGATCGACAAGATCGCGCGCAAGGCCGAGAATCCATCGATCACCCGCGACGTGTCGGGTGAGGGCGTGCAGCAGGCGCTGCTCAAGATCCTCGAGGGGACGGTTGCCAGCGTGCCGCCCCAGGGCGGTCGCAAGCACCCGCATCAGGAGTTCATCAATATCGATACGGCGAACATTCTGTTCGTCTGCGGCGGCGCCTTCGCTGGCCTCGAAGAGATCATCGAACGGCGCCTCGGTAAGAAGTCCATGGGATTCAACCAACCAGTCGAGTCCAAGGGCAAGGGCGACATCGAACTGTTCCGACACGCGTTGCCCGAAGATCTAGTGAAGTTTGGACTGATTCCCGAGTTCATTGGACGACTGCCGATCGTGAGCGCCGTCCAGCAACTGGACCGGGACATGTTGATCAAGGTGCTGACCGAGCCGAAGAACTCGCTCGTGCGCCAGTTCCAGCAGGTCCTCGCAATGGACGGCGTGGAACTCGTGATCGAGGAGGAGGCGCTCGAGGCGATCGCCGACCTGGCCCTCGAGCGCGGCACCGGGGCGCGCGGACTGCGCTCGATCCTCGAAGCCGTATTGCTCGAACCGATGTTCGACGTGCCGGGACGCACCGACGTCGTCAAGTGCGTGGTCACCGCGGAGTCGGTGCGCGACCAGACCGCCCCGGCCTACGAAATGCGAAAGGCGACGCGAACCCGTCGCGCGAGCTAGTCCGTGCGGTTTGCCAAGTACGTTGAGGCGTTGACGTGGCTTGAGTCGCACGTGGACTTTGAACGCGTGGCGCCGAATCGCGAAGCGGTGCCCACCCTCGAGCCAGTGAGGGCAACACTGGCGCTGTTGGCCGACCCCCAATCGGACTTTCCGACGATCCACGTGACCGGCACCAACGGTAAGGGCACGACCACGACCCTGACGAGTGCGCTGCTCGTGGCGACGGGCCTGCGCGTCGGGAGTTTCACGAGCCCGGACCTGCACGCGGTGAACGAGCGTATCTCCATGAACGGCGAACCAATCGACGACGAGAGTCTCGTCGCGCTGCTCCAGCGTTTGGCCGACGTCGAGTCAGTGAGCGGGATCGAGCTGACCCGCTTCGAGCTGCTGACCGTGGCGGCCCTGTTGCACTTCTCGGATGAAGGAGTCGACGTCGCGGTGATCGAAGTGGGCATGGGCGGCACCTGGGACTCCACCAACGTGATCGACAGTGACGTGGCGATTCTCACGAACGTGGACCTCGATCACACGGCAGTACTCGGTACGACCATCGGGGAGATCGCCGCGGATAAGGTCGGAATTTTTCGTCCTGGCGGTGTCGCGATCGTCTCGACGACCAACGCAATCGTCGTCGAGATCGCCCAGCGTCGGGCGGGCGACCTCGGCGCCACGCTCTGGTTGAGCGAGGACTCCTTCACCCTCGAGCGCAACGAGTTGGCCTTTGGCGGCCGGGCGATCACTGTGCGCACGCCCTACGACCATTACGACGACGTCCTGGTGTCGTTGCACGGTATCCACCAGGGCGTCAACGCCGCGACGGCCATTGTCGGCGCCGAGGCCTTCCTCGGACGCGCGCTCGGCGAAGAGATCGTGGTGGCGACCCTCGCCCACGCGCGGATGCCGGGACGCATGGAGTTGATCGCCCGCCACCCGATGATCGTCGTTGATGGCGCGCACAACCCGGCGGGCGTGCGCGCGCTCGTGGCCACCCTTGACGGCGCCTTCCACGTAGGGGGTCAACGTCGCTGCGTTCTCGGCATGCTGACCGGCCGCGTCGTCGAGGACATGGTCGGTCCGCTCGTCGCGCTCGGCTTCACCGAGTTCCTCTGCTGTGCGCCGCACTCTCCGCGGGCGATGCCCGCGAGTGTCGTCGTTGCCGCCGTGCGTCGACTCGGGGGTGTTGCCTCGGAACATCCCAACGCCACGGCGGCGCTAGCGCACGCACGTGAGCGCTCAACTGACGAGGACCTCATCGTGGTGGCGGGGAGTCTCTACCTCGTCGCCGAAGTGCGTGGCGAGGTGCTGCACGTTCGCTCCCGACACCTGACGTAGGTGGTGTTAGGTTGCATCGTCGTGGATAGAACTCTGGTCATCGTGAAGCCCGACGGCGTGGAGCGACGGCTCATCGGCCAGATCGTCGGGCGCCTCGAGGCGAAGGGACTGCGCGTTGTCGCCGCCGAACTACGGACCCTCGACGCGGCGACCGCCGAGGTTCACTACGCCGAGCACGTGGGCCGGTCCTACTACGACGGGCTGGTGTCCTTCATCACCCGCGGACCGGTGCTGATCGTGGTGGTCGAGGGCCCCGCGGAGACGTGGAAGGTCGTGCGTACCATCGTGGGCGCGACGAACCCGCTGGAAGCGGCTCCCGGGACGATTCGCGGAGACCTCGCGAGCGACCTGCGCGAGAATCTCGTTCACGGTTCAGATTCCGCCGAATCGGCGCAACGAGAGATCGCCATCTTCTTTCCTCGACTGGCCTAAGTACTTACTCTGGCCCGCGGGGACACTCTTGCCCTAACCTGATACCAAGCAGAGGGCGTGCGTCGGCGTCTTCACAAAGGGTCTCTATGGTTGATAGTCGTTTCTCTCTACTCGGCCGTGACATGGCGGTCGACCTCGGCACCGCGAACACGCTCGTCTACGTGCGCGGTCGTGGCATTGTCCTCAACGAACCGTCCGTGGTCGCGGTGGACGTGAAAGACGGCAAGCCGCTCGCCGTCGGGGCCGAAGCCAAACGCATGATCGGGCGTACGCCGAGCAACATCCAGGCCATTCGGCCGCTGAAGGATGGTGTCATTGCCGACTTCGAGATCTGCGAGAAGATGTTGCGGTACTTCATCCACCGAGTGCACCAACGTCGCTTCGCCAAGCCCCGCATGGTGATCTGTGTTCCTTCGGGTATCACCGGTGTCGAACAGCGCGCCGTCATGGAGGCGGCCGAGTTCGCAGGTGCGCGGAAGGCCTACATCATTGAAGAGCCGATGGCCGCGGCGATCGGGGCCGGACTGCCAATTCACGAGCCGACCGGCAACATGGTCGTCGACATCGGTGGCGGAACGACCGAGGTCGCCGTCATCTCGCTTGGCGGCATCGTGACGAGCCAATCGATTCGCGTCGGCGGCGACGAGCTCGACGAGGCGCTGATCGCATTCGTGAAGAAGGAGTTCCAGCTCGCCCTCGGTGAGCGCACCGCGGAGGAGATCAAGATTCAACTCGGTTCCGCCTACCCGCTGCAGGAGGAGTTGCGCGCCGAGATTCGCGGCCGCGACCTGGTCACCGGACTGCCCAAAACGGTCATCATCTCGACCGAACAGATTCGAAAGGCCATGGAAGAGCCGGTCCAGGCGATCGTCGACGCGGTGAAGGTGACCCTCGATCGTACGCCGCCCGAGCTCTCGTCGGACCTGATGGAACAGGGTATCGTGCTCACCGGGGGTGGCGCGTTGCTCGCCGGCATTGCGGCCCGACTCGAGGCCGAGACCAACATGCCGATCATCGTGGCGAACGACCCCCTGAATTGCGTGGCCCTCGGCAGCGGCATGTGCCTCGAAGAGCTCGACGTCTTCGCCCGCATGTTGAAGACCAGTCCTTCGCGCTAAGTCGTGGCCAGCGACCGGACGAGGCGCCGCTCCTGGACAATCGCGGCCGCCGTCACCGCACTGCTCACCGTCCTCTACTTGAGCGGCGGCGTGGTGTCGGGACTTCGCAGTGCGGCCAACCTGGTGGTCGCGCCCTTCAGCTGGACGGTGAACACCGTGGCGCGTCCGATCGGTCACATGTTGGCCGGCGCCGTGAACTACTCCGACGTCGTCGCTCAGAACCAGCGCCTGCGCTACCAGCTGGGTCTCGCCCAACTTCGCGCCAACGAGGGCTGGGCGCTCGCGCGCGAACTCCAGCAGATCTCGTCCCAACTCGACGTGCCCTTCGTCGCCAACCTGCATTCGGTCACCGCCCAGGTGACGGCGCTCTCACCCACGAACTTCGCCGCGACCGTCGACATTTCGAAGGGCCGGGACGACGGCGTACTCGTGGGGATGCCGGTGGTCGCCAACGGCGGCTTGGTGGGCCGGGTGATCGCCACCACGCCCCACGGGGCCACGGTCCAGTTGATCACGGACGTCAACTCGTCAGTCGGTGTCACCTTCGGTGACGCCAGGACGTCTCTCGTCGTCACCGGTCGCGGCGTCGATAACGGCCTCGGCGCGACACTGGTGCCGATCAGCACGGCGATCAAGCCCGGCACGATTCTCTCAACTGACGGCCTCTCCGGGGGGCTCTACCCGCCGGGACTGCCCGTCGTGTCGGTGGCGAACGTTTCCCTCACTCCGGGCGCGGCGACCTACGACCTGACGTTGACGCCACTGGCGAACTTGCGCGCGATGACCTACCTCGACGTGGTGCTGTGGGAGCCGTCCACGTGAGCCGAGCGTTGTTCCCGGTGACGGTCGTCACCATCGTCATCGTCGCGCTGCAACTCGCGATCCTCTCGAACCTGCGATTCGTCGGGGTGGTCGTCATGTTGGTGTGGCTGTGGCCGCTCGCGATGGGTCTCGCCGGTTTCACCGCCCTGGGGCTCTGGAGTGCCCTCGTGGCGGGCGTCTTCTTCGACACGCACGCCAGCACGCCCTTTGGACTGACGGCGATGGTCGGCATGGTCCTCGCCTACGCGGCCTCGCGCCTCGGGAAGGAGGGTGTGGGCGATCTCGACTCGGCGGCGTGGTGGGTAGCGCCGTTGCTCGCCGCGGTCGGCGGTTTCGCGGCGCCGCTGCTGTACGTCATCGTGGCCTTCCTGACCCTGCACTTCGCCACGTGGCGCGCGGGCACGATCCCCATGATGGGCGTGAACGCGGTCGCCTTCCTGGTGCTGGCCCGGCCGGTCTCGCGACTGGCGCGTCTCGTGGGCAACGTCGGAGTGCGGGTTCGTCGGTGAGGGGATCGTGGCGAAACCGTTCGAGCGGTTCGTGGTTCTCGCGCCTCTGGCGACCCTGGGTCTCAATCCATCCTTTTCGCGGTCGCGGCCGCTCGATCAACGAGCCCCGGACGGTAGGTATCCGCGACCTCGTGGCCGCGCCGGCCGAGGTCCAGTCGAGGCCCGAGCGCCGTTGGATGATTATTGGGGGATTCTTCCTCGTGCTCTTCGCGCTACTGATCGGTCGCCTGTTCGTCCTACAGATTCTCGACTACAAGACCTCCGTCGCCGCGGTCAACACCAACTCCCTGCGCACGACGTCAATCCCGGCGACCCGTGGGCTCATTCTGGACCGCGCGGGCCATACACTGGTGGCGAACATCACGACCGTCGAGATTCGCCTGTCACGCGCGGAGGCCGCGAACTTTCCGGTGATCAAGGGAGCACTGGCTTCGTTGACCGGCATCAGCGTGCACCAGATCAACGCCGACCTGAGCAACGTGCAGTACGACCGGTACCAACCGGCGCCGATCATGCAGAACGCCCCGGCGCGCGTGGTCGAGTTCATCAAGCTGCACCCCGAGGAGTTCCCGGGGGTCTCGGTGCTCAACGTGGCGACCCGTGCCTACCCCAACGGCGGCGACCTCGGCGCCCAGGTGCTCGGGTACGTCGGACCGATCACCCAAAACGAGATCAACGCCAACCCCAACGCCGGCTACCAGACCAACTCGACCTTCGGTCAGGCGGGCATCGAGTCCTTCTACGAGCAGTACCTGCGGGGCCGTGACGGCACGAGCACCATCGAGGTCGACCCCGTTGGCAAAGTCATCGGCACGATCAACACGTCCCAGCCCCACGTCGGTCACTCGGTGATGCTCAACGTCGATCAGGGACTCCAAAAGGCGCTCGACGGCTACTTGGCGCGCGACATCCTCAAGGTGCGAAGGATCCCCGACCCGCGCTCGGGGAGGTTGCCCCCGGCTCCGAACGGCGCCGCGATCGTGCTCGACCCCACCACTGGGGCGGTGCTCGCGATGTCGAGCTACCCGTCCTACAACCTGTCGTCGTTCGTGAACGGCCTCTCGACCAATCTCTTCCATCGACTACTCGCGAACGGTTCGTTCAACAACTACGCGATCCAGGGCCTCTACACCCCGGGCAGTACCTTCAAGATGATCTCGGCCACCGCGCAGCTGCAGACGGGCATCCTGTCGCCCACGACCTACATAAACGACACCGGTACCTTTAAGGTGCCGGGCGCCTCCTCGCAGTGCGGAGCGGGCTGCGTGTTCCACGACGACGAAACATCGGGCAGCGGCCCAGTCAACCTACCGCTCGCGATCGCCAAGTCCTCGGACTACTACTTCTACAATCTCGGCTACCTCTTCTGGTCCCAGACCGGTCGCTACGGCGAGACCCCGATCCAAAACGTCGCGCACAACTACGGTCTGGACCAGTACACCAACATCGACCTGCCCAACGAGGGCGTGGGCCGCGTCGACTCGCCGACCGTGCGCAAGCAACTGCACGCCCAGGCGCCCCAGGCCTTCCCGAACGTCAGCTGGTACACCGGTGACAACATCGGTATGGCCTTCGGACAGGGCGCCACCGCCATCACGCCCCTCGCACTGGCGAACGCCTACGCGACGTTCGCCAACGGCGGCACGCGCTACTTGCCCGAAGTCGCCGCCGCGGTCATCGACGCGCACGGCAAGGTCGTCGTGCGCTACCAGCCCCGGGTCCTCGGCCACGTCAACCTCCCCCCCAACATCCGCAACCCGATCCTCCAGGGACTCCTCGGCGTCGTCGAGAGCCCGTCGGGCACCGCCTACGGCACCTTTCACAGCATCATCAACTTCTCGCTGGCGAGTTTCCCGATCGCCGGCAAGACCGGTACTGCGAGCAACGCCAAGCCCCAGGAACCCAATTCGTGGTTCGTGGGCTTTGGGCCAGTTGCCCATCCCAAGTACGTGGTGCTCTGCGTTATCGGTCAGGGTGGCTACGGGGCCGCGGCGGCGGCGCCGGTCGTCGCCGAGACCTTTAACTACCTCGTGGCTCACCCCATACGACCGGTGCGCCTGAAGGCACAGCTCACCCTGCCCACGACAACCACCTCGACGAATACCAGCACGACGACGAAAAAGTCCGGTTAGCACCTGATGGGCAGTAGCCTTAGAGAGTTGGGCGCCTCTGTGCAGACTGTGCAGGCGGTGACAGGAACGTAGTCGCAGTGCAGTGCAGTCGCACTCCGCTCGGCGGGCATTGAGGACAACGTGGTACACGAGAGCCAAGTGGTGGTACTCATCGCATGGTTCTTCGTTCTTGTCGTCGTGGTCGCTCGTGCCTTCGTTCCAGCCCTCAACTCCCTCGCGGGCGGCGTGGCCCGCGCGACCTCAACCACCAGTAGTGGGGCGCACTACGCCCCCACCTTCAAGAACTCAAGGAGTACCCGTCGTGAGCGACGAAACCAACTCTCAACCCGTATCGTCGTCTAGCCCCCGCATCGGCGACACCCGTCCGGCACCCCAGATTGGCGATACCCGACCGGGGAGTCCGTCATCACCCCCATCGACCGCGGGCGGAGCGGATCGGTCCGGTGCGAGCCAACCCGGCCAGGGCGGTCAGGGAGGTGGCAATCGCCGTCGCCGTGGTGGTCGGGGGCGCAGTGGCGGCCAGTCGGGCCAGTCCGGCCAGTCCGGCCAGTCGCGCCCGGTCCCACGCAGCTTTGACGCACCGGTCGAGGCATCCGCGCCCGAGGCCGCTGGCGCCGACAGCGCCGCGGGACGTGGCAAGAATAAACGTCGCCGCGGGGGAGAGCGGCGCACCCGGGCCCAGGGTCGCTACCTGATGTGCGTGCACTCGACGAAGGAGGCGACCCACATCGCCACCCTCGAGGGTCGCACCATGGTCGAGTACACGGTCGCCAAGGCGGCCGACGAGACCAACCAGATTGACGGCAACATCTACGTCGGACGGATCCAGAACGTCCTGCCGGGAATGGAACTCGCCTTCGTCGACATCGGCATCCCGAAGAACGCCGTGCTGTACCGCGGCGATATCTCGTTTGACGCCGAGGATGTCGAGGGGCCTTCGTCCAACGACAAGCGCATTGAGCAGATGATTCGTTCGGGCCAGACAATCATCTGTCAGGTGACGAAGAACGCGATTGGTGCCAAGGGTGCGCGCCTGACCCAGGAGGTCTCGTTGCCGGGCCGCTTCGCGGTCCTCGTGCCCAACTCCTCGACGATTGGCATCTCCAAGCGTCTGCCCGACGGCGAGCGCCGCCGCCTACGCAAAATTATCGACGACGTGAAGCCCGATCGCCACGGAATCATCATCCGGACGGCGGCGGAGGGCGTCACGGCCGACGACCTGGCGCGCGACGTCACCTCACTCTCGGAGAAGTGGTCGGCGATCGAAGCAGAGGTCGCGAAGTCCAACCAGCCCCGTCTCATCTACCGCGACCTCGACCTCGCTGTGCGCGTGTTGCGCGAGGAGTTGAACGACGACTACCGAGGAGTGTTGATCGACGACCGCGACCTCTTCGAGAAGGTGCGCGAGTACGTGACGGCCGTCAATCCCGAACTGGCCGACCGCATCGAGTTCTACGACCGCGCGACCGAGGAGTTGCCACTCTTCGAGCGCTACTTCGTCCACGAACAACTGCACCGGGCCCTCGATCGCAAAGTCTTCCTGCCCTCGGGTGGATCGCTCATCATCGAGCGCACGGAGGCCCTCACCGTCGTCGACGTCAATACCGGCAAAAATGTCGGAACGACCAACCTCGAAGAGACAGTCTTTCGCAACAACCTGGAGGCCGCCGAGGAGGTAGCCCGCCAGTTGCGACTGCGCGATATTGGGGGAATTATCGTCATTGACTTCATTGACATGGAGTCCAAGGTCAACCGTGAGGCGGTCGCGTCGGCGTTGCGCCAGGCCCTCTCACGTGACAAGACCCGCACCCAAGTCTTCGACATCTCGGAATTAGGCCTCGTCGAGATGACGCGCAAGCGTGTCAACGAGGGCCTGCTCGAGTCCGTCTCGAGCGTCTGCTCGGTCTGCGACGGTCGGGGATTCCTCGTCGCGACCGGACTGTAGGTCGCCGCCCTCGCCGCCCGTCGACTAGTATGGAAAGCCTATGTACGCAGTCATCCGAGTAGGCACATCCCAAGAGCGCGTCACTGAGGGCCAGGTAGTCCGCGTGGACCTGCGCTCCGAAGAGAACGACGCCGAAATCCAGTTCGAGCCCGTCCTGCTCGTCGACGGGGACAACGTGGTCGCCGGTCCCGCGTTGAAGGGCGCCATGGTGACCGCCAAGATCATTGGCCAGGAGAAGGGTCCCAAGATCCGTGCCCTGACGTACAAGGCCAAGTCCATTCAGCGTCGTCGCTGGGGACACCGTCAGCACTACTCGACCGTCGAGATCACCAAGATCTCACCGAAGGCCTAAGGAGCAACGATGTCCAAGACTAAGGGCGGAGGTTCCACCCGGAACGGCCGCGACTCCAACGCCCAGCGCCTCGGCGTGAAGGCCTTTGACGGCACCGCCGTCACGACCGGCAGCATCATCATCCGCCAGCGCGGCACGCTGTTCCACCCCGGTCGCAACGTCGGCATTGGCAAGGACGACACGTTGTTCGCTCTGGCCGAGGGCAAGGTCAAGTTCGGTTACCGCCGCGGGCGCAAGCTAGTCGACGTCCTCGTCGACTAACGAGGGCCACGTCGCCCACGCGTCCTTCGTTGTTCGGTCCGTCATCGTCGAACGAAGGGCGTCCTTACGCCAACACTCGTAACTCTTTGACTTTCTGCCCTGGGGCAACGCCATCGTTAGTGGTCGCCGCGGGCCCTTTATTTTGCGGGGTCGCTGGAGCGACGACGCCTCGAACGAACGAAGGGCCGAAAAGGAGAATTCCCGGCCTTCGTCATGAAGACCGGGAATTCTCCTTTAGAAACTGCAGTTGCGTTCGTCAAACCCCCGGTAGCTCCATG
>JANYFR010000040.1 GCA_025362585.1 Acidimicrobiales bacterium | reverse complement strand
TCATTCTGGCCAAACGTAACTGTCCGAAACGGAGATACCCACATAGCGTAGAGAACCGTGCTCGAGGAAAAGTCATAAGTCGCACCGTCAGCGTACGAAGAGCCACCTCCATTTGCTTGAGTGTTCCATCCATTGAACAGGTACCCTGTGTTAGAAAATGGGGGGATGAGGCTGGCAAAACTAGTGAGTGATGTCGCCGTGTTCGCCGTTTGGGAGGCAATTACTTGATCCGCTGGGTTGCTATTCTGAGCGAACGTCACTGAATGATATGGCAGACCCGATGCTGAAGCGATCAACGGGAATCCGAAGGTGAGTGTCAATATTGCGAGCAGCACAACACCGCAACGCTGAATATTTTGACAGACCGCAAAATGGCGATTGTTTAACTTGACTGACCTGAGACGCATTGGACTTCCCTTATCTAGAGGATCGTGCGTTTGGGCAAACAAACGTACTTACTGCACCTAGGTCTCCGATGGGAGCTATCGTGCCTCGGGGAAGTTAGCGGAACGTCACCACGACAAATCTCCGTGGTAAATAAAATCGCTGACTCAAGGTGAACTACGACCGCACTGTAGATGAGGTAGAGGTTCCATACCTAGGGCACAATGACCCAAGTTGGATTCAGACTCTACGATCGACTTCGCTGCCGGGCGACCTCGAAGGCCGCCACCGAAACGGCGACGCCAGCGTTCAACGAGCTGATCCTGCCCAACTGGGGTATGGACACAACTGCCGTACATCTCTTGCGAGTGAGTGAAGAAAGTCCCTTTTCTTCGCCACCGACCACGAGCGCGACCGGCACGGATCCGAGGTCGAGGTCGTAGATCGAGTCCTTCGACTCGCCGGCCAGCCCCACTGTCAGCACGCCCGCCTTGTTCAGTGTCTCGAGGGCCGAGGGAATCCCTCCGACGTCACAGAACGTCAGGTACTCAATGGCTCCCGCGGCCGTCTTCGTGACGCTCGGGGAAATTCGCGCAGAGCGGTGACGAGGGACCACGACGCCCGTCACGCCCGCACCATCGGCGCTCCGCAGCATTGCCCCCAGATTGCGAGGATCTGTCACGCCATCACAGACCAGCAGAAATGGCCTCTTGTGCTCCAATAGTTCTTCGAGTCCGACCGTTTCGAGCCGGGACGCGATTGCCATGACGCCCTGGTGGCCCTCAGTACGGGCCTCACGGTCCAGACGCGTCATGGAGATGACCTGAACCGGAACGCGCTGGCGTTGCGCCTCGAATTCAATGGCGTCGAGGACGTCGGACGCGTCTTGGGCGTCCGCAATGTAGATCTTCTGAATCTGGCGTCGACGGGCCTTCAACAGTTCGAGCACGGCGTGGCGTCCCTCGACCTGCTCACCGCCCAGACCCTCTTTCTCTCGACTCGTGGGCGCTCTGCGCGGGCCCCCGACCTGGCCCCCGGTGATGGGACGACCACCCTGTCGAGGCGATCTCGCACTCGGACCGCGTCGAGGTGGCGGACGGGGACTCACTGAATCTCCTCCAAGAGTGCGACGGCGGTCGCGCCGATGCCCTCCACCCTTCCGAGAGCACCGAGTCCCTCCGAGGTCGTTGCCTTGACGGTGACGAGTGCGCCGACGACGAGGGACAGTGTGCTCGACATCAACGGCATGTGAACCGCGAGCCGCGGGCGCTCGGCGATGATCGTGACATCCGCGGACGTCACGCGCAGCCCTTCGGCCAAGATGAGTGCCACGGTCTCGTCGAGCAGTCGACGTGACGAGGTGCCCGCGAACTGGACGTCGGTGTCGGGGAACTGACGACCGAGGTCGCCGAGATTCGCGGCGCCCAGTAGCGCGTCACAGAGTGCGTGAGTCGCGACGTCGGCGTCGGAGTGACCAACGAGACCGGGACCCTCGGGAATGAACACCAGTCCGAGCCACAGTTCGCGGGTCGGATCGTCACTCACCCGGTGGACGTCGATACCGTGGCCGATCCTCATGCAGCACCACGAATCGCCGTCACAACCTTGTCGAGATCGCTGGCCACCGTGATCTTTATGTTGTCAATCTCGCCGGGAACGACGACGACGCGTCCGCCGAGCGCTTCAATCAGCGCCGCATCGTCCGTGGCGTCGTCCGATCCGGCGTGGGCGCGCGTCAAGACGTCACGGCGAAAGGCTTGGGGCGTCTGGACGGTGACCAACTCATCGCGCGCGACCGTGTCGTTGATCACGGTGACGTCGCCGTCGCGCGTGACGCGTTTCACGGTGTCGGTGATAGCGAGGCCGGGGACTGCGCCGTCGGCGCCGGCGTGGACCGCGTGGACGACGGCGGCAAAGAGGGCCGCGGTCGCGAGTGGGCGAGCGGCGTCGTGCACCACAATGACGTCGGCCACCGAGCAGTGCTCGAGTCCAGCGCGGACCGAGGCGGCACGAGTTGCTCCGCCCACCACGACGACGTCAGCTCCTTCACCGTCGCCGTCGTAGTCACTGGGCACGACGAGCACGACACGCGAGGCAACGGAACGTGACGCGCGAACACTGTGGGCCGTCACCGAATCGCCGCGCAGTTGAGCAAACTGTTTGGGTCCGCCGAATCGCAGACCCCGGCCCGCGGCCACCACGACGGCCGCGACGGACATCGCTACGGCAGGACCGAGGCGAGCTTTTCCTCAGCCGCTTCCGTGTCCACGTTGAGCGCGAAAGTCAGCTCGGAGACGAGGATCTGGCGGGCGCGGGTCAGCATGCGCTTCTCGCCCGCGGAGAGTCCCTTGTCCTTGTCGCGAATCGAGAGGTTGCGTACGACTTCGGCCACCTGGTAAATGTCGCCCGAGCGCAGTTTCTCCGAGTGGTTCTTGAATCGACGTGACCAGTTGGTCGGCATGCGCGCTTCCTTCTTGCGCAGCACGGCGAAGACCTCCTCGACCTCCTCGTCGTTGATGACGTCGCGCAGTCCCACCGACTCGGCGTTGGCGACGGGCACCATCAAGACGAGGTCGGTGTAGGCGACTTTCAACTTCAGGTAGTCCTGCTTCACGTCGAAGGCCGTCATCTTCTCGATCTTCTCCACCGTGCAGGCGCCGTGGTGGGGGTAGACGAGTCGATCGCCCTTCTTGTACTTGCGAGCAGTCATAGACCAAGTTCTCCTCAGGCGGATGCACGCCCGGCGGGCGTTCGGGGGATTGGCAATTCTACCGCACTTTTCCTAGATCGTGTCACGGCGCACGACCGAGAGCGCCTCGGCCAGTGATCGACAGCGCTCCACTCGCACGCCCGCAACGACGTCGCACTCGCCCTCGGTGGGCACGATCACCGTCGTCGCACCGAGGCGCTGGGCCTCACGAATCCGACGCGTCAGGCTCGAGACCGCGCGCAACTCACCCGCGAGGCCCACCTCGCCGATCGCGCAGAGGCTTCGGGGCACGGCGAAGTCGACGGTCGCCGACGCGACCGCGATGGCCAGGGCGACGTCGACCCCGGGTTCAACAGCGGCCAGTCCTCCCGCGGTCGCCGCGAAGACGTCGAGGGCGCTCGTGTCAATGGCGCAGCGCGACTCGAGGACCGCCAGCATCAGTGCGAGACGCTGGGACGAGACCTGGTGGGCCACCCGACGCGGCGAGCCCGACCCCGTCGCCACGAGCGCCTGGATCTCGACGAGAAATGATCGCGACCCGTCGTTGGTCACGGTGAAGACCACGCCCGCCACGTCGAGTCGGGGACCACCCAGCGCGGTCGCGTCGGGCATCTCGCGCAGACCCTCGGGAACCATCTCCAGCAGTCCCACTTCGCCGGTCGGACCGAAGCGGTGTTTCAACGCCCGCACGAGTCGCAGCGAACCGTGGCGATCACCCTCGATGCGCACCACCGTGTCCACCAGGTGTTCGAGCGCGCGCGGACCGGCCAACTCGCCGTCCTTGGTGACGTGACCAATGATCACGAGGGCGGTCCCGGTCGCCTTGGCGACGGCGCAGAGTCGCTCGGCGACGTGGCGGACCTGGGGAACCGAACCGGCGGCGCTCCCCAACGCCTCGTCGCTCATCGCCGAGACCGAATCGACGACGCAGAGCATCGGGCGACGCTCCCCGATCAACTGCTCGGCCGCGTCGAGACTGGTCGTCGCGGCGACCTCGAGTCCGCGAGGCACCTCGCCGAGTCGTCGGGCCCGCTGGGCGACCTGAGCCGGCGACTCCTCGACCGCGATCAAGAGGACCGTCTGGCCCGCGGCGGCGAGCGCGCGCAGCGACATCAGCGCCAGGGTCGACTTGCCGACGCCCGGTTCGCCAAAGAGCAGCGTCGTCGAACCGGCGAGCAGCCCGCCCCCGAGCACCCGATCGAGTTCGCCCACGCCCGTCGAACGCGCGCGCGCCGTCTCTTCGCCGACGTCGGCGAGCGACGTCGTCGCGACCGTTGAGGTGGCGCGGGTCCGCTGGTTCGCCCGCTCCTCATCGAGGGTGTTCCATTCGCCACAGCCCGAGCAGCGCCCCACCCAGCGCGGTGACGTGGTGCCGCACTCGCGACAGACGTGCACCGAGTAGCTCTTCACCATGGTGACGCTACGGACGTGCTGTGACGTCTAGACGTTCGGCTGGAGGTCCTCGAAGTCGACCGAGGGCGGTAGACCCTCGACCCCTTCGAAGGTGAGGAACGGACCGTCGTCGCCCTCGGCGGTGTCCACCACGATCGTCTGGCCGGCGCGGAACTCCTTGAACAGGATCTTCTCGCTGAGGGCGTCCTCGACGTACTGCTGGACGGCGCGGCGCAGTGGTCGTGCCCCGAGTTCGGGGTCGTAGCCCTTGTCGGCGAGGAAGCTCTGGGCCGTCGCGGACAGCTCGAGGCCGAGTCCCTGGACCGCCAACTGCTCGCGCAGTCGCGTGATGAACATGTCGGCAATCAAGATGACCTCGTCCTTCGTCAACTCGTGAAAGACAATGGTGTCGTCGATGCGGTTGAGGAACTCCGGACGAAAGTGCGCCTTCAGGGCCTGATGCACCTTCTCCTTCATGCGCTCGTGGTTCGCCACGTCCGAAGCCTTGCCAAAACCAATGGCGGCCTTTCGCAGGTCGGCCGTGCCGAGGTTCGAGGTCATGATCAGGATCGTGTTCTTGAAGTCGACGGCCCGTCCCTGGGCGTCGGTCAGTCGCCCGTCCTCGAGGATCTGCAACAGGGTGTTGAAGACGTCGGGGTGGGCCTTCTCGACCTCGTCGAAGAGCACGACGGAGAAGGGCTTGCGCCGGACGGCTTCGGTCAATTGACCGCCTTCGTCGTAGCCCACGTACCCGGGGGGCGAGCCCACGAGTCGACTGACCGAGTGCTTCTCCATGTACTCGGACATGTCGAGTTGAATCAACGCGTCCTCGTCGTCGAACAGGAACTCCGCCAGGGTCTTGGCGAGCTCGGTCTTGCCGACGCCGGTCGGCCCGAGGAAGATGAACGAACCGCCGGGCCGCTTCGGATCCTTCAGACCGGCGCGGGTGCGACGGATGGCCCGACTGATCGAGATGACGGCCTCGTCTTGACCAATGATGCGCTTGTGGAGTTCGTCCTCCATGCGCAGGAGCTTGGACGTCTCCTCCTCCGTGAGCCGGTAGACCGGGATGCCCGTCCAGTTGGCCAGCACTTCGGCGATGGTGTCCTCGTCGACGAGGTCGAAGGTGACCCCACCCGAGGCCTTCATCGTCGCGTCCAGGGCGTCCTTCTTCGCGATCAGCTCACGTTCCTGCTCCTCGAGGGCCTTCGCCTGCTCCAGGGCGCCGCTCGCCATGGCCGACTCCTTGTCGGCGCGCACGCGCACAATGTCCTCGTCGAACTTCTTCGCCGCCGGCGGCGTGTCCATGCGCCGAATGCGCAGGCGGCTGCCGGCCTCGTCGATGAGGTCGATTGCCTTGTCGGGCAGGAAGCGGTCCGAGATGTAGCGGTCGGCCAGGTTCGCCGCGGCGATGAGCGCCTGGTCGGTGATCTTGACGGCGTGGAACTCCTCGTAGACCTCGCGCAGACCCTTCAAGATGTCGATGGTCATGGCGACCGAGGGCTGCTCCACCTTGACGGGCTGGAAACGACGCTCCAGCGCGGCGTCCTTTTCGATGTGCTTGCGGTACTCGTCGATGGTGGTGGCGCCAATCGTCTGCAGCTCGCCGCGGGCCAGCATCGGTTTCAGAATTGAGGCGGCGTCAATGGCGCCCTCGGCCGCTCCGGCGCCGACCAGGGTGTGGATCTCGTCGATGAACAAAATGATGTCCCCGCGGGTACGGATCTCCTTCAGCACCTTCTTCAGACGCTCTTCGAAGTCACCGCGGTAGCGGCTCCCCGCGACGAGCGCACCGAGGTCGAGGGTGTAGAGCTGCTTGTCGGCGAGGGTCACCGGCACCTGATTCGCCACGATCTTCTGGGCCAGGCCCTCGACAATGGCGGTCTTGCCCACACCGGGCTCGCCAATCAGCACTGGGTTGTTCTTGGTGCGCCGCGACAGCACCTGCATGACGCGTTCGACCTCCTTCTCACGCCCCACGAGCGGGTCGAGCTTGCCCTCGCGGGCGAACTGGGTGAGGTTGCGACCGAACTGGTCGAGGACGGCCGAACCGCCGGCGCCCTCGGGGTCGCTCTTGGCGCCGCCGCCGGTGCCCGGGGACCCGGACTCCTTGCCGGCCTGGCCGGACATCATCTGGATGACCTGGGTGCGGACCCGGGCCATGTCGGCGCCGAGGTCCGACAGGACCTGCGCCGCGACGCCGTCGCCTTCACGCACGAGCCCGAGGAGCATGTGCTCGGTGCCGATGTAGGAGTGGCCCAGTTGCAGGGCCTCGCGCAGCGAGAGCTCGAGGACCTTCTTCGCCCGGGGGGTGAACGGGGGTGAGCCGGGCGACGGATTGGTATTGGCCCCGATGGCCTCTTCCACCTTCTCTCGCACGACGTCAAAGGTCACGCCGAGGGCGTCGAGCGCCTTCGCCGCGACGCCCTCGCCCTCGCGAATCAGGCCGAGCAGGATGTGCTCGGTCCCGATGAATGCGTGGTTCAGGTCGCGTGCTTCCTCTTGAGCGAGTACCAGGACTCGGCGGGCACGGTCAGTAAATCGTTCGAACAAGTCTCATCCTTTATGCGGCAATACTTGCAGTGTACCGGTGCCCACCGTCGTTTGAGCCCCACCCCTCGGACCACCAAGAACGCTCATCTAGTGTGGTGTCTGTGAATCCGCACCAGCGTTTGGCACTGGCCTCGGTCGAGGCCGACCTGGTGCGCCTCGAAGCGCTGCTCGCCGAATCGGTCATCTTTGGCGACCCCTACCTCGACTCCGTGACGACCCACCTGATCTACGCCGGCGGCAAGCGCCTGCGCCCATTACTGGCCGTCGCCTCCGCCACCAGCGGCGCGCGGGCGGCCAGCGACGAGGACCTGCTGGGCGGCGTCGCCCTCGAGTTGATGCACCTCGCCTCGCTCTACCACGACGACGTCATGGACGAAGCGCAGGTGCGGCGAAACGTCGACAGCGTCAACGCCCGGTACGGCAACCTCATCGCGATCGTCGCCGGGGACTACCTCATGGCGCGCTCCGCCGCCATCGCGGCCGACCTCGGCACCGACGTCGCCGGGCTCCTCGCGCGCACGCTCGCCGGTCTGACGCGCGGTCAGGTCTCCGAGGTGCGCACCGCCTTCTCGGTCGAGCGCACCGAGTTCGAGTACTACGAGGCGATCGAGGGAAAGACCGCGTCGCTCATGGGTTCGAGCTGTCGCGTCGGAGCGTTAACCGCCCACCTCTCGCACGACGAGACCGAGGCCCTCACCAAGTTCGGTCGATGCTTCGGCATGATCTACCAGTTGCGTGACGACATCTTGGACATCACCGCGACCGACAACCAGTTGGGTAAGCCCGCGGGCCAGGACCTCGCCGAGGGCGTCTACAACCTCCCGACCCTCTTCGCCCTGCGCGACCCCAACGTCGGCGACCAGCTGCGCGGGATCCTCGGACGGGTGCTCGACGACGAGGACCGGGAGCGGGCCCGCAAGCTCGTCGTCGCCACCGACGGCATCGAACGGACCGTCATCGCCGCCGAGCAGTTCCTTGCCGAGGCCCACGGCGCACTCGAGGTACTGCCCGACGAAGCCCTGCGTCGGGGCTTCTCGTCGCTCATCGAGTCACTCCTCGAGGACCTGCCGACCTACTAGTTGCGCACCGGCTTGAGCGTGGGAAAGGCGATCACCTCGCGGATGTTCGACTGGTCGGCGATCAGCATCGCCAGGCGGTCGACGCCGACGCCGAGTCCGGCGGTCGGGGGCAGTCCCCACTCGAGCGCCCTGATGTAGTCCTCGTCGATTGGCATCGTCTCGGGCTCGCCCGCCGCGGCGAGGCGCGCCTGGTCCTCGAAGCGCGCGCGCTGCTCACTCGGATCGATGAGCTCGCTGAAGCCGTTCGAGAGTTCGCGACCGGCGGCGAAGGACTCAAAGCGCTCGGTCAACTGGGGATCTTGCTGGTGACGGCGGGCCAGTGGCGAGATTTCGACGGGGTAGTCGGTCACGAAAATCGGATTCCAGAGCGACGATTCGCAGGCGCTCTCGAAGAGCTCGGCGAGACATCGTCCCGGTCCCCACGAGGGGCGCACCTCGACGCCCCGTTCGACCAGCAGGGCCACCAGGCGCTCTGGCGCGGTGTGCACCGAGAGGTCCTCGCCGATCGCCTCGCTCGCGAGCTCGGCCATCGGGCGTCGCGGCCAGGGTGTCGCGAAGGAGAACGGCCGGCCCTGGTACTCGACCTCGGTGGTGCCGAGGACGTCCATCGCGACGCCGGCGACCAGCTCCTCGGTGAAGGACATCATGTCGGAGTAGTTCCAGTAGGCGGCGTAGAGCTCGAGCATCGTGAACTCGGGATTGTGGCGCGGACTAAGGCCCTCGTTGCGAAAGACGCGCCCGACCTCGAAGACCCGTTCGAAGCCGCCCACGACCAATCGCTTCAGCCACAGCTCGGGTGCGATGCGCAAGAAGAACTCGGAGTCGAGGGCATTGTGGTGCGTGGCGAACGGTCGCGCGTCCGAGCCCGAGGGGATGGCGTTCAGGATCGGCGTCTCCACCTCCATGAAGTTCGCCGCCCAGCAGCGCTCGCGCACCGAACGTAGTACCGCGCTTCGCCGTTGCAGCGAGGTGCGCGACACCGCGTTCGCCCAGAGGTCGGCCTCGCGGTGGCGGTAGCGCAGATCGAAGTCGGCGATGCCGGCCCACTTGTCGCCGAAGTTGTGGCGCGCCTCGGCGAGGCGCACCCAGGAGGCGACCTTGACCGACAACTCGCCGCGCCTGGTGCGCACCACCTCGCCGGTCACCCCGACCCAGTCGCCCAGGTGGAGTTTCGTGAACTCCTCGAAGTCGTCCGTGAGGTCCGTCAGCGCGAAGAGCTGAATCTCGCCGCTCGAGTCGCGCATCGTCGCGAAGGCCAGTTTGCCCTGGCGACGCAGCAGCATCAACCGCCCGCCCACGCTGACGCTGACGCCCGACTCCTCGCCGTCGACGAGGTGGCGGTACGCGGACTGCAGCGCCGCGGTGAAGGCGTTGTGCGCGAAGGTGTAGGGCGTGGTCACGATGTCTCTCTCGAATGATTGCGTCCATGCACGATACGCAATCCGTGGAGGGTGAGCCACGGTTCGAGGTGCTGCACGGACGTGGTGTGGGGCGCGATCAGGCCGGCCAGTCCGCCGGTCGCGATCACCGTGGCCGCCCCGAGCTCCTCGATGATGCGGGCCACGACGCCGTCGACCTGGGCGGCGAAGCCGTAGAGCACGCCCGACTGGATCGACTCGACGGTCGAGCGTCCAATGACCGAGCGCGGTTCCACCAGTTCGACGGAGCGCAGGGCCGAGGCCTGGGCGTAGAGGGCCTCGAGCGAGATCGCCACTCCCGGCGCGATCGCGCCGCCGAGGTACTCCCCCTTCGCGCTGATCACGTCAAAGACCGTCGCCGTGCCCATGTCCACCACGATCGAGGCTCCGGGATAGAGGTCGTAGGCCCCGACGGCGTCGGCGATCCGGTCGGCGCCCACTTCGCGCGGGTTGTCGTAGAGGATTGCCATGCCGGTCTTGGTGCCGGGCCCGATGACCGTGAGGTCGAGGTCGGAGAACCAGCGATTCGCCATTCGGCGCAGTTGGGCGGTCACCGTCGGCGCCGACGAGCAGATCGCCATCGCGCTGACGGCCGTGCGCAGGTCCAGTCCCTGGAGGTCGAGCAGTTGGGTGAGGACCATCGCGAGCTCGTCGGGCGTGCGTTCAGCGACCGTCGAGATTCGCCAGTGAAAGGCGAGGCCCCGCTCGTCGCTGGCCCGCGCGAAGCCCATGGCGTCGGGCGTGTCGGGCGCGTCGGGCTCGTCGGGCGGTTCGGGGCCGAAGAGCCCGATGACCGTCTCGGTGTTACCGACGTCTATCGCCAGGAGCATCAGCCCGCCCGTCGCAGCGTCACCGACGCGTTGTCGATCAGGCGCACCCCGTCGACGACCGCCGCCACCAGCGCGCGTCGCTCTCCCTCGTCGTGCTCGGTGCACGGGACGAAGGTCGCGGGATCGACCACCTCGGCGTAGGCCACGTCGACGCCGCCCTCGCCGAGCACGCGGCGCAACGCCGCGCGGACCTCACTGGCGGTGAGGGGGCCCGACGCGACGGTGCGCAGCGCGCGCGACAGTGCGCGCGCCCTTCGCCGGCCGTCGAGGTCGAGCATGACGTTGCGACTCGACAGCGCGAGCCCGTCCTCGTCGCGCACGATCGGACAGCCGACGACCTCGACGTCGAAGTCGAGGTCACGCACCATCTGGCGCACGACGGCGATCTGTTGGAAGTCCTTCTCGCCAAAGTAGGCGCGGCACGGTCCCGTCACGTTGAACAGTTTGGCGACGACGCTCGCCACGCCGTCGAAGTGACCGGGACGGTCCACCCCCTCGAGCGGGTCGCCGACCCCGTGCACCGCGACCGTGGTCGCGGTGACCTCGGGATAGGACGGCCACATCTCCTCGATCGTGGGCGTGACGACGCAGTCGACGCCACTGCTCTGCGCGAGTTCGAGGTCGCGGCGTGGCGTTCGCGGGTAGGCGCGGTGGTCGCCGTCCAGTGCGAACTGGCGCGGATTGACGAAGACGGTCGCGACGACCACGTCCCCGTGGTCGCGCGCGGCCCGAAAGAGTGACGCGTGTCCGGCGTGCAGTGCGCCCATCGTGGGCACCAGGCCAACCCGCCGGCCAGCGTGACGCTGTTCGTCGGCGTAGCGACGCCACGCCGCCACGGCGCTCAGTTCAATCACGTCAGGCGGGCATCTGGGAGCGCTGGCGTTCAGCGAGTTGAAAGGCCGCGTTGGCCATCACCACGTAGGCCGAGCGCTCCGACTCGGCGATCGCCGCGAGGTGCGCGTCAATCGTCGCGAGGTCACCGCGCGAGGCCGGCCCCGTGAGCGCCGCGACCGGCCCGACCGCGGCGACGTCGCGAAGGGACTGGTCGGCGAGAGGCAGGAAGTCGTCCAGTTCGAGTCCCACCGCCTCGGCCAGGTGCTGCACCTGGCCCATCAAGGCGACGAGGTGATTTGACGCCACGACCGCCGCGGCGTGGTACGCGGTGCGCTGATCGTCACGCAACGTGATAATCCGGCCACGAAGGGACGCGACGACCTCGAGGGCGAGCGGGTCGCCGGCGACGCAGTAGGTCGCTCCGAAAAGTCGCTCGGCGCCGAGCTCGCCCGACGGCAGCGCCATGAGGGGGTGCAGCGACGCGACGCGTTGGTGCGGCGCGAGCACGGCGAGCGTCCGCGAACCGGCAACGTGGGCCACGACGACGTCGTCGTGTGGCGCCACACGGGCGGCGACCGCGGCGAGAGCGTCGTCGGGCACGCAGAGCAGGAGCAGGTCGGGTAGCGCCATGTCGTCGAGTTCGTCGTGGTGCACCAGTCGCACGTCGTGGCCCACGCGACTAAGCGCCGTGGCGAACGACTGTCCCGCGCGCCCCGCGCCGACGATGGTGATGTTCATATCTGCTCCGATCCGTTCCAGCCCCTCGCGGGTGCCGTTCGGTGTTAGCGCAACGACTCGAGTGTACCGAGCGCGACGACCCGTCCCTCGGCGCCGTCCCACCACCACGGCGCGACCAATTCCGGTGCCAGTTCCTGGAGCGGGGCCAGTACGAAGCGCCGTTCGTACATCCTCGGGTGCGGCAGCACGATCTCGGGGTCGTCGCTCGTCTCATTACCGACGAGTAAGACGTCCACGTCGAGGGTGCGCGGACCCCAGGGGACGTCGCGGCGCCGTCCCCTCGCGTTCTCGGCCGCTCGGGCGCGCTCGAGCAGCTCACGCGCGGACGCGTCGGTGTCGAGTGCCATCACCAGATTCCAGAAGTCGTCCTGGGCCACGCCGCCCACGGGCTCAGTCTCGTAGACCTGGGAGAGCCGGTAGACGTCGACGCCCGCGACCGCCGCGACGCCGGCCGCGAGATGCTCGGCCCGATTGCCGAGGTTCGAGCCCAGGGACAGGAACGCTCGACGCACTAGGAGCGGTGAACGGTGCAGCGCACGCCGACCGAGGCAACGTCCTCGACCACGGGCGGGCGAACCTTGCGCACCGCCACGGTCACCGACTCGATCTCGTCGTCGTAGCCAAGTACCTCGTAGGCAACGCGGTAGGCGAGTGTTTCGAGCAGCAGGTACTGGCCCTCGGTCGCGACCCGGGTCGTCAGGGTGAGGACGTCGGCGTAGTTGGTCGTCTCGGCGATGTCGTCGTTGATCGCCGCTTCCTCGAAGGGGCGCACGAGGTCGAGGTCGAAGATCAGGGGCTGGGCGCGCTGACGCTCTTCAGCGAGCACGCCAACGACCGCGCTGCAGCGCAGGGTGCGCAGCTCAATGACGTCGTTCACGCGCTCACCTCGGGCAGATCGAACAGGACGGTGCGCCCGTCGGGGCCGATGGAACGCTTGAACAGCCGTTCAACCAACGCAATGGCCGTGGGCACGGTCGGCACGCGCTGGGACCACACCAGGTAGCCGGCGATGACCCCGAGCAAGCGGTCCGAGACCTCGTCACTGTGCAGCAACACGACTGTCTTATTGGACATGGAGTTGGCGAGATCGTGGTAACAGGCCTCGAGAACCTCGCGCTGCTGGGGGCCACCGCGCAGCGCGTAGTGACTGGCCGTCAGCCCGTGCTCGAAGTACGCGCTCAGGTTCTGCATCACCGGCAGGATCGAAATCACTCGACCGAATCCCTGGTGTTTGAGCCAGAGCAGTTCCTCGTCGCGACGGACGCGACGGTGCACGGTCGTGGAGCCGCCGGGCCGCTCGGAGACGGCGAGGATCCCCCTGTAGACCCAGGTGAAGCTGCGCGGTTCGATGCCCGCCGCCCACTTACCCCTCACGCGACGACCTCCTCGACGGGACGGGTGAGCAACTCACGGAGCTGAACAGCCGCCGCAGCGTCGTGTACACGAACCATACTGACACCTTCGAGGAGGGCCCACGCCTCGGTGGCGATCGAACCCTCGAGCCGCTCGTCGACCTCGAGGGGGTCGCGTCCGAGGTGCTCGAGGAACCGCTTTCGGCTGGTGCCGACGAGGACGCCCGCGCCGAATTCGTTGGCGAGCGCCACGACGCGCCCGACGTGGGCCACGAGCGCGAGGTTGTGCTCGACGGACTTGCCGAACCCGATGCCCGGGTCGAGCCAGAGGGGCGCCACGTGCAGGGCCCGCGCCCGTTCGGCGACGCCGCGCAGGAACGCGCACACCTCGTCGAGCACGTCGTCGTAGGTGGGGTTCACCTGCATGGTGCGCGCGTCGCCCTGACGGTGCAGGGCAACGTAGCCCACGCCGAGTTGGGCCGCGACCTCGAGCAACGTGCACGAGACGTCGTTCACGACGGACGCGCCGGCCGCGACCGCCGCGCGCGCCACCGGCCCCTTTTGGGTGTCGACCGAGACCGGCCCGTAGGTCGCGAGCGCGGCCACCACCGGCACGACGCGCGCCAACTCCTCCTCGAGCGCCACCGGCGTCGCGCCGGGCCGCGTCGATTCGCCCCCGACGTCCACGATGTCACAGCCCGCCTCGAACAGTGCGCGACCTCGCGCGAGCGCGTCGTCGGTGGCGACGGTTCGCGACGACGGAAAGAACGAGTCGGGCGTCACGTTCACGATGCCCATCACCCGAGGGCTCAGCGCCACGTGGATCGTCGCTGGTGGATGTACTGGAGCGCCTCGGCGCGGTACGACGCGTCGTCGCGAAAGACCCCACGCACCGCGGACGTGACCGTCGTCGAGCCGGACTTCTTCACGCCGCGCATGGACATGCAGAAGTGCTCGGCCTCAATCACCACGATGGAACCGGTGGGCGCCAGTTCGCGCTCCATCGCCTCAACGATGTCGGTGGTCATGCGTTCTTGAACCTGGAGGCGACGCGCGAAGCCCTCGACGAGGCGCGCCAGTTTCGACAGACCGGTCACTCGTCCGTCGGGGCCCGGGAGGTACCCCACGTGCGCGAGGCCCATGAACGGCACGAGGTGGTGTTCGCAGAGTGACGTGAAGGCGATGTCCCGCACCATCACCATCTCGTCGTGTCCGGCCTCGAAGGTGACCCGCAGGTGTTCGCCGGGGTCGACCTCGCGGCCCTCGAAGAGTTCGACGTACATGTCGGCAACGCGTCGGGGCGTCTCGAGGAGACCCTCGCGATCGGGGTTCTCGCCGATCGCACTGAGCAGCTCGCGCACGATGCTTTGGACCCGCGCGTGATCGACCACGGCTAGACCTGGCCGGTGAAGGTGTAGATGGCGTCGAGATTGCGGTAGCGCTGGTTGACGTCGAGGCCGTAGCCAACGACGAAGTCCGAGGGAATCACGAAGCCGACGTACTTGAGTGACTGCTCGACGCGCTGCTCGCCCTCCTTTAACAGCAGCGCGCAGACCTCCAGGCTGCGCGGGCTGCGCGCGCCGAGGTAGTGACGCAGGTAGTTGAGCGTCAGGCCCGAATCGACAACGTCCTCGACGATGAGGACGTCGCGACCGGCGAGGTCGACGTCGAGGTCCTTCACGATCCGCACGACGCCACTCGTCTTGGTGGCCGCCCCGTAGGAGGAGACCGCCATGAAGTCGACTTCGACGGGTAGCTCAATCGCGCGCATGAGGTCCGACATGAAGTTGATCGCGCCCTTCAGCACGCAGACCAGCAACGGCGGGCTCTCGACGTAGTCCTCGGTGATCTGGCGACCGAGTTCGAGGACCCGGTCGTGGAGCTCCTTGGCCGAGACCACAACCTCGCCGAGGTCGTGCTGCGCCCACCGAGCGGTGAAATCGTCGGACGAGTGATGACCCATGAGTGCTCAGCGTAGTTGAGTCATTTACCCGAGCGTCAGGTGCTGGCCGCGGCGCGAGAGACGCCGCCCGCCGCGCAGCTCGGTCGCGACGAACTCGCCACGCACGACGGCCACGGCCCGCTCAACCTCGTCGGCCGACGGGGGGTGGGTGCCGTCGCCGTGATCGTCGCTGCGCAGGTGCACCCGCAGCCACCGGCGCAGGCGCGCCGTGGGCCACGCGCGCAGCACCCGACAGTCGGCCGACGCGAGATCGGTCGCGTGGTCGTCGCGGCTGAGCGCGTCGAGCCAGGTCCGCTCATCGAACAGCAAGACGGCCTGGCGCGCGAGGAGCGGGACCACGTCGCGCTGCGCGACGTCGCACATTACCGGCAGCAGTTCGTGACGAACTCGATTTCGCCGGAAGGCCGCGTCGTCGTTGGACTCGTCGTGGCGGGCCCGAAGGGCCGACGCGCCCACGATGGCGTGCAGGTCGGCGCGACGCACGTCGCGCAGCGGCTTGGTCGGGTCCTCCACCATGGGCGACAGGCCGTCGAGGCCGGCACCGCGCAGCATGTTGAGCAGCACCGTTTCGGCCAGGTCGTCCATGGTGTGGCCGGTGAGGACCCCGACGGGAAGCACTCGGCGGCGTTCCGACCTCGCGCGCGCCTCGAAGTTCCCACCTGGTTCGACCACGACGTCGTGACCGACGTAGCGCACGGCCAGTACTTGACAGATCTCGGCGACGTGACGAGCGTCGTCGCGGCTCGTCGCGCGAGCGTGGTGATCGACGTGGTGAACGGTGACGACGTGTCGCGCCGCGACCGCGAGCAGGAGGAGTCCGAGTGAGTCCGGGCCGCCCGAAACGGCCAGATCGACCGCGGCGCCCGCGGGCGGGAAGTGGCACTCACGGAGTAGGTCGTCGGGCCGCACGCCTGTAGGTTACGCAGAGACCCGGCGAACCTGACGGGTGCGGGTCGAATCGACGAGTCGCGCGACGAGGTACGCCGACGACGCCAGCGCCGTGATCCAGAAGCTGACCGGACCACCGATCCACACACCGAGGAAGAGACCGAGCCACGCACTCCAGAGAGCGACGCCCATCGAGAGCGCGAGCGCGTGGAGAGGACGGCTCGTCAGGACCTGCGCGGCGGCGGCCGGCGCGACGAGCAGCGAGAAGACCAGGAGCACGCCCACGATCTGGATGGCGACGACCGTCGTGACCGCGAGCAGCGAGAGGAACATCAGTGACGTCGCGCGCAGCGAGAGTCCCCGAGCGGCCGCGGACTGGGCGTCAACCGAGGCGAAGAGCAGCGGTCGATACGTCAAGGAGACGGCGAGCAACACCGCGAACGAGAGTGTCGCGACCAGTCCCACCTCGCCCCACGACACCCCGAGGATCTGGCCGAACAGGATGGAGTAGGTGGCGTTGGCGTACCCGCTGTAGAGCGAGATGAAGAGCACGCCGAGGCCGAGCGACGCCGTGAGGGTGACCCCGACGACGGTGTCGCTCTCGCCGAGTGACGCTCCCCCGAGGCCGATGAGCAGACCGGCCCCCAGACAGAACACCAGCAGCCCGACGATGGGAGAGAGTCCCAACCACACCGCGCCCGCCGCGCCCGCGAAGCCCACGTGACCAATGGCGTGGGCCGCGAAGGCCTGACGACGCAGGACGACGAAGAAGCCCATCGCGCCCGCCGCGAGCGCGACGGCGGTGACCGCGTAGTAGGCGTGCTCGACGAAGGAGGTGGTGAGAAGTTGGGCGAGGTTCACCGGTTCTCCTCGTCGTAGAAGTCGGCGAAATGTTGGTGGCCCACTTCGTGCGAGTGGTCGTGGCCGTGGGGATGGGGGTGCGCGAACTCCTCTTCGAGACCGACGATGACCCGCCGTCCGCGCGCGGTCACCACAATCTCCACCGGGTGGCCGTACAGGTCACTCAACACCTGTTCGTTGACAACCTCCTCGACGGTGCCACTGCGCACCTGGCGTCGGGCGATCCACAGGACCCGGTCGACGATGGGCGCGAGGGGATTGAGGTCGTGGGCGACGACGACAATCGCGGCGCCGGTCGTGTCGCGTATGAGGTTGATGAGGTCGACGATCTCGGCCTGGGCGGCGAGGTCGAGAGCGGCGAGCGGTTCATCGAGCAACAGCAGGTCGGGCTTGAAGACGCTGGCGTGAGCCAGGGCGACGCGCTGGCGCTGTCCCCCCGACAGACTGTGCATCGGGCGATCGGCGAACGACGTGGTGCCGGTGAGCGCGAGCGCCCGAGCGACCACTTCGCCCTTGGAGCGGTCCCGACCCCACCCGAAGCGCGGACCGTCGAAGCCGAGGCCGACGTAGTCGCGGCCCGTCAGTGTCGTCGTCGCGTCAGCGGACCGGGTCTGGGCCATGAAACCAACGCGTCGATTGCCCCGGTGAGCCGGCTCGCCGAAGACCTCGAGTTCGCCCTCACTGAGTTCGATGAGCCCGAGAATCACGTTGAGCAACGTCGACTTGCCCGATCCGTTGGGACCGAGGACCGCCGTGATCGTGCCCCGAGCCACCGAGAAGGAGGCGTCACGCCAGATGACCCGACCGCCGAGGCTGACGCTCGCTCCGGCGAGAGACAGAACGCTCACTTGAGGCAGCCCTGCCTCTTCAAGTCGACGCGCATCGCGCTCACGACGCCGCTTAAGAAACCAACGTAGTCAGAGCCCCTCATCGTCTCGGTCACCTTGATGATGGGAACGTGCGACGCCTTCGCCTGAGCGACGATCTCGTTGGTGAGCGGCGTCGCGGTCTGGACGTTGTCGATCAGAAACGCCGGATGGGTCCGCAGTTGACTGAGGGCGGTGGCGAGGTCCTGCACTGACGGGTCCACTCCATTGCCCACCGCGAGTCGCAGTCTCTCGGGCGTCACGATCCGCAGCTTGGCGTCGAGCAGGAGGTAGCTCGCGACGTCTTCAGTGGAGGCGACCTTCACGTTGGCGCAGGCGTGAGCGATAGCCCCGATGTTGGCCTCCACACCACGCAGGGCGGCCAGGAGTGTCCTCGAGCGACCGCGCAGAGTGACAAAACCCCTGCGATGGGCGAGTTGGAAGGTGACGGCTCGCACGAGTGCACGGGCGGCCCGGACGCTGTAGAAGAGGTGAGGATTGTGGCCTGGGCTCACGCCGGTCAATCGACCCACGTTCAGAACGGCGGCCTTCGTCCCCGACGACGCCACGAGCTGGGACAGCCAAGTGTCGTACCCGGCCCCGTTTTCCACGACGATCGCCGCGCCCGAGACGTTGGCCGCGTCCCTGACCGTCGCCTCGTGCTGATGGGGGTCGGCGTTGGGGTCAGTGAGCAGCGACACGACGGTGGCGTCGGGGCCGACTAACTGGCGGGTGAGTGCGCCCCATTCGCTGACCCCCGAGATAATGAAGGTCGAGGAATTGGAATGAGATGAGCCGTTGGCGGCCATCACCACGACCGCGCCGAGCGTCGCGGCGATGAGGACCGTCACGAGAACGACGGTTTTTAGAACCATTCCAGTTATACTAGTTGGAACGATTCCAGAAAACAACCTCACTCCCGTTAGGCTTCACGTCGTGGCCACTCCCCGCAATACCGTGCAGCGCCGCGAAGTGCTCGACGTCCTCACGAGAGTCCAGGGCTTCGTGAGCGCCCAGGAACTCCACTCGCGAATTCGCAGCGACAGCGGCCAGGTGGCCCTGGCCACGGTGTACACCCAGCTGAAGAAGCTGGTCTCGAGTGGCGAGGTCGACGTCGTTATGACCGACCGGGGCGAAAGCCTCTACCGGCGCTGCGTCGTCGAGGCCCACCACCACCACCTGTCGTGTCGTCAGTGCGGCGCCACGGTTGAGGTGGACGCCCCGGACCTCGAACAGTGGACCAACGACATCGGAGGTCGATTCGGCTACCGCGATCTGCGTCACGTCGTGGAGTTCACCGGCGTCTGCACGTCGTGTCAACCGCGGTGACGCTCTCGCTCGAAATGAGAGGCACCCTCGGAGTCCACGCCTTCGTCGGCGCTCGTCGCTTCGGCGTCGACGCCTTCGTCACCGATCGCTTTGGTGGCGTGAGTGCCGGTCCCTACGAGTCGCTGAATCTCGGCGACCACGTGGGTGACCTCGCCGACCACGTCATCGAGAATCGACGACGGGTCGCGGAGGCCAGCGGCGTCGAGCGGCTCACCATCGTTCGCCAAGTGCACGGCACCGACGTCGTCCAGGGCACCTCGGCCGTTCAATCGACGTGCGCCGACGGTCTGTGGAGCGACGGCGACGACGGCGCCCTCTGCGTGCTCGTCGCGGACTGCGTGCCCCTACTACTGGTCGACGAGTCCTCGACCCGCTTCGCCGTTATCCACGCGGGGTGGCGGGGTCTGGACGCCGGCGTGCTCACCAGCGCGATGCGCCTGTTCGCCGTCCCACGTTCGGTCCACGCCTTCATCGGTCCGTGCATCTCGGGTGAGGGCTACCAGGTCGGTCCCGACGTCGCGGGGCGCTTCATCGACGTCGCGAGGGCACTCCACCCCGACCTGGGCGACCGGTCACGTCTCGACCTCGGGGTTGTCACGGTCGACCGGCTCGAGCGCCTCGGGGTCGACGTGCGCAACATTTCGCGTTCGCGTCAATCGACCGACGGCGCGGAGACGTTCTTTAGCGACCGGGCCGCGCGACCCTGCGGTCGCATCGCACTCGTGGCGCGTCGTCCTAGCATGAGAGTCGCACTGGACGAGGAGCTCGCATGAAGAGACGCGCGGAGGTCTTTCGCTACGTCGGCCTCGACGTCAGCGCCGACGCGCTCGTGGGCCACTACCGACTCGATGACCGCGACTTCATCGAGCGGGTGACGTTCGAGGGGGTCGGCACCCTCGAGACGCCGGCGGTCCGGGCGGTCGCCGAGCTGTGGTACCTGATCGCGGGACTCTCCTACTACAAGGCGGGCGCCGCGCGGCGTGTGGACATCGGGACCACCCCGCTCGGCGACCGGGGCCGGGCCCTCCTGCACGCCGCCCTCCACGACGGCCTCGGTGAGTTCGCCTATCGCAACGACCTACCGCTCGGCGACGTGGTCATCGAAGGCGGATCGGCGACGGAGCGTTGCACGCCCTCCGTCGACGCCGGACGTGCGCTCATCCCCTTTGGCGGCGGTATCGACTCGGTGGTGAGCGTCGCCGAGCTCGCCGGACGCCTGGAACGATCCCTGTTCATCGTCAGCCCCGCGAGCGGACGCTTCAGTCCGCTCGAGGAGACGGCCGAAGTGACCGGCCTCGGCGTCGTGCGCGCGACGCGGGTCATCGACGGCCAGATCATTCGTAACGACGACTCCTTCTTCGCCGGCCACGTGCCGGTGACCGCGATGATCACGCTGCTGGCGGTGGTCGCGGCACTCGCGTCGGGCCGGGGCGCGGTCGTGATGAGCAACGAACACTCCGCGTCGGTGCCCAATCTTCGCTGGCACGACGCTGACATCAACCACCAGTGGAGTAAGTCCTGGGATGCCGAACGGCTGATCGCGAACGCCGTCACCGAGCGCATCGGCGACGAGTTCGTGGTGGCCAGTTTCCTGCGTGATCGCAGCGAGCTGTGGGTCGCTCAGTCCTTCGCCCACCACGAGCGTTACCACCACGTCTTTCGAAGTTGCAACCGCGCCTTTGCCCAAGCGCGCGAGATGCGCGCGACCGCTTGGTGCGGCACGTGCGACAAGTGCCTCTTCGTCAACCTGATCCTCGCGCCGTTCCTCTCGCGCGCCGCCCTTCGAAAGATTTTCGCGAATGAACCTCTCAGCGATCCCGCGCGCCTGGACCAGTTACGCGTCCTCGTGGGCGTAGGCCTCGACCACAAACCGTTCGAGTGCGTGGGCGATCCCGACGAGAGTGCCGTCGCGCTCGCGCAGGTCAGTCGTCTCGACGAGTGGGCCGACGTGACGGGGCTGGCGGAACTGGCCGCGCTGGCAAGCCCCCAACGCAACTTCGACGATCTGCTCACTCCGGAAGGCCCCAGTCGTGTTCCGGCCCACTGGCTTCGCTGACCTCGCCGGTCGCCGGGTCGGCGTCTTTGGCTACGGCGTAGAGGGCCACGCCACCGCGCGACGTCTCGACGGCCTCGCCCAGAGTGTCGTGCTCGTCGACGACGCGCCGGGCGTCGACCCGTCAGTGCTCGAGTCCTCCCGGGGCGGCCTCGACGCGCTCTTGACGTGCGACGTCGTCGTGAAGAGTCCGGGCATACCGCGCCGACGCGCCGACGTGCTCAACCTCGAACGCCACGGCGTCGCGGTCACTTCCGCGCTCAACCTCTGGCTCCACGACATCGACCGAACGCGCGTGGTCGCCATCACGGGCACCAAGGGCAAGTCCACGACGACCGCCCTCGTGTCGTTCTTCCTCGAAAGTATCGGCGAAGCGGCGCTGCGACTGGGCAACATTGGCCAGCCCCCGTACGACCCGGCGATCGACACGTCGCGGGGCTGGCTCGTCCTCGAGGTCTCGAGTTTCCAGTGCGTCGACGTCGACGTCGCGCCCAGACTGGTCGTCGTCACGTCCCTCGGCGCCGATCACCTCGACTGGCACGGTTCTCTCGAGGCGTACCACGACGACAAACTGTCGCTCACCCGGGCGCGGGGCGAGCACGTCACCCTCGTGCCCGACAGCCCGACGTTTCGATCGATTCGTGGCCAACTCGGGGGCGATGTCGGCTTCGTCGCCCCCGACCAGAGCCACGTCGCGGCGGCCCTCGGGCTGCTCGGCGCCCACAGCGATTCGAACGTCGCGCTGGCCCTGCACGGCGTCGCGACGATGACCGGCCGGTCCCTCGCCGAGGTGCGTCAACGTGTCGTCGAGCGGGCCTCCACCTTCGAGCCGCTGCGGGGACGACTCACGCTGGCGGCGAGTGAGACGCACGACACCGTTCGCGTTGACTACGTCGACGACGGCCTCGCGACCTCGGTGCTTCCGGCCCTGGCGGCCCTCGAGGTCTTCGCCGACCGACCCGTGGCGCTCATCGCCGGCGGCTTCGACCGCGGCGTCGACTACCGGCCACTCGCCGTCGCTCTCGCGGATCGCTCAATGCCCACGACGGTGCTGACGATGGGCGACGCGGGCTCGCGCATCAGCGAGGCACTACGCCAGTGGGGGCCCGAGGTCGCCCAGGCGCGCGTCGACTCGATGCGCGATGCCGTACAGAGCGCGCGACGCGCGCTCGGCGACGAGGGTGGCGTCGTGCTGCTCTCGCCGGGCGCACCAAGCTTCGACCGGTATCGCGACTGGGAGCAGCGCTCGGACGACTTCACCGCCGAAGTCCGCGCGCTAGTGGCGAAGTGGAGCCTGGGAAGGGATTCGAACCCTTGACCTACGCATTACGAATGCGTTGCTCTACCGACTGAGCTACCCAGGCGCAGGGAGAAAGACTACCCGATTGACCGGCGACGATCCCCGGCCACCAGGCTAGAACGCCATCAACGAGAGCATCAGGTCGTTTAACAGAAGTGTCTCGTCGATGTTCGACGAGAGTCGTCGGTTGGCCTCGGCGACGACGTCGATGGCACTCATGGACGCGCCGACGCGATAGTCGCTGCGCGACTGGTCCGGCGCCGCGCTCAGGTTGTCGACGAGGCGCTCGCGGTAAACGTTCGTGAGGGCCGTGAGGCCGAAGCGCAGTTCGTCGATTCGAAAACGACGCTGTTCACGCTTGAACTGGGCCTCAATGTCGCGTCGATTCGCGACGCCTCGCTGGCCCATCTCGCGCGAGTCCTGCACCCGTAGCGCCATCTCCTCCTCCTGCATCTGCTGGAGTGGCGCGATCGCCTCGTCGAGCGCCGCGGAGATCGCCTGGGCCAGAGCGCTGGACGTCGCCGGGGTCCCATTCAGTCGCTCGGGCACGGCGCGCCACTGGGCGATGCGCTCCGCGAGGGCCGGATCGCGCACGAGCACCCGCGCCCGGCGCAGGTTGCCGTTGGCGGCGTTGGCCGCCACTTCCGCGGCGGGCGCGTCGGCGCCCTCACGCACGAGGACCTCGCGCAGATCTGCTTCGCTCAGAACCTTCAGCTTCACCTCGACGCAGCGCGACGAGATGGTGTCGAGGGCCGGGGGCACGTCCTCGGCGGTCAGCAGATAGACGGTCCGCGAGGGCGGCTCCTCGAGGGACTTCAACAGGGCGGCGGCACTCGGTGACGACCCGGTCGTCGTCAACTCCACGTCCTCGATCACGATGATCTGGTACCCGGCGCCGAGGGGGCGGCGACGACCAACGCGATCGGCCTCACGCAGCTCGTCAATGCGCCACGAGACGCCGGCCCGTTCGGCGAAGTAGACGTCGGGATCGTTGTCGCTCAGGACCAGTCGGCAGGCTTCGCAACGACCGCAGCCGTGCTCTCGACATTGGAGGGCCGCGGCGAAGGTCCGCGCCGTGTCGCGCAGGCTCGAACCGACGGGACCGTTGAAGAGGTAGGCGTGCACCGGGCCCTTCGCGTACTGACGCATTGAGGCGACCGCTCGATCTTGGCCGACGAGGGCATCAAAGACGTCAGGCACGGGACCACGGCAGGGCGGCGAGGCGCTCGTCGATTAGGGCCGCGACCTCGGCCTCGGTGCGCGAACCGTCAACGACGCACCACGCGTCACCGTAGGACGCGGCCAACGCAAGATAGCCATCGCGGACGCGCTGATGGAAGTCGAAGTCGGCCGATTCGAAGCGATCCTTCGCATCAAAGACCCGGCGCTCGTTGGCGACCTCGAGGGAGAGGTCGATCAGGATCGTCAGGTCGGGGCGGCACGTGCCAATCGCCAGGTCGGTCGCCGCGCGTAGTCGCTCCAGGTCGACGCCTCCGCCGAACCCCTGGTAGGCCAGCGTCGAGGCGAAGTATCGATCACTCACGAGCGAGCGACCGCTCGCGAGCGTCGGTTCGATCACCGTGCGCACGTGGTGCGCACGGTCCGACAGCATGAGCAGTGCCTCGGTCACTGGCGACATCTCGGTCGACGCGTCGAGGACCCAGCGCCGAAGTTCAATCCCGAGAGGGGTGTCGCCGGGCTCGAAGGTGAAGTACGCGTCGTGGTGCTCGGCGACGCGACGCGCCTGCGTGCTCTTGCCGCTCGCGTCACCGCCCTCAAAGACAATGAAGAGTCCCCGCGAACTCACGATTCGCCCGGCTGGTGCACCACTGCGCTAAGGGCCGCGTTGGTCGTGGCGCCCTTGGCGACAGCGGCGCGCTTCTCGGCGCCGGTCACCTTCTTGGTTGCCGGCTTCTTGGCGGTGCTCTTCTTCGCGGTGCTCTTCTTCGCGGCACTCTTCTTCGCGGGGCTCTTCTTCGCGGGGCTCTTCTTCGCGACCTTGCGAGGTCTCGACGACGGCTCGGCGTTGCGTCGTTCGGCGAGCAACTCACAGGCGCGATCGAGCGTGATGCTCTCGGGCGTGTCTCCGAGACGCAACGTGGCGTTGGTCTCACCGTCGGTGACGTAGAGGCCGAAGCGACCGGTCCGCACGACGACGTGCTTTTTCGTGACGGAGTCTTCGCCGAGTTCCTTGAGGGGCCCGGCCGCGGCACGACGGCCGCGTTGCTTGGGTTGGGCGAGCAGCGCCAGCGCTCGGTCGAGGTCGACGGTGAATATCTGGTTCTCGTTCTCGAGCGACCGACTCTCCTTACCCCAGGTGATGTACGGACCGTAGCGACCGTTCTGAGCGGTGACCGGCTCGCCGTTGTCGGGGTGGTCGCCCAAGGTGCGCGGCAGGGTCAGGAGTCGCTTCGCGTCCTCGAGCGAGACGGTCTCGGGTGACATGGTCGAGAACAGCGAAGCGGTCCGGGGCTTCTCCTTGGGGTCACTCATCTCGCCGACCTGCACGTACGGTCCGTAACGTCCGGCCTTCAAGAAGATCGCCAGCCCGGTCGCCTCGTCGACGCCGAGCTCGCGGTCGTTGCTCGGCGCCGCGAGCAGTTCGAGGGCGCGCCCGAGGCTCAGCGAATCGGGCTCGGTGGACTCGGGGATCGAGACCCGGTCCTCCCCGTGGACCAGGTAGGGGCCGTAACGTCCACTGCGCACGCTGACGGCAACGCCGTCGGGCGCCGTGCCGAGGGGGATGGAGTTGATCGCCGCGAAGTCGAACTCGTGCTGCTGGTGGGTCATCTTCTCGAGACCGGCGCGGGCCAGCTCGGTCTCGGCGTGGGGATCGCCGAAGTAGAACTTGCGCAACCACGGCTCGAGGTCCTGGCGACCCTGGGCGATCTGGTCCAGATCGTCCTCCATCGACGCCGTGAACTGGTAGTCGACGAGGTCAGCGAAATAGAGCTGCAGCAGGTTCACGACCGCGAAGGCGCGAAAGGCCGGCACGAGCGCCTTGCCCTTCTTCCAGACGTACCCGCGCCGGTCGATCGTCTTCATGACCGACGCGTAGGTCGACGGGCGACCGATGCCGAGGTCCTCGAGCTTCTTGATGAGCGTCGCCTCCGAGAAGCGGTCGGGCGGCTGGGTGTCGTGGCCCTTCGCCTCGGCGCTGCGCACCGGCACCACTTCGCCCTCGCGCAGCGCCGGCAGGATCCTCTCCTGGTCGGCGAGCTCGGCCTCGGGGTCGTCGGTCCCTTCGACGTAGGCGCGACGAAAGCCCGCAAACTCAATGCGCAGTCCGGTGGCGCTGAGACCGACTTCGACGGGCCCCTCGAAGTCCGCGACGTCGCTCAACGTCGCGGCCAGGCGCACGCGGTCCTGGGTCAGACGGGCGTCGACCATCTGCGAGGCGATGGTGCGCTTCCAGACGAGGTCGTAGACGGCGAGCTCGTCGCCGCCGAGCAGGGAGTGGGCCTCGTCGAGGGTTCGAAACGATTCGCCGGCGGGCCGAATTGCCTCGTGCGCCTCCTGGGCGTTCTTCACCTTGCGGTCGTAGCGCCGCGGCGCGTCGGCGACGTAGTCGTCCCCGAACATCGCTCCCGCCATCGAGCGCGCCGCGCGGATCGCCTCGTCCGACAGGGTCGTGGAGTCGGTACGCATGTAGGTGATCCAACCCTGCTCGTAGAGTCGCTGGGCGGCGCGCATGGTGCGCTCGGGGTCAAAGCGCAGCTTGCGACTGGCCTCGATCTGCAGCGACGACGTCATGAACGGCGGCTGGGGGCGCTGGGTGCGCGGCGTCGAGGCAATGGTGATCACACGAACGTCCGCCACGACCAGGCGTTGCGCGAGCGCATTCGCCGACGTCGCCCGAAGCACTTCGACCTGGGCCGACCCTTCGAGTCGCCCGGCGGCATCGAAGTTCTTGCCGGTGGCGAGAGTCGACCCGTTCACCGAATCGACGGTGGCGTCGAAGGTGGCGCTGGCGGCGGCGAGCGTCGCGGTGACGTCGAACCACGTCGCTGAGGTGAAGGCCATTCGTTCGCGCTCTCGCTCGCAGACCAGTCGAATCGCTACCGACTGCACGCGTCCGGCCGACCGGGCCTTGTCGACGGCCCGCCACAACACTGGCGAGACCTCGTAGCCCACGAGCCGGTCGAGGAAGCGACGGCCCTCTTGGGCGTCGACGAGGCGCAGGTCCAGGTCGCGGGTCTCACTGACGGCCCGGGCAATGGCGGCGGGGGTGATTTCGTGAAAGACCATCCGCTTCACCGGGACCTGCGGGTTCAGCACCTCCTGGAGGTGCCAGGCAATGGCCTCGCCCTCGCGGTCTTCGTCGGTCGCGAGGTAGAGCTCGTCGACCTGCTTGAGCGCGGCCTTCAGCTCCGCGACAATCTTCTTACGGTCGCTCGAGATGACGTAGACCGGCTTGAAGTGGTCGCCGACGTTGATCCCGAGGCGAGCCCACTTCTCGCCCTTCACCGAGGCCGGAATGTCCGCGGCGCTCTGGGGTAGGTCTCGAATGTGCCCGATGGAGGGCTTCACGATGTAGTCGCTGCCGAGCATGTCCTGGATTCGCGTCGCCTTGGCAACCGATTCGACGATTACTAACGCACGGGCCACGCTCACCACCTCTCCACCACGTCACCGCGACGATGGTTCGCCGCGGTTATCGACCTACAAGATAGACAGGTCTGCGCCACTTCATTCGCGATGCCCCGGCCGTCGGGTCCCCACGGACCCGAGATTTCCTAGTCCCCCACTGACAAATCGGGTGATACGGCGACCTATTCCTCGCCGGCCGGGGAGGCCACGATTTCGTACTGGGGGTTCAAGATCACGGCCTCGCGCCGCAGCGAGGTCACGGTCCCTCGCACCAGCAGCCGGGTACCGCGCTCGATGCCCGGGACGTTCGCTCGACCTTGGAAGACCAACGCCACCGAACCCGAGTTGTCGGCGATCACGCAGCGCAGCTCGTGGCCGCCGTTCTCGTGGTTGATCGACATGGAACGGACCCGCCCCGCGATCTCGGCGAACTGTCGCTCGACGAGACCCCCGATCGGCGAGGCGTCGGTGGAGCGCTCGGCGAGCTTGACGTCGGCTGCGAGGTGGGCGTCGGCGCGCACGCCGCCCCGCACGATCTCGTCGCTCACCGGCGTCTCGTGCATCGCGCCCTCGGCGAGACGCCGGCGCACCGCGCGATAGGGCACGATCGTGGCGGCGGTACGCGGCACGTGCATCACGGCGCCGGCGATTGCGTCCGCGGTGCGGTCGTGCAAGAAGCGTTGGAGTCGCGACACGTAGCCCCGGCGCGGCAGGATCACCATGCAAAAGACGTCGGGGTCGCGCACGACGTCGGCCACGAGCTCGAGGGCCGCGCGGTCGACCCGTCGGTCGTCGCACTCGACGATCTCGAGGGTGATGCCGGCCGAGGCGGTGCCCGTCGCCCCCCACGCCGCCTCCAGGTGCGTGGTCACCATCGGGTCAATGTCGAAGTGCACGGCACGAATGGAGTAGGCGTTCAGGGTGCTGCAGTACAGGAGTGACCGTTCGGTCACGAGGTCGTAGGTGTCGACGAACACCACGACGCGATTCATCCGGATGTGCATCGTGGCGGCCCGCTCGATCGTCGCCTCGAAGGCGCGCTCCTCGCGCGTGTACTGCTTGTTCAAGCGAATCAGTGCGAAGTACATCAACGGCCCCACCACGGCGATGATCCACGCGCCCTCGAAGAACTTGGCGAAGAGAAAGATGAGCACGACAATCGACGTGACGGTCGCCGACAACGCGTTGACGAAAACGCCGAAGCGCCAGCGACCGGTCTTCTCTCGTAAGTGTCGCTTCACCATCCCCGCGCCGGCCAGGGTGAACCCGGTAAAGACCCCGATCGCGTAGAGCGCCACGAGGGCGTTGACCTGCGCGTTAAAGACAATGATCAGCGTCAGCGCCACGATTCCCAGCACGATGATGCCGTTGGAGAAGGCCAGACGGTGGCCGCGCTTGGTCAGTTGACGCGGTAGGAACTTGTCGGTGGCCACGTAGTTGGCGAGGAACGGGAAACCGTTGAACGACGTGTTGCCGCCGGTGTACAGAATCAAGATGGTCGCGAGAAGGACCCCGTAGTAAATGATGTGACCGACGCCGCGGGCGCCAAAGACGTCGAGTACCTCTTGGCTGACCACCGTCGGATAGCCGGCGGCGTAGGGCATGGCGTGGGTCCACGCGGCGAGCAGCGTCACGCCGAGGAGAAGAAAGGCCAGGATCGACGACATGGTGACGAGCGTCTTTCGAGCGTTGGGTGACTCGGGCCGACGAAAACTCGCCACGCCGTTAGAGATCGCCTCGAGCCCGGTCAGTGACGAGCCACCGTTCGCGTAGGCCCGCAGCAACGAGATGAAGGCCAGGCCCATCAGGACTCCGGTTCCCTGGTGACCGAGGCGGTAGCCGACCATCTGGTGCACGGGTGGCAGGGGGATCAGGTGCAGCGTTCCCGCGAACTTCTTGTAGAGACCGAAGAGGACGGTGGCCGACATCATGAGTATGTAGAAATACGTGGGGAAGGCGAAGTAACTGCCGGCCTCTCGCAGTCCGCGAAGGTTGCCGTAGATCAGGATCAAGACGACCCCGACGGTGATGGCGAGCGTGAACTGCCCGAGGCTCGGGATGGCGCTCACGAGCACCGCCGTTCCCGCGGAACACTGGACGGCGACGGTCACGATGTAGTCAATGAGCAGCGCCACCGCGGCGATCTGGGCGACGCGCGGTCCGAAGTTGTCGCGAGCGACCACGTAGGAGCCACCGGCGGTCGTGTAGTACTTGATCACGTCGAGGTACGACGTCGTCACGAAGAACAGCACCCCGAGGATCACGAACATGATCGGCACCACGAGCGCGAAGGCGGCGAGGCCGATGAAGGGCGTCATCTGGGTGAGGATCTGCTCAGTACCGTAGGCCGACGAGGAGATGCAGTCGGGCGCCAGCACGCCGAGCGCAATCGCTCGGTTGAGTCGCTCGCCCCCCAACTGCTCGGTCACGTAGGGCTTACCGAGGAAGATGCGCTTGATCCGGTAACCGAGCGATTCGGGATAGACCTCGGCGAGGTTGGCGTGCGAGGTCAGAACCCGCGAGTTGCTGGAGATCTGCTTATCTGCCTCTGACACCCCAGTGATACTAAGCGAGGGCCTCGTGGCGATCGCGACGGCGCGTGCGGCGACGTCGGTCAGTTGCGCCCTCGTTCGCAAGTGTGTTCATATGACGGGGTGCATATCGTCGTTGTCGGTTGCGGCCGAGTGGGTTCGGAGCTCGCGACGCAACTCTCCGAAGAAGGCCATTCGGTCGTCGTGGTCGATCGCAACCGCGACGCCTTTCGCCGCCTCACCCGCTTCCACGGCAAGACGCTGGTCGGTTCGGGCTTCGACCGCGACATCCTCTTCCAGGCCGAGGCCGCCCACGCCGACGGTCTCGCCGCGGTGACGAGCGGCGACAACTCCAACATCCTGTGCGCGCGCATCGCGCGCGACAACTACAACATCAAGAATGTGGTGGCCCGGATCTACGACCCGGCGCGCGCCGACATCTACATGAAGCTGGGCATTCCGACCGTGGCAACGGCACTGTGGACGACCCAGCAGGTGAAGCGCTGGCTGATTCCCTCGGACGACTCGATCGAGTGGACCGACGGCACGGGCACCCTGCACCTGGTCGAGCGCGTCGTGCCCGACAGTCTCGCCGGACGGCCCATCGCCAACTTCCACTTCGGTGACGGCGTACGCGTCGTCGGGCTGATCCGGGGTGGCCAGGGGCGAGTCAACGTGGAGGGCCTGTTCGCCCAAGAAGACGACGTCCTCGAATTCCTCGTCACCACTGACGGGCTCGAGCACCTGCAGTCGCTCCTCGTCGAGGGGACGCGATGAGGGTGGTGATCGCGGGCGGCGGCTCGGTGGGCACGTCCATCGCGCTCGACCTGATCGACCGTCACCACGACGTGACGCTGCTCGAACAGGTGACCACGACCGCCGAGAAGTTGAAGGGGATGCTGCCGGGCGTCAACGTGATGGCGGCCGACGCCTGCGAGTACGCGAGCCTGGCGGCCGCCGACCTGCGGAGCGCTGACGTCGTCATCGCCGCCACCGGCGACGACGAGGACAACCTCGTCGTCAGTTGGCTGTCGAAACAGGAGTTCGGCGTGCCGCGCGTCATCAGTCGCATCAACAATGCCCGTAACGAGTGGCTCTTCAACGAGAGTTGGGGCGTGGACGTCTCGGTCTCGACGCCAGCCCTGATCACCTCGCTCGTCGACGAGGCCGTCGAGGTCGGTTCGATCATCAAGTTGATGGACCTCGCCCAGGGTCGGATGCGACTCATCGAAGTGACCCTCTCTTCGAGCGCGCCGGCGATCGCTGGCAATCTCACCCTCGACGAACTTCGACTGCCCGACGCCGTCCGGGTCGTCGCGGTCGTGCGCAGCAGCCAGCCGATGGTGCCCTCGGCGACGATGCACTTTTTCGAGCACGACCACGTCATCCTCATCGCCCGCGCCGACGCGACCCAGGAGTGCGCCGCGGCGTTCATTGGCTGAGCCGGCTCGAGAACGTTCGGACCTAACATGGTCTGGTGCGCGCCGCATTCTTCGACCTCGATAAGACGGTGATAGCGAAGTCGTCGCTGGTCGCCTTCGGACCCGAGTTCCACGCGCGCGGACTGCTGCAGCGACGAACCCTCATCTGGGGCGTGCTCAGCCAGATGCTGTTCGTGCGCTTCGGCGCCGACGAAGACCGTCTGAGCAAGATCAGCGAATCGGTGCTGCGACTCACGAAGGGCTGGGATCACCGCGAGGTGAAGCAGTTGGTCGCCGACACCATCAACGAGGTGATCGAGCCGCTCATCTACGCCGAAGCCCTCGAACTGATCGACCACCACCTGGCCGAGGGTGACGAGGTCTGGCTCGTGAGCATGTCACCCGCCGAGATTGTCGAGCCCTTCGCCG
This sequence comes from Acidimicrobiales bacterium, assembly GCA_025362585.1. GTDB lineage: Bacteria > Actinomycetota > Acidimicrobiia > Acidimicrobiales > RAAP-2 > RAAP-2. Next base: position 13,069 of record JANYFR010000040.1, on the reverse strand, counting down.
ACCTGCTCGGGATCACCGGCGCAATCTCGTCGCGCGCCACGATTGACGAGCACGGCAAGTTCACGGGGGAGCTGGAGTTCCTCGCGCGAGGCGAGAACAAGGCGGTGGCGATCAGGGAACTGGCGCTCGATCGCGGCCTCGATCTGACGGAGTCCTTCGCCTACTCCGACTCCGAAACCGACATCCCGATGTTGATGGCCGTCGGTCACGCGTTCGCGGTGAACGCGGACCGGCAACTGGCCAAGATCGCTCACGAGAACCAGTGGCCGCTGCTCAGTTTTACTCATGCGGTGCGCGCGCACGACCGCTCGAAGTCCCACACACCCTTTTTCGTCAGCGCCATGGTGATCGGCGCGGCGGCGGTACTTGGCCGCACGCGCCACCAGCACCGCTAGAGCGTCAAGAGGTCGCGAGCCCCGGTGTCCGACGAGGGGTGACGGAGCTTGCTCATGGCGCGGGCCTCGATTTGGCGGATGCGCTCGCGCGTGAGGTTCATCTCCGCGCCAACGTCCTCGAGGGTGCGGATCTCGCCGGCGCCGTCGAGTCCGAAACGCATCCGCAGGATCTTCTGCTCACGCTCGTCGAGGGGCTGCAGTAACTTCTCGATCGCGGCGGGCATCATCTTGACCGCGGCCACGTCGAAGGGCGACTCCGCGGAGCGGTCCTCGACGACGTCGCCGAGCTCGGCGTCGCCGTCTTCGCGCAACGGCTCGGACAGTGAGATCGGCTCGGAGCGAAAGCGCAGCGCCTCGATCAGCTTGTCCTCGGGCATTTCGCACTCGTCGCAGAGTTCCTTGATGGTCGGGGGACGACCGAACTTCAGTTCGAGGCGCGACTGGGCCTTCTGCACGCGCGCCAGCGTGTCACCGGCGTGCACCGGGAGGCGAATGGTTCGCCCGGTGTTGGCGATACCGCGGGTGATCGCCTGGCGAATCCACCACGTGGCGTAGGTCGAGAACTTGAAGCCCTTGCGCCAGTCGAACTTCTCAACGGCGTGCATGAGCCCCAGGTTGCCCTCCTGGATTAGGTCGAGCAGGGGTAGTCCCGAGGCCTGGTACTTCTTGGCGATCGAGACCACTAGTCGCAGGTTCGACTGCACGAAGTCCCGTTCGGCCTGGTCACCACGGTGCACCGACCGCTTGAGGGCCTGCTTCTTCGTCGGCGTGATCTTGACCTTCTTATCGGTCTCGCCGGCGTCGAGTTCGGCCTTGGCCTCGCGGCCCTCTTCGATGGTCTGGGCGAGGCGAACCTCATCGTCCTTGGTCAAGAGGGTGTACTGACCAATGTCCGACAGGTACAGCCGTACAAGGTCTTCGTCGTCTCGATCAACGCGATCTTTTGCCATGACTCTCCCTTGATGCCCGACACCGGAAAGTCCGGTACTCCTAGTTATACGGAGGTAGGCAACTTAGCGGGAAAGTCCCATGCTTTCGGCCTTTCCAGCCGCCTCGAGGGTCGCCGCGAGGTCGCGCGCCGCCGCCTGCCAGACCTCATCGTCAATCGGCACCTGGTCTCTGGCGCTCTCGCCCACTCGGCGAATCTCGCTCACGCAGACCTCGGAGCCGTGGTTCAACAGCGCGAGGAGCGGGCCGTCGTTCGCGACGACCGCGCGCGCGTCGAGCAGGGAGACGAGGAGGCGCGGCCCGACGAGCATCGCCATTGCGTACATCGTCATCGCGCCGCTCGGGTCGAGTGCGATCGAGGATTCGAGGATCCCCTCGAGCACGGGCATCGGTCCGGGCGCCTCGTCGTCGAGGTAGCCCCGCATCTCGAGCGCCAGGGCGCCAAATGCTCTCGACATTTCGTGGGCCCGTACGACAAAGGCGTCGCTCTCGAGTCTTGGCGCGGCGTCCCCGAGCACCGCGTAGATCGCCTGGTAGCACGAGGAGAGGTGCTCGGCAATCTCTAGGTTGGAGGGCATCAGAACGTCTCGGGACGAAAGGCGTTGGTGATCGGCATCCGACGATCGCGACCGAAGGCTTTCTTCGAGATGCGCACCCCCGGCGGCATTTGGCGACGCTTGTACTCACTCCGGTCGACGAGTCGGGTGATGCGATGGACGAGCGCCGGATCGTACCCGTCGCCAATCATCTCCTCGGCGGTCGCGTCGTCCTCGACGTAGAGCTCGAGCAAGGGGTCCAACTCCTCGTAGGGCGGCAGCGACTGGTCGTCGCGCTGGTCCGGCCGCAGCTCGGCCGACGGTGCCTTGGTGAGCACCGTCGAGGGGATTGGTTCGGGGTCGCCGACGCTCGTCGCCATCTCGTTGCGGTAGCGGCACAGCTCGTAGACCAGCGTTTTCGGGACGTCCTTGATCACCGCAAAACCGCCGGCGGAGTCGCCGTAGAGCGTCGAGTACCCGGTGGCCATTTCGGACTTGTTACCCGTCGTGAGCACGATCGCGCCCGTCGCGTTCGAGACCGCCATCAACAGCACGCCGCGAATCCTTGATTGCAGGTTCTCGTCGGTGAGGCCCGTCGGTTCGCCGCCGAGCACCTCGGCCAGGATCGTGCCCAGGGCCTCGTGCGCGGGCTCGATCGGTAGGGTCGTCAGTTCGATGTCGAGCCGGTTCGCCAGTTCGACGGCGTCGGCCACCGAGTGGTCCGACGAGTAGCGACTCGGCATCGCGAAGCCGTGGACGGCGCGCGCGCCGACGGCGTCGACGGCGATGGTCGCGACCAGTGAGGAGTCGACGCCGCCCGACAGACCGAGGATCGCGGTGCGAAAGCCGTTTTTGCGCAGGTAGTCGCGCGTCCCCATGACGAGGGCCTCGTAGATCTCCTCGACCTCGCTCGGCGGATCGGCAATGCGATTGACGTGCAGTGCGGTGAGGCGGTCCTGGTCCCTCGCGTAGGTCGTGTCGAGCGGGACTCCGACGTTCGAGGCCCGCGCCTCGACGTCGCAGACGAGCAGCTCCTCACTGAAGGCCTTGGCCCGGGCGATGACTTCACCTTGCGCGTTCACGACCATGCTCTGACCGTCAAACACCAGTTCGTCCTGTCCCCCGACCAGATTGACGTAGGCGATGGGGCAGTTGATTTCGAGGGCACGTTCGGCCAGCATCTGCTCGCGTTCGGCCCGCCGACCCCTCGCGTAGGGCGAGGCGTTCGCGACGAGGATCATCGTCGCGCCGTCGCGCGCGAGCTCGGCCGCCGGACCGTTGCTCGTCCACACGTCCTCGCAAATCAAGAGCCCGACCGCGACACCCTTCACGTTCACGATGGTGTGGGGACCGATTCCCGGATGGAAGTAGCGCAGTTCGTCGAAGACGTCGTAGTTCGGTAGGAGACGCTTGGTCGCCGTCGCGACGACGCCGGCGTCACTCAGGGCGACGAGGGCGTTGGCCACGTGGGGCGACAACGTCGCAAAGAGGGTCGATCGAGTCACGTCGCGGCCGTCGCTCGACGGTGCCAACTGGGGTCCGCCCGGTCCCGCACCCACCACCGTGCCCACGAGGACCGGCGGCACGTTCTGCAAGAGCGCCATCTCAATGAGGGCTACCCGCGTCGACTCGATGAAACCCTCCTTTAACAAGAGATCCTCCGGGGGATAGCCGGTCAACGCGAGCTCCGGGGTTAACACGAGGTCGGCGCCGGCCGAGGCGGCCTGGGTGCGAAAACGGCCTAAAGTCTCGACGTTTTGCGCGAATCCACCCACCACTGCGTTCATTTGAGCCAGAGCGATTCGTAGGACGGGCACGTCCCGAGCCTACCGGCGTGTTGCCCGAGCATCTCAGGGACAACGTTTCACACGGGGTTAACAAAACTCGTCGCCAAGCGATCGACCACCCGACAGACTGATTACGACGGCGTGCATCGCGTCACGACCCTATGGAGGAACTTTGTCGTATCAGGCCGAGTACATCTGGATTGACGGAACCGAGCCAACCCGAAAGTTGCGGAGCAAGACCAAGATCGTCGCCAACGGTCAGAGGCCGCCGGTGTGGGGCTTCGACGGATCCAGCACCAATCAGGCCACCGGACGCTCGTCGGACTGCGTACTCCGTCCCGTCTGGACCTGCGCCGACCCATTGCGCGGGTCCGATGACGTGCTCGTCATGTGCGAGGTCCTGAATCCCGACATGACGCCCCACGTCACGAACCACCGCGCCGAGGCGGTCGTCGCCGCCAAGAAGTTCGCCAGCTTCGAACCGAAGATCGGTATCGAACAGGAGTACACCTTCTTCCAGGACGGTCGCCCCTACGGCTGGCCCGAGGACGGGTTCCCCGCACCGCAGGGGCCGTACTACTGCGGCGTCGGTGGCACGAAGATGCCGGGGCGCGACATCGTCGAAGCGCACACGCTCGCGTGCCTGCGCGCCGGCATCGGGATTGAGGGAACCAACGCCGAGGTGATGATGGCCCAGTGGGAGTTTCAGGTCGGCGTGCTCGATCCCGTCGAGGTCGGAGATCAGCTCTGGGTCGCGCGCTGGCTGCTCGAACGGATTGCCGAGGAGTTCGATGTCGACGTGAGTTTCGACGCCAAGCCGGTCAAGGGCGACTGGAACGGTGCGGGTGCGCACACCAACTTCTCGACCAAGCAGATGCGCGCGGCCGGAGGCCTGGACGCGGTCGTCGCCGGCTGCGAGGCCCTCGGTACGCGCGTCAAGGAGCACATCTCGAACTACGGCGTCGGCGTCGAGGAGCGCCTCACCGGTGCCCACGAAACGGCGCACTGGTCAAAGTTCTCCTACGGGGTGTCGGACCGTGGCTCGTCGGTGCGCATTCCCGGCGGCGTCGCGCGCGACCAGCGGGGCTACCTCGAGGACCGTCGCCCGAACGCCAACATGGACCCCTACGTCGTGACGCGGCTCATGGTCGAGACCATTTGCGGTGCGGCGAGCGCCCCGAAGACCGTCGCGGCGAAGAGGGTGCCGGTGAAGGCCGTAGCCAAGAAGTCGGTGGCGGCGAAGAGCGCGGCGAAGAAGAGCGCGGCGCGTCGCTAATCCGTGCGACGAAGAGACCCGTCGCTCGAGTGGGCGGCCGGTCTCGCCATCGACGGCTCCTGGGGACGTACCCACAGAAGGTGCGAGAATGTCATCCATGAAAGATCAGGCGCAGTACGTCCTTCGCACGGTTGAGGAGCGGGGCATTCGCTTCGTTCAGCTCTGGTTCACCGACGTCCTCGGACGCCATAAGGCCTTTCACGTGACGCCGGCAGAGTTAGAGGACGCCCTCGATCAGGGCATGACCTTCGACGGCAGCGCGATCGACGGTTTCTCACGAGAAAAAGAGTCCGACGTGCTCGCTCGGCCCGATCTCACCACCTTCCAGCTTCTGCCGTGGTACGAGGAGGGGGCCGGGGTCGCGCGCGTCTTCTGCGACATTGTCAATATTGACGGGACTCCCTTCGCGGGCTGCCCCCGTCAACAACTTCGCCGGGTCCTCGGTGAGGCCCGTGCGCAGGGGTACACCTTCTTCGTGGCGCCCGAGATCGAGTACTTCTACTTCGCCGACCTCGACACGTCAAGCGAGCCTCGGCCGATTGATCGCGGTAGCTACTTCGACCTCCTGCCCGATGACACGGCGAGCCAGGTCCGGCGTCGTACCGTCCTGATGCTCGAAGAGATGGGCATCGGCGTCGAGCACGCCCAACACGAGGACGCCCCGGGCCAACACGAGATCGACCTGCGCTACACCGATGCGCTCACCATGGCCGACACCGTCATGTCCGTGCGCCACGTGGTCAAGGAGCTCGCACGCCAGTCGGGCGTGGCGGCGAGCTTCATGCCCAAACCCCTCGCCGGTGTTCAGGGCTCGGGCATGCACACGCACCTCTCGCTCTGGCGCGACGAGCACAACGCGTTCATCGGTGACGGGCCCCACGGCCTGAGCGACGTGGCGACCAAGTTCATCGCCGGTCTCGTGCGCCACGCGCCCGAAATCACGGCCGTCACGAACCAGTGGGTCAACTCGTACAAGCGACTGGTGCCCGGAGCCGAGGCGCCGGTGAACGCCAGTTGGGCCCGCTACGACGCGGCGGCGCTGGTGCGCGTCCCCTCGGTCAAGCCCGGTCGCATCGATTCGACGCGCGTCGAGTACCGATCGCCCGACCCGGCGGCCAATCCCTACCTCGCCTTCGCCGTCATTCTGGCCGCGGGCCTGCGCGGCGTGACCGGCAACTACGAGTTGCCGACCGAGGGCGAACCGACCGCGCCGCTGCCGCAGTCGCTCGCCCAGGCCGTCGACCTGATGGAGGGGTCGGCACTGATGTTCGAGACCCTCGGTGCTCACCAGGTCGAGTGGTTCCTGCGCAACAAGCGCGCCGAGTGGGACGCCTACCGTGGCCAGGTCACGCCCTTCGAGCTCGAGCGCTACCTCCCACTGCTGTGATCGACGTCGTCCTCTGTGTGCCCTCGTGCGAGGGGCCGGTGCGAAAAGCGTTCGAGGTCACGGGGGTCACGCCGGCAGTGTCGGTGACGGGCCGGCTGAACGAGATCGCCGCCCTCGAGCCGGCCAACGGCTTCGCGAGCGTCGTGATCAACGCGGCGGCCTTTCCCTTCACCGAGGCGATGAACCTCTGCCGTCAACTGCGCTCGCGCAGTCGCGGGGTCGGACCGATCATCTTGCTGCTCGATCACTATCAACTCGACGATTTGACGTTTCGTGAGGACCTCTTTGACGACTTCGTGGTCGGCCCCTTCGACGTGAGTGAACTGGCCACCCGCCTGCGCCATCGGCTCCGACGGGCCGGCAACGAGAGCGTGGCCCCCCGGATTGAGCACGGGGGCCTCTCGATGAACCTCGAAACGTACCAGGCCACCATCGCGGGGCGCGTCATGGACCTCACGTACATGGAGTACGAACTCCTGCGCTTCCTCGCGACGAACCCGAACCGCGTTTTCACCCGCGAGACGCTGCTCAGCCGAGTGTGGGGCTACGAATACTACGGCGGGGCACGCACGGTGGACGTGCACGTTCGTCGCCTCCGCGCCAAGCTCGGAGAGGAGCACGCCCACTTAATCCAGACGGTCCGCTCCGTGGGCTACAAGTTCGGCACCAGCCCGAACGAGTACTCGACCTAGCTGGGCGGCGCGTAGGCCCAAAGTTCGACTTCGGCGAGTGCGCCGAGTGGCAACTCGGCGACCGCCACGGCCGATCTCGTCGGACGTGGCGCGTCGAACTCCTCGACCCACACCTCATTGCACGACGCGAACTCCTTCATGTCGAGGAGGAAGAGCGTGGCCTTCACCACTTGGTCGAAGGTCGCGCCCGCCTCGGCGAGGACTCGTCGAGCGTTGGCGAGGGCCTGGCGCAACTGATCCGACGCCCCGCCGGACACGAAGGTGGGTCCGTGCTCGCCCGCCACCACGCCGAGCTGGCCAGAGATCACGACGAAGTCACCGGCCCGACGCCAGGGGGAGTAGGGACCAACGGGAGTACTCACGGCGCGCTGCTCTAACTAAACGAGTTGCCGCAGCCACACGTGCGGGTGGCGTTCGGGTTCGTGATGTGAAAGCCCGCGCCCTGCAGCCCGTCGGCGAAGTCCAGGGTCGCCCCGGTGAGCAGTTCGGCACTCGCCGCGTCGACGACGACCTTGACGCCCGAGAACTCCGACGTGATGTCGTCGTCGGCGAACTCCGAGTCGAAGAACATGTCGTAGTTGAAGCCCGAGCAGCCGCCCGGCTTCACCGCGACCCGCAGCGCCAGCACCTCGTCGCCACCCTCGGCGGCGATCAACTCGGCCACTTTCGCGATGGCGCCCGCGGTCAACGAGATCGGTTCGGAGGCCCTTTTGGTCAGGCTGACGTGAGTGGTGGTCAAATTGGACACGGCGCTCCTTAAGAAGTTCTGCCCTTCATTGTAGTGACCGATTGGCGCCATGACTACCCCTCCTCGCCCACCGGTAGCGTCACCTCATGGATCTTCGCGAACAGCTGAGGAATCGACTCGACCAGGTACTGGACCCCGAACTGGGCGCGTCCATCGTCGAACTGGGCATGGTGGGTGCAATCACCGTCGACGAGCGGGGCCACGCCGTGGTGTCGGTCTCGCTCACGACCGTCGGCTGTCCGCTGCGATCCCAGATCGAACGCGACGTAAAAGAGGCCGTCCTCACCATCGATCACGTGCACTCGGTCGAGCTCGTCATGGGCGTACTCGAACCTCACGCCAAGGCCGAGTTGATGAAGCGCGCGCGCACGATCGCCCAGAACCGTGCACCGCTCACTTCAATTCCCGTCCAGACGCCGGTCCTGATGATCGCCTCGGGCAAGGGCGGAGTCGGCAAGTCCTCCATTACGGCCAACCTCGCCGTCGCGCTGGCGGCGAGCGGACGAACGATCGGTGTCCTCGACGCCGACATCTGGGGATTCTCGCTCAGCCGCCTGCTCGGCATTCAGGGCGAAGTGGAGGCCCGAGGCGGCAGAATGCGACCGCTCGAACGACCGGTCGGCAGCGGTCGCATCAAGTTGCTCTCGATGGGACTCCTCGCCGACGAAGAGCAGGCGCTGCTGTGGCGCGGACTCATCGTCCAAAAGGCCGTAGCGCAGTTCATCGAAGACGCCGACTGGTCCGGTATCGACTATCTGCTGATCGACACGCCGCCGGGAACCGGCGACATCGCAATGACGCTCGCACGCCTCCTGCCCCAAATGGGCCAACTCCTCGTGACCACGCCGGCGATCGCCGCCCAACGGGTGGCGGCGCGCGCGGCGGACTTCGCGCGCAAGTCCAACATCCGGGTCCTCGGCGTCATCGAGAACATGAGCGGCTTCACCTGTGCCTGCGGCGAACGGCACCACTTCTTTGGCGAGGGCGGCGGTCGCGAGTTGAGCGACGCCCTCGGCGTACCCCTCCTCGCCGAGATAGACCTCGACCACGAGATCGCCGACGGTGGCGACCACGGCCAGCCAGCCGTGCTCCACGAAGCACTCGACGGCGTGTGGCACCAGCTCGCTGAGCGGATCCTGGCCGACGTCGCGCCTCCGGCCGGCCCGATTGGCTGCTCAGCACGCATGCTCGACGCCATCGCGCGCGCCGTGGCCACGACCCCCTAGACGGCGTAGCCCTCGTCGCCCGGTAACAGGATCACGAAGGAGCCGTCGCGTTCGACGACGCGCGGTTCGGTCTTGGCAACGTCGACGAGCGACCGGGCGTACGCGAGGACCTGACCGGCCGTGGCGAAGTCCGCGATCGCCTCCAGATTTCGAATGGTCGGCATGATCATGTCGAGCTCGCCGCGTTCGTGCGCCTCGAGGGCGTCACGCGGGCGCACCCACTGGTCGGCGACGGTCTCGCCCGCGTCGTGGGTCGCGATCTGTCCGTAGGGCGCAAGGGCCACGAAGAAGCGAGTGTCGAACCGGCGCGGTGGTCCCACCGGTGTCACCCAGTGCGCGATGTACTCGAGACCGCGTAGGTCAAGATGGAGTCCTTCGCGCTCCATCATCTCGACGAAGCCCAGGGTGCCACTGTTGACGGCCCGTCGATTCGCGGCCATGCGCGCGATGGTCGCTCCGTCGTTGAAGAGTCGAACCTCGCCGTCCTGGCGACAGGCAATGAGTAGTCCGGCCTCTTCGAAGAGTTCGCGCAGGCAGGCTACGTAGTAGGCGAGACCGCCGCTGGCGAGATTGAGCCGCCGCGAGGCCCGCGCGTCGTCGACGCCGACGGCCAGACGCGCAGCGGCGGACCCGGCGTCAGAGGCGTCGACGCCGCCACCGGGAAAGACGTAGGCGCCCCCGACGAAGTCACTGTTGAGGTTACGACGCAGCATAAGAATTTCGTAACCCTCGGGGCCGTCGCGCAGGGTCATCACCGTGGCCGCGGGACGGGGACTGAGAATTTCGACCATAGGGCAAAACTATCGAGAGACGTCTGCTGAAATGGCGCCGCGCGCCGCGTCAACTAAGTTGAGGGTTCGGACTGCACAAGGAGCACCGTGGCCAAAACCCCCCCATCGAAGAAGTCCCCCGCGGCGAAGAACGGCCCAGCGAAGGGTGCGAGTGGGCGCCCCGCGGGACTCTTTACCTGGTTGGCCGTTGGACTGGTCGTCGTGGTCGTCGCGGCGCTCGTCATTATCAAAGTCGCGAGCGGCACCACCTCGAGCACCAAAGTGGGCTTTCAACCGGCCGACCCGACGGTCGTTGCCGCACTCGCCTCGATCCCCGCCAGCGTCTTTAACAAGGTGGGCGTCACGTCCACGGTCGCGCCGGTCACCCCGCCCCAAGCCATCAAGGGCCAACCGGCCCTGACGGGGCCCAGTGGCACGGGCGCCGTCTTGCCTGAAGTCTTCTACGTGGGAGCCGAGTACTGCCCATTCTGCGCCGCCCAGCGCTGGCCGCTCATCATTGCCCTTAGTCGCTTCGGAACCTGGTCGGGCCTCGGCAACACGTCGAGCTCCACCTACTCGGGCGAGTACGCCCCCGGCACGCCGACGTTTACGTTCGTGAACGCCAAGTACCACTCGAAGTACCTGGTCTTTAGGAGCGTCGAGGAGTACAACAACGTCTTCAACTCGACGCTAAATTTCTACTCGCCTCTCCAGAAGCCGACCAAGACCCAGAACGCGATCTTCCATAAGTACGACACGTCGACTTACGTGAAGGGCATCACCGCGGCACAGGACCTTTCGATTCCCTTCATGTCGATCGGCAACCGTTTTCTCGTCTCGGGCGCGAGTTTCACTCCCCTGGCCCTTGCGAATCTCACGCGGGGCGCCGTCGCGACGGGCCTGAGTGACTCGACGAGTCCGGTCACTGACGCGATCGTCGCCTCGGCGAACTACCAAACGGCGGCCTTCTGCTCGCTCACGAAGAATCGGCCCGGGTCGGTCTGCAACAGTCCCAGCGTGAAGGCCGCCAAAAGGGCCATGAGTATCAAATGAGCCCCACGACGGCCGAGGTCCCTCGCTGGGCGGTCGTCGTCACTTTCATCCTCAGCCTGATCGGACTGGCACTCTCGATCTACCTCACCTACGCCCACTTCACCGGCAAGGCGCTGACGGGCTGTCCGACGACCGGGCTGGTCAACTGCACGCTCGTCACGACCTCCGCCCAGTCGCGATTCCTCGGGGTGCCAGTGGCGATACTCGGACTCGCCACCTACCTCGTGTTGACCGCCCTCAACTCTCCGTGGGGCTGGCGTGCGACGTTCTACTGGCTCCACGTCGCACGTTTCGCCATCGCGGCGGGATCGATGGCCTTCGTCCTGTGGCTCGTCTACGCCGAGATAATTATCCTCAGTCACGTCTGCGAGTACTGCACCGGCGTGCACGTCGTGACGTTCGCGTTACTCGTCGTACTGACCTTGGTCAGTCCCGCCCAGCTGGGCTGGACCCGGTCACGCGCGCAGTAGGGCCCGTCGTTCGAACTCGTTGAGTCCGCCCCAGATGCCGTAGGTCTCGTGTCGGGCGATCGCGGCCGACAGGCACTCGTCGCGCACGTCACAGCTGGCGCAAATGCGCTTCGCCACCTTCTCGCGCTCGAGGCGATCTTCCTTGCGCTCGGAGCTGTCCGCCGAATAGAACAGCGCGCCTTCGCTATTTCGACAGGCCGCGGCGCCCGTCCAATCCACTGGCCAAATCGCCATAAGTCTCTCCCCCCAGATATGACCTAGAAACGCAGGTTAACCACTCCGACAGGTAACGGCAAGAGTCGTTCGTAGAACGTTGCATCGCCTCACTACCTGACAATTCGAGGCTCCGCTACGCTAATCATCGTGGCCAACGTCCTTCTCGCTAGCGACCTCTCGTCACTGCGCCACGAGCTTCGAACGATGCTCGAGGGACCCGACGTGCTGATTGAGGAAGTGGCCAACGGACCCGACGTCATTCACCGCGTGAAGCAGGGTGGGATCGACCTCGTCATCGTCGACATGCAGATTGGTGCCATGGGGGGCATGGCAATCTGCATGGACCTACGCCACGAGGAGTCCTACGGTGCCGCTGACCCGGTTTCGGTGCTGATGCTGCTCGATCGACGCCCCGACGTCTTTCTCGCACGCCGTAGTGGTGCCGAAGGATTCGTCGTGAAACCTCTCGACCCTCAGCGCACCCGCAGCGCGGTCCGTGCCCTGTTGGCGGGCGACGGTTACGAGGACGAGTCACTGCGGCCCGCCACCGTTCGCGTCGGTAGTACCAACGTTCAATGAGCGACCAACAACCTCCGCCGTCTAGTCTGGCGCGGCTCCGCGCCCGCATCGCGCGGCGCGAGGAAGTTCAATTGCCCTCGCCCGAGTCGGTCGCCATCCACTCTCGCGTCGATCAGTTAAGCGAACTCGAATTGCGCGACGTCATGACCCCACGCGTGGACGTCGCGTTCCTCACCACCCCCGTCACGCCCGAAGCCATCGCCGACGCCGTTCGCGACACGGGTCACTCGTGCTTCCCCGTCGTCAACGGTGACCTCGACGAAGTAGAGGGCGTCCTCTTCGTGAACGACCTCTTTCGCAGCACGACCGTGAAGCGGGCCATGGGCGTGTCGCTCCCGGCGACCGAGGAGATCGCGAGGAAAATTCGCCGGCCCTTCATGCTGCCCGAGACCCTCGATCTGCTCGAGAGCCTCGGTGAGATGCGCAAACAACACCGGACCTTCGCGCTGGTACTTGACGAGCACGGAGGCGTCGCCGGGGTCGTGTCGATTCGTGACATCTTGGAGCAACTGGTCGGCGACCTGAACGACGAGTTCGACGAAGGCGAAGAGCCGGGGATCGTACGCATCCGCCAGGACCGATGGCTCGTCGACGGCCAGACCCACGTGGACGAAGTCGAAGGGGAGATCGGGGTCGTCATTCCCGAGGGCGACTACGTAACGATTGCCGGATTCGTCCTCTTTCTCGCGGGCGAAATCCCCGCGGCTGGTACCACGTACTCCTACCGGAACTGGACCTTCCGGGTCCAGTCGGTCGAGCGACGTCGTATCAGTGAAGTCGTCATTGAGTACCACACGCCCGACGAACCCGAAATTCCGAGCACCGTCTAGGCTTTGTCGCTCATTGTCGCGCCGACTAGGATTATCTGGCTGCGAGGGAACTCGCTGCGGGCTGTAGCGCAGCTTGGTAGCGCGCTGCGTTCGGGACGCAGAGGTCCCGGGTTCAAATCCCGGCAGCCCGACCACCGAAGTAGTACCAGGTGACAA
>JANYFR010000059.1 GCA_025362585.1 Acidimicrobiales bacterium | reverse complement strand
CACTTCCATGGTAAGGAAGGGGTCGTCGGTTCAATCCCGACAGAGGGCTCGCCAGGCGGCGTAGCTCAGGTGGTTAGAGCACACGGCTCATAATCGTGGTGTCGCGGGTTCGACTCCCGCCGCCGCTACCAGGCAGGGCCCGCAGGGTCCAGGCAGTACCCGCAGTGACGATGAGGAGAGAACGATGGCGAAGAACGAGAAGCGAGTGCAGGTGACCTTGGCCTGCGAGGAGTGCAAGCGGCGCAACTACATCACGATGAAGAACAAGGTCAACGACCGCGAGCGTATCGAGATGTCCAAGTACTGCCAGTGGGAGCGCAAGCACACCCTGCACAAGGAGACCCGCTAGGGCGCCATCCGCGGGGGATGGTAAGATTTGTCTTCCCTACGGCCCCCGTCGAGTTTTGATGGATGGCCACAGAGGGCAGTGGCTCAATTGGTAGAGCACCGGTCTCCAAAACCGGTGGTTGGGGGTTCGAGTCCCTCCTGCCCTGCTCGAAGATTCTTTTCGACGAAGTGAACGAAGTGCGAACGAGAGATTGAGATGAACCGCGAACAAAAGCGCATGATGCAGCGACAGGGTCAGGTGGGCGACGACGGCGCCGCCCCCGCTCGGCGCGCCTCGACGCAGGACGTGCAGCGCCGTCGCAACCAGCGCACCCGACCGGCGCAGTTCGTGCGCGAGATCCGCGAGGAGATGCGTCAGGTCGCCTGGCCCACCCGTCCCGAGGTCATCAACTACACCACGATCGTCTTTTTCGTCCTCGTGTTCATGTCCCTCCTGATCTTCGGTCTCGGCTACGGCTTCTCGAAGTTCGTTACGTACCTCTTCCAGAAGTAAGGCGACCATGAGCGATATCGAGACCACCGTCAGCGACCCGCACGAGGCGTCCGGCGACGACGAGATCCTCGACGTGACCATCCTCGAGGACGGCCTCGAAGAGGAGCCGGTCGCCGAGAGTGCCTTTGACCGGCCCGGCCGTTGGTACATCGTGCACACCTTCGCCGGCCACGAGCAGAAGGTCATCGGTGCCCTCAAGAACATCATCAAGAGTCGCGAGCTGGAGGAACAGATCTACGAAATCTTCCTGCCCGAAGAGGACGTGACCGAGTTCAAGGCCGGGAAAAAGGTCACCGTCTCCAAGCGGATGTTTCCGAGCTACCTGCTAATCCGCTGTGAGCCGGACCCCGAGATCTTCTACGTCGTCGGATCGACCCCGGGGGTCACGGGCTTCGTCGGCGCCGAGAAGACCCGTCCGACCGCGCTCACGCGCCGCGAAGTCGACAACATCATTCGCCCTCTCGTCGAGGGCGTCGAACAGCCGGTCGTCAAGCGTCGCATGCCGACCCACGAGTTCGAGGTCAACGACACGGTGCAGATCAAGACCGGACCGTTCGCGACCTTTTCGGGTCACGTCGCTGAAATCAACGAAGACCAACTGAAGGTGAAGGTGCTCGTGGACATCTTCGGACGTGAGACGCCGGTGGAGCTCGACTTCACCCAGGTAACGAAGCTCTAGAGAACTGGTGTAAGGAGAAGGCCATGGCCAAGAAGATTGTCGCAGTCGTGAAGATTCAACTCGAGGCGGGCGGGGCCACCCCCGCGCCGCCGGTCGGCACCGCGCTCGGGCCGCACGGGATCCAGACCATGGAGTTCTGCAAGCAGTACAACGCCGCGACCGAGTCCATGAAGGGCACGGTCATTCCGGTCGACATCTCGATCTACGAAGACCGCTCCTTCACCTTCGTGTTGAAGACGCCGCCGACGCCGGTGCTGCTGCGCCAAGCCGCGGGCGTCGCCAAGGGCGCCCACCTCGCCGGTCGAGAGACCGTCGCGACGGTCTCGATGGACCAGATTGAAGAGATCGCCAAGACCAAGTTGAAGGACCTCAACACCGATGACCTCGAGCGGGCCAAGCTCCAGGTGGCGGGCACGGCTCGCTCCATGGGCATCACGGTCGCGAGCTAGGAGAGAAATGAAGCACGGTAAGAACTATCGAAACTCGTTGGCCCAGGTTGACCGCGAAGAGCTGCTGACGATCAATGAGGCGCTCGACAAGGTGAAGGCCCTCGCGACCGCCAAGTTCGACGAGACGGTCGAGCTGGCGCTTCGCCTCGGCGTGGACCCGCGCAAGGCCGAGCAGATCGTGCGCGGCACGCTCTCGCTGCCCGCCGGTACCGGCAAGACCAACCGCGTGGCCGTCTTCGCGGCCGGCGAGGCGGCCCAGGCCGCACGCGACGCCGGCGCCGACGAAGTCGGTGCCGAGGATCTGGTGGCCAAGGTCGCCGGCGGCTTCCTCGATTTCGACGTCGCGATCGCGACGCCCGACTTGATGGGTCTGGTCGGCGGGCTCGGCCGCGTGCTCGGACCACGGGGCCTCATGCCCAACCCCAAGACCGGCACCGTGACGATGGACGTCGCCAAGGCCGTCAGTGAGTTCAAGGGTGGGCGCGTCGAGTACCGCACCGACAAGATCGGCAACGTGCAGCTGCGCGTGGGCAAGGTCAGCTTCAGTCGCGACGACCTCGCGCGTAACGTGCAGGCCGTCGTTGACGAGATCGTGCGCGTGAAGCCGGCGAGCGCGAAGGGCCGCTACCTCATGAGCATCACGGTCTCGTCGACCATGGGCCCCGGGGTGAAGATCGACCCGACCCGCACGAAGGAAGTCGACGAGGTCCTGACCCCGGCCTAGAGGTTTTGACGCGGCGCGAGCCGACCAACTACGATGGGCGACCGCGCACGACGTCAGTGCCACAGATCCACTAAGAACGCCAAAGACATCCGGTGCGCGCGAGCGCTTAAGTGGCCCCGGGGCCAGCCTGACGAGGAGTTCGAGCCCGGTCGGCTCGTTCGCTTGGATGTCGAGGCCCGTACCGGGCGGCATCCGGTGAAGGAGTCACATGAGCAAGGTTCGTACCGACAAGGTCGCCACCGTCGCCGAGGTGAAGTCGAAGGTCGCCGGCACGTCAACGGCCGTGGTCACCGAGTACCGCGGGATGACCGTTGCCCAGATTTCGACGTTGCGTCGCCAACTGCGCGTCCTGGGGGCCGACTACAAGGTCTTCAAGAACACCCTGGTGCTGCGCGCCATCTCGGGCACCTCGGTCGAGCCACTCGGCGAGTTTCTCACCGGCCCCACGGCGATCGCCTTCATCGACGGCGACGTCTCGGCAGTCGCCAAGGCCCTGCGCGACTTCGCCAAGGAGACCCCGAAACTGATCGTCAAGGGCGGCGTCACCGACGGCAAACTCCTCTCCATTAAGGATCTGAGCGCGTTGGCCGACCTGCCGAGCCGCGACGTCATGCTCGCCCAGCTCGCCGGACTGATCGCTGCACCGCTGCGCACCATGGCCGGCCTCTTGAAGGCCATCCCGCAGAACTTCGCCTACGGCCTCGCGGCCCTTCTCGACAGCAGGGGTGGCGTCGCCGCTCCAGCGCTCGAGGGGGTTGAGGTCGCCGAGACTCCGGCCGGGGTCGAGGAAGCTGCGCCCGCAGCGAGCGACGACGCCGCGACACCCGTCGCGGAGGTCGCGGTCGAGGAGGAGGCGTCCGTCGCCGAACCCGAGACTCCAGCCCCCGAGGCGTCCGTAGAGGACGCCGCGAGCGAACCGGCCGAATAGTCCCATCCCCGTAGTACCGAAACGAAGAAATGAAAGGACACACCATGGCTGCAACCCTTACCAAGGAGCAGATCCTCGACGGCATCGCCGAGCTTTCCGTCATTGAGCTGAGTGAACTCCTGAAGGAGTTCGAAGAGAAGTTCGGCGTCACGGCCGCGGCCCCCGCGGCCGTCGCCTCGGCGGCCCCCGCCGGTGGGGGCGGTGGCGACGAGGCTGGCGCCGAGGAGAAGAGCGACTACGACGTCATCTTGACGGCCGGTGGCGAGAAGAAGATCCAAGTGATTAAGGAAGTGCGCGCACTGACGAGCCTGGGCTTGAAGGAAGCCAAGGACCTCGTCGACGGCGCCCCGAAGCCCGTGCTCGAGAAGGTCTCCAAGGCCGACGCCGAGAAGGCGAAGGCCTCCCTCGAGGCCGCCGGCGCCACGGTGGAACTCAAGTAGTTCCAACGCTGTTGGGCGCTGCCCCGACCGGTACGCCGGTCGGGGCGGCGTGCCCGCCGAGGGGGTACTTGACCTGCGCGTCGAACGTGCCTAGGGTGAGCGCAACCGATTCGGTCGGCCGCGTGCCCCGCTAGGGGAGCGCTACTTGCGCATGGCCCGATTTAACCACTAGAGTTGAAAGACCGTGTCCCTGCACTCAACTTTGTCATCCCCTGACGCCGTTTTGCACGTGGTCATTGGACATGCCTGTAGTAGCCACCCACTTACACGGAGGATAGACCGTTGACGTCTCGGTCCACTAGCCCGGAGCGCTTTAACTTCTCTGCATTGGGTGAAGCGCACCCCCTGCCCAACCTCCTCGAGATCCAGCGAGACAGCTTCGACCTGTTCATGAAGCAGGGTCTGCGCGAGGCCTTCGAGGCCATCTCACCGATCTCGGACTTCACCGGGCGCCTGTCGCTCGAGCTCGAGTTCGACCCCGACGACGCGGACCTGAAGAGCCCGCCGAAGTTCACCGTCGAAGAGTGCCGCCAGCGCGCCACCACCTACTCCCAGCCAATCTTTGTTCGCGCCCGCTTCCTCAACTCCGAGACCGGCGAGATCAAGGAACAGACCGTCTTCATGGGCGACTTCCCGATCATGACCGACCAGGGCACCTTCATCATCAACGGCACCGAGCGCGTCGTCGTCAGCCAGCTCGTTCGCTCGCCGGGCGTCTTGTTCCAGCCGGGCAAGGACGAGAAGGTCGCCTTCGAGGGCACCATCCACCCGAGCCGCGGCGAGTGGCTCCAGGTCGACCTCGAGGAGAAGAAGAACAAGGCGGCCAACGCCGGTGCGCGCATCGCGCGCAAGCGTCGCATCTCGATCTTCACGCTGCTGCGCGCCCTCGACACCGTGATGGACGAGGCCTTCTTCGAGCGCTTCGTCGCGCACTTCGACTTCCTCGAGGACCAGTTCCACGCCGACTGGAAGAAGGCCCACCTCGAGATCTCCAAGCACATGGACAAGTACAACATGGAGGACACGCCCGAGAGCTTCTTGAAGGCCAGCCAGGAGACCGCGTGGCTCGAGATCTACCGCCGTGCCCGTCCCGGCGAAGTTCAGACGATCGAAGCGGCCCGCCAGTACTTCGAGGGCGCCTTCTTCTCCGAGAAGCGCTACGACCTCAGTCGCGTGGGCCGCTACAAGCTCGATCGCAAGCTCGGTGACGAGGTCGCGAAGAACGTTGAGCTCTTTGGCGACCTCCTCGATCGCCCGAACGCCGACCTGCACGTGCTCTCCAAGGCCGAAGTACTCGCGACCGCGACCTACCTGTTGAACCTGGCGCGCGACCGCACCGCCAAGGAGACGACGTACCACATCGACGACCAGGACCACTTCGCCAACCGCCGCATCCGCAGCGTGGGTGAGCTCATCCAGAACGCCCTGCGCACCGGCCTCTCGCGCATGGAGCGCGTCGTGCGCGAGCGCATGAACACCCAGGACGTCGAGGCGATCGCGCCCCAGACCCTGATCAATATCCGTCCCGTGATGTCGGCGATCAAGGAGTTCTTCGCGACCTCGCAGCTCAGCCAGTTCATGGACCAGAACAACCCGCTGTCGGGTCTCACCCACAAGCGCCGCCTGTCGGCGCTGGGACCGGGCGGCCTGTCGCGTGAGCGCGCCGGCCTTGAGGTTCGTGACGTGCACTCGTCGCACTACGGGCGCATGTGCCCGATCGAGACGCCCGAAGGCCCGAACGTCGGCCTGATTGGCTACCTCGCCAACTACGCGCGGATCAACGAGTACGGCTTCATTGAGACGCCCTACCGCGTCGTCACCGCCGGCAAGGTGACCGGTGAGATCCGGTACTTCACCGCCGACGAGGAGGAGCGCTTCGTCATCGCTCAGGCCAACACCGAAGTTGACGAGAAGGGTCACATCCGCGCCGAGCGCGTGCTCGTGCGCCGCGGCCCCGTCGGGACCGGACTGCGCGTGGGATCGTCGAACAAGTCGTCGTCCACGACCTCCGAGATCGACTTCGTAAAGGCCGACGAGGTCGAGCTGATGGACGTCTCCACCAAGCAGGTGATCTCGGTCGCCACGTCGCTGATTCCGTTCGTCGAGCACGACGACGCCCAGCGTGCGTTGATGGGCGCCAACATGCAAAAGCAGGCCGTGCCGCTGATCATGCCCGAGGCGCCGTTCGTCGGCACCGGCATGGAAGCGCGGGCCGCGCTCGACTCGGGCGACGTGCTGATCGCCGAGGGTGACGGCGTCGTGAAGCTCGTCTCAGGCGACCGCATCGTGGTCGAGTACGAAAAGGACGTGACCGACCGCTACGGCAAGGCGCTCGGCAAGAAGCAGTACAACCTCAACAAGTTCCGCCGTTCGAACCAGGACACGTCGATCAACCAGAAGCCGCTCGTGTTCGGTGGCGAGACGGTGACCGAGGGCGACCTCCTCGCCGACGGCACCAGCACCAGCAACGGCGAGCTCGCGCTCGGCAAGAACCTGCTGGTGGCCTACATGCCGTGGGAGGGCTACAACTACGAGGACGCCATCATTTTGAACGAGCGCCTGGTGCGCGACGACGTCTTGACGTCAATCCACGTGAAAGAGTACGAGATCGACGCACGCGACACCAAGCTGGGTGCCGAAGAGATCACGCGCGACATTCCGAACCTGCCCGACGACATCCTCGCGGACCTCGACGACCGCGGCATCGTGCGCATCGGCGCCGAGGTCCAGCCCGGGGACATCCTCGTCGGCAAGGTCACGCCCAAGGGCGAGACCGAGCAGTCACCCGAGGAGCGCCTGCTACGCGCAATCTTCGGCGAGAAGGCCCGCGAGGTCCGCGACACGTCACTGAAGGTGCCCCACGGCGAGTCCGGCAAGGTCATCGACGTGAAGGTCTACAGCCGCGACGAGGACCACGAGATGCAACCCGGCGTCAACCAACTCGTGAAGGTCTACGTCGCCCAGAAGCGCAAGATCTCCGAGGGCGACAAGCTCGCCGGACGCCACGGCAATAAGGGCGTCATCTCGAAGATTCTGCCCGAAGAGGACATGCCCTTCATGGCCGACGGCACCGCGGTCGACATCATCCTGAGCCCGCTCGGCGTGCCCAGTCGAATGAACGTCGGCCAGGTCCTCGAGAGCCACCTCGGCTACGCGGCGCGCCACGGCTGGGCCGGCATCGAGGTCAATCCCTCGGTCGGCACGTCGGGCCACCTCGACCAGCAGAACGCGGCCACCCGTCCCTACCGCAAGACCCGCCCGCGCACCGAGCCGGCCGTCTACGTCGCGACCCCGTCCTTCGACGGCGCGCACTGGGACGAGGTCGACCGCGCGAAGGACAAACCGACGATTCAACAGACCTTCGCCACACTCAACGTCGACGGCCAGAACGGCAAGAAGTTGCTCGCCGGCGACAACGACGGCAAGGTCACGCTCTACAACGGTCGCACCGGCGAGGTCTACGACAACCCGATCTCGGTGGGCTACGCCTACATCTTGAAACTGGCCCACATGGTCGACGACAAGATTCACGCACGCTCGACGGGCCCGTACTCGATGATCACCGCCCAGCCGCTCGGCGGTAAGGCGCAGTTCGGTGGTCAGCGATTCGGTGAGATGGAGGTCTGGGCCCTCGAGGCCTACGGCGCGGCCTACGCGCTCCAGGAGCTCCTGACCGTCAAGTCCGACGACATGAAGGGCCGCGAGCGCGCCTACGAGGCGATCGTCAAGGGCCAGAATCTGCCCGAGCCGGGCATCCCCGAGTCGTTCAAGGTCTTGATCAAAGAGATGCAGTCACTCTGCTTGAACGTCGAGGTGCGCGACAAGGTCGGCGCTCACGTCGACCTCGCCGACACCGAAGAGGACTTCTTCTCGGTCACGCGCGAACTGGGCATCGACATCAGTCGACCCGAGCGCGGCAGTGACGAAGAGGACGCGCGACGTGCCGCTGAAAGGAAGTTGTCATGAGCCCCCTGGACGTCAACCAGTTCGATGAGTTGAGCATCGGTCTCGCGACCGCCCAGAACATTCGTAGTTGGTCATCGGGTGAAGTGAAGAAGCCCGAGACAATCAACTACCGCACCCTGCGCCCGGAGAAGGACGGACTCTTCTGCGAGAAGATCTTCGGCCCCCAGAAGGCCTGGGAGTGCGCCTGTGGCAAGTACAAGCGCGTGCGCTTCAAGGGCATTGTCTGCGAGCGCTGCGGCGTCGAGGTGACGAGTGACAAGGTCCGTCGCGACCGCATGGGCCACATCGCGCTCTCGGCGCCGGTGGTGCACATCTGGTACCTGCGCGGTACTCGTTCGTGGCTGGCCTACCTCTTGATGGGCACGGCCCCGAAGGAGGAGTTGAAGGCCAAGCAGTTGGAGAAGGTCATCTACTTCGCCGCCCACATGGTCACCTTCGTCGACGTCGACAAGCGCCACGGCGACCTCGCCGAACTGCGCCAAGGTCTCGCCGAAGAGTTGCTGGAAGTGGCCGAGCGTGAGGTGAAGGCGCTCGACAACAAGTTGAAGGAGATTGAGGCCCGGGCCGTCAAGCTCGAGGCCGACGGCGCCAAAGAGTCCGAGTTGCGCGCGTTGCAGCGCGGTACCGAGAAGGAGCTCGACGGCGTCCGTTCGCGTTTCGCCGAAGAGCGCGAGCTGGCCAAGCAGGCCTTTGACACCTTCGAGGGTCTCCACTCGCGTCAGATCATCGAAGACGAAGTGCTCTATCGCGAGATGGACTTTCGCTACGGCGAGTACTTCGAGGGCGGCATGGGCGCCGACGCCATCCTCCAGTTGATCGACCGCATGGACCTCGACCAAGAGGAGAAGGTCATGCGCGAGATGATCGACGCGAAGGACGGTCGCAAGCCGCTCAGCGCGCAGCGTCACGCCAAGTTCCTGAAGCGCCTGGCGATCGTCCAGTCCTTCAACCGACGCGACGACCAGGGCCGACGCCTGAACGACCCCCGCGCCATGATCCTCGAGGCCGTGCCGGTTATTCCGCCCGACCTGCGCCCGATGGTGCAGCTCGACGGTGGGCGCTTCGCGACCTCGGACCTCAACGACCTCTACCGTCGCGTCATCAACCGCAACAACCGTCTGAAGCGCCTGCTCGACCTCGGTGCCCCGGACATCATTGTGAACAACGAGAAGCGCATGCTCCAAGAGGCCGTCGACGCGCTGTTCGACAACGGTCGACGGGGACGGCCGGTCGCCGGCCAGAGTGGCCGACCGCTGAAGAGCCTCTCGGATATGTTGAAGGGTAAGCAAGGTCGGTTCCGCCAGAACCTGCTCGGCAAGCGCGTCGACTACTCGGGCCGTTCGGTCATCGTGGTCGGTCCCCAGCTGAAGTTGCACCAGTGTGGCCTGCCCAAGATGATGGCCCTGGAGCTCTTCAAGCCCTTCGTCATGAAGCGTCTGATCGAGACCCAAATGGCCCAGAACATCAAGAGCGCCAAGCGCATGGTCGAACGTCGTAAGGCCGTCGTGTGGGACGTGCTCGAAGAGGTCATCCGCGAGCACCCGGTACTGCTCAACCGCGCGCCGACCCTGCACCGCCTCGGCATCCAGGCCTTCGAGCCCGTGCTGGTCGACGGCAAGGCCATCCAGATTCACCCGCTCGTCTGCAAGGCGTTCAACGCCGACTTCGACGGCGACCAGATGGCCGTGCACGTGCCGCTGTCCGCCGAAGCGCAGGCCGAGGCGCGGATCTTGATGCTTTCGACGAACAACATCTTCACGCCCGCGACCGGTCGGCCCATCACCGAGCCGGCTCAGGACATGGTGTTCGGCGCCTACTACCTCACGCTCGAGGCCGACGACGTTCGCCCGAACCCGCCGGTCTTTCGTCACGTCTACGAGATCGAGAACGCTCTCGCGGACAAGACGATCGGCATCCGCACCCAGATCCAGGTTCGACCCCTCGAGGGGTCGTCACTCGACACGCGCCTCGAGGGCGCGGACATTGAGGTGACGGGCGCGAGCCGCTCACTGATGACGACGCCGGGTCGGGTCTTCTTCAACGAGGCGCTACCGTTCGGCTTTCGCTACGTGAACGAGTTGATCGGCAAGAACGCCACGCCGATCGGCACGATCGTGGAGGAGATCTCGGGCAGTTTTACCCGTCAAGAGGTCGCCGAGTCGCTCGACGCCATCAAGTCACTCGGATTTCGTTACGCGACTAAGTCCGGACTCACGATCTCGATTGACGACGTCGTCACGACCTCGGAGAAGGCCGCGATTCTGAACAAGTACGAGGAGCAGGCCGCCAAGGTCGAGACCAACTACCGTCGCGGGGTCATTGTCGACGACGAGCGCCGCCAGCAGGAGATCGAGATCTGGACCAACGCGAATAAGGAGGTCGGCGACGCCACCGACCGCGCCATGAACGCCATGTTCGACAATCCGATTCGCATGATGGTCGATTCGGGCGCGAGGGGTAACAGCCAGCAGATTCGCCAGATCGCCGCGATGAAGGGCCTCGTGTCCAACCCGCGTGGCGAGATGATCCCGCGTCCAATCAAGTCCTCGTTCCGCGAGGGTCTCTCGGTCCTCGAGTACTTCATCTCGACCCACGGCACCCGCAAGGGACTCGGCGACACCGCCCTGCGTACCGCCGACTCGGGCTACCTGACCCGTCGACTGGTCGACGTCGCCCAAGAGCTCATCGTCAAGGAGTTCGACTGCGGGACCCAGCGCGGGATGTGGATCGAGCACGTCGCTCCCGACACCCGGGGCCAGCGCGCTCACCTCGAGACCAAGTTGTGGGGACGCGTCGTCGCCGAGGACATCACCCTCTCGGACGGATCGACCCTGCCCTCGGGCACGATGCTGATGGTCGACGACGTCGAACGACTCCGCGAAGACCCCGCAGTCGGTCGGGTGCGCGTGCGTACGACGCTGACCTGCGACGCGGTCCAGGGCGTCTGCGCCGCCTGTTACGGGCTCTCGCTCGCGACCCACCAGTTGGTCGAGCTCGGCGAGGCCGTCGGCGTCATTGCCGCCCAGTCCATTGGCGAACCCGGCACGCAGCTGACCATGCGCACGTTCCACTCCGGTGGCGTGACCGAGAGCGACATCACCCACGGCCTGCCGCGCGTGGTGGAGCTCTTCGAGGCCCGCACCCCCAAGGGCGCCGCAAAGGTCGCGGAGTTCTCCGGCGTGGTGCGCGTCGAGCTGATCGGTCGAGAGCGCAAGGTCACGGTCGTCGGCAACGACGGCGAGGTCCAGGAGGAGTCGATCTCGATCGCCCGCCACCTGCTCATCGAGGACGGCCAGGAGGTCGAGGTCGGTACGCCGCTCCACGACGGACCGCTCGACCCCAAGTTGATGATGAAGTTCCGCGGCACCCGAGAGACCCAGCAGTACCTGGTCGAAGAGGTGCAGAACGTCTACCGCGACCAGGGCGTGTCTATCCACGACAAGCACATCGAGCTGATCGTTCGACAGATGACGAGGCGCGTCCAGATTGTCGACGCCGGCGAGTCCCTGTGGCTGCCCGGTGCGATGGTCGACGTGAAGCTCTTCAACGACACCAACGACGAGATCGAGGCCAGCGGCCACGAGGCCGCCGACGGTCGCGCCCAGCTCATGGGCATCACCAAGGCGTCACTCGCGACCGACTCCTGGCTCAGCGCCGCGTCGTTCCAAGAGACGACGCGCGTGCTCACCGAGGCCGCCATCGAGGGTAAGCGTGACCACCTCGTGGGCCTGAAGGAGAACATCATCATCGGCAAGTTGATCCCGGCCGGATCCGGTCTCGAGTACTACAACCGCCGCGAACTGCGCCTCGACATGCCCGACGCGGAGCTGCTGCCCGCGTGGGCGCAGGTCTCGGACGACGACCTCGACCTCGCGAGCCTGCTCGGCGAGCTCTCGGGTGACGACAGTTTCAGCGCCGACCTGACGGCCTTCCAGAACATCGGGACCGCCACGTACGACGAGTCGGCCCTGCCCGAAAACGACGTCGCCAACCCCGAAGACCAGCTTGGCGGACGGGCGATCTAGCGACCAGGTCCGCCGCTGCCCGGTTCGGTCGGTGGCGGGCTTGCCGTCGTCGGGTGGTTTGTCGTAGGATTGTCAGTCCGCGTGCCGATGTCCCTGGCGCGTCCCCAGAACGAAGTACTACCAGAAGAGGTTCCGCGTGCCCACAATCGCACAGTTGGTCCGAAAAGGCCGGCAGGACAAAGTATCGAAGACCAAAACACCGGCCCTGAAGGGGGCCCCGCAGCGTCGCGGGGTGTGCACCCGGGTCCACACGGTCACGCCCAAGAAGCCCAACTCCGCGCTGCGCAAGGTCGCGCGCGTGCGGCTCACGTCGGGCGTCGAGGTGACCGCCTACATCCCCGGCGTCGGCCACAACCTCCAAGAGCACTCCATTGTGCTGGTACGTGGTGGGCGCGTGAAGGACCTCCCGGGCGTTCGTTACAAGATCATCCGCGGCGCGCTCGACACCTCGGGGGTGCGTGACCGCAAGCAGGCCCGTAGTCGCTACGGCGCCAAGAGGGAGAAATAATGCCTCGTAAGGGCCCCGCCGTACGCCGCGACGTCCCCGTCGACCCGATCTACAAGTCGGTCCTGGTGACCCAGTTGACCAACAAGATCCTCGAGCGCGGGAAGCGCACCATCGCCGAGCGCATTGTCTACACCGCCCTCGAGCAGGTCGAGCAGAAGACCGGCACCGACCCCGTCGCCACGCTGAAGCGCGCCCTCGAAAACGTGCGTCCCGAACTCGAAGTGAAGAGCCGACGCGTCGGCGGCACCACCTACCAGGTCCCGATGGAAGTCCGCCCGCGACGGGCCACCACCCTGGCCATCCGCTGGCTCACCGACTTCGCCAAGAAGCGTCGTGAGAAGACCATGGCCGAACGTCTCGCCAACGAGATCATCGATGCCAGCAACGGTGTGGGGGCCGCGGTGAAGCGCCGCGAGGACGTGGCCAAGATGGCCGAGTCCAACAAGGCCTTCGCGCACTACCGCTGGTAAACAAAGAAAGCTATTGACATGACAGATCGCGCCATTCCCCTTGACAAGGTGCGCAACATCGGCATTATGGCGCACATCGACGCCGGTAAGACCACGACGACCGAACGGATCTTGTTCTACACGGGCAAGAACTACAAGATCGGAGAGGTCCACGACGGTGGCGCGACCATGGACTGGATGATCCAGGAGCAGGAGCGCGGCATCACGATCACCTCGGCCGCCACAACCACCTACTGGAACGGCTACCGCATCAACATCATCGACACCCCGGGCCACGTCGACTTCACGGTCGAGGTCGAGCGTTCGCTGCGCGTGCTCGACGGCGCCGTGGCGGTCTTTGACGCCGTCGCCGGAGTGGAGCCCCAGACCGAGACGGTCTGGCGCCAGGCCAACAAGTACAACGTGCCACGCATCTGCTTCGTGAACAAGATGGACCGCATCGGGGCCGACTTCTTTCGTTGTGTCGAGATGATCGCGGACCGCCTCGACTGCGTCCCGGCGGTCATCCAACTACCCATCGGCGCCGAGGGTGGGTACCTCGGGATCATCGACATCTGCTCGATGACCGCCACGATCCACCACGACGAGCACGGCGAGAAGGTTGAGGTGATCGAGATCCCCGACGAGTACCAGGCCCAAGCCGCCGAGTACCGCGTCAAACTGCTCGACATCCTCACCACCTTCGACGACAACCTCATGGAGAAGGTCCTCGGCGACGAGGAGCTCGCGACCGCCGACATCCGCAGCGCCCTGCGCCGCGGGACCCTCGAGGGCCTCTGCGTGCCGATCCTCAACGGCTCGGCCTTCAAGAACAAGGGGGTCCAGCCCATGCTCGACGCCGTCGTCGACTTCCTGCCCTCGCCACTCGACCTGCCCCCGACCCAGGGCACCAAGCCGGGCAAGGAGGACGCCATTGAGCGCAAACCCTCCGACGACGAGCCGTTCTCGGCCCTCGCCTTCAAGATCCAGACCGACCCCTTCGTCGGCAAGTTGACCTACCTGCGCGTCTACTCGGGCACCCTGGAGAAGGGCGACACCGTCGTCAACACCACCAAGGGCATGAAGAAGGAGCGTCTCGGACGACTCCTCTTGATGCACGCCAACAACCGCGAAGACCTCGACACCATCCGTACCGGCGACATCGTCGCCGCGGTCGGTCTGAAGCAGGTCACGACCGGCGACACCCTGAGCGCGATCGACCAGCCGATCCAACTCGAGACGCTCACCTTCCCCGAGCCGGTCATTCACGTCGCCGTCGAGCCCAAGACCAAGGCCGACCAGGACAAGCTCGGCAAAGCCCTCTACTCGCTCTCCGAGGAGGACCCGACCTTTCGTGTTCGCACCGACGAAGAGACCGGCCAGACCGTCATCTCGGGCATGGGCGAACTGCACCTCGAGGTCCTCGTGGACCGAATGCTGCGCGAGTTCGCCGTCGACGCCAACGTCGGCAAGCCCCAGGTGGCGTACCGCGAGACCGTCCGCAAGACCGTCACGAAGGTCGAAGAGAAGTACGTGCGCCAGACCGGTGGTAAGGGCCAGTACGGTCACGTGGTCATCACCCTCGAACCGACGGGCCCGGGCGGCGGCTACGAGTTCGTCGACGAGACCAGTGGCGGGGTCATTCCCAAGGAGTACATCCAGCCGGTCAACCAAGGCATCACCGAGGCGTTGACCGCGGGCGTCCTCGCCGGCTACCCGGTGGTCGACGTGCGCGTGCGGCTCACCTACGGCAGCTACCACGACGTCGACTCCTCCGAAATGGCCTTCAAGATTGCCGGTTCCATCGCCGTGAAGAAGGCGGCGCGCCTGGCGAGCCCCGTCCTGCTCGAGCCGATCATGGCCGTGGAGGTCGTCACCCCCGAGGACTACATGGGCGACGTCATTGGCGACCTGTCGAGTCGTCGCGGTCGCGTGGAGGGCATGGAGCAGAAGGGCAACAGCCAAGCGATTCGGGCACTTGTTCCCCTGGCTGACATGTTCGGCTACGCTACTGACCTGCGTTCTCGTACTCAAGGGCGCGCGACGTACACCATGCAGTTCCATTCGTACGCGGAAGTCCCTGACTCGATCGCCAAGGAGATCGTCGCCAAGGCCACTGGCGCGTAGGAGTCCGGGAAACCGGCGAAAAGAAGGTCCAAACCGTAGTCGGGGAGGGCCGAAACCAGCACGACGGGTCCGCAGAGGGTTCGTTTCTAGAGAGAAAGTTAGTCCCCGACAATGGCAAAGCAGAAGTTCGAGCGCACCAAGCCGCACGTAAACATTGGAACGATGGGTCACATCGACCACGGCAAGACCACCCTCACCGCGGCGATCACCAAGGTGCTGTCGACCCGCCTCCCGGGAACCTCCTTCACCCCCTTCGACCAGATCGACAAGGCACCCGAGGAGAAGCAGCGCGGCATCACGATTTCGATCGCCCACGTGGAGTACGAGACCTCCAAGCGCCACTACGCGCACGTGGACATGCCCGGCCACGCCGACTACGTGAAGAACATGATCACCGGCGCGGCCCAGGTCGACGGCGCGATCCTGGTCGTCGCCGCCACCGACGGTCCCATGCCCCAGACGCGCGAGCACGTGCTGCTCGCCCGCCAGGTCGGCGTGCCCCACATCGTGGTCGCCCTCAACAAATCCGACATGGTCGATGACGAGGAGTTGCTCGAGCTCGTCGAGATGGAAGTTCGCGAATTGCTCGTCAGCTACGGCTTCCCCGGCGACGACACCCCGATCGTTCGAGTCTCGGCGCTGAAGGCCCTCGAGGGCGACGAGGCCTGGGGCGATAAAATCATGGAGCTCATGGACGCGGTGGACTCGTTCATCCCCGAGCCCGTGCGCGCCACCGAAAAGCCGTTCCTGATGTCGATTGAGGACGTCATGTCGATCACCGGCCGCGGCACCGTCGTGACCGGCAAGGTCGAGCAGGGCGTCGTCAAGGTCGGCGACGAGGTCGAGATTGTCGGACTCCGTGACACCACCAAGACCGTCGTGACCGGCATCGAGATGTTCCGCAAACTCCTCGACCAGGGTCAGGCCGGCGACAACCTCGGCGCACTGCTCCGCGGCACGAAGAAAGAGGACGTCGAGCGCGGCCAGGTGCTGTGCAAGCCCGGCACCATCACGCCCCACACGGTCTTCGAGGCCTCGGTCTACGTGCTCACCAAGGAGGAGGGCGGCCGTCACAAGCCGTTCTTCGCGAACTACCGTCCGCAGTTCTACTTCCGCACGACCGACGTCACCGGCACGATCGAACTGCCCTCGGGCACGGAAATGGTCATGCCCGGCGACAACACCGAGATGACCGTCACGCTCGGCAAGCCCATCGCCATGGAAGAGGGTCTGACCTTCTCCATCCGCGAGGGTGGCCGCACCGTCGGCTCGGGCCGCGTCGTCAAGATCCTGAAGTAGTCAGGTCATGGCCGACAACCGACAAATGATCCGCATCCGGCTGAAGGCCTTCGACCACAGCATCCTGGACCAGTCCACCGCGAAGATCGTCCAGACGGTCGAGCGCACCAACGCTCGAGTGCAGGGTCCGGTGCCGCTGCCCACCGAGAAGCACCGCTACACGGTGGTTCGCGGTCCCCACAAGCACAAGGACAGCCGCGAACACTTCGAGATGCGCGTGCACAAGCGCCTCCTCGACATCGTGGACCACACCGCTAAGACGGTCGACTCGCTCCAACGCCTCGATCTGCCCGCCGGTGTGGATATCGAGATCAAGATCCGCCAGGTCTAGGCACTACGGGTCCACCGCGCCTTTGCGCGCGCGGGGCCCGATGGTGTACGGTTAATGGCCCTGGCAATGCGCCAGAGTAGGAAAAAAGATGTGTTCAGTCGCCCGAAAGGGGAACGCTGAACCGAACAAGTCGAGCGCTCCGTTCGGGTTTCTGGCCCGGCGGAGCGTCTGTGTGTCGGACGAACCGACGCGCAGATCAGGAGAGAAGAGGAAGACGTGGCGACCAAAGCGATCGTCGGCGAGAAGGTGGGCATGACCCAGGTCTGGGACAGCCAGAACCGGGCCATCCCGGTGACGGTGGTTCGAGTCAGCCCGGCGCGCGTCGTCCAGGTAAAGACCCCCGAGAAGGAGGGCTACTCGGCCCTGCAGGTCACGTGGGGCACCCGTCGGACCTCGACGCTCACCAAGCCCGAGCTCGGTCACTTCGACAAGGCGGGCGTCACGCCCGGCAAGCGGCTCGTTGAGTTGCGTATCGATGACGTCTCGGGCTACACCGTCGGCCAGGAGATTCTCGTCGACGCCTTCGAAAAGGGCGAGATGATTGACGCCACGGCCGTCTCCAAGGGCAAGGGCTTCGCCGGAGGGATGAAGCGTCACCACTTCTCGGGACAAGGCGCCGCCCACGGCAACCACAAACACCACCGTGCCCCCGGTTCGATTGGCGCGTGCGCCACGCCCGGACGCGTTTTCAAGGGCACGAAGATGGCCGGTCGCATGGGTGGGGGCCAAGTGACCACGACCAACCTCGAAGTGATTGGCGTCGACGTCGAGCGCAATCTGGTGCTCGTGAAGGGTGCCGTTCCGGGACCGCGCGGCGGCGTCGTGGTGCTGCGCACCTCGGTGAAGAACCCGATGAAGGCCGGAGGCACGCGATGAGCGACGTCTTTACGCTGCGCGGCCCCGTGAAGAAGGAGCGCCCCGCGCCCCAGAGCCGCTCGGTCCTTCGCAAGTCCCTCGACGGCGCCGAGCTCGGCGCGGTCGCGCTCGAACCCACGATCTTCGGCATCGAACCCAACATGGCCGTGCTCCACCAGGTCATCAAGGCCCAGCTCGCCGCGAAGCGTTCGGGCACCCAGTCCACCAAGACCCGCAAGGAAGTCCGGGGTGGCGGCAAGAAGCCGTTCAACCAGAAGGGCACCGGCGGCGCTCGTCAGGGCACGATCCGCGCGCCGCACTACCCCGGAGGTGGCATCGCCCTCGGACCCAAGCCCCGCAAGTACGACCAGAAGACGCCGAAGAAGATGATCCGCCTGGCCCTCTACTCGGCGCTGTCGGACCGCGCGGCACTCGAGCGCGTGGCGATCATCGACGGCTTCGCCAACTGGAGCGAGCCAAAGACCAAGGCCGCGGTCACTTCGCTGCGCGCGCTCGGCCTCGAGGGCAAGATCCTTGTCGTCTTGAGTCGTGACGACGCGGTCGCCTTCAACGCCTTTCGCAACCTCACGCACGTGAAGACCATCGACGCCGGCGAGGTCAACGCCTACGACGTCCTCGACGCGGACTGGGTGCTCTTCACCGACGCCACGCTGCCCACTGCCAAGGAGAACCGCTGATGCGTGACGCCATGAGTGTCCTGATTCGCCCGGTCGTCTCGGAGAAGACCTACGGCCTGATGGACAACCACACCTACGTCTTCATTGTCGACCCCCGGGCGACCAAGATCGACGTACGCAACGCCGTTGAGCAGGCCTTCAACGTGAAGGTCACCAACGTCAATACCCTCAATCGCAAGGGCAAGACGACGCGCAATCGTCGCACCGGCGTCGTCGGTTCACGCCCCAGCACCAAGCGGGCCATCGTCACCCTTCGTGAGGGCGACTCGATCAACCTCTTCGAGAGTTAAGGACTGCCATGGCCCTGCGTCAACGCAAACCCACGAGCCCCGGTCGTCGATTCCAAACCGTGTCGGACTTTGCCGACATCACCAAATCGGCGCCCGAGAAGTCGCTGCTCGTCGCCAAACCCAAGACCGGTGGCCGCAACGCCAACGGCCGCAAGACCTCGCGCCACCGCGGCGGCGGCCACAAGCAGCAGTACCGCATCATCGACTTCAAGCGCAACAAGGACGCCGTCCCGGCGAAGGTCGCGGCGATCGAGTACGACCCTAACCGCACCTGTCGGATCGCGCTGCTGCACTACTTCGATGGTGAGAAGCGCTACATCCTCGCCCCCAACGGACTGAAGGTGGGCGACGTTGTCGAGTCCGGCCCCAAGGCCGACATCCGCCTGGGCAACTCGCTGCCGATGCGCTTCATTCCGACCGGTTCGACCGTCCACAACGTGGAGCTGCGTCCCGGCGGCGGCGGCAAGATGGCTCGCAGCGCCGGCATGTCGGTCCAGATCGTCGCCAAGGAGGGCGCGTACGTGACGCTGCGCCTGCCATCGACCGAGATGCGCCGCGTGCCGATCGACTGCAAGGCCACCCTCGGCATCGTCGGCAACTCGGAGCACGAACTCATTAAGATCGGCAAGGCCGGACGTAACCGCTGGAAGGGCATTCGCCCCCAGACGCGTGGCGTGGCGATGAACCCGGTCGACCACCCCCTTGGTGGTGGTGAAGGCAAGACGTCCGGTGGACGTCACCCCGTCTCGCCGTGGGGTCAGCCCGAAGGTCGTACGCGTCTGCCTAAGGCGTCAGACGCGCTCATTGTTCGTCGTCGCCGTGGACGCGGATCGCGGAGGTAGGAAGACATGTCACGCAGCTTGAAGAAGGGTCCGTTCATCGACGCCCACCTGTTGAAGAAGGTGGACGCGATGAACGCCGCCAACGAGAAGAAGGTCATCAAGACCTGGAGCCGTCGCTCGACGGTGATCCCCGACATGGTCGGACACACCTTCGCCGTCCACGACGGGCGACGCCACGTGCCGGTCTTCGTGAACGAGTCGATGGTCGGCCATAAGTTGGGCGAGTTCGCCCCGACGCGGACGTTCCGATTCCACGCCGGCCAGGAAAAGACGGGTAAGCGCTGATGACCGGTCCCAAGATCAACGAACGTCCCGGTACCCGCGCCACGCTGCGCGGCTACCACATGTCGGCGAGCAAGGCGCGCGTCGTGCTGAACCTCATTCGCAACGAGGACGTCACCACCGCGCGTGACATCCTCGCCGGCACGACGCGAGAGGCCGCTGACGTGATTGGCAAGGTCCTCGCCTCGGCCGTCGCCAACGCCGTCAACAACGACGCCATGCAGGCCGACGAGCTGTTCGTCTCCGCCGCCTACGCCGACGAGGGCATCACGATGAAGCGCTTCACGCCGCGCGCCCGCGGTCGAGCCGGCCAGATCCGCAAGCGCTCGTGCCACATCACGGTGATCGTGTCGCGCCTCGACGACGACCGCCTCGAGGTCCTGCGGGCCGCTCGCACCGTGCAGGCCGCCGCGTCGCGCACCCGCCGCGTCGCGTCGTCGCGCCGTCGTGCCGATCAACAGGCCAGCCTCAACAAACGTGAGACCGCCGCCGAGGTGGCCGCCGAGGTCGCCGCGAGCGAGGCGATCGAGAACGAGACCGACGTCATGGAGTTCGACACCGTCGGTCACGAGGAGTCGACGCACGCGGTCGATGGCGCCGCGACGGAACACGAGACCGACGCCGCGACGTCGGATGCCGTGGCGACCCAGGTCGTGGAGAACGCGATCGTCGACGACGTCGTCGTGGTCGACCCGACCGACGCCGGTGCGACCCCGGCGACAGAGACGGCGTCCAAGGACGCCACTGAGGAGAAGAAGTAATGGGTCAGAAGGTCAACCCCTACGGATTCCGCCTCGGCATCACGACCGACTGGAAGTCGCGCTGGTTTAGGGAGCGCGGCTACAAGGACCTCGTGATCGAGGACTGGAAGATTCGCGACTACCTGACCAAGCAGCTCGAGAGCGCCGCGGTCAGTCGCATCGAGATCGAACGCAACTCGGACCGCATCCGCGTGGACATCCACACGGCGCGGCCGGGGATCGTCATCGGTCGTCGCGGAGCCGAGGCCGAGCGCCTGAAGAAGGACCTCGAGAAGATCACGGGGCAGAAGAACAAGATCTCCTTGAACATCCAAGAGATCAAGCAGCCCGAACTGGACGCGGCGTTGATTGCCCAGGGCATCTGCGACCAGCTACTGCGGCGCGTGGCCTTTCGTCGGGCGATGAAGCGCGGTATCCAGACCGTGCAGAAGGCCGGCGCGATGGGCGTGAAGATTCAGGCGTCGGGACGGCTCGGCGGGGCCGAGATGTCCCGTCGCGAGTCCTACCGCGAGGGCCGCGTCCCGCTGCACACCCTGCGCGCCGACATCGACTACGGATTTCGCGAGGCCCGCACCAACACCGGTCGTATCGGCGTCAAGGTGTGGATCTATAAGGGTGACATCCTGCCGTATCAGCTGACCAACGACGAGAAGATCGTGCGCGAAGCGGCGATGGCCGCCGGGGACGCGGTGCCGGTTGGCGCCTCGTCGACGCCGAAGGGCGTGGTTCGTGCCGGTGGCGGCCGTCGACGGGTGGAGGCGGAACCGGTCGCCGACGAGGTCGCCGTTGACCACATTCCCGCGGACCTCCTCGCCGCGACCCCCGAGGTCGAGGCCCAGTTGAGTGTCGAAGAAGAGATCGAGCGACGGACCGCGCAGGATCACAACGACACCCCGCACTTCCGGAAGGACGCCGAGTAATCATGTTGATGCCCCGCAAGGTGAAGCACCGCAAGCAGCAGCGTGGACGCATGGCCGGCATGGCCAAGGGTGGCGTCGACCTGAACTTCGGTGACTTCGGTATCCAGGCACTCGAGGCGGGCTGGATTACCGCGCGCCAGATCGAGGCCGCCCGAATCGCGATGACGCGTCACGTGAAGCGCGGCGGCAAGGTCTGGATCCGCGTCTTTCCCGATAAGCCCGTCACGCAGAAGCCGGCCGAGACCCGAATGGGCTCGGGCAAGGGCAACCCGGAGTTCTGGGTCGCCGTTGTCAAGCCCGGACGGATCATATTCGAACTCGGTGGCGTCGACGAGACCCTGGCGCGCGCCGCGATGGAGCGGGCCATTCAGAAGCTGCCCATCAAGGCCAAGTTCGTCGTTCGTCCCGGTACCCACGGCACCCCGGAGGTGACCATCTAATGGCTACAACACGTGATCAGGTCGCTGAAATGCGACTGCTCGGTGACCATGAATTGGTCGAGCGCCTCGGCGACGCGCGCCGCGAACTCTTCAACCTGCGCTTCCAGTTGGCCACGGGCCAGCTCGACAACTCCGCTCGCCTGGGCCTCGTCCGGCGCGACATTGCTCGCCTGGCGACGTTCTTGCGCGAACGCGAAATCTTGGCTGCTGAAGCCATTGGAGAAGGTGAGTAGGTATGAGTGACGCAACGAACGAAACTGGCCGCGAGAACCCGCGCAAGGTCCGTGAGGGGATTGTCATCTCGGACAAGATGAACTCGACGCTGGTCGTCGCGGTGAACGAGCGCGTGAGCCACCCCCGCTACGGCAAGACCGTCCAGCGCACGAAGAAGCTCTACGTCCACGACGAGAAGAACGAGGCCAAGATCGGTGACAAGGTTCGGGTCCGCGAGACCCGGCCCCTCTCCAAGCTGAAGCGTTGGCGCCTCACCGAGATCGTGGAGCGTGCCCGATGATCCAGCAAGAGTCCCGTCTGAAAGTTGCGGACAATAGTGGCGCGAAAGAGGTCCTGTGCATTCGCGTGCTCGGCGGATCGCGTCGTCGCTACGCGTCGATTGGCGACGTCTTCATCGCCACGGTGAAGGAGGCCATCCCGGGCGCCGCCGTGAAGAAGGGCGACGTCGTGCGCTGCGTCGTCGTTCGCACGGCCAAGGAGAAGCGTCGGCCCGACGGCTCCTACATCAAGTTCGACGAGAACGCGGCGGTACTGATCAACGATCAGCTTCAGCCCCGCGGCACCCGTATCTTCGGCCCCGTCGGGCGAGAGCTTCGTGACAAGAAGTTCATGCGCATCATCTCACTCGCACCGGAGGTCCTGTAATGAAGATTCGTAAGGGTGACGACGTGCTCGTCCTCGCCGGTAAGTTTCGCGGGGAGCGCGCCAAAGTCGAAGAGGCCCTGCCCTCCAGTCAGAAGGTCATCCTCGACGGTCTCAACATCGCCAAACGTCACACCAAGCAGGCCGGATCGACCATGCAGGCCGGCATCATCGACAAGCTGATGCCGCTGCACGTGAGCAACGTGGCTCTATGGTGCGACGGGCACAAGGGGCCGGCGAAGGTCGGCTACAAGATTGGCGACGAGGGCAAGGTCCGCGTCTGTCGCAAGTGTGGAGAGACGCTATGACGACCACCACCCGACCACGCCTGAAGGTCCGCTTCGACGAAGAGATCCGTCCGGCGTTGAAGGAAGAGTTGGGCCTCGACAACATCATGCAAGTGCCGCGCCTCACCAAGATCGTGCTGAATTCCGGTGTCGGCAAGGCCACCCAGCAGGCGTCGTTGCTCGAAGGAGCCCAGCGCGACCTCGAACTGATCACCGGCCAGAAGCCGGTCGTGACGCGCGCCAAGCAGTCAATCGCGAGCTTCAAACTGCGCGAGGAGCAGCCCATTGGCGTGAAGGTGACCCTGCGCGGGGACCGCGCCTGGGAGTTCTTCGACCGACTGCTGAGCCTCGCGATCCCGCGCATCCGCGACTTCCGGGGTCTGTCGCCCAAGTCGTTTGACGGCCGCGGCAACTACACCTTTGGCATCAACGACCAGTTGATATTCCCCGAGGTCGACTACGACAAGATCGACGCGCCGCGCGGTTTCGACATCACGATTGTCACCACGGCGACGAACGACGAGCAGGGACGTGCGTTCTTACGGGCGTACGGCTTCCCCTTCAAGCAGGAGAATCGATAGACATGGCGAAGAAAGCTCTTCGAATCAAGCAGCAGAAGACCCCGAAGTTCTCGACGCGTGCCTACACGCGCTGCGAGCGATGCGGTCGTCCTCGCTCGGTGTATCGCAAGTTCGGCCTCTGCCGGATCTGCCTGCGCCAGATGGTCCACGCCGGCGAGATTCCCGGCGTCACGAAGGCAAGTTGGTAGGAGGACAGCTATGACAATGACTGACCCCATCGCCGACAAGTTCACCCGGATTCGCAACGCCAACTCCGCGATGTTCGACAGCGTGAAGATGCCCAGCTCGAAGCTCAAGGAGAACCTCGCGAAGGTCCTCGAGCGCGAGGGTTTCATCGCGGGCTTCACCGTCACCAAGATCGACGGCAAGCCCTACAGCCAGCTCGAGATCAACCTGAAGTACTCAGAGGACCGTAAGAAGACCATCATTGGTATCAAGCGCGTCTCCAAGCCCGGACTGCGGATCTACAAGAAGTCCGACCAGATGCCCAAGGTCCTCGGTGGCGTCGGCGTTGCGGTGGTCTCGACGAGCCACGGACTGATGACCGACCGCGAAGCGCGACGGGCCAAGCTCGGCGGCGAGGTGCTCTGTTATGTCTGGTAACCGGCCCACGACGCGAGAGGAGAAACTCTAATGTCACGAATCGGACGTACCCCGATCACCGTGCCGGCCAACGTTGAACTCCACGTGGCCAACGGCGTCGTCACGGTCAAGGGTCCCAACGGGACCATGACCCGCAACATCCCCGACGGCATCACCCTCGTGCGTGACGGCGACGTCCTCACGGTCGACCGACTGAACGACGAGACGTCGTACCGCTCGCTGCACGGGCTGACGCGCACGTTGGTCTCCAACATGGTCGTCGGCGTCACCGACGGCTGGACGCGTGAGCTCGAGATCATCGGGGTTGGCTATCGCGCCGCCGCCGGCGGTCCGGGGGTACTGGACCTGGCGCTCGGTTTCTCGCACCCGGTGAAGTTCACCGCGCCCACTGGCGTCACCTTCGAGGTGCCCGCCCCGACCCGCGTGATCATCAAGGGTCCCGACAAGGAAGTCGTGGGCCAGGTGGCCGCGTCGATCCGCAAACTCCGTAAGCCCGAGCCCTACAAGGGCAAGGGTGTGCGCTACCTCGGTGAACGAGTGCTGCGCAAGGCTGGAAAGGCTGCGAAGTAATGGCACGTTCTACCCGTGAGCTGCGTCAGCGCCGCCACGCCCGCATCCGTCGTCGCCTTTCGGGCACGGCCGAGCGTCCGCGTGTCGCCGTCTCGCGCACCAACAAGCACATCTCCGCCCAGATCATCGACGACGTCGCCGGTCGCACGCTGGCCGCCGCGTCCTCGGTGGAGGCCGGTCTCAAGGGCACGAGCGGGGGCAACATCGACGGCGCCAAGGCCGTGGCCCAACTCCTGGCCGATCGGGCCAAGGACGCTCACATCACCACCGTGGTCTTCGACCGCGGCGGATTCGACTATCACGGCCGGGTCGCGGCGTTCGCCGACACCCTTCGCGCCGCCGGACTGGAGTTCTAATGGCCGACCTCGAGCAGTACGAAGAGCGCACGATCAAGGTCAATCGTGTGTCGAAGGTCGTGAAGGGCGGACGTCGTTTCTCGTTCACCGCACTCATGGTCATCGGTGACGGTAATGGCCGCGTCGGCCTCGGCTACGGCAAGGCAAAAGAGGCCGGGCTGGCCGTGCAGAAGGGAATCGAGGAGGCTCGCAAGAATCTCTTTGACGTGCCGCTCGCCGGCACGACCATCGTCTACCCGGTGCTCGGCGCCTCGGGCGCCGGCCGGGTCCTCATGAAGCCGGCCGCCCCCGGCACCGGTGTCATCGCCGGTGGCGCCGCCCGCGCCATCCTCGAAATGGCCGGCGTGAAGGACATCATCGCCAAGTCGCTCGGCTCGAGTAACGGCATCAACGTGGCCCACGCCACGATCGAGGGACTGAAGCAGCTTCGTCGCCCCGAGGAGATCGCCGCGTCACGTGACAAGACCGCCGACCACGTCATGCCGAGCGGGACCCTGCGCGCGTATCGCGAGCGTCAGCGCGAGGGCGACCTGTTCAAGGTAACGGGGGCCTAGTCATGTCGCAGTTGAAGGTAACCCAAACTCGTTCGGCGATCGCCACCAAACCCAAGCACCGCGCCAATCTGCGCGCGCTCGGACTTCGCGGTATTGGCCAGTCCAACGTGCTGCCCGATCGGCCCGAGATTCGCGGGATGATCGCCCGAGTGCCGCACCTGATCAAAGTGGAAGAGGTCAACTGATGAAGTTGCACGATCTGAAGTCACCCGAGGGCTCAACGCACCGTCGCAAGATTGTCGGGCGAGGCATCGCGGGCAAGGGTGGCAAGACCGCCGGCCGTGGGACGAAGGGCCAGAAGGCCCGTCGACAGATTCCCGCCGGCTTCGAGGGTGGACAGTTGCCGCTGCTCCAGCGCATTCCGAAGTTGAAGGGCTTCACCAACCCCTTTCGGGTGGAGTACACGCCGGTCAACCTCGACGCCCTCGGGGCGCTCGGAGTGAGCGACGTCACTCCGGAACTGCTGGTCGAGCGGGGCCTCGCTCGAAAGAAGGACCTCGTGAAGGTCCTCGGACGCGGCACACTGAAGGCGAAGATGAACGTCTCGGCCCACCGATTCTCGGCGTCGGCCAGAGCCGCCATCGAGAGCGCGGGTGGCACCACGACCGAACTGCCCCTGCCGTTCGCCGTGCGTCCCCCGGCGGCGGGCAATCAGCACCAGAATCGCTAGGCCCTCGCCGTGCTGAGCCGCCTAGGGAACATCTTTCGCGTACCGGACCTTCGCAACAAGGTCCTCTTCACCATCGGCATCATCTCGCTCTACCAACTGGGGGCGAACCTGCCGATTCCCGGCGTGAGCTGGTCCCAGGTGACCCTGCTGCAGTCCAAGGCCGGCGCCAGCGGTGTACTCGGCTTCTTGAACCTGTTCTCGGGTGGCGCGTTGACCCGCCTCGCCGTCTTCGGGCTTGGCGTCATGCCGTACATCACGAGTTCGATCGTGATCCAACTACTCACGACCGTCATCCCCAAACTCACGCAGTGGCGTGATCAGGGGGCGGTGGGACAGAAGAAGATCACCCAGACGACTCGATACCTCACCATCGGCCTCGCGCTCTTGCAATCGACTGGCCTGATCTACGCCTTCCACGGCCACGACCAGGCGCTTCTCGGCTTCAATATCGACCTCATTCCCAAATTCAACCTCTGGCTCGGTCTGTTCATGGTCGCGATTATGACCGCCGGTACCGCCTTCGTGATGTGGCTCGCGGAGCTCATCACGCAGCGCGGCATTGGTCAAGGCATGAGTCTGCTCATCTTCGCGAACGTCGTCGCGGGACTGCCATCGGGCGGCAAGGCGGTCTGGAACGAGGGCGGACCGTTTAAGTTCCTCGTCATTCTCGTCATCTCGATCGGCCTGCTGGTGCTCATCGTGTTCATGGACAATGGACAGCGGCGAATCCCCGTGACCTTCGCCCGACGGGTCGTCGGACGAAAAGAAATGGGTGGCAACTCGACGTACATCCCGCTCAAGGTGAACCAGTCGGGCGTCATCCCAATCATCTTCGCTTCGTCAGTGCTCTACATTCCGGTGCTGATGAGCAACATCGTGCCGTGGGCCGGTTTCCAGAACTTCGTCAACTCGTCGCTGCACCCCACGAGCTTCTTCTACATTGGCTCGGACTTCTTGTTGATCCTCGCCTTCACGTTCTTCTACGTGTACATCGCCTTCGAGCCCCACCAGCAGGCCGAGATGTTGCGCCAGCAGGGCGGTTTCGTGCCGGGTATCCGTCCGGGCCTCCCGACGGAGAAGTACTTCGCCAAGTTGCTGAGCCGCATCACGGTCGTGGGGGCGTTCTTCCTCGCCTCGGTGGCCGTCGTGCCGAGCATCCTCATGGCGTTCTGGAACATCAACCGCTTCCCGTACTACGGGACGACTCTCTTGATCGCGGTCGGCGTGGCACTCGAAACAATGCGACAGATCGACAGTCAGCTGATGATGCGCAACTACGAAGGCTTCCTGAAGCGATAGCCATGAGCGCTCGTCTAAACCTGGTGGTCCTCGGAAAGCAGGGCGCGGGCAAGGGTACCCAGTGCCACCGTTTGGCGGCCCACTACGGGATTCCGCACATCTCGACGGGCGACATCCTGCGCAGCGCCGTCAAGGACAACAGCGCACTGGGTCGCGAGGTCGCCGCGGTCCTCGACGCGGGTGCGCTGGTCTCGGACGACCTCGTTATCAAGTTGGTGGAGGCCCGCTTCCGCGAAGCCGACGCCGCCGGGGGAGGACTGCTCGACGGGTTTCCGCGCACTCTCGCCCAGGCCGAGGCCCTCGAGCGGCTTCTCGGCGAGGACGGGGTCAAGCTCTGCATCAATCTCGACGTATCGACCGAACTCGTGACCGAACGCCTCTCCTCGCGTCGCGTCTGCCAAGAGTGCGGGTCCATCTACAGTGACACCGACGTCGAAGCGATTTCGGGTACATGTTCGAAGTGCGGCGGCGACGTCATTCAGCGCGCCGACGACCGGCCCGAGGCAATCCGTCGCCGTCTCGCGGCCTACGAACAGGACACCGAGCCCCTGATCACCTTCTACACCTCTCGCGGGCTGCTCGCGACGGTCGACGGGAGCCGGAGCCCCGACGAGGTGACCGCGGCGATTCAGGCGGTCGTGGCCGGTCGGGTCCTGGCGTGAGACGCTCCTTCGACGAGCTCGCCAAGATGCGCAAGGCCGGTCGGGTGGTCGCCGAGATGCACGAGGCGACTCGTCACGCGATCCGACCCGGGGTCACCACGAGGCAGTTGAACGACGTCGCGGCCGACGTGCTGGTCAAGCGCGGGGCCCGGTCGAACTTCCTCAACTACCACGGCTTTCCGGCGGTCATCTGTACGAGCCCCAACGACATGATCGTCCACGGCATCCCCGGTGACTACGTGCTGGAAGAGGGTGACATCATTTCGGTCGACTGTGGCGCGATCATCGAGGGGTACCACGGCGATGCCGCTTACACCGCGGGCGTCGGCGAGGTCAGCGCCCTGGCCCAGCGACTCATCGACGTGACCGAGCGTTCGATGTGGGCCGGGATTGATCAATTGGTCATCGGGAACCGCCTGCACGAGGTCGGCCGCGCGGTCCAGTACGTCGCCGAGGCGGCGGGATTCTCAGTGGTGCGCGAGTACGTGGGCCACGCGATCGGTACCGCGATGCACGAGAGTCCCCAGGTGCCGAACTACTGGCCGGGAACGTCCGGTCCGACGTTGAAGGAGGGGATGGTCTTCGCCATCGAGCCGATGATCAACGAGGGCACCTACGACACCTACGTGCTGGAGGACGGGTGGAGCGTCATGACCCAGGACGCGAAGCTGTCGGCACACTTCGAGCACACGATCGCCGTCACCGACAACGGCCCAGAGGTCTTCACGATCTAGTCGTGAGGATGCGTGCGATCGTACTGTCGCTGGGCGAAGAGGGCCGCTTCGGTACGGCGCTGGAAGCCGAGCTTGGCGAGCAGGTTGGAGACGTAGTTCTTCACGGTCTTCTCAGCGAGGAACATTACTTCGGCGATCTCACGATTACTGAGCCCCTCGCTCAAGAGTTCGAGAATCCGACTCTCCTGAGCGCTCAGGCTTTCGAGGCGAATGTCCTCGGTGATCTGGCGGCGTAATCGTTCGCGGGCCCGCTCGACCTGGTCGAGCGTCAACAGCATTTCGCCGTCGGCGACGCGACGGATCGCACCCACGAGGTCGTCGCCTCGGACGTTTTTCAGCACGTAGCCACGGGCGCCCGCGAGCACCGAGGCGCTGAGGGCCTCGTTGTCGGCGAACGAGGTCAGCATCAGGCACGCGAGGTCGGGCCGCTTCTCGCGTAGTAGGCGACACAGGTCCACGCCGCTGCCGTCGGGAAGACGTACGTCAAGCACCGCGACGTCCAGGTCAGCGATATCGAGGGCGAGCGCTTCGTCGACGGTGGCGGCCTCGGCGACCACCTGCAGGTCGGACTCAATTTCGAGGAGTTCGCGCAGGCCGCGACGCACAATCTCGTGATCATCGACCAGCAGGAGCCGGATCACCTCAGTCCAAACGATTCGCGGTCCATCGCACCATTGTGCCACGGCCCACCTCGGAGTTGATGGTGCAGTCGCCGCCCAGTTCGCGTGCTCGCGAGGCGAGGTTGCGCAGGCCCCTTCCGGGGCCGACGTTCGGCGTGAAGCCCACGCCGTTGTCGTGCACGAGGACCTCAATGAGGTTGTCCTGGATACCCACCTCGATTCCGACCTCCGACGCCTTCGAGTGGCGCACGATGTTCGACAGGATTTCGCGCAGGGCCTGGATTGTGTGGTGAGCGCAATGCGTACCGATCAGGTCATCAATCCGGTCGGTGACGCGCAGGTCAGTGTGGACGCCCAATCGGTTGGCGACCTCGTTGTTCAAGATCGCGATGCGGCTCTGGAGCGTCGCGTCAGTCGTCTGCTCCTGGTCAATCTCGAAGATCGTGGTGCGAATCTCGTGGATCGTGGCGTCGAGTTCGTCGAGCACCTGGTTGATGCGGCTCCGCACCGGCTCATCGAGCGTCGACGAGAGCGACGTTTGCAGGGCGAGACCCACGCCGAAGAGCCGCTGGATCACCGTGTCGTGCAAGTCCCGCGCGAGGCGCTCGCGCTCTTCGCTGAGGGTGAATTCGCGCACGTTGCTGCGCAGCAGCGCCTGGTCGATGACGAGGCCCGCGGCCCGTCCGAACGCTTCGACGAGAATGGCGTCCTCGGGGCTGAAGGGCCCCCCGTGGAGCGGGTCCGTGAGGTAGAGATTGCCGAAGATGTGGCCGTCGGCGGTTGCCACCTGCACGCCGAGAAATCGACGCATCGGCGGATGGTTCGCCGGGAAGCCACCGGCCATCGGGTGCCGGCCGAGTTCGTCGATCAACAGGGGGTCGCGTCGACGGATCGTTTCGCCAAGGACGCCGTCGCCGCACGGGTCAACGCCGATCTTGGCGCGCGTCTCTTCGTCAACACCGTAGGTAATGAACCGCGACAGGGTCTTGCCGTCACCGGAGATCACGCCGAGGGCCCCGTACTGGGAGCCCACGAGCAGGCTCGCCGTTTCGACGATGCGCGCAAGCAGCCCGTCGATGTCGGCGTCGGCCTCAATCAGCATGATCGCGTCGATCAGGGCGTGAAGGCGCACGGGATCGTCGATCTGGTGGAACGGCACCGGTTCAGCCTCCCACAACCGGTTGGGGGGAGATTTCGGGCCTAGCGAGCCCGTTGCCCGATAATGACCGAGAGCGGCATCGCGAAGAGCGTCGCGCCGCGGTCCAGGGCGAACTGGAGGCTCGGACGAATGAACTCCTCGCCGGGGGTCGCGGTGGCGATAATGCCCGATGCCATGACCGACCACGTGGAGCCATCGTCTTCGAGACCATCGATCTGCACCGAGATCACGTCACGACGGCGGGCGGCCACGGCCACGGCGTA
Organism: Acidimicrobiales bacterium; assembly: GCA_025362585.1. Taxonomy (GTDB): domain Bacteria; phylum Actinomycetota; class Acidimicrobiia; order Acidimicrobiales; family RAAP-2; genus RAAP-2. The sequence continues at coordinate 2,197 of JANYFR010000059.1, read as the reverse complement.
CTCGTGACTGGCGAGTAGAAGATGGTCCTCGCCGGTCAGCGAGATGCGCGCCGGGAGTGCCACGGGCAGTGCCCGAACACTGAGCACGACGCGGGCGAGGTCGGCCCGCGAGAGCAGGAGCAGGCATTCGGCTCGCTCGAGGGGTTTGCCAGAGAGTTCCAGGCCCGTTGTCGTCATCAATCCAGCATGAACCCATTTGCCAATCTCCACCTAGGGTCCGCAGTCACATTCCAACCCCTAGACTGGGCCACGAACTTCGCTCGACGGCGACCAGAGGGCCGGCTTTTTGGTAGTGGGTCAGTTTGAAAAACTGTGACCGCCAAGGTCCAGTTCCTGATAGACCAGACCAATGGTGACCCAGCGCAAAGGAAAAACCTGGCCGTGGGTTCTGGGAGTAATCGCCGTCGTCTTTCTCGGCATTTGGCTTCTGGCACTTCATCAGACAGCCCACGATGCCCAAGCTGCGAAGTTCCATGCGCGCTTGGACTACTTCGAGGTGTTGCCCAACAACTATGTCCGAGTCACTTACACCGTGACGAACACCGGTAAGTCATCGGGAACCCCAATGTGCGAGGTAATTGTCCAGCCGGTGAATGCCTACGGAGACGCCGTTGGGGGAGGGGGGTCTGCCTCACCAATTGCGCCGTGGTCGCTGTCTCCGGGGGCAAACAACTTCACTTTCGTCGACGTGCAGACACCGGACGCGCGATTGGTGACGCAACGATCAATGGTCCAGGTAGGTGGGTGTACTCCGAACTAGGGGGACGTAGAATGGTGAAAGTGAAGAAGGAACCGATGCCCCGAGACGTGAACCAGCGGGGAGCCGCCATCGTTTCGCAGGTGGCGAAGCGCTACGAGGTCGAGGACCCCTCGCCTGTCGCGGTCCTCACGTTCCCCGACTCAACACTTCGAAAGGTCCTTCGTCTCCCAGTCGGCGACGAAGCGCCTCAATCTCAGCCCACAAACAGATCACCTCGTTCATCAAAGAAGTAACGAGGTCCGCCATTGAGGTGAGTTGGTCGGTTTCCGTTATCTCGTCTCCCAGGCGTTTCTGGAACGAGGTATCGAGAGTTCGCAACCTAGCGCTGAATCGAGCCGAGGCTTGGCCAGCAAGGCTCGCACGCTGCTCCGGGGTCATTTCTCTGTCATCGCCCATGTGCCCCAAACTAATCTTTCGGTGTCACACCCTCCTGCTTGAATAGTCAGTATGAATCAACTGACCACACAGCGCAGGGCGCAAGTGATTTCGTGCCTCGTCGAAGGAATGTCTATCAGGGCCACGGTCCGCGTGACGGGTGTCCCCAAGAACACCATCGTCAAGCTCGTGGCCGACGTGGGCCAAGCCTGCGCTGATTACCAGGACGCGACATTGCGGAACCTCGACTCAACTCGAATTGAGTGTGACGAGATCTGGTCATTCTGCTACGCGAAGCAGAAGAACGCCCCTGATGAGTTCATCGGAACCCCCGGATACGGCGATGTGTGGACCTGGACGGCCATTGACGCCGACTCGAAACTGGTCCCCTCCTGGCTGGTGGGCGAGCGCACCAGCCAGGACGCTTACTTCTTCCTGGGTGATCTCCGTTCGCGCTTGAACAACAAGATCCAACTGACCACAGACGGTCTCAACTCTTACCTAGCGGTTGTCGAGCCCCTGTTCAGTCCTGACGGAGTGGACTTTGCCATGCTCCATAAGATCTACGACTCGGAGGGCGGGACCACGCCCGAGCGCAAGTACAGCCCCGCCGAGTGCACTGGCGTGGACGCGAAGGTCATCACCGGCAAGCCGAACCTGGCGCTGATCTCAACGTCCTACGTCGAGCGCCAGAACCTCACAATGCGAATGGGCATGCGTGGGTTTACAAGGCTGACCAACGCCTTTTCAAAGAAAATCGAGAACCACGCCCATGCTGTGAGCCTCCACTTCATGCACTACAACTTCGCTCGACTCCACCAGACTTTGAGCAAGAAGTTCGGAACGCCGACGACCCCCGCAATGGCCGCAGGCAAATCCGACCACGTTTGGTCAACGTGGGAGATCGCAGAATTGATTGCCTAAAAAGGGAAATAGTTCGGGGCCTGTACCTGTAGGTACATCTCCACTACACTGTGCCCTGACAGTAGGCGCTACTTCTTTAGGAGTAGTTGCGACGTGCCCCCGAATCTCGACAGTGGGAGCCGGCGGCGGTTGGGCGGC
>JANYFR010000034.1 GCA_025362585.1 Acidimicrobiales bacterium | reverse complement strand
AAGCCGCCCAAGGACCCGAAACCAACTGCTAACATCTTTGAACCTTTGGGGGTATAGCTCAGCTGGTAGAGCACTTGCATGGCATGCAAGGGGTCCGGGGTTCGAATCCCCGTACCTCCACAATGTTTTTCCTGAATTTGTAAGGCATTCCGTGCCGATTATCTCCCATCGTATTGCCTGATATAGCCTTTGTCAGCGACAGTGTCAGCGACCATTGACTGGGGGGAAATGGCTGGGAAGCGTGGAAACGGTGAGGGAACAATCTTTCAGCGCTCTTCCGACAACCGTTGGATGGGTGTTCTCCAGATCGGTTATGGACCTACGGGAAGGCCGCTCAAGAAGTCAGTATCGGGAAAGACACGTGCGGAAGTTGTAAAGAAGTTCAAGGAACTCCAAAGGACCCTGGACGACGGTCTCCCTGTGCCTGACAAGGCAGTGACCGTTTCTCGACTTCTTGAGAGTTGGAGTCTCGACGTCCTAAGTCATCAGGTCTCCGCCACCGCAGCCAACCACTACATGAGCATCGCCAGAAATCACATCATCCCGACAATTGGACGAAAGAAACTTACCGAGTTAACGACTTCAGACGTTGACCGCATGATCTCCAAGAAGATCGCACAGGGTTTGTCTGCATCCACTGTGCGCCGCATTCGGTCCGTACTCGCCCAAGCAATCGACCAGGGAATCCGATGGGGTTGGGTGAATCGCAACGTGGCGACGTTAGCGAGAGCTCCCAAATCTGTGAGATCCGAGGGAAGGACTCTCACCGTGGACGAAGCGCGTCTTTTACTTCATCAACTTGAAGGCCACCGATTGGAGACACTTTTCACGCTCATGCTGATGACCGGACTACGTCGAGGTGAAGCCCTGGGTCTCCAATGGACTGACATCGACACAAAGAAGGGAGTACTCACTGTTCGGCGTCAATTGCAGCGAGAAGGCGACGGACTGGTGACCCGTGACACAAAGACCCAGCGAAGTCGCAGGGTGTTGAACCTCCCTACCCAGATGCTCGACCTGCTGAAGAACCATAGGCACGAGCAGGAGGTCAATCGTAAAGCGCTGGGACCGGCCTGGATCGACTCTGGATTCATTTTCACGACCCCACTCGGCGGTCCGCTCGATCCGCGCAATCTGCTCAGAGCATTCAAGAAAATCTGCATCGAAGCCGGACTTGGTGACTGGCATTTGCATGAATTGCGCCACTCTGCGGCAAGTCTCATGCTCGCCCAGGGTGTAAAGCTTCAAGTCGTCAGTGAAGTTCTTGGCCACTCTTCAATTCGCATGACCGCAGATGTCTACGGTCATATCCTCGATCCAGATCGAAGGAGTGCGGCGGCAGCGATGGCCGACGTGATCTGGGGAACTGCTCAAGACTGATCTCCTGATTCCGAGCTAGAAGCGAGTCAGTAGATCTGGATTCTTGAGTAGCTCTCCCAACAGCGCGTGTATTGACGAGGTCAGAACAAGCCTGCTTCTACCTATCTTCACTGACGTCAGGTAATTGGCATTGACCAAACGGAACGCCCTAGTGCGCCCAATTCCAAGCAATCGTCCTGCCTCTGGTACGGAAACCAGTAGGCGTGGGTCGGGCGCCGTGTCCACCGGCCACGCCGTGCCGGTGGTCCCCGTCGCCCCGTCCCCGCGCCAATTCTCGTTTTCGTGGCCGGAGTCGTGCACGGACATGCCCTTAGTCACGGCAAACCCAATTCTTTGCGCTTGCGTCTAATGCGCTCGTCATACGCGATCTTCGATGAACGTTCGTGAATCTCCAATATCTGGGGCAACTGTTGCACAAGCTCATCGCTCGATTTCAGACCCATGAGTGCCGCGAGGCGCGCTGTCCATCCACTCACCTGAGGAATTGTTTTGTGCAAGGCGTCATCTCGTCGGGTGACACGCACTCTTTCCAATGGAACTGTATTGGATGACAAGGTTGCTCCCTGAATTGACACCCAGTCTTGATGAACCGGCCAACGAGAGTGCGTCTCGTCCAAAGTTTGAATCCGCAAACTGAGCCACTCCTCAGTGGCGTAATGCCAGAGGCCTCCCACCGAAGCGAAACCATCATCGAGGGTGTTGATACCGAACTTCCGTAGGAATCCTCGATGGAATTCGAATTCGGTTCGCCAGACCACTCCCTCGGGATCGTAAGCACTTCCCCACATGTCGTACCAGTACGTACCGCCCTTTTTCGAAACCTCCAACGTCTTGTCGTAGATTCGCGCGGAGATGGTTCTTGAACTTCGATTCCCAAATGTAAGGCCACTAAAGACGCCTTCATCCCAGACCGCCTTGCAGGACCTAGCTCGACAGATGAACGACTCCTTCTGTTCTGCCGTAAGAAGTACATCTTGGAAATCAGCATGAAGGTCTATTCGACTTAGGAGCGTCGTCACGGGACCAATCTCGATCACCACCTGATTGATCAGCCACTGCGCGATTCGAACCGGTCCGAGAGCGTGAAGAAATTCCGCGCGCGGCTGCCAACGCACTGTCGGCAATTGTTTGCTATCTGTAATGCCGATGAATCCGTATTCGTGAGTCAAAGAGAACGGATAGAGACCGAAGCTTCGAGGGAGTACTTGCCACACTTCACCACCAATAATCACTTCGATTGGTGGATTTAGCTCAACCGCTGCACTCTTCGCATCGGAAAGTGTGAACGCCAACGCCTCTGGCAGTTCGCCGCGTAGAGAGACCACGAGCGTGTCGATGCCTGAAGCCACTTCGAAAGGTCCCGTTGGCCTCCGGTTGGAAAAATTGCTTACTGCCATATCATGACAGTAGCATTTACTGCCAAAATGTGGCAAGATATTTCTACGGGGGAAAGGAAGTGTTCATGAGCGTTCAGGGAAGTTCACGGCAGCCCACTTGGATTGAGGTGGCGATCACTAATGCCGGAGTCATGAAGGCCTCGACCGCCATTACGTGGGCATGGTGCTGGGGAATTGCGCGCGAAGTCTTGAAGCACGATCCCACCGTTGAAGAGGTTGCGGAATGGTGGAACATGTCCAACCGCACCGCTTATCGAAGTCACGCGACGTTCAAAAAGGCTTTTCCCATGCTTGACTCGCCAGCTCTCTATGTGGATAACCCGGCCATTTTTCCCATTGTCAAGAAGGCAAGTAAGAAAATGTCGGACTTCGAAAACAACATCAAATCTCGCAAGCGCCCCACCGACGTAGCTGTAATGAGGATTGGCTTTCTTCCCTTCAACCCCGAGGTCGCCGCTTAGTTATCCGTTCATGATCGTTCAGGACAATTCCGAATGCAGTTGGAGGGTGCTGTAGTTACAGGATGCGCACCCACCTCGGATTCTTGAGCGGATCATCGAGCCATTCCCAACGAGAACCTGCGTGACCGTGAAAGTTTTTGCGTTGTCGGTACAGTAAGAGTCATGAGGGTTGGCTCGAAACCGCGAAGAGTCCTGATGGTTCTGGCGATCACGGCTGGATTTCTGACGGGCGCTGCCCTGGATGTGGTTGGATCCACAGGCGTGGTCGGTGCCAGCGCCGTTACCGCTAACTGCAGCGCCTCACCTGGCACGACTGCCTTCACCCTGACGGATGTCGCTCCAGGCGTCAGACTGAACTTGTCCCTTGGCTCGAAAGTCATTGTTCGAACACCCAAATGGCCTGGAGGGCACGCTACCGAGTTCAGGAACTCGAACCGAAAGGTACTTCACCAGATTTGTTCGACCTTGACCAGCAGTGGAGGAAGAACGGCGGTCTACATCGCTCAGCACCTAGGAAGAAGCCTGCTTTGGGCGACCGTGACGCCGGTTGTCAGCAGCTTAATGCCCTCATGGTCGGGAACCGTCACTGTGATCGCAGCCTCGGGCGCATAAAACGGGGTTTGTGGTGACACTTTCAAGCGCCACAGAATCTCCACTCTTTGAGTCGCCACTCGGAGAATGTGGACTTCGGCCCACCGAATGGAACCCGCACGATGGATCGGCGCGTCCGTCAGCAACGCCGTCAGCAACGCCCGCACTACTTTACGTTGCAGGGCGAACACAGGTGAACTGAAAGCTCATTACCTTAGCCAATCTTGACTCTCGGTGAACTCCGACGATTCGTACGTGGCTCCATCGCTGTCATGATTCGCTCCTTTGAACGCTCTTGACCAATCATCTGTCGGCGCCATAGACCGCTCAGAGGAAGTTCGATCACCGCGTGCACGATTGGACACTCTCGGTCACATTTCGGAGTTCTGCGATTCCTCTATGGGCATGCCGGCCGCGCCGCACCGCGGCCGGCGTTCACTGGGGTTCATAGCAGTTCAGCGAAGAGAAGTGGTTCGAAATCTTCTATACAGAGATAGAAGCGGTTCGACATTTCTACCAATTGCGTTCGGCCGTCAAAGTCGCCCCCACAAGGTAACGCCGAATCACTGCGGGATCTTTGTGGTCCTCTTTTCGCATAGAAAACACGGAGCTGATTTCACCGCCGCTGGTCGTGTTCTGTATGGTGATACAGAGCGCCGGACCCTGTGCCTGCTCAACGATCGCACCCGCTACGCATCTGTCTTCCCAATGGTGAAGCGCCACTTTCTTGGCCAACACCGCGCCGACCCATTTGTCGACCCACGCCTCGCCGGGTAGGTTCTGGAGTTCGCCCTGCAACTTGGAATTCTGATCGCGGCGTTCGAATAAGGAGGAACCGGAAACCGGGTCCTTTCCTACTTCAGAGCTTTCGCGATGCGGTTTCATCTGGATTCGCTCGCCTCAGGTCCCACAGAGTAGTGAAACTTTCATTGATGAGTACACAGGACCGGCGGTCCAGCCGGACAGCCCGCCAATTGTCGCAGTCGCGGTAATCTCTCCGTAAAAAGTACTCGCATTCGGATTTGCGCAGTACTTGAAAGTGTTCTCATTACCCTGAGAGTTCGTATTGTACCCAGTCTGCTCGGTGTTGGCTTCGTTGTAGTCCCAGAACTCTCCGACTTTCCAGAGTGTAACGTACACGTGCACTACATCGAACTGACCGACTGTGCAGTAGGCAGTTCCATTGACCTTGACTGCTCTCGGGGTGATCGTGGTTGAAATGTGTGCCCAATCGACCCGGACGTAGCACGATGAAGTCACGTTGGCGATTTGGCTACTGCTAGAGACAGACGAAGGCGGGGCGAAGGGAATCTGGTTCCATTCGTCTGCGACTGTCGACGGCGTTACTGACGGAGATGACGTTGCACCGGCCATCGGCGTCACAAGCAGACTCGCCACGATCGCGACTGTAGACGCCATGGTAATACACCATTTACTGTTCAACTTTGCTGCCCACCATTCTTCATAATACTGCCCACGATTTTTTTCGCACTTCATACCACAGAGATGAGCCTGATGTCAAGAGATTGGCGCAGCGATAATCTAAATAGCTGAACATAGCGATCCCCCGGGTGCTGTGCATGACAGAGAGCGTCCGAACTCGGAACCGGTATTCTCTTTGGTGAGAGTCTGAATAGGAATACTCGATTAGGTCAAGAAGTGCTGGCAATCTCTATTGATTTGCGCCGACTTCCGGTTTGTCCGACAGTACCTGCGCGAGAATGCCCAAGCTTGCTCTGAGACCTTGGGAACTGTGATCTAGTAGAGCTGTTCGCGCTACTCCTGCAACTTCGAGTCGGCGAATGCTGCGTTTGGCCCTCTGACACGAACCCTGACGGGTCATCCCAGGCGCCAGTGAGTGGTAGCAGATCGCTGACGTCGGGCCACCGAAAGGAACGCGCACGATGGATCGGTGCGTTCGTCAGCAACGCCGTCAGCAACGCCCGCACTTCTTTACGTTGCAGGGCGAACACAGGTGAACCGAAAACTCAATGCCCTAGCCAATCTTGACTCTTGGTGAACTCCGACAATTCGTACATGGCTCCATGGCATGCAAGGGGTCCGGGGTTCGAATCCCCGTACCTCCACAAATTTGGCCCTGTCTCTTAAGGCTTTTCGAGTTTCTCGAGATTCCTCTTCGCAGTCCGCGACCGTTGGTTCAGCAGTTACTTCAGATACGACTCCATACCTTCAAACGTGACGGTGGGAGCTAATAATTGCTCAACAATATTGGGGAGCGCTGGCGACGGCAGCAATCAACCCTACGTATACCAAGATTTAATTTTGTTTCCCTGCCACACGCAAGCACTGACATCCGCGGACAGAGCAATTTTACTTAAGGCTCCGGGCACGGACATGGGATCAAATTTCAAAAGCCAGGTCCCTAGGCGCTTGGGGCTGTCAGGTACTACGCAGATAGCAATCCGGTCAAGAACCCCATCGGTCACCTCACCCTGAGCCGCATCACTGCGAGCCACTGAACCTTGGCAAGAAAATGTCTACGTCCCACGATTTGATTCTTCGTTCGGAGATTATGGACGTCAGTTCGCGGAGTTGAACATATTTGGACTAGCTGAGGCGCCAGTGCAAGTGGGCATATCCGTTAAGGGAAGCTTGCGTTTCGAATTCTGCAAACATAAATAAACTCCTTACTTATGGAAAAAAGCACTATTCGCGTCGGTCTCCTTGCATATGGTGCAATTGGACATGAGCACAACCAAGCAGTGCAAAACACCGTCGGTCTCGAACTCGTGGCTGTGTGTGACACCAATCCACAACGTGTCGAAGCAGCACTGCAACTTGCCCCGCAGGCCACCGCTTCAAGCCTTGCAAGTGAAATGCTGGATTCTGGCCTGCTTGACCTTGTCGTTATTTCCACTCCACCGGATAGCCACTATCAATGGGCCAAAGAATCCCTGCTGCGAGGCATTCACGTTGTCCTTGAAAAGCCAATGGCCCTCACTGCTGATCAGTGCGATGAATTGATCTTGCTTGCATCAGAAAAAGACCTCATGCTTGTGGTGTATCAGAACCGCAGATTTGATGACGACTTTGTCACGATGCGCCAAATCATTCGTTCCGGTGAAATTGGCGACGTCTACCACTACGACAGTTTTGTCGGCGGGTATTCACGGCCGTGCGATTTTTGGCACTCGGATGCCGAGGTATCTGGTGGTGCAATTTTCGACTGGGGAAGTCATTTTATTGATCAGATTCTGAACATCATTCCCGATGACGTCGCACATGTCAGTGGGCAAAACCACAAGCGTGTATGGACCCATGCAACGAATGCTGACCACTCAAATGTCACTGTGACATTTTCGTCCGGCAAGCAAGCAACTTTCGTTCATTCCGATCTTGCCGCTGCTCGCAAGCCAAAGTTCTATGTGCTGGGTACCGAAGGAGCAATCGTTGGTGATTGGGATCCTGCGGGTGAACCAGCGGTCGCCGACTTACCCGCAATATTGACCGTGCATCACCTTGACGGGACTTCGCGTATTGCGCCATTGCGACCGCTCGAACCGCACGAATTCCATCGCTCAATTGTCGCGTATATTAACAATGGATTTCCTATGGAAGTTAATGCACTGCAATCTCGCAATGTTGTGGCAATTATGCAAGCTGCCGAACTGTCAGCCTTGCAAAATGCACTGCCAGTGACACCTGTGCTCCGTCGGTCGTAGCGAGTGGCCGTCAATTGGGGCTTCCTTGGCGCTGGCTTTGTTGCCAGTCGTGGCCTAGCCCCCGCCGTTCACGCATCGCGTGGTGCAACCTTATATGCCGTCGCCAGCCGCGATGAGCAACGGTCCGCAACTCTTGAACCTGAACGAGTTCATGCAACATATGACGACCTCTTGGCCGACGAATGTGTTGATGCCGTGTACATCAGTTTGTCGAACAGTCAACATATTGAATGGGTGACGAAGTCGCTCGAGGCTGGCAAGCATGTTCTCTGTGAAAAACCTCTTGGATTAAGTTCCATTGAAACAGCGGCCATGTTTAATTCTGCTGCGCACCACGGTCGACTACTTGTTGAAGCAGTGTGGGGCAGATGGCATCCACGTTTTGCTCGCATGATTCACCTTGTTACCAGTGGAGAAATCGGAGTCGTCGAGCACATCGAGACAGCGTTCACATTTACCTCTGAAATGACCGACAACTATCGACTCAGTCCATCAATGGGTGGTGGAGCATTACTTGATGTGGGCTGTTACCAAGCGCACGCATGGGTCGCACTCACTAAGGGCGCCTCTGATCTCACGATTACTCAACTTGACCGCACAATCGGGCCAACGGGCATTGACCTGACTACTGATCTCAGAGTGCGCATCAACAACAACATCACTGCACACTCGGTAAGTTCATTTGCCTTACCGAGCCATCAACAGTTCATTGTTCAAGGGTCTCGCGGGCAGATCAGCACTGCAGTAGGTGAGTCCTTCACAACATGGAACGAAACCAGTTCCCTACTGGTCAATGATGTGCTTGAAGAATTCCCTGTCACAAACGCTTTTGTAAAAATGGTGGAAGATGTCAGTGGAGTAATTGACGGCGAAAGTGGCTGGATTGTGTCTAGTGCAGATTCAATTCGTGTTGCGGCCATTCTCGACTCCATCGCACGACACCCATAACTCAAGTGAGATTCCCGATGAACGTTCGGCCTTATGAAGGACGTTCTGACCGTCCTCATCAACTATCCGGGGACCGCGTGATTCGGGGCGAGCGGTTTCAAACTTCCGACCTCGAGGTGCGGCGTTTGAGAGGGCCTTAACTAATAACCCCGGACTGAATGGTGCGGCTGGAGGGATTCGAACCCCCGACACTCGGTTCCGAAGACCGATGCTCTATCCGCTGAGCTACAGCCGCGCGCCTACTTCTTACTACTGCGTCGCGCGAATACTTCCTTATGGCATACCGACGACACGGTGCTTCGCCACCGTTGTGGCGAGCCAAAGTCTCTCACAGTGAACTAGAAGATCTGCAAGGCCGAAGACTGACTATAACTGGTCGACGCCGTGTCGCCGCTGGTGTCCTGGATGGTGGCGAGAGGTGTAAATGTGAACGTGCTCGTCGATCCGGCCGTGATATTGCTGGCGTTCGTAGGAGTTCCGGCAATGGTGAAGGTCACAGTCATGTTCGCGTTGCTGAGACTCAAGGTTCCAGTCGCGATACTCGTTTGGCCCGACCTCTCGTAGTTGGACGACACCGAAAAGCCCGACGCCGCACTGAGTCCGCTGATGGTGATGTTCGTGGTCGAAGTACTACCCACCAACGTCATGGTCGATGCACCTGCGGTGGTGTTGATCGTGCTGGGATTCACCGCATTGTCGAACGTCACGACGAAGGTGTCGCCGACGCCCATGACCCCAATCGTGTTGCCGGCCGCGTTGGTGCTTGTGATCCTCGACACGACGAAGGTTGCGACGGTGGTATTCGAGAACGTCGCACTCGCCACACTCGTCCAGTTAGTCCCAACTTTCGCCTTGACGCTATAGGTGTACGTCGTGCTGGCCGCCAGACCGCTGTCAGTGCACGACGTAGTCGCGATCGTTCCGAAACATCCGCTGCCACTGGGCACCGCCGCGCCATTGCGGGTGACCGCGTAGCCCGTCGGAGATACACCGGTGCTGGGCTTCACCCAACTGAGAGCGAGGCTGGACGACTTCGGGCTCGCGGCGACGCCACCGGTGGGCCCGTTGACAGTATTTGATTGGGCCTGTGCGGGGTGCTGACCGGACGTCACCACGATCACCCAGGACGTGGCTCCGGCGACGCTCGCGGTGCCCAGCAGTGAGAAGACCACGATCAGGATCGCGTCTCGCCACGACCGACTAGGCACGGTGCTCACTCGCTGCAACAATTTGCATGCGGACTGCGAGACGGTAATAGGAGTACGCCGCAATGGCCGTCGCTCTCAAGCGGCTGGTCCAGCTGCTCTGTTCGCGTCTCATCTCTCACTCGTATCGAAAAGGTCGCACCATTGCTCGTTGCCCTGGTCGTCGGCGGTGTCCATTGCGCTGCTGCGTCAGTTCGCTACGGCTCAAGAGCTCGTGACATCTCGAGCTAATTGGGCGTCGACGATGCTAGTGGCGAGTGCGACGCATTCCGGGTAGCGAACTACGGCTCCCTGTCCGGAAACTGCGGCCACCGCTCCCGATGTTGGTGGGGAGCGGTGGCCGCGGAAAGACGACCTCAGCTTGTCTCGGGGGATGAGCCAAGCTGAAGGGTTCAGGCCTAACTCGTCCACGCGTCGGTCGCCGGGCTGGTCGTGGGGGTGGCAGCGCCACCGGTCGCGACGACACCCGTCAATGAAGCCATGGAGAAGAACGTCGCGGCGCACGCAGCCGGAGCTGCCGCCGTCATCGACGCATCATTGGTGAAGGTAACGGTCAACGATCCGTTGGCCGCGACGGTGAGCGGGGTAGTCAACGTGTGGGCGCTGCCCGACGTTGCCGTGGAGTAGTTCCAGTTCACGTCACTGGTTGACGATGAGCAACCTGTCTGAGCCGTGCTCAGAGCCGAGGTCGTGAAGCCACCGGCGTAGGTCGTGTTGGTTGGCAGGTTCACGCCCGTGATGGTGACCGGATACGGGTTGGGATTGGTGATCGTTGCCACCACGTCGCCGTTGCCCCCAGGGAACAGGAGGTTGGTTGCTGAAGGTGACGCCACCGCACTGATGGTCAAGTTGGCGATCGTCGCCGACTGGCCTTCAGCCGACGAACCCGCGCTCAGGCTGACGACCCAGTTCGTGGCAGCGTAGGCGCCACCACCGACGAGGGCCATTCCGAGCATTGCGGAGATGACTCGTCGAACCAGCGACTTCGGCGCCCGATGGGCTCCTCGACGATTGCTGCGCTTCGCAGTCCGCATGGGGACGGTACCCGTAGCCGACGTTGTCGCAATTCGGTTAGTACGACTCTTAAACATGCTGTCCTCTTTCTCGTTTGTCTGAACTGCCTTCACTGAAAGCGCAATTCACCCATTCGGCACCCAATCAGGATGAACGAGAATGGCGACTGCCCTTGCGCGATTTATATTTATTGACGAGAATCAAGGCGTCGTCTACGAAGTCACAACATCTGTACAATTCTCAATACCTTGTATACGAATCCGGCGTTTCCATGGTCAGAACCGCGTTTCGGTCGACAAAAATCAAAAGGCTTGACACGCGCCGACCTGGACCCGGTCGCATGGCCGAAAGAATGAGCTTGAAGGGCCCACGAATAATCGCCCATTTCGTGGAGTGCGTGACTCGAGCCACTCCCCGCACGTTGAAATCGCCTGACTGATCAAAGAGGCGGAGTGGGAGTCAATCGCTGAGACCGTAATTGGATCAAGCGGTGCACAACAATCTCATCGAATCACGTTCGGGGTGCCCTAGACAAACGTGCTTGCATAATTTCCCACCGCGTCGTTACGACTGGCCAGACTTTCGGCGAAGTCGTGCAAAATCATGTCGGCTGCCTTCAAGTGGCGCCCCCGATGGCATCCAATGACCGCCAAAGGCGATAGCAATAAGGGCAAACCATGCCCAACCCAAGGTCAGTCCGGCGAGGACGTCGGTAAGCCAATGAACACCGAGCCAAACTCGCGTCAGGCCAATAGCGACCGCGAGTCCAACGGCTATCGACGAGAGTATCAATCGGGCTCGGGTGCCGCGGCGTCGGCTCATGACTATCGCGAAACCGGCCAGGCAGGCCGCCGACGCCGTAGCGTGTCCCGAGGGGAATGAGGATCCGCTGAATCCCGACAGCTGGTCAAGAGTCGGCCGTGCCCTATGGACTACCGATTTAATCAGATTGGCGACTAAGAACTGCCCACCGACGACGACAATCAGGAATGGCAGGACTGATCGTGACCGAAGCCGAACTGTCTCAACAATCCCTATAACAATCGCCAGTGGCACAAGAACGACAGCCCCTCCCAACTGCGTCAGAACCTTGAGCACCTGGGTGGACAGTGAAGTCGCGTGGTTGGCCCCGAAACTGTTGACACTGTGATCCGAGCGGGCAAGGCCCGTGTTGGTGTGAATCATCACCAGGAGGAGCACAGTAATCAGCCCACCAATGAGGATGACCACCATTGCCCAGGGCAGTCGTGCGACGATTGTCGCGCGGGCATCCGACCCAGAACGAAACCTCGATTCAAGTCCGAATCGCTGTCGAACTACCGGTCCAGTCTCCGCAGCTTCAGTCGCGGATGACGTGGGGACAACCCGCGTCAGGCGTTGGGCCACCGCGAACGTGACGAGCGCGGCGGCGAGAGCCACGAGCAGAGTAATCGCGATTAGCACCATGAGCATTCCTTCATGAAATGGGACTTAAGGGCGTAACTAGGTGTTCGACACTTCGCTGGACCAGGGAGCGGTGCTTCCATCGAAGCGGATCGATCCGGACACTTCTTTGCAAGTCTGCATCAAAGTGTTTGTCGAGAACTTGGACAGTGGACGGATCAAATATCACGAGGTTGAATTCCTCGTCGCACTCGAGTGAACGAGAGTTGAAATTGGCAGAGCCAACATTGGCCACGAGGCCGTCCACCGTCATAATCTTCGCGTGCAGCATTGATGGCTGAAAGTTCCACAGTTCGATACCGCTCGCCATGAGTTTGGCGTAGTCCGATTCACCCTCCCACCGCACGAACCGTTTGTCAGCGTGCGGACCCGGTAAAAGAATTTGTACCGTGACACCACGTCCAGCGGCGTCGCAAAGCCGTCCAACTAGATCGTCGTCAGGAACAAAATAGGCAGTCGTGACCCTGAACTGTCGCCGAGCCATTTGGAGGAGCGTTTCAAAGAGTGCATTGAGGTCGCTGCCATTGGTCGACGAACTACCTCGAACGCATTGGACGGTGATTGTCCCCTCTCGCGGCTGCTCAGGAAATTGGTCAAAGTTCGAGTCAAGTGAAGTGAACTCGGTTTCAGTCCAGTTGTCGAGGAACGCCGCGCGCAGACCATCAACCGCGGGTCCCTCAATCCTAAAATGGGTATCGCGCCATTCACTCTCGGTGCGGGCATTTCCAAGCCACAGGTCAGAAATGCCGACTCCACCGGTGAATCCGACAGTTTCGTCGATCACCAGAATCTTGCGGTGTGTTCGGTGATTCACTTCGCGCGGTCGCAGCCGGTGCAGCGGTCGAAACCAGTTCACCCGCACGCCGCTACTGGTCATCAGATCGATCAACCGCCTCTCGACTGGTTGGGCGCCCCACGCATCCAAGAGAACCCGTACCCGAAGCCCCGCGCTGGCTCGTTCGGAGAGCCGCTTGGCGAACTCTTCGCCGATTTCACCTTTCCAGTACACGAAGGTGAGGAAGTCGACGCTCCGCCTCGCCGCAGAGATTGCCTCCAGCATCGGGGGGAAGATCTCATCGCCGTTGCGCAGTACCTCTACTCGGTTGCCGTCGGTCGCCGGGATGCCCACTACGCCTTCGACGATTCGACGCGCCCTCGCCAGGAGTTCCTTCGAGGATTCGTGAGGCGAAAGTGAGTCGTTCACGTTCACGAGGCGAGCAACCCTTCAGCGCCACCTTTCGCACTTGGCAATGAGTGCCGCACCTTCTCCTTGTCGAGAGGGTCCGGAACACCGGCCCTGATCGCTTCCAGCTGCGCGGTCACGGCACCGCCGTAGAAGAGGGCGATGGCCGAAAGGAAACACCAAAAGAGGAGCGCGACAGCGCCGGCCAGAGGACCGTATGTATTGCCGAAAGTCGAACTGTTCTGAAAGAAGAGCCCGAACCCGATAGTGACGAGACCCCAGAGCACCATAGCGACGCCGGCACCAAAGGCGAGCCAGGACATATTCGGCTGAGAGCGGCGCGGCAACCAGCGAAATAGGACCGTCACCGCAAAGGCAATGAGGGCGAAGCCCAGCGGCCAACGGACAATCGACCACGCTGTCGATAAGCCACTCAAGTGCGTGCCCACGAAGAAGTCCTTGCCGATGGCCAGACAGGTAAAGGCGAGCGCTATCAGCGTTCCCGCACTGAGGGCAAAGAATAAGGCGAGGGAGTACTTCTTGAGGGTCGGTCGGTCCTGTTCGATTCCGTATATTCGATTGAGACCCCGCTCCACCTGTCCCATTGCGGTGGTCGCCGTGATGATGCTGGCGAAGAGACCGAAGAGAATTGCGTTGTAACGATGGTCGCTCACGGCGTTATGGGCCTGCGCGCTTGCGGTTGTCAGGAGGTGGCCGGCGGGGCCGGGCACGACCTTTCGAATGGTGGTAATCAAAATCTGGCTAATGCTTCCCGAGTGGATAATGCTGGAGAGACCAACGAGTCCAATGAGTCCCTGAATCGCGACCAACGACATCAAGAACGCGAGAGAACGGGCGTGACTGAATCCATCGGCGTAGCGCATTCGACGAAACGCGTCTCCGAGAAGTCGCCACTCGCCGGTGCGATGCAAAACCTTCCACGCGTCGTCGCCACTCAGTTCGCGCGTCCCGGGAACGAGCGATGCGCTGCTCATGAAGTCGGTTCCTTTGGCACGCAGACCGTTATCGCCCGGCTCTCGATCGACGCGTGCAGTTTGCGCTTCTTCGTTCGCGCACCGCCGTCGAGCTCGTACATGGTGGGCGTATTGACCTTGATTTCAATGACCTTTCCCCGAGTCATCTCGGTGTACGACGAACGGTCCGGTTGACCGGCGACGATTCTGCCGAGCACCCGTACGAGTTGCAGCGAACTCTGCGCCGTGATGACGCCCACTTCTAGCAGTCCGTCGTCGGGCTGGGCGTCCGGAAAGGCCGCCATGCCCACGCCCAGGGTCCCCATCTGGCCCAATAAAACACAAATTGCCTTGCCGTCGAACCACCTCGTGCCGTCCACATCGATCTTGACCTTTCGTGGGTCCATACGAGATGCTCGAGCGCCGGTCCAGACATACGCGAGACGGCCAAATCGATCTTTCAACTCGCCGTCGGCGAGCTCCATCATCTTCGCGTCGAAACCGACGCCCGCCATGACGGCAAATCGTTCACCGTTCAACACGCCGACATCGAGCGGTCGGCGGTCGCCTCGGAGGCCAATCTCCACTGCGGCCTTGAGGTCAATCGGAATATTCAAATTAGTGGCGAGGAGATTGGCGGTGCCCGCCGGGAGGATCGCCAACGTCACCTTCTTGCCAGCAACGGCGTCCACGCATCGCTGTACCGTGCCGTCCCCGCCCCAGACGAAGAGCAACTCGGCTCCCTTGTCCAATGCTTGTTCGACGGACTGAGGAGCCTTGCGACTCTTCGGTACCTCGAACCAGAGCGGATCGGTGACTCCTTCGGCAGCGAGCAGTTTGCGGAGTTCGCCTAGACCTTCGCCCAGAACCTTCTTGCTATGCGCGACAACCGCAATCTTCTCCGTCACGATGACTCCTTTTCTATAGATCTATGACTCTCACTGGCCGGTGCGCCTTCAACTCCCTTGGCGAGTGCCGACGCCGTAATGACACGTGTAATGAAGACGCCAGCGTACAGTGCGGCAACTCCGACGAGGAGCCCGGCGATCACGTCGGTGAGATAGTGATCGCCTCTATAGATCCTTGAAAGGCCAATGGCAACAACCATGAAGGCAGCGAAAACCCACGCGACGATTCGCGGAAACAAGCGTTTAGTAGCAATGCAGACAATAACTGCGATGCTTCCGTACAGCACCACTGCCGCCGCTTCGTGGCCCGACGGGAAACTGTACGTGGAGGGCGTCTTTCCCACATGGGGAATCGAGGGACGCGGCCGACGCACCGTGTAGTTTGCAGTAAGAAAAACCGACAACTCAATAATCAGTGCGAACAGGAGAAGGAGGGATTGGCGGCCCCATCGTCGAACAAGAAGCAGGACAGTTACGACCGCGGCAATGATGATGACGGCGATAGAATCGCCCACATAAGTGGCTAGATACGTCCAGTGATTCCAACCCTTCGTTCGATGACCCACGAACCAACGGCCGAAACTTCGTTCGAGTGTTCCTATCGAACCGTGAGCCAGAACGTGAAATACCAGGAGTCCCACACCTATGGTGACGGGCGCAATGATGACAAATGCCAGCAGCGTTGCGATTGACGCAGACTGGAAACCGTGGCCCCTAACGAAACGCTTCCCGATTCGATGTGCCGTGCCCTCGGTCACTGGCACGAGCGCAGTCCTCGTCTCACTTGATTTCTGAAGTTCCATAGCGCAAGTCCCCCGTTTCAACATTGATTCCGACATGCACGACATTGTTGCTCCCCTACGTGAAGACCCTTCTGCGACCAATGTTGTGTTTAACAATTTGCGTCGACTGGCGACCTCTCGCCGGCACCGGCATTCTCTCCCTCAGCTGTCGATGACCAACCATTCGGAATTCGGCCGACCTCATTTTCAAGCGCCCAGTCGGTCTTGTGCGACACCAAGGCAACTAAGCGAGAACGACACCCAGCGAGAGAGGTCCCGCAAGCAGCTCTTCGGTTCTTGCGATTTTGAGTCCGCGGCGTTGCCCCAAGTTTTTTCCAAGCCGGCCATCGTCCCACTGTTCCTCTCCCCGGTGAATCGTTGCGTTTCGATCCACCGGTCGCTTCAACATACTTGGCAACGGATAACGAAATCAACCCTTCAATCGGCGCAATGTTGGAGTCGTCGGCGGACCAAGAAACAGATCCAAAACATTCACGAAACAGGATTTTCCTTGAAAATCATAGGGGCGGCCCGGCGCACGACGGACTGGTTCGCGAATTTGAATTTCGGTCCAATCCACATTGCCTCAAGACACGGCGAAGCGGAAGCGAGTGTTCTTGCTGCGCCGGGGGCGCTACGGACGTTTCGTTGGTGCAATCAAACCCAAGGTATGATTACCTTCGTAAAGTTTGCGCATTGACTGAAGCGTTGTCGCGTTCCGCCACATGTGCTGAACGTCCAAAGAAAAGGGGGGAAAGTGATCGTAGTAGGATTAATTCTTCTGATTATTGGCTTCGTGCTGAAAATTGGTATTCTTTGGTCAATTGGTTTGATTATTCTGTTGATTGGTCTCGTCCTGTGGGTGTTGGGGGCGATGGGCCACGCCGTTGGCGGTCGAAAGCATTACTTCTAAATTCGTTTAACTAAATTATCGCGAAGCGCAAATTCAATGCATCACCGCGCGATGTGGATAGCGTCGATCATGGCCCCGGTGCTCGACGTGCTGACATCAGTTCTTTGGCCCAATGGGCCGAGATCGGAAGGCTCCAACTTCAAAGAGACCCGAAGGCGCCTCTGGAGACGAACTTCTCGCGGGAATACTTCGCGGGAGTGCTTCTTGCGTGCGCGGAGTCCGCACTCGTCGATGGTGTGCGTCCTGCCTTACAGCGTGTGTCCTATTTGGACCCACCGGTTCGCCTTGACCAACCGAACCAAATAGTTCAGCGGTGCTTGCTTACCGTCCCACTTCCCAGATGATGCCTCGTCTGAGTATTCGGTTCCGACCCAGGGCCCTCATCGCGATGCCGTGATGGTTGAGAGGGTGACGATCGGCTCTTCCCGAGGTCACGGTGTTCTCAAAGCAACGTGTCAGACGACGACGGCGCACGAGACGGCCGTGAGCCACTTCGACGCGCCAGGCGTGACGGATGGCGCGAAAGATCTTGGCGCCGAACTCGTTGCGTGGTGGCTCGTCCCACCCAACGCGGCGAATCTCGTAGTTGAACTTGTTTGAGAGTCGCTAGGCTGCCGACTGCGCGGTGCCGCGGTCGACGAGCACCAGCTTCAGGCGTTCGTCCGCACCGGTTCGGGCCAGGTCGTCGAGCCTCGTTTGGAAGGAACCACCAGCAAGGGTTGAAGGAGATTCCATTGGGCATCAGTCAAATCGCTTGAATAGGCCACGACTTGATGGTGTCGGTCGCGTTGCCTGGCACACTCGTCAAATAGAACACACGCTTAGAGACCGAGGACGTCGAGCTGTGCGTCCAGCTGCTGAGTGTGCACCGTTTCCCACTTCACCCACGACACCGCAATCGGGATACAGGCAAGAAGCATCAGGGCGTCGCCGCCAATCCACATAATGGCGCCGCCCAAGTGAATATTGTCGAGAATCGAGATGGTCGTAGAACCCGAAGGGGCAAGTTCTCGGTACGCCGGGAACGGATTCCTTGACGACATCGCGAGTGCCAGGCCGGTGAAGGTGTCGACCGGGACGGCGGCCATGACGTAGACCAGGCGCAGGCCCCGGTGTATGGTGGCGCCTCTCTCGAGGCCGAATGCTACGCGGAAAAAGAGGTAACCGGCCAGAAGGAAGCTGATCTGCTCGAGGTGGTGAACCCATTCGTGGCGCAACATCAAGTTGAAGAGACTAGTCAAGTGAGTAATCGGGATGAAGGCGAAGTAGAGCCCGAAGGCGAGGAGCGGGTGCGTCACCACTGCCATGATCCGCCCCTCGAGGCAGCGCCGGAGTAGCGCCGGTCCCGCGTCGAAGGCGAGGTCGAGCGGTGCGCTCAGCGCGAACAGGGGCGCGGCCACCATAATGAGCAGCAGATGCTGAATCATGTGATCGCTGAAGTACGCCATGTCATAGACCCCGACCACTGATTGAGTTGCGAGGAAGGTGACAGCGACACCACCCGCGAAGGCCACGACGCGCAGCAGTGACCACCCGGCCACGCGGCGCACCCCAAGAAAATAGAGCGCACTGGCGCCCACGAGGAGGACGACCGGTAGAACACCAAGGTGCCACTGACCGAGGTCGTGCCACGAAAAAGGTGGCGTCGTCATAGATGGCATCACTTGATTCTACGAAAGTGGCGCCGCTAGCACGCAGGGGCAGTGCGAGAGCCCGAACGATACGAGTCGAGTCGCTGCCCCGATTCGGACCAGCGTCACTGCTCTGAATCGAGACGTCGGAGGTCCCTTCCCGACTTACTCGCCGGGGTCCCCAGGAGCCAGGTCGCAACCGGGGCGTCTGGGGTGCTATACCCTTAAGGGGTATACTGATTACAACTTCGGGGGGACCGTATGGCAGTGCCTGGTTACTTAGACCGCAAGATTTTGATCCAACGGCGACTTCGCCGCATTGAAGGACAAGTTCGAGGTTTGCAGAACATGATTGACTCGGACCGCTACTGCATCGAGGTGCTCGATCAGATCTCCGCCACGACCCGAGCGCTCCAGGCCGTAGCACTCGAACTACTAGACGACCACATCTCGCACTGCGTAGCCCACGCGGTCAACCAAGGTGGTGCCGAACAAGAGGCCAAAATCGCCGAGGCCTCTGCCGCGATTGCCCGACTGGTCCGATCGTGACACACTTCATTTCCACCATTGCCATCTTTTCCGACGTCGGACGTGGGCTGCGCGAAGGATTCTTCATGTTCTGGGAGACCTTATGGGCCCTCGTGCTCGGCTTCACGTTGTCGGGTGTCGTCCAGGCCTTCATCCCTAAGGAGAAGTTGCAGGCGAAGCTGGGCAACCACGGCCCGAAGGCCATCCTCCGCGCTTCGGGCTACGGTATGGCCTCGTCAAGTTGCTCCTACGCAGCCTCCGCCATGTCGAAGTCGCTGTTCGCCAAGGGCGCCGACTTCACCTCGGCGATGGTCTTCATGATTGCCTCGACGAACCTGGTCATTGAGCTGGGCATTGTCATGCTGATCCTGCTCGGATGGCAGTTCATGGCCGCCGAGTTTGTGGGCGGTCCGATCATGATCATCTTGCTCGCCCTCGCCGGTGGCTTCGTCTTCACCACAGCATTGGTCCAGAGCGCGCGTCAGCGCCTCACGAAGCCCGCGAGCGAACAACACGACCATGGCGCAATGTCCGGGGTCAGCGTTGAACGACAGGAGGAGCTGGAGCGTACTTCGATGGGTGCGAAGTTTCGCTCCAAGGCGGCGTGGGCCGACGCGTCGAGTTACGCGGTCGCCGACGTCACCATGTTGCGCAAGGAGTTGGTCATTGGCTACACGGTCGCTGGTCTGCTGGCGGCGCTGGTTTCCAATCGCTTCTGGAACACTCTCTTCATTCACGGTCACGGAGTATGGACGGTTTTCGAAAACGCGTTGGTCGGACCGTTGATCGCGGTCGTTAGTTGGGTCTGTTCGATTGGTAACGTGCCGCTCGCCGCGGCCCTGTGGTCCGGCGGCATCAGCTTCGGCGGCGTGATCTCGTTCATCTTCGCGGACCTGATTGCGATGCCCTTGATTCTCATCTACCGAAAGTTCTACGGTACGAAACTCACCGTGCGCGTTGTGGGCCTCTTCTACGTGGTTATGGTCATCGCCGGCCTTTTAACTCAAGGCATCTTCAACGTCTTCGGTGGTGTACCTTCTCGGCGCGCAATCGGCGTCGCGGGGGCCCACTTCGAGTGGAACTACACCTCGTACCTCAATTTTGTGTTCATCGCTGTGGCGATCGCGGTCTGGTGGCTCGCACGGAATCGAGCGAAGTACGGCGGCGGCATTGGGTACGCCATCGATCCAGTGTGCAGCATGCAAGTGCGCACCGACGACGCACCGGCGACCGCGTCGCACGAAGGCGCCATCATCTACTTCTGTTCCGATCGCTGCAAGGAGCGGTTCGTAGCCAACCCGCAGCGGTTCGTTGGCGCAGGGGCGACCCCCGAGGGGATGGATCCACTGAATTCGATCGCCGAGGGGATCGGTGAAAAGCCATCGCCACGGACCATCCCGGAAATCGACCCGATCTGTGGAATGACGGTCGACCCAGCGACGGCCGCCGCACATCGCAGCGTCGGTGATCGGGACTACTGGTTTTGCAGCACCGGATGTGCAGCGACGTTCGACGACCACGGTGGACAGAACGGTGCGACGGACCTTGAGCACGGGGACCCTCTGTACCCAAAAGACTCAAACTCCCCAAGAAATGACTTTGGACCGAGAATGCGCTAATCGTCAATGTTTCAGAGTAATAGGTGGTAGAAAACGAAGGAAGAGTGATGGGTAAATCGACAACGAGCGCATCGCGCCCGAGGAGGCGCGTCGTAATCGCGTCCGTTCTGCTCCTCCTCGTGCTCGGCGCGGGCGCGGGGATTGCCGTTGTGGCGACCCGGGGAACCGGACCCTCGAGCTCGCCCGGTCCTGAGGGCGTCACGGTGTACCACGTGCCCGACGTCGCATCTGCGTCGAGCACCGGAAACGGGAGCCCGAGGGACGGAGTGACCTGCCAAACGCAGGCCAAGGAAGTCGTCAAGTACCACATCCACATTTATCTGTCGGTCTACGTCCATGGCAAGCAGCAGCGCCTGCCCGCGGGCATCGGCATCACCCGGCCGTCGAGCGTTCAACATTTTGCGGCCGGTCCCTTCTACGATGTCGGACTTTACAACTGCCTCTACTGGATCCACACCCACGCCTACGACGGGATTGTCCACGTCGAAGCACCGAAGAAGAGTTCGTTCACGCTGGGCCAATTCTTCGACGTGTGGGGCCAGGTACTCAGTACGACTCAGGTGGGTCCCGCGAAGGGTACCGTTGTCGTGTTCGAGAACGGGAAGCGCCGGTTCGGCGACCCGCGGGCGACACCACTCCTCCCCCACGGCGTCATACAGATCGACGTGGGCAGTCCACTGGTGGCATTTCACGAAATTCACTACAAGGTGACTGGCGGCTGCGGCCAGGGCACGCTGAGTTGCTCGACGCCCCCGAAAAGGTAACTTGACCGCGAAACCTGAGCTCGGAATCAGTTAACGGTAATAGTGGTGAACGTGCCGTGGGCGTGGTGCCACGGCACGTCACAGAGCAGTTCGTCGGTGCCGCGAGGGAGGCTCATCGTCACCCAACTCCGCGTCCGGGACTGATTTGGGCATCGAAATTGATGACTTACGTCCTTATCCGAAAGAGTCGATGCGGAAGAGTTCTGCCGGCTCCCCCGGCGACGAATTCAAACCCTTTCGTACACCACCACAATCGAGATCACCGGCGCACGCCCCCTGGCTCGGTCCCGTAGATCACGCGTGAGCACCACAGAGACGATGTCAAAGGTCGTCGAACACGAGTGGCGTTCGCCTGAGCGAAGTCGAAACGTATTCGAGGCCGGCGCGTTTGTGGGCGTTCGACAGTGACCGACGGAGAGATCGTTTGATGAAGTTGAAGAGCAACAGTGCCATGGGTATCTCCCCGAAGGCCGCCGATGCCAAGGCGAGCTTGATGTCCAGCCCCTTTCGCGAAGTCATGATGTCGAACCACGCGTCAATAATGAGCAACGTCGCCGAGACCATCGCGGCCGGAATCGCGAGTTGCCTCTTCTTGCGGATCGCCCATGCCGTGACACCGATGCTGACCAGCAAGGCGGCGTCAAATCCGACCCACGTGACGACCCAGTGCTGGGCCCGATACGAGTTCGGCAGGGTGAACGTGAGAATCGACATCCAGCCGACGAGCCCCACCGCCACGAATGGCAGGAGCCGTCCGAGGAACCTCGTGTATGCACTCTGAGCCAGCTTCGCCATTGCACTCCTTCGCACTATGTAGACAAGAAGACCATTACATTCAATCAAGTTTTTTCGCCACGACGACATCACTGCCTCAAAAAGGGCCAGCTTCAAGGAACCAACGTGATTTCTGAGGGCCAGCGCTTTTTCAATTTCGGGTTAGAGTTCTCGGCCGAGGTCCACCACTCCTCCCCCTGTTGTTCAAGGAAAACCCGCAAACGTCGCACGTCACCGGACCACGCAATGGAGGATGCGACTCGACAAGGGCCGTCGACTCACCAATCGCGAGTCCGTCAATGAACTAATACTGCCGTTCGAGGAGATGAACAAGTTCAGCGCCGACGTACCGTTCGAACCAGACTGCCCTTATATATCGCCGCAGCACGGGGCCACGGTTTGGCCGTTCGGCGTCCACGAAAAATTGTCGTGCTCCCCGTGCGGGCCGGCCCGCCGTCGTGTCGTTCCGGCCTGAGAGAGCACCCGGTTGGCGCCGTCACCGGTGTCAGCGCGAACGGAGGACTCACCTTCAAGGAGGTTGAGTAACTGATCGCCAGCCAGACAGTGGACTCTTCATTGACGCAGGTGTCAACGTCGTGGTTGATGACAAGGTGGGACGCCTGAATCACCGGTCAGTGGTTAGCGCGATCTTAATGAAGTGCGGTGGACTTCCGATGGTTCTTGCCACGAACCAGACTAAGGAGGAAGTCGCGTGCTGCACTGCTCGACAGATCGAGCGACGACGATCCGGCAGTAATCACCTGCCCGACCGACGCCGACCAGAAGAAGGCCGTGAGCGCCTTCGCGTCGAGGTCCTCGTCGACCCAACCCAGTTGCTTCGCACTTTCGATGACCGCAATCCATCGGTCGAACTGGATGTCGAGAAGATCACAGAAGTGGCTCTGAGAGAAGGGGTCTGACCAGATGTCGTGCAGTAGGTTCAATATTCCCCACTTCTCGTTTATCTGACCCGTGGACCACGCCATGATGATGTTCTCTTCGACGGCCCTCCAAAAGTCCGTCTGATTCTCGCTGTGCAATGCGGCCTCAACCCTCGAGAGCACCAAATGATGCGGTTCGACCAAGGTGAAATAGTTGGCCATCTGCACCTCGGCAATGAGCTGCGTTCGTGAATCGAAGAATTCGTTGACCGTCGCAACGTCAACATTTGCGCGCTCGGCGACGTCGACGATTTCGATTCCCCGACTTCCGGTCCCGTTCACCATCTCGGAGGTTACGTTGATGAGGCGCTGCCTCAGGAATGGATCAACCGTATTCACGTTCAACACCATATAGTGTGCGACCTCATCGAAGCAGTGAAAGGACCTAGGTGCTCAGTCCATAACGTCGGGGCCGGCGTCGCCTCAGGTCGCGATGATGGCCAGACGCTCCACGTAGTGACGCCAACCTTTCGTAGGGTCTTCAACAGCGTCGTCGGGCAAACCGCTGTGCACCAAGCGCACCGTGCCTTCTGGATGCCGGCTGATTGCTACCAAGGTCGAACCCGCCGGAATCGGATGATTCGCCTCGTCCCAGCCGAAGGTGAAGACGATCTTCTCGGCGGGCACGACCTCGACGAACTCGCCGAGTGCCGGATGGCGCCCCGCGACCAATGTCTTGTGCATACCGCCGGGCCGCGCTTCGATTGTCGAATCAACACCGAACCAACTCTGTTGGATTCCTGGATCGGTTAGCAGTTCATACACGGTCCCGGGCGCGCGTCAATGAGTACTTCACACGTGATCGGCCATTTCTACATCTCCTTGATTCGTTGGGCAGCCTCGGCACCGTCTTGCAGACGCTCGAGACTGCTCTGCCAGTACTGCTCGAGGAAACGGCGCAGGCGGACCATCTCGTCGTGGTTCGCCCGATACAGTCGGCGGCTCCCGTCGCGACGATCCCCCACGAGGTTGGCATCACGCAGGACTCGAAGGTGCTGGGAAATTGCCGGACGCGTGACGTCATCAAAGTTTGCGGCGATGTTGGACGCGGTCATCTCCTGCGACCAGACGAGGCGCAGAATCGCGCGACGACGCGGCTCCGCGAGTGCCTTCAGGACGAGATCCATCGGATAAGCGTAAATCATAACTAACGTAAGTAACAACTAACTTTTTTAACGAAGCCGCTGCCCAGTCAAGGTCCTCTTTACCCGGGAATTCTGGCCTTGGGTCGGTATCGCGCCCTTCATTGCCCGGATGGGGTGCCCCTTTGGCGTGGCAAAGACCGTCCTCACCGACGCGGCATTGGGACCCAGTAATTAAATCCATTGGCGGCCCAAAGATAAGTTGTGGACACGTTGCAACGTGAGTGGGACTTCGTGTCGCTCATCATCGAAGAGCCAAGGCCTGAAGCAAGAGAGAGTGGAAAGCTATGAATGTTCGAACTGTCACCGGCTTCGCAGCAGCGACCATCGTGCTCGCGATCTCCTCGTTCTTTGGGGGCGCCGCCAATGCGGCCAGTCCCCACGTTGTCCTACCCACCTGCACCGCGGCCAATCTGACCGTCCAAATTGGTGCCTCCAATGGGACGGCGGGAACGATTTACTACGATCTTCGTCTCTCTAACAAGTCGGCTCAGAAATGTACGCTCCACGGTATTCCTAGGGCTCAGGCGGTGTTCGGCCCTGCCCACAGACCGATTGGTCCGAAGTCCACGAGCAACAAGTTGGGCGGACGCGGGGCCCTGGTGGCCATCATCGCGCATGGTGGTGTTGCCAATGCGCAGTGGGGCGTCGTCGAAGCAGGAAATTTCACTCCCTCGACGTGCCTGCAGAAGAACGCCAATGGGGTCGTCGTCACGGCGGGATCGACGTCGTATTACTTCAAGCTCCCCACCATTGCGGTGTGCACCAAGCGCGCGAGCACTACGATCTCCGGATTCGCTCTAGGGCTCTAACGTATCGCTACGCCAGTCACGCTCACTTCGAAACCTGCAATCTCGACACCGGTGACCACTGCACCGATGGCCGCCCCGACAACGCAGTACGTCCCCCGACCACGGCGCCGGTGACCACGACGACGGTCTGCACCACCAGCCCCTCGGGCACGACGACCAGTCGCTATTCGGCCCAGTCAGTGGGCCTCATCACTCGCTACTCACACGAGCGGAACTCGCGAATCGACCACAACTAATTGCGTCCGAACGTGGCCAGCGCATCAGCATCCATTACCACCGGTTTTTGGCCGTTTTGACGCGTGTGTGTCCGAAACGTGTCAATCCACTGGCATCCTTCTTATTGAGACGGAGGCGACTAAATCGGTTCGAGGAGGTGCAATGGAACGACTGCGCTCAATTGCATCATGGATGACCACCGGCGTCGTCACGGCCGGCGCCGCCGCCGCCATCGTCATTCCGAGCATGGTGACTGCAGCTTCCGTCCACCGCACGGGCGTCGTTACGGCCAACACGTTGGGCGTTGCGAAGTCGGAGGCGATTAGGGACCCTGCGAAACATCGCGCCAGCGCCACCTCAGTCACTCCAGCGCGCCACGCTTCCGTCGGCCCCAAATATGAACGTCCCAATACGATTCCAGAGACACCGGTCACGGTGATGACACAGTCCACAGCAACGTCGACAACCACATCCCCGTCAACGGTCACCTCGACGACGGTGGGGTCGACGAAGTTCCCTCCGCGCGCGCCCACGACCACGACCACCGTGCCAGCGTCAACGACGACTGGGCCAGCCACGATGACGCCTCCGCCCGTCGTGGTGGCGTCTCCTCTCCCCGACCTCACCACCACGGTTGACCGTGGTGAGGATTAGCAGCACAGGCTGAGTGTTTCCAGATGCGCGCAACCTCGCCTGCGACCCAGCAACGACGTCACAACCAATTTGGTCGACTTCGTCGACTTTCTCAAGTTATTTTCGTCAGTTCCGGACTCATTTCGGCGCTCATGGTCAACTACTTCGCGAACGTGGCGAACGCTACGAACGTGGCGAACGCCGTCGCGGCATCGCCGATATCGGTGAGTAGTTCGTCGTCGATCTCCGACCCGATCCCGTCTGCCTCTCGGACAGTGACCTCCTCCGGTTCGCCTTCGGTGTCGCTGAAGGCGCCCCAAGGCTCATCGTCCAGGTCGCGGGCGTCGTCGAAGCGCACGTCCAGTTCGAAACCCCACACCACCACATCGTCCAGTTCAAAATCAAAATCCACGGCCCACCCTCTCGCGGCTTTGTCGAAAGTTGGCACGAACGTGGGCGGTCGCGCGGGCGCAAGTCTGTCCAAGGGTGTGGCCGCCACGACAAAAACTGGCGCCACGGCGTCGCGTGTGCCGACAGGATTGCCCTCGGGTCCCGCCGCGCCCCCGCCCGCGACGTCACCTCCAACTACGTTCGTGTCCGCAGTGACGTCACCCCCGGCCGCGCCACCCACGACGGTCTACGCCCCTCCGACTACGGTGCCCATCACAACCACGACGGTCTGCACGACGTCCCCCTCGGGCACCACGAAATGCGCTTGACCATCTGACGAGTCCATCGTCGCTCAACTGCGGACAGTTGATTCGTAGAGAGCGGGACGACGGAAGTTCAAGACCGCGATCTGTGCGCGACGCCGCGCCACCTCCGTGAGGTCCAGTTCTGCCACGAGCACCTCAGGTCCGTGGGTCGTCGCCTCAGCGAGCACGAGACCCCACGGATCGACGATGAGCGAGTGTCCAAAAGTGTCAATCCCCTCAACGGTTGATCCGACCTGGGCCGCGGCGACGACGAAGGCGTGGTTCTCGATAGCACGCGAGCGAACCAACACTTCCCAGTGCGCGCGACCGGTCGTGGCGTTGAAGGCGGCCGGTATGGAGAGTACCTGCGCCCCATGACTCACGAGCGCTCGGTACATCTCGGGAAACCGAACGTCAAAGCAGACTGACAGTCCGAGGTTGAACTCAGCAAGCTTGACAACGACCAACTCCTCGCCCGGAGTGATCACGTCGGACTCGCGGTGCACGATCGATCCCGGCACCTCAACGTCGAAGAGATGGGCCTTTCGGTACGTGGCGACGATCACACCTTGGGGATTGATGACGACGCTGGTGTTGAAGGACATCCCTTCGACGCTCGAGCGCTCGAGGAGGCTGCCGAGGTGGACGGTGATCCCACGCTCCTTGGCGAGGCTGCCCATCTGGTCAGTTGTCGCACCCGGAATCGACTCAGCGGCGGCGGCGTAGCCCTTGGCCGGGCCGAGATAGTTGAAATACTCCGGCACCTGCACGTACATTGCACCGCGATCGGCGGCCTCGTCAACCAGGGCGAGCGCCGAGCGAACGTTTTCGGTCAGATTGGCGCCCGACGACATCTGCACGACGCCGACAACGACTGGATTCACGTGCTCTCCTTTGCTCGTCCCCTGCAACTTATCCTTCCCTCTCTCTTTCGAGCGACGTCGGTCCCATGGTGTCGAGCCACGACGGGACCGACGCTCAGGGCGTGCGACTCATTTCAACGACGACGCCGAGGCTCGAGGCGGCCGGACCTTGGTAGACCCCCTTCAACGGTGCGACGTCGTCGTAATCGCGGCCACTGGCGACAACGATGTGACACTCGGTCTCGCGCACGCCGTTCGTCGGGTCCATACCGGTCCAGGTGCCCGAGAAGTATTCGATCCACGCGTGACTCTGGCCGGCCACGGCGACGCCGACCTCGGCCTCGTCGCTCGGATAGAGGTAGCCCGAGACGTAGCGCGTCGGGATTCCGGCGGCGCGCAGCAGTCCAATGGTCACGTGCGTGATGTCTTGGCAGACCCCCTCGCCGCGGTCCCACGCCTCCTGGGCGGTCGCCGAAACGGTGGTGGCGCCCGGCACGTAACGCAGGTGGCCGCGCACGTACTCCCCGACCGCCTCGACGCACTCGTGCAGGTCAGGCGTGGAGGTCCACCTCGAGATATCGTTCATCGCCTCGCCCGCGAGGACGGTGCGACGCGTCGCCAGCAGGTACTCCGAGTAGAAGTCGACCAGCCACGCTTCGCGCAGCTGCGCCCAGGTGATCGGCTTTTCGAGGATCGCGGCTCGACTTTCGACCATCGAGCGTGCCTCGACTTCGAGCTGGCCGTGGGGCTCTTGAATGTCGAATGCCGTCACGTGGGTCCCGAAATAGTCGACGTGGTGGGAGAGCGGCACCGAAGGGGATACCACGATATGGCTGTGACGCACCTCTTGGTGGGCCGAGGAGATCGGCGTCATGCGGGCCTCGTTGTATGACGCCTTCGCCAGTCCGTCGTAGGTGAAGCCGGTGTGGTGGCGAATCGTCAGGCCGAGGTGAGAGTTGAGCGTCACAGGCCGCCCCTCGCCGACCAACTGACGGTGTCCTCGTGACGAAAGAACCGCTCGGTGATGGCGCCGTTCACCCGCGAGCAGGTCTCTTCGAGCATCTCGAGCAGTTCGGGCAGTTGTTCGAGCAGACGCGTCGAGTCGATGAATTCGAGTCGACCCCGGGCCCGAGCGAGACTCTGTCGCGCGAGGTCCGCTGACGCGATGCGTTGACTACTCGGTTGGATCTCAAAGAGGCAGGTGTCGGCGAGGTTAAGCGAGTAGAGCACGGAGCGTGGAAAGAGTCGGTCGAGCAGCAAGAACGCGGCAACGCCATTGGCATCATGCAGTTCCGAGGTGCTGCGCATGAAGGCCTCCATCGCCCCGCACGCTCGCAGAAACGCCAGCCAGTCGGGTGCGTGGTCCTCGCCCATGACCCGTCCACGCATCAATCGCGCGCTCATGTCAATGCGTTCGATACTGCGCCCTAACACGAGAAAGTGCCACCCGTCGTCGTGGCTCAGGGTAGCGTCGGTAAGACCAGCCAATAGCGCCGCGCGTTCGCGCACGTAGAGCAGGTACTGCGACGGTCCGAGGCGACGCGCGATGCCCTCCATCTGGGGCAGACGATTGCGCGTGGAGTTGAGCGCAACCCACATCTCCGAGGAGATGAAGTCGCGACTTCGTCGCCCGTTCTCGAAGGCGCCGCTCAACGCCCCGGCGATGGAGTTGGAACTTTCGGCGTCGTAGACAATCTTCTGCAGCGTCTCAGTCGTGGTAACTACTTGATCTGCGACCGTCTCGATGCCCAGTATCGCGAACAGCGACCGGCAGGTCGCGTCCTCGTCGTTGAAGGGATCCTCCACCATTCGGTGAACGTAGGAGTCGACGATGCGGGCCGTGTCGTCGGCCCGCTCGACGTAGCGGCCGATCCAGTAGAGCGACTCCGCCAGGCGCGAGAGCATCCCCCGCTCACTCACTGGTCGGCCTCGAGGGCGGCGAAACCACTGTTCTGGCGCGGATTCGCCAGGGCCGTACGGGGATTTGGTGTCGTCCCGAAGCGCGAGTCGCGCGGGGCCGTCGACTGGTCGTTCAACACCCAAGTGTCCTTGGAACCGCCGCCGCGCGACGAGTTGACGACGAGCTCACCCGCGCCCATCGCTACCCGGGTGAGGCCGCCCGGCAACACCCAAATCTCGCGGCCGTCGTTGACGGCGAAGGGTCGTAGGTCGATGTGGCGCGAACTCACGATGTCGCCGACGAAGGTCGGGTGGGTCGAGAGAGCCACGGGCCGCTGCGCAATCCAATTTCGCGGCGACTCGATGATCGCGTGGCGGGCGGTGGCGAGCATCGCGTCGTTGGCCTGGGGACCGATGACGATCCCGTGGCCTCCCGAACCGTCCACGGGCTTGATGACGTAGTTCGCGAGGTGCGCCACTACTTCAGCACGGACCTCGGAATCCTCGAGGCGAAACGTCTCGACGTTGTCGAGAAGGGGCTCCTCTCCGAGGTAGAAGCGGATGAACGACGGCACGTAGGTGTAGACGAGTTTGTCATCAGCGACGCCGTTACCGAGGCCGTTCGAGATCGCCACGTTACCGGCGCGCGCACAGTTCACGAGTCCCGCGACGCCGATCACCGAGTCCGGTCGGAACTGCAGGGGGTCCAGCCAATCGTCTTCGACGCGCCGGTAGATGACGTGCACCGCACACTCCCCGTTTGTCGTTCGCATGAAGACATGATTTGACCGACAGAGGAGGTCGCGACCCTCTACGAGTTCGACACCCATCATTCGCGCAAGTAGCACGTGCTCGAAGTAGGCCGCGTTGTGCACGCCCGGACTGAGCACCACCACGACCGGGTCGGCGACACCACCGGGCGCGGCGGCCCGCAACGCGGTGAAGAGCCGTGAGGGGTAGGCGTCCACCGGGTGAACTCGATGATCGGAAAAGAGCGCGGGAAATGTCTGCGTCATGGCGCGCCGATTCTCGATGACGTAACTGACGCCCGACGGAATACGGACATTGTCTTCGAGAACGCGGAAGTTGCCCTGCTCGTCGCGCACCAGGTCGATGCCCGACACCGCGATGCGCACGCCGTTGGGGGTGTCGACATCGGTTGCCGCGCGACAGAAATGGGGACTGGACGTCACGACAGAGCGCGGGATAAGGCCCTCGGCGAAGATTCGTCCTTCACCGTACGTGTCGTGCAGGAATGCCTCGAGGGCGTGGACCCGTTGGGCGATGCCGCGCGCCAGCAAGTCCCATTCGAGAGCACCGAGGAGTCGGGGCACCAGGTCCAGGGGGAAGGGACGTTCGTTGCCGCTGTAGGCGAACGTGACACCACGGTCCGAAAACGTGCGAGAGAGCTGCTCGGATCGCTGGCGGAGCTCGGAGGTCGGATAACGGTCGAGCTCGGCAATGAGGCGTTCGTAGATGGGACGCGGGGTACCCGGGGCGCTGAACATTTCGTTCCAGGCTCCCGACGCATCCTCTTCGAAGACCATGCCCATCAGCGCCACGATACTCAGCCATCGGGACTCGAAACATTTTGGACAGACGAAGCAGGGCGCTCGCGGTCGTCGAGAATTAGGCGATGGGGACTCCGTAACTCTGTAGCGTGGTGGCGATCTGGTGCGGACAGTGCCCGGATTGAGGTTGGCGCTCAGTGGGCACGACTGACGGACGTGGCGACCGTGAGCAGCGCCGATACGATTTGACCATGACCACCTACGTGCCCTCCCACGATCGATATTCGAGCATGACGTACCGGCGAAGTGGACGCAGCGGCCTGGCACTGCCCGTCATCTCGCTCGGGCTCTGGCACAACTTCGGTGACGAAAGCCCTCTCGACAGTCAGCGCGCCATCCTCCGTCGTGCCTTTGACCGCGGCGTCACCCATTTCGACCTCGCTAACAACTACGGCCCTCCCTACGGCAGTGCCGAAACGAACTTCGGACAGCTCCTGCGAGAAGACTTTGCGGGGCTGCGTGACGAACTGATCATCTCGACCAAAGCCGGTTGGGATATGTGGCCCGGCCCCTACGGCGACCTTGGCTCGCGCAAGTACCTGCTGGCGAGCCTCGATCAGAGCCTTTCTCGTATGGGTCTGGAGTACGTCGACATTTTCTACCACCACCACTTCGACGTGACGACGCCGCTCGAAGAGACGATGGGGGCGCTCGACTCGACCGTGCGCCAGGGCAAGGCGCTGTACGTGGGGATCTCGTCGTACTCCGACGAGCGCACCAAGGAGGCGATCGCCATCCTGCGCGCCCTCGGCACGCCTCTCTTGATCCACCAGCCGTCGTACTCGATGTTCAACCGTTGGATCGAGGACAAACTCCTCGACGTTCTGGGCACCGCGGGAGTGGGGTGCATTGCCTTCTCTCCGCTTGCCCAGGGCCTCCTCACCGAGCGCTATCTCCACGGTATCCCCGCAGGCTCTCGGGCCTCGAAGGAGGCGTCACTGCCGACGTCGATGTTGAAGAACGAAAATTTGGAGCGCGTTCGCTCACTGCAGGCCGTGGCGCAAGAACGTGGACAGAAACTCTCGCAGATGGCGCTGGCGTGGGCACTGCGCGATCCCCGGGTCACGTCGGTCTTGATTGGCGCGAGCAGTGTCGCTCAGTTGGACGAAAACCTCGGCGCCCTCGACAATCTCACGTTTGACACCGATGAGTTGGCGCGAATCGACTTGTCGGCCGTGGAGAGCGGCATCGACCTCTGGCGCGAGATCTCGATCCTTTAGTGCAAGCGGCTCCTCGCTCGCGGTTCGGCTGGATCTCTTTGCGTTGGATGGACCGGGCGCGGCGGCGAAGTTTGCTGGGCATCATGCAGAGCATTTGCCCTTCGCCCAGTGGCAGGACACGGAAATCAGTCTGTCGGCCATCGCCAAGAACCGTTCCACGCGGCGGCCGCGCCACCGTTGAGATTAATCTCTTCGCCAGGTGTTCCAACGACCTCGACCGGAGCACACTGCGCCAATCTCATTCGGTACGGCAATCATCTTCATTGCAAAATTGTTGAGCGAAATGTAGCATGAGGAGCAGGGATCGACGCCTGCTCCACGGAGGAGCGCGGCGGTAGACGTCGCTCTCCACGGGGCCGTGCTCACGGGGACTGTCCGCCACAGTAACTTTGTCTCGAGTCGTGGATCCCTACGCTCACTGAACGTCAAGAGAGAGCTCCGTCCCGTGCCAACGTTTCAGCGATTCGACCTTGAAGGGACGCTCCAGCAGAGGGTCATCTCCGACAGGGAGATGGCACGGCGTTGGGCCTCGTTCCACGCGGACATGCGAGAGATGGGCGGCAACCGGCTCCAACGCATTCTCGGTCGGATGTTGGGTGAGGACACCCTGCGCTACAAGGTGGCGCGATTCCTCTTTCGCCCGCTTCTGCGAACCCTGCGACGACTTCGCTCGCTGCCGCAGAAGATAGAGACGGACTTTGTGTCGCATGTCGAAAATGAGGCCCCGTCGGCGTCAATCGTCTTCCCCGCCAATTACAGTCCACGGTTCGCAATGCACTACGTCGACGAAGTGGCCTCAGTGCCGCTCCTCGACGACGTGACGGTGGTCGTAGTCAATGAGGCCACGTCCGCACCGAGCGCCATCATTGACGCATTGAACGAGACCATCACGGCGATCTCTTCCACCTGGCTCCTCATCATCGACGCGTCACGCACAGGCTCCGATCGAGTGAAGACGCTCTCGGCACTCTTAAAGGGGGCCGTCGTCGGCGACGACGTCGTCTTCGCCGACGAAGTCGGACCCAACGAGTTCGCACCGCTCTTCAAGAGCGCCTCGGTGGGATCACACACGCTGCTCAGTTACAACGTGGTCGGGCGACCCGCGTTGCTGCGCGTTGCGACGTTGCGACGGATCGGCGGATTCTCCCCCGACGCCGGCTGGGCCTTCGAGCATGACGCGTACCTGCGTCTCAGCGAAATCGGCGCGACGTTTCGCCACGTCTCACTCGTCCTGCCGGCGGGGCGGCCGTCGATGGCCTTCGACACTGCACACATCGACGAGGACACCGGTCGAGTCGTGCTGGCCGCGCTGACGCGCCGCGGATGGGCCGGCTCGGTGCGGCCCGGTTCGCTGCCCGGCGTCGTGCGTTGGATTCTCGAAGTGCCAACTCCCGCGCCGAGAGTCGACATCATTATTCCAACGCGCGACCGCGTCGACCTCGTGCGTCAGTGCATCGAAGCGCTGGAGCAGAAGACCACCTACCCCAATTACGACATCATCATCCTGGATAATGACTCGGTGCAGCCCGAGACGCTGGCGTACTTCGCCGGCTCTCGGTACCGGGTGGTGCCCTGTCCCGGCCCCTTCAACTACGCCGCCATTGTGAACCGCGGCGTTAGCCACTCGAACGCGGACTTCGTGGTGACCCTCAACAACGACACCGTCCTCGTCACCCCTGACTGGCTCGAGCGCATGATTTCACTCGCCTCGTTACCGGCCGTCGGCTTCGTCGGAGCCTGCCTCTTGGACCGGGACGGTCGCCGCGAGCACGAGAGCATCGTCATCGCCCCCTACCCCCAGCACCTGCGCACCGACTCGAACTACCCCCACGTCGACCAATTCACCACCGCCGTGCGCGATGTGGCCGCGGTCACTGGCGCGGTGCAGATGGTCCGTCGCGAGTTCTGGGAGTCTCTCGGCGGAATGGACGAACAGTTGAAGGTGACGATGAACGACGTCGACATCTGCCTGCGAGGTCAGCTCGAAGGTCGGTCGGTGATATACGACCCCGACATTCAGTTCTTCCATCACGTCAGCTCGTCGCGAGGCGACCTCGACCCGCTCGACGACCGCAACCGCTTCATACGACGCTGGGATATCTTCGGATCGTTCCGGGACCCGTACTTTCCCGAAGCGGTCATGCTGCTCGGCGAGACCATGTACTACCTACCCCGCCGCAAGAGCGCGCCAGTCCGTTGAATTCGCTCCCTCTTGTTAGCCTGAGCTGGTGAACCCCCTCGGAGCCCGACTGTCGGCCGAGCAGCGCCGACTGTCCGCCCTGGCGACCCCCCTCGGGACTCGACTCGTGGCGCTGCACCGCCGCCTACCGCCACTCGCGACTCCGCTCGGACTGATCGTTCTCGCTGTCTTCATCGCTAACGGTCTCTACCTCACTGGCCTGTCCGACGCCAATCCAATTAGCTGGACGTCGGGCATCGCCCACGCCGTCTGTCGCGGGTCCTGCGGGCGACCAGCCATCGACCCCAACGTCGGCTTCATCACCCAGCCGCTCGGCCACCTCGCCGCCGCCGACCTCCTCCACTTCCACCTACCGTGGTGGAACTACTTCGAGGGCCTGGGCCAACCCCTCGCGGGAGAGATGCAGTCAGCCGCCCTCTTTCCGCTCACGCTGCTCTTCGCCCTGCCGAGTGGGCTCCTCTGGTTTCACATCTGCCTCGAGGTGATTGCGGGCGCCTCCACCTACTTCCTCGCTAAGCGCCTCGGCGCCTCCGAGCTCATCGCGACGACCGGCGGAATCCTCTTCGCCCTCAACGGGACCTACGCCTGGCTCGGAAACTCGGTGCTCAATCCGGTGGCGTTCCTGCCCATGCTGTTGCTCGGCATTGAGTTGATCTACGACAGCACGCGGGGCTCGACGTCCAAGGGGTGGTACCTCGCGGCGATCGCCATTGCCCTGTCGCTCTACGCGGGCTTCCCCGAAGTGGCGTACTTCGACGGCCTCTTCTGCGTTGGCTGGGCCGCCGTGCGCTACTTCGACCTCGCCCGCGAGCATCGTCTGCTCGCGGCCAAGCGGATTGGCCTCGCGGGCGGTGTGGGACTCCTCCTCTCGCTGCCGATCCTCGTGCCGTTCTACGATTTCATGAAGGTGGCGTTCGTCGGCAGTCACACCGCCGACGTTGCGGGGGTGGCCAAACTCACCCTACGCACGGTGCCCATGTTCACGAACCCGTACATTTACGGAACCATTTTTCGCAACCCTAATGCCGTGGGCCCCTGGGGCTCGATCGGCGGCTACTTCCTCGCGAGTGTCACCGTGATGGCACTGCTCGGACTCTTCGGCAAGCGGCATCGACCACTGCGCATCTTTCTCGGGGCGTGGACCATCATCGCCATCTTCGGCATGACCGACTTCTTGCGTGTTCGCTACGTGTGGAATCTGATCCCGCTCGTCAAGACCGCGACGCTGGCGCGTTACATCATGCCAACCTGCGAGATGGCGGTGATCGTACTCGCGGTGCTCGGCCTCGTTGACTTCGCCACCACTGCGCGCGCGAAACGACTGATTAATCTGTCGTCGCTGCTCACCGTCCTGCTGCTGCTCATGGGCGTGTGGATTGCCGGACTGATCAATCAGGGCATCGTGATGGGCTCCTCGACGCGCATCATCCACGCATTCCTTAACGTCCTGCCCTTCATCGCGGTCGCGGTGATGTTTGGCATCGCGCAGTCGAGGAAGATACGATTCGGCCTCTGGTTGCTCGCGGCGGTGCTGGTGGCTGAGTCCTTGATCATGTTCGCGATTCCCGAGGCCGATGCTCCAGACTCCACCACCGTTGACCGGGCACCAATCTCGTTCCTCCAGACCAACCAGGGCGAGGCCCGCTACCTCGACTTCGGGATCCTCATCGCCAATCTAGGTTCACAGTTCAACCTAAACTCCCTGAGCGCGATCGACCTGCCGTGGCCCAAGTCGTTCAACAACTTCATTCAGTGGCAACTCTTTCCCGGAATGTCGCCCCAGAATCAGTTCGTCATCAGGAACGGCCTCGCCGGGGAAAAGGTGCAACAGCATCAGTTGCTCGTCCACTTCGCCGCGTACGAGGGCGCCTCGGTCAAGTACCTCGTGTTTCCCAATGGTCTCAAGCTCCTGCCGGGCCTCGCGAGGCTCGGATTGAAGCAGGTCTTCACTGACAAGACTGCCACCATCTACGAGACCCCGAGCCCCCGGCCCTTCTACTCCACGGCCTCCGCGTCGTGCACGGTGACCAGTACCACGGTCGACGAGGCAACGGTGCACTGTCCGAGTGGTGCGACGACCCTGCTGCGCACCGAACTCTCGATGGCCGGGTGGCGGGCGTCGGTCAACGGATCTTCGGTACCAATTGCCACCGTCGACGGCGTCTACCAGAGCATCACCGTGCCTAAGGGCACCTCCAACGTCTCGTTCACGTTCCTGCCCCCGCACGAGAAGTTCGCGGTACTGCTCGGACTATTCGGCGCCCTCTTTCTGGTCGGATCGTGGAGTGAGGCGAGGTTTGGACTCAGTCGCCGAGCGCGACACGCCGCGCCGCGGTGACGTGGGTCACGCTCTACGGAATCTGCGCCGTCTCCTTCATGATGGTCATGTACGCTCTCGAGTCGCGGGGCCGGCTCTTCGTCCTGCTCTTCGCCACGGGCTGCCTCCTCTCGAGCGCGTACGGCTTCTTGAGCGGCACGTGGCCCTTCGGTGTCGTCGAGGCCATCTGGACGGTGATTGCGTTGCGACGCTGGCGCGCGGCGTGACGCGACGCGTCGCCCTCTTGCTCGTCGGGGCCGCCGCGCTCGTCGCGTCGCCCGCGAATGGCGCAACCCCGCCCGAGAACCTGCCCCAGACGAACGTCGAACCGTCGTTCGCGGCGCCGCTCACCCACCAGATGCAGACACTGTTTCGCGCGATTCGACACGACTCCACGACTCTCGCGACGACCGTCTTCTTCCCCGAGTCCGCCTACCTCCGCATGAAGACCGGCGTCATTCGGGCGCCGGCCGGCGATTACGTCACCCGCCTCGAATACTTCTACTTCCTCGACCTCGCGGCCTATCGCCGAAGACTCGTCGCGGGAGCCACCAGCACACTGGTTCGCGTGGAGGCCAATGCGCGCCTCGCGCGGTGGATCACGCCCGGCGCGTGCGAGAACCGGATCGGTTACTGGCACCTGCCGCGAGTGCGCCTGGTCGTGCGACGCAACCACGTCATTGTCTCGGTCGCGGTGGCCTCGCTCATTTCGTGGCGCGGCCTCTGGTACGTCGTGCACCTCGGCCCGAACCCGCGTCGCTTCAACGTGGGTACGGTTGACGACTTTCGCCTCGGACCGGGCACGCCGGGGCCGCCCGGCGGGTGCTAATCAGTGCTAGGTCGGTCGCTTGATCTCGCCGCGACGGTTAATCAGGGCGCCCGTGGCCCCGAAGTCGGCCGTGGAGTGTTGGTTGACGAACGCCGCGGCGGCCCCCGTGGGATCGACGAAGGGCTGACCCGACGGGCTCAGGCTCAGCGACGTGAAGTGGCCGGCGACAAAGGCGCCGTGCGCGTCGAGCGTGACGTGCAAGATACCCGAAAGGCGCAAGCTCCCCGCGGACGAGAAGTCGTAGAAGTTGGCGAAGTCGCCGAGGCTGTAGGCGATGAGGTGTCCGCGATACCACTCCATCGCGCGCAACACGTGGGGTCCGCTCGCGATCACCAGGTCGGCGCCATGATCGATCGCCATGTGGGCGAACGCGTAGGGGTTGCCCCGATTCTCGCCCACGTAGGTCTCGGTGGCCCGTGAGACGTGGTCGGCCATCGTCCCCTCGGCGCCGGCGTGCATGTAGACGACGACGAGATTCGCCCGGCGCTGGGCCTCGGCAATGAGCTGGGCCGCGGACACCAAATTCAGTAGGTCGTTGGTGACTGCGTAGGGCGCGACGCCCACGACGGCGACCTTCAGCGACCCCTCGCGAACGATCGCGATCTGGCCGGGCAGGCCCGCCTGAGCAATTCCCGCGTCCGCCAGTGCGGCGCTCGTGTCGGCAGTGCCCTGGGCGCCAAAGTCGTGGCTGTGATTGTTGGCACTGTTGAGGACGGTGAACCCGACATTCCGATAGGCGCGAGCGTAGGAGGTCGGAATCTGGAAGGCGAAACAGTGCGTCGACGTCGGCGCGCACTTGGACGTGGTGGCGCTGGTCATCGTGCCCTCGAGGTTGCCAACGACAATCGGGGCCGCGAGCGCGGATTTGATGGGAAGCAGGTACGCGGTGGGGTCCGCCGGGAGCTGGGGCGAATTGCCCAATTCAGTATCACCCACGGCCGAGAGGCTCGCGGTCGCCAGCGTGGTGGTGGTGGTGGTCGTGGTGGTGGTGGCGACCGCGCTGGTGGTGGTCGAGGTCGAGGCGTGGTCGCCCGAGGTGAGCACGTTCGCCGAGCCCACGGCCACCACGGCGATGATGACGGCTCCGAGACTGCCCCAGACGGCGACTCGTTGGGCCCGCAAACCGTGCTTCGCCGACCTCGCCGCGTGGCGCGCTACCACGGTTGAGCTTCGCCGGGGCGGTCGGTTACGAAGACGGCAAAGAAGTCCTTAGTGCTGGTGGAGAGGAAACGTCCAGGGATCTGGTTCGGATTAGGCACGAACAACGAAGGGCCGGCCGCGCCGGCGGCCGCGTAGGTGACGAATATCGGCCACTCGGGATTGATGTCAAGCTGCATCGCGCGCACCAGGTGCAGTCGCACCACCACGTCAGCCAGGGCGGCCGCCGTTACGTTGGGGACGGCCGCGTAGACGAGATTACCCCGCCCGTCGACACCGAGTGCGGTGCGCCACACGGCCGCCACGCCGTGCAGGGTCAGGCCCCAGGCGGCGTTGTCGTGAACCAGGCCCGTCGCTCGTCCGCCGTCTACGAGCAGCGACAGGTTCTGGCGGGCCATCACGATAGTTGGACCGGGTCGAGCCCCGTGGGTCCAGGTCTGGACGTCGACGTGGCCGTCGGCGTAACGCACCACGGTGGCGAGGCCCTTGACCATAGGGAAGTACAGGGTGTGGTGGGCGTAGAAGCCGGCCGCGCCGTCCTTCTCGTAGAAGCCCGAGTTGAAGGTTGCGAGCAGCCTCGGACGCCCCACGAGAGGGACCGATTCGGGGCCCCGTGAGAGCGTTGGACCGGTCACGCCGGGGCCCTTGTAGCCGAGGTACAGCGCGAGGTCGGTCGAGGCGGTGCGGATCCAGGCCGCGTAGACCACGGTGGCCGGACGCTCGGCGAAGGGCGCGAAGGTCGTCGTGAGGATTGACGGAGCGCCCCGACTCCAGGTGTCCACTGGTCGCCACACGCTGCAGGTCGTCACGCAGATCGGCGCCGGCCGGTAGGGAGCGTTCGCACTCGACGTCCGCGAGCTCTGGGCGGACGCGGGGTGCGCGGGGCCCGTGACCAGCGGGGCCGCGACCAGCGCCACCACGATTCCCACGATGACAGATTTACGCATAGTTCTCTCTGAGTTGACCCGACCGAGGGCACGCCCAGCCTAGAGAGGACGACCGGAACCACGAGATTGGGGCCGATCGCCCTACCGTGCGCTACGTTGCTGATTGAGCTGAAGGAGTTGGCCGTGACCCATCGACCGTTGGTTGCGCGAGCGACGTGACCAACCGGATCGACCAGATCGACCTCACGAAATCGCTCAACCGCGACGAGTCCGACCGACGACTTGCGGCGGCCCAACACCGGTTGACCCAGTTGCGGCTCTTCAGCGCCGGACTGCTTGAGCCCCACGTCGTCGGTCCGGGCCTGCTGGTGGTCTTCGAGGGCTTTGACGCGGCCGGTAAGGGTGGGGCGATCCGCCGTCTCACGATGAGCATCGACCCGCGCCACGTTCGCGTCGTGCCGGTCAGCGCGCCCACGCCCGAGGAGTTGCGCCACCATTTCCTGTGGCGCTTCGAGGGCGACGTACCCGGACGGGGCGAGATGACCGTCTACGACCGCTCGTGGTACGGACGACTACTGGTCGAGCGGGTCGACGGGCTCATCGGGCGCGACGTCGTTGAGCGCTCCGCTCGAGAGATCGTCGAGTTCGAGCGAATGCTCGTCAACGACGGCGTCACCATCGTGAAGTTTTGGCTCCACATCTCGGACAAGGAGCAACTCGCACGTTTCAA
The DNA here is from genome assembly GCA_025362585.1 of Acidimicrobiales bacterium. GTDB lineage: Bacteria > Actinomycetota > Acidimicrobiia > Acidimicrobiales > RAAP-2 > RAAP-2. The sequence continues at coordinate 40,838 of JANYFR010000034.1, read as the reverse complement.
CGACCGCGCGAGCAACCCCCTGAAGCGCTGGAAGCTCACCAATGACGACTGGCACAACCGCGAGCAACGCGCGCAGTACCTGAAGGCCCTGACCTACATGGTCGACGCGACCGACCACGAGCACGCCCACTGGGACCTCGTGGCCGCGGAGAACAAGCACTACGCGCGGACCTTCGTACTCGAGACGTTGGTCGATCGCTGGGTCCGCGATCTCAAGCGACGCGGTTTGGCGGTGCCCGCCGCTCGCGACGGCGACTACCTTGGTTAGGTTCGCGCACGCCCCTGGTATCTGAGACACTGAGTCCATGACTTCTCGCTACGGCATCACCATCCCCTTTGACGGCGTCACGCTGCTGGAACACAAGGAGTGGTTCCACCGGCTCGCCGACCTCGGCTACACCGACGTCTGGTCGGCCGAGGTGGACGGCGTGGACGGCTTTACGCCCCTGATCCTGGCCGCAGTCTGGGAGCCACGGCTCCACCTCGGGGTCGCGGTGACGCCCGTGTTCACGCGCGGCGCCGGGCTGATGGCGATGTCGATCGCCGCCCTCGCCGAAGTCGCCGGGGACCGTTTTACCATGGGTCTCGGCGCGTCCAGTGAGCCGGTCGTCCAGCGCTGGAATGGCGTGCGTTACGAGAAGCCGTACGCGCGCACTCGTGACGTGCTGCGCTTCGTGAAGCGTGCCCTCGACGGCGAAAAGATTGACGAGGTCTTCGAGACGTTCGAGGTCCACGGTTTCAAACTCGCGCGACCCGTCGCCGCGCGTCCCCCGATCCTGCTCGGCGCGCTGCGCCCCGGGATGCTGCGCCTCGCCGGTGCCGAGGCCGACGGCGCAATCCTCAACTGGCTCGCCGCGAACGACGTCGCCCAGTGCCGCACCGAGGTCGGCGAAGGAAAGACCATCGCCGCGCGACTGTTCGTCGTCCCGACCGAGGACGTCGACACCGCGCGTTTCATCGGACGACGCATGATCTCGTCATATCTGACCGTCGCGGCCTACGCCGAGTTCCACCGGTGGCTCGGACGTGGCGAGGCGCTGCAGCCAATGTGGGACGCGTGGGACGCCGGGGATCGTCAGCTCGCCAACGAGCTCATCCCCGACCGGGTCGTCGACGAACTGATCATCCACGGCTCCTACGGGGCGTGCCGCGAGCACGTGGCGCGTTACGTCGAGGCGGGCGTGCAGATCCCGTCCATCGCCATCGTCCCGTTCGGCGTCGATCTAAAAGAGGCCGTCGAAGGGCTCGCGCCGCGCTAGAGGTCCTCGCCCACTCGAGCGGGCTCTGGCCCACTCGACTCCTACACTGGGGTCGAGTCACGAATGGAGCACCATGGCCAAGGACAAGAAGTCCGCGCAGAAGGTGAGAATCGGGGTCGTCGACACGATGTTCGCCCGCTACGACATGGGCGGCGCCGCGCGCGCCGAACTGGCAACGTGCCCCGGCTTCGACACCACGTTTACCGTGATGGCGAGGACCGTCCCCGGCTTTAAGGATCTCGCGGTCGCCGCGAAGAACCTGATCGAACGGGACGGCTGTCAGATCGTCGTGGCGCTGGGCATGCCGGGTAGGGCCCCCATCGACAAGCAGTGCGCCCACGAGGCCGCACAGGGCATCATGCTGGCCCAACTCCTCACGTCCACTCCGATCCTCGAGGTCTTCGTCCACGAGGACGAGGCCGACGACCCCGAGGTGCTGGCGCAAGTCTTCGAAAACCGCTCGCGCAAGCACGCGCGTAACGCCTACTGGATGCTGTTCGAACCCGAGCAGCTGCGTCGCCGGGCCGGTCAGGGCGTGCGCCAGGGTTTCGACGATGAAGGGCCCCTGGACGTCGACTCGTCACACTGAGGCGCCGGGGACGAGTTGGGTATGCTCGCTCCAGTAATCCTGCCGTGCTCCTAGGAGGACCCATGCCCGAAGCCGTGATCGTCGCCACTGGTCGAACCCCCATTGGTCGGGCCTTCAAGGGCTCGCTCGTCGACATGCGTCCCGACGACCTCACGGCCCTCGTGGTGCGCGCCGTCCTCGCGAAGGTGCCCGAGTTGGACCCCCAGAGCGTGGAGGACCTCATCGTGGGCTGCGGTCAGCCGGCCGGTGAGTCGGGCTTCAACGTCGCTCGGGTCGCGGCGCTCCTGGCCGGGCTCGACAACGTGCCCGGCGTCACGGTGAATCGCTACTGCTCCTCATCGCTGCAGACAATTCGCATGGCCGCTCACGCCATTCGCGCGGGCGAGGGTGACGTCTTCGTCGCCGCGGGTGTTGAGACGGTGTCGCGTTTCGCGAGCGGGGCCTCGGACAGCGGCAGGGCCGTGAATCCACTCTTCGCCGAGGCCATGGCCCGAACCCAGAGTCGCTCGGAGCGGGTCTCCGAGCCCTGGACCGCGCAACCGGGCCTCCCCGACATCTACATCGCCATGGGCCAGACCGCCGAGAATGTCGCCGAGTACGAAAAGGTCTCGCGCCTGGAGATGGACGAGTTCGCCGTTCGCAGTCAAGAGCTCGCCGTGGCCCATCAGGAGAACGGCTTCTTCGAACGCGAGATCATCCCGGTCACGCTGCCCGACGGCACCGTCGTCACCCGCGACGACGGCCCGCGCGCCGGCACGACCCTCGAGCGACTTTCGACGCTGCAACCGGTCTTTCGAGAGGGCGGATCGATCACCGCCGGCAACGCCTGTCCGCTCAACGACGGCGCCGCGGCGGTCGTCGTGATGAGCGACACCCGCGCCCAGCAGCTCGGCCTGAAGCCCCTCGCGCGCATCGTGGCGAGCGCGGTCAGCGGGCTCAACCCCGAGATCATGGGTCTCGGCCCGATCGAGGCCTGCCGTCAAGCGCTCCAGCGTGCCGGCATGACCATTGACGACATCGATCTGGTGGAGATCAACGAGGCCTTCGCGGCCCAGGTCATTCCGAGCGCCAAGCACCTCGGCATCACCCTCGACAAGCTCAACATCCGCGGCGGCGCGATTGCCCTCGGCCATCCCTTTGGCATGACCGGGGCGCGCATCATGACGACGCTGCTCAACTCACTGGAGGACTCGGGCCAGCGCTTCGGGATGGAGTCGATGTGCGTCGGTGGCGGCCAAGGCATGGCCATGATCGTCGAACGGCTCAATTAGGGACCGCTACGGGCGACCGGTGCGCACGGCCTGGGGGTCGTTCACCCACGCGTCGTGATCGACGTCGCTCACCGCTCGACACTCGTCGGGCAGCAGTACCGCAATGGAGTCTCGAACCTCGTAGGCCACGCGGCGCCGTGGGTTGTAGAGGACGTTGGCACTCGCCACGTAGAGCAGTTCCTCGTGGTCGACCGGGTCTTCGAGCAGCGCGAGCAGAAATCCGTCGAGAGCCATGATCATTTCCCTTCAAAGAGCGCCAGGACCTCAGCGACGTGCTGGGCGCACTGCGACGAGTCCGGCGCCTCCACGTTAAGACGCAGGAGCGGTTCGGTATTCGAGGGCCGCAAGTTGAACCACCAGTCGCCGTAGTCCGCACTCAATCCGTCGAGCGTCTCGACGTTGACCCCTGCGGCGCCGAGACTTGACGCCAGCGCCGCGACGGTCGCCACGGGGTTGGCCACGCGAGTGTTGATCTCCCCCGAATCGGCGTACCGTTCGTAGGGCGCCACGAGCCTCGAGAGCGGGATCGACCCCGTACTGAGCAGTTCGAGCACCACGAGGGCGGTAATGATCCCCGAGTCGGCCCGGTAGTTGTCGCGGTAGTAGTAGTGACCCGAGTGCTCGCCGCCAAAGACGGCGCCGGTCTCGGCCATGACCTGCTTGATGTAACTGTGCCCGACGCGCGTCTTCACCGCGACTCCGCCGTTCTCCTCGATCACTTCGGGCACGGCCTTGGAGCAGATCAGGTTGTAGAGGATGGTGGCGCCGGGGTGGCGCGCGAGCATCACCGCGGCGACCATGGCGGTCGTCGTTGAGCCGCTGATTGGCTGCGCCTTCTCGTCGATCAAGAAGACCCGGTCGGCGTCGCCGTCGAAGGCCAGTCCGATGTCGGCACCGACCTCGAGGACCCGACGCTGCAAGTCCACGATGTTTTCGGGATTGAGCGGGTCGGCCGGGTGATTGGGGAAGGTGCCGTCGAGCTCTTCGTACATGATCTCGACCTCGAAAGGGAGGCCGGCGAAGACTCGCGGCGCGATGAACCCGCCCATGCCGTTGGCGGTGTCGGCGACAATCTTGAGCGGCCGCAGTGCCGTCGTGTCGACGAAGGAGCGCACGTGGGCCACCCACTCGTCCATCAGGTCGAGCGATTCGACCGAGGCGAGCGGCCCGTTCGCCGGTGAGGCGTAGAAGCTGTTCGTCAGTGCTTCGATCTCGACGAGACCGGTCTCGACGCCAATTGGCTTGGCGCCGGCGAGACAGAGCTTGATCCCGTTGTACTGGGCCGGATTGTGCGAGGCGGTGAACATCGCGCCCGGTGTGCCGAGGTAGCCGGTGGCGAAGTAGAGGAAGTCGGTCGAGGCCAGCCCCAGATCGACGACCTCCACTCCGACGGCTCGTGCGCCTTCGGCGAAAGCGACGCTGAGCGCGACGCCCGACGGACGCATGTCGCGGGCGAAAACGATACGCGGGGCGTCGACGTGAGTGGCGAAGGCTGAGCCGATGGCGCGCGCCAGACCTTCATCGATCTGGTCGGGATACGTGCCTCGAATGTCGTAGGCCTTGAAGACTCGGGTTGTATCCACGAACGATAACTCTACTGTCGAGCGATTCGTCGTCTTCGCACTACGAAATAGAGGGAGGCCAGGGCAGCCAGTATGGCGAGGTCGCTGACACCGTTACCGATCCGCAGCGCCGGTGTCGTGCCGTAGGCGAGCGTCACGTCGTGGCCAGTCGGCACGACGACCATGAGGTTCGGGCTCACTCGGTAGGGGCCCGTCGCACCGGTAACGCCCCATCGCGGGAAGTAGGAGACCTTGACCAGCACCGGCACGCCGATCGTGCTGACGTGGAACGAGACCGACTGCGTGGTGAGTACGACCCCACTCACGCGGTCGTGGGGAAGGGCGACCTTCGAGTTCATTGTTGCGATCGACGATGCCGCGGGCCAGTTTGCGGGGCCACTCGTGGCCGCGACCGTCGTCTGGAGCCTCGGATTGAGCCACCACTGGGCGTTGGCGTTGAGCCAACCGACGCGGCTCGAGAGGCCCGCGACGACGTTGGGCAGGGTCGTGAGGGGCACGACCATCGAGCTGTGCTTGATGAGGTACACGCGCCACTTGACGCCCGGCGCGGGCCACGCCCGGGTCTGGGCGACCAGGGTGAGTTGGGAATCACGATTGGCCTGAGCGACGACGTTCGGCGTGAAGGCAATGTAGTAACGCACGCCGAGCATCTGGAGGTGGCGCACGCCGAGGGCGACGTCGAGCGAACCGTAGTGCAGTCCGACCTGCGGATTGCTCGGCGCGGCGCTCAACTCGGCCTGGTTGAGGAAGTGGTAGGGCGTCGTTGCCGAGGACTCGAAGTACAGGCCCTCCATTGAGTCGACGCAGTTATTCGTCCAGTACGGCAGCAGCATGAGCGCCATGGGTGTGCCAAAGCGATTCTGGTCCGAGTTGTACTCCCACATCGCGCGCCCGCAGCCGTAGTGGGCCGACACCCGCGTCATCGTGTTCATGAGGTCGTGGTACTCGGGCCACGCGGCCTTGGACTGATAGCCCGAGTAGTTCCACTGCGCCCAACTGGCGACTTGGTTCCCGCCCGTAGCGAGGCCGAGTGCCGAGGCGACCGGGGGCATCAGTCCCGGCAGCGTCGTCGCGAGACCGAGCACAATGACCGCGACCGTCGCGCGAAGGGAACGTCTCGTCGTCCGATCGTCCCCCTCCAGACTGTCGAGATGCCCGGACCGATCGCCGGCGAACGCTCCCTCGTCGCTGTCGCGCGACACGATCGCAATGTCGGCGAGGTCCTCTTCGAAGTGCCCGTCGGCCACCACCGCGTCGTCCCAGCGCGATTGACGAGCGTTCCCGAGGTGCGGGAGCCACCGCGGTCGCTCCCGGGCGTAGGCGACCCACCGCGAGAGGGGGTACCCGACGAGCCAGCCCACGCCGAGGTGAATGGTGATGAACCAGAACGGTACGAGACGCTCGTTCCAGATCACGCTCTGGGGGTCGTACACGAACGCGCAGAACGACACGATCGTGAGCGTCGCGAGAACCATGCCCAGGCGATCTCGCACCGCGAAGGCCAGCACGACCGCCACCAGGGCCAGCACGATCACCCACCGATCGCCGGCGGCGCCGCCCGTCGCGTTGAACCAGCCGAGCGAAGTGAAGATGTCGTGCAGGGTATTGACCTTCACGTTCGAATAACCCATGGAGTTCGTGAAGTTCTGGGACGTGATGAAGGTGAGGAGCCACCACGCCGACAGGGCGCCCGAGAGGAGACCGGCGCCCAGCGCGAAGCGAAATGGCCGTGCGTAGTCGCCGGCGACGACGTCGGCGCGCTCCTTCGGGTCACCGATGCCTCGCCGTTGCAAGAGCTCGAAGACGACGACGATCCCGACGGCGCCAATGGTGAAGAGCCAGGGCAGCACGTGCGCGGCGAGCGTCACACTGAGTGCGAGCGCCGCGATCCAGTAGCCCCGACCGGTCCGTACGCCCCTCGCGAACAGTCCGATGGTGACCAGACTCAACGCCAGCGACAGTGAAAACGAGTACTCGCCCGCCATGGTAGAGAAAAGGTTGCCGCCGTCGATGGTGAAGGTGGCGTCGAAGAGGAAAGGGAGGGTGGCAATCGCGAGTGCCGCCGGCACCGGTCGGGGCGCGCGAAAGAGCTTGGCCATGGCGTAGGCCCCGGCGGGCATGAGGACCGAGCCGAGTACGGTCGCGAGCTTGAAAGCAACGGCGTAGTTGATGACGTAGCTCGCCAGCGTGGCGAACAAATCGGGGAGGACGAAGTAGTAGGTGTAGGCGGGCATGCCGTCGAACCAGCCGGGGTACCACGGCGTCAGGTTGAAGAGGCTGCCCTGACTCTTCAGGTAGGCGGGCAAAACAACGTGGCTCCCCGTGTCACCGCCAGTGATCAGCGTCGAGGAGAACAGCAGTTCCGGGTGCAGCTCCCACAGCGTCACGGCAATCACCGCGACGACCGCCAGCATCTCGATCAGGCGCAGGGGCGTCCAGAACCTCTGCAGGCGCGACCACATCAGTGGCTCGCCCGTTGGGCGATGAGGGCGACGATGGCGACGCCGTTGAACGAGACGTGCGTGACGATGCTCGGCACGAGCCGCTTCGTGCGCACCATGAGGATCGCGAGCACGACGCCGAGCGCGACGAGACCGGCGAACTGTAGGGGCTCACCGTGGGCCAGGGCGAAGAGGACGGCGCTCACGATGACTCCGGCGACGAGTCGCCAGGCACTGCGCGTCGCGCCGCCCTCGCTAATCGCGCGCAGCAAGACGCCCCGAAAGAGCCACTCCTCCATCACCGGCGCGATGAGCAGCGTCATGACGGCCAGTAGTACGAACGAGGGTCCACTGGTGGCGGCGAACAGGTGCTTCACGGGCCGATTGAGCTCCTTGAAGTGGAACGGACGGTAGGCCGCGTCAATCAACAACTGACAGGCAACCCCGAGCGCGACGTAACTGAGGTCACTGACACGCGGCCGCCACTGGTGGGGCAGCGCCGGGAGGTCGCCGTACGAGTGTGCGTAATAGATGGCCGATCCGAAGCCGACCCAGAGTCCGACGAGACCAAACGTATTGGCCCACCACGGCGGCGACACGACCCTCGCCAGATGGGCAATACCTCCCGGGTAGTGGGCCAGGTTCGTCGCGACGAGGTCGAGCAGCGTCGCGAGGATCTGGCCGGCGAGAAAGCCGATCACACCCGCCACCAGAATCGCCATGGTTCGAGGGCGCCGCGAGGCCTTCGTGTCGATTAAGGAACTCATAAGGCTTTACGCTAACAAGCCTCCGATTTGCGTTGTCGCCAGACTGCATGTCGCGCGCGGCCCCTAGGCTACGACCGTGAGTTCACTACCCCCTGAGAAGAACAGTTTTATGAAGCTGCTGCCTGGTGGCGACAAGCCCAAGACGCCCGAAGCTCGACGGCGACTCGTCACGATTGTGCTCGTCGCCTTCGTCCTTGGTATCTTCGTCATTCCATCGCTCTTCAACGCGAAGTCGGTCAAGACCCTTTCCTACTCGGCCCTGTTGCGCGACGCCCGTCACCACAAGGTGCTCAACTCCACAATCAACAGTGCGAGCGGCGTCATTACGGGCTCGTTGACCAACGGGACGAACTACTCCACCAATGGTCCCTCCCCCGTTATTGCCACCGACGTGAGCGCCCTGCAGGCGAACAACGTCACCGTCACCTTCTCCAACACCGGCAGCCTCTTCCTGTCGTTATTGCCGTACATAATCTGGATCGTCCTGTTCGCTGGCTTTATGGTCTTCTTGAGTCGGCAAGCCAAGGGCCAGATGCAGGGCATGATGTCGGTCGGACGCTCGAAGGCGAAACAGTTCAACCAGGACCGGCCGAAGACGACGTTCGCCGACGTCGCCGGCTACTTGGGCGTCAAGCAGGAGATCAGTGAGGTCGTCGAGTTCTTGAAGACGCCCGGACGCTACGCGGAGATCGGTGCATTAATCCCAAAGGGTATCTTGCTCGTCGGCCCCCCGGGCACCGGCAAGACCATGCTCGCGCGAGCCGTCGCCGGCGAAGCCGGCGTGCCGTTCTTCTCCGTGTCGGGCTCGGACTTCATGGAAATGTTCGTCGGGGTTGGCGCGAGCCGAGTCCGCGACCTCTTCGCCACGGCCCGTAAGCAGGCGCCGGCGATCGTGTTTATCGACGAAATCGACTCCATTGGCCGCAAGCGCGGCGCCGGCGTGGGGGGCGGTCACGACGAGCGCGAGCAGACCCTCAACCAGATGCTCAACGAGATGGACGGGTTTGAGCCGACGGAGGGCATTGTCGTCATTGCGGCGACCAACCGTCCCGACGTCCTCGACCCGGCCCTGTTGCGTCCGGGCCGATTCGACCGCCAGATCGTCGTGCCCCTGCCCGACCTCGACGAGCGACTGCCCATTCTCGAAGTGCACTCGAAAAATAAACCGCTCGACAACTCGGTGAGTCTCGAGATGGTGGCCCGTGGGACGCCCGGCATGAGTGGGGCCGATCTCGCGAACCTCGTCAACGAATCGGCGCTGCACGCCGTGCGTCGAAACTCCACGACCATTGGCATGGAGGACTTCGAATCAGCGCGCGACCGCGTCATGATGGGTCAGTTGCGTGACACCATGATTTTGATGGACGACGAACGCGAGCGCATTGCCTTTCACGAGAGCGGCCACGCCCTCCTCGCCTACGTCCTCGAAAAGACCGACCCCCTGCACAAGATCACGATCATCCCGCGCGGTATGGCGCTCGGTGTCACGATGACGCTGCCCGAAGAGGACCGCCACATCATGTCGCGTCAACACCTTGAGGACTCCCTGTGCATGCGCATGGGCGGGCGTGTCGCTGAACTGCTCATTTACGGCGATCTCTCGACCGGTGCCTCGGACGACCTCCAGCGCAACACCGAGTTGGCGGTGCGCATGGTGCGCGAGTGGGGAATGTCTAAGGAGATCGGACCGATGGCGTGGGGTTCGAACAATCAGGTCTTCCTCGGAGAGGACCTCATGCACCAGCGCGACTATTCGGACCACACCTCCCAGGTCATTGACGACGAGGTCGAGCGCATCTTGCGCGAGCAGGAGTCGCGGGCCATCGAGGTTCTGACGCTGCACCGTCGAGGACTCGAGTCACTCACGCGCGCCCTGCTCGAGCACGAGACCTTGGACGGCGAGACTGCCGCGAAGCTCATCGACGAGGCCCACGGCGAGCCAATCCACCCCGAGGGCACCAAGACCGTCCGGACGCTGGCCGGAGTTGGCGCCGCCTCGGCGGCGAGTCGTCGCGCCGCGCCCGTGGGACCCGCGGTGGCCCCGGCGCCGGGCTGGCAGCCGCCCTCGCTACCGGCCGTCTAGCGCCGCGACCACGGCAATCCCGGCCGGATTGGTCGGCAGCGTCAAGGTCACCAGCAACACCGGTCGCGCGGCGTTGACGAGTACCGTCGTGGCGCGCATCGTCGGAGGGCTCGCGGACAGTCGAGCGAGGTTGGCCGACAGGCCGGGGGCCAACGTCACGACGACCACGGTCGTTGAAGCGAAGGCGTTACTTCCGTGGCTCGTCGTGAAGGCAACCGCGACCGGCTTGGACGAGGTGTTGGTCACCGTCGCGGCGTCGAAGCCGAGGCCGGTGAAGTCACTGACGAGAAACGCGGACTCGGGCGTGCCCGGCGAGGAGAGGGCGACCGCGCGGCCCGGCCCCGCCGCCAGCGCGGCAACGACCGGCCAGTTCGACGTCAAGCGCACCGACGCGTACCCGGCAATGGGCACGGCCGGATTGGGGGTGATCGACGCGTAGGCGCTGGTGTAGGGCGCGATGGTCAGTTTCTGGGCCGCGACACGGTACTTAGCGAGCGAGATGTCGACGGTAACATTGGCCGGCGTCGGACCGGGGTTGGCCACACGAACCTGCACCGTGGTCTTGTTGGCGGTCGTCACCCGCGGGAACTCCGCGCTCGTCGATGGCGCCGCGAGGCCGGCGTTGAAGGAGACCGTTGCGCCCGACTGCTGCACGCCCACAATCACGACCGCTCCACGAACGACCCGTACGCGCACTCCGACATTCTTCAACGAGACAATCTGGTCTCCGAGATTCAGTTCCACCTGGGCGTGCGGTCCGATCGAGATGCCCTGAAACTTCGCCGGCGCCACGAAGCCCGCCTTCGAATAGGTCGACACGTTCAGTACCGCGGCGGTCGCGGTGGGATTGTAGATGCTCAGCGCCGCTCTCGAGCCGACCGTGGTGTCGAATCCCGCCCCGTACCAGTCGGTGACGCCAGTTGCGATGCACGGCGTTTGGGCGCCGTTCGTCGCGGTCACCTCCTCGGCGACCACGCCTCCTCCGCTCACCTGCGCGGCGACGGCGAAGTGGTGACCAGTCAGCACCGCGACGGGTAGCACGGCCTGACTGGCGTGCGCGGCGATCGCGAACCGCTTCGACCACGCCTTGGCGGTGTCCGAGACGACGTGGACGGTCACGGTACGCGAGAAGGCCGTGGTGTTGAGGAAGATCACCCGCCCGGCCACACCGTCGCGCACGCTCGAGAGTCCGGTGCAGTAGAGCGCCGTCGACTCGGCCTGACTACTGACGACCAGACCGCTCGGCAACGACGATGGGTTGGGAGGCGTGGAGAGCGAACTCACGAACCCCACGCTGGCGAGAACGAGGGCGAGCAGGGTGAGCAACGGTACGCGCGAGGCCCTAGGCATGGTCGACCTTGGCGTGCCGGGGTGTCGCCGCGTGGCGCCGTCGACCGGTGAAGAGCCACTCGAGGCGGTGCACCCAACCGAAGCCGAGCCACATCAGCGCCCACATCACGATCATGACGAGGGCGAGGAGGCCGTTGAGCGGAAACCGGTGCAGCACCAGCTGACCGTTCGGGGTCGATGCGTACGAGGGTAGGTGGTAGTACGGCGTCCACGTTGAGCGGGTCGTGCGCGACACCGGGTGTCCGTTCACGTCCAGGGTGAACGCGCTCGCCGGGGCGAAGCCCGCCTGGACCGTTGCCTGCGAGGCGAGGCGACCCTCGTTGGACGTGCTCGAAAAGACCGGCACCGGTGACGGGGCGCCGGGGACGCTCATCGAGACAATGCCGCGGAACAGTGAGTTGGAGAAGACCTCGACCGACTTGGTCTGCAGAACGAGTGCAAGGTCGCTCTGTCGCCCGAGGGCCTTGATCAGCACGTTCGGCACCGGTCGTTGCGGTACGGCCTGCACGCCCGCGAGTTCGGGTGCCGACGAGTTCATGACGACAATGGTGGAGATGCCCGCGGGCGCCAGCAGCTGACCGAGCCGGACCGTGCGACCACCGAGCGCGCTAGCGACCGCGTGCAAGAGCACGTCGCTGGTGCCCGCATTGGGCGGTGCGAACAGGTTCGCTCCGCCCGGGAGTCCATTCATGGAGGTCGCGACCTCGAGGCCCGGAGCGACGGACCAGCCGGGCAGCGGAAGGACTGAAGGGTCCCCGAGCCAGAGCACGCGGTAACCGCCGGCGTTCGTCGGCGCGAGCGCGCTGAGTGACTCGCCGACGCCAACGGTCGGTAGGTCGAATCGACCACCGGCGAAACTGGCGAGGAAGGGCACCGTCGCGACCAAGAGTGAGCCCACCGAGAGGGGCGCGGCGACCTGTCGCCAACCGAAACCCGCCTGCCGCAGGTCGTTCTCCAAGGCCGCGACGCCGACGCCGATCAGGAGCGCGAGCATCACCATGTAGAGCGCCAGGAGGACGTCCAGGTCGGGGGCGAACGAGCCCATCCAGTGCCGCGCGTCGAGAGTCGACAGCACGAGGGTCATTGTCGCGATGGTGGCCGCCTTGGTGGCGATTCGTCGCCGCTCGCCCCGGCAGAGCACCAGCGCGAAGACGGCGGCGATCGGGAGAGTCCAGCCGAGCCACGTAGCCCCGAAACCACCGTCGGCGCCACGGACCAGTTCGAGGAAGGTGGGCGCGGACCACGGCCCGCGCGCGAGGCCGAAGACCGCCGGCGCACGTCGTCCGGCGAGCAGTACGTCAACGGTGAGGGGCAAGAGCAGCATCGCCACGTTGAAGACGAGCGAGCCGAGGAAGCGCCCCGTCCCTCGAAGCCCGACCGTCTGGTCGGGCTCAATGAGTCGCGCGACGTACACGCCCGCAATGACGATGACGACCACCACCAACGTGGCGGGCGCCATGGCGGTCAGGACTGCGCTCATCATGATGACCACCATCCGCTGACCGGCCTCAGTGGCGCGCCAACCCCGGTGGCCGAACTGCACCGGTTTGCCGAATGGTCGTTGGCGGAATCCGGGGACGTCCATCAGTTCGAAGATCCGACGAACCACGTACGGCAGGCCCGCCACGACGACCAGCACGTCGAGACGTCCCTGGCTGATCATGTTGAGGCCGAGGGGCAGCGCCAAGTAGGCGACGGCGCCCACGACGCGGGCCCGGTTCGAGACCTTGCCACGCAGGAGACGACTCACGCCGATGGCGCCGACCGGAACGGAAAATATCAGCGCCACCCGCGCGAGTATTCCCATGCGACCCAGTACGAACGATCCGGCGACGCCGAGAACGCCGTAGCCCGGCATGGCCGGCGTGGCGGTGCCGACTCCGTTGGGAGACCAGGAGGCGAAGAAGTGTCGCCAGGTGGTCCACCACGAGTCGAGCGGGGTCAGACGACCCACGAGCGGCAGGTGGGTGACGACGAGGTTGCGCGATCCGATGAGCCAGAGGGCGAGGACTCCAACCACGACCGTTGCCTGCGTGCGAAATGACGTCAGGAAACGAGCCGGGCGGCGACGCAGTTCGAGCATCGGACTCTCGGGGATTTCGTCAAACTCCTCTTCCTCGAAGAAGGCGGCGGCGAAGCCAACGCCGTCGACGTCCTCGTCCTTCGCCTCTTCGCGCGGGGGTGGCACCGGTAAGATGCCGCGGGCCCGGTCCAGTCCTTCACGCAACAAGATGAGGAAGAATCGTTTCAGTCGACTGGCACCCGCAACTTGGAGCCGGAGGAGCTCAGCGTCGCTCAAGACCATGATCTCGCCGCGCTGCCGTCGTCGCTCACGGATCCTTCGCCGGTTCTGCAACAGCCAACGCCACGATCCGAGAATCGCGCCCGCCCGGTCGCGATCGCGACCGAGAATCGCCAGCGCGAACTCCATCGTGTCCATGACCATGAGCATCGCGAGGGTCACGACCGTGTGTCGACGTCCCCAGCCAGTCGTCACTACCAACAGTTGGTGACGGCGTTGGAGGTCCTGACGACTGGCGCGACGCGTCCCGGTCGCGGTCACCGGACGCTCCCCGGACGCGATCGTCTCGCGATGAGCGACCTTCGCGAGCGGCGACACCACGATTCGAGCTCCGGCGATCTGGGCCCGCCAGGAAAGGTCGAGGTCCTCGCCCATGACGGTGATCAGCGGATCGTAGCCGCGCAGCGTCGCGAAGAGGTCCGAACGCACGAGCGTCACTCCACCGGGGGCGACGAAGACGTCGCGCTCGAGGTCCTGTTGACCGTGATCGATTTCGCCGAGCTCAATCCGCTCGTGCACGACGCCGAATCGGTCGCAGGTCTGGCCGACGTGCATCAGCACGAGGGGGTCGTCGTAGGAGACGAACTTCGGCGTCACGATGCCGGCGTTGGCGCGAAAAGCCGTTTCCACCATTAGCTGAATGGCGTCGGGCTCGAGTCGGACGTCGTCGTGGCAGAAGAGGAAGAAGGCCGAGCCCTCCACCATGATCGAGGCCTCGTTACACGCGGCGGCGAAACCGCGATTCTCCTCGAGAATGCGCACGAAGGCGGTAGGGGCGATGGCGGCGACCCGGGCCGGCACGTGTTCAGCCTCCCCGTTCGCGACGACGAGCAGGCTTAACTCCTCGTAGTCCTGGGTCGCGAGGGAAGCCACGGCGGCTTCCAGTCCCGGCCCGGGACCGGTGGTAACGATGACGGCAACGACGGCCGGAGCACGAGATTCCATCAGTCCGTCAAGGCTACTGGGCGACCGACCGTCCGAAGAGACGGCGAAGTGCGCCCGAACCCACGGGCCGGCGACGTTCGCTACGGCTGGCGGCGGATCCGCATCTCGTTGATCACGTCGTGCAGTGACGTCGCCAGTGGAATTGTTGGCTCCCAGCCCGAAACCTCGCGCAGTTTGTCGAAACTTCCCTTGGAGATCGGAACCTCGACCGGACGCAACAGCGACTCGTCCGGAACCATCCGAACGCCCGGCGCGATTCTCGCGACGAGTTCATTGGCGACGTCCAGCAGTCCAACGTCGCGTCCCGACGCGACGTTGTAGACCTCGCCCGCGACGCCGTACTCGTCGAGCAGCCGGTACGCGCGCACCACGTCACGCACGTCACTGAAGTCGCGGCGCGTGGAGAGGTCGCCCACGGCGATTTCATCGGCCCCGTCGTCCACGGCATCCAACAGACGGCTCACGAGCGCCGGGATGACGAACTGAACCGACTGGCCGGGGCCGACGTGATTGAAGGGGCGCGCCACGATCACGCGCTGGCCGTAATTGCGAAACGCCTCGTGAGCGACGTGCTCGGCCTCGACCTTGCTTGAGGCGTAGGGGTTCGCGGGCGCAACGCGGAAGGACTCGTGCAGCGGCAGGTCCTCGGCCCTCACCACCCCATAGACGTCGGCCGAACTGACGAGGACGACCGTGGCCCCGGGAACGACGTCGCGCGCGGTGTCGAGGACGTTCTTCGTGCCGAGCACGTTTACCCTCGTGAACTCGACGGGATTCTTCCACGAGTCGCCGACGAACGTCAGGGCCGCCAAGTGGTAGATCACGTCGGGGGCCACGAGTTCGAGCGAAGAGCGTACGCTCGAGGGACTGGTCACGTCACAGTCGCGATCGACCCCGATGACTTCGTCACCTCGATCGATCAGGTGCGCCACGAGGTGGCGCCCCACAAAACCATTGGCCCCAGTAATGAAGGCCCTCACGATCGACCTCGCGCCATCTCGTAGGCGACCAGGTGCTGGGAGAGCGACGAGTCCCACGTGAACGACTCGGCGCGTCGGCGCGCCCGCCGGCCCCGTCGCTCCCGCTCGCCGTCGCTCAGTGCCACGACGGTCGCAAGCGCCTCGGCGAGTGCCGCGCCATCACCGGCGGGCACGAGTATGGCGGCGTCGCCCGCGACGTCGGCCATCACTGTCGCGCCCGTTGTCACCACCGTCGCGCCACAGGCCATCGCCTCGAGTACCGGCAGACCGAATCCTTCGCCACGTGACGGGTAGGTCACGGCCTTCGCCTGACGTAGGAGCGCGGGCAACAGGGCCGCGTCGACGAAGCCCAGGTTGTGGATGCGCGCCGCTGCCGAGTGACGGGCCATCGCCCTATCCAGCTCGACGAGGCCCCAACCTCGCTGACCCGCGAGCCACAGTTCAATCGTCGGATCGACTTTCGCCAGATCGCCGAACGCCTGGAGCAACACGTCGACCCCCTTGCGCGGTTCCAGCGTGCCCACGAAGAAGATGTACCGAACGTCGCGCGCCAACGCGAACTGTTCGAACAACTCATCGTCGAACGACGCGTCGGTATTGAATCGTTCGAGGTCCACGCCATGTGGTGCCACGACCACCGGCGCGTGGTTCGGCACAAGTTCGGTCAACTGACGGGCGGTAAAATCACTCACGCTGATGAGGACGTCGGCGTGGATCGCCGAGTGGCGGATCGCTCGTCGAAAGAAGGCGACCTTCGATCGCTCGTGCCACTCAGGATTTGTGAAGAACGTCAGGTCGTGAATAGTCACCACCGTAGGCGTCGGGGAGCGACGTGGCATCGTGTAGTGCGGAGCGTGCCACACGTCAGCATTACGGGCGGCGCCGCTCACGCCAAGAAGCCACGCCTCGTAGGCGAGGCGGCCGATTCGTGCGTCGGGCACTATCGAAGCCACGACACTCTCTGGCGACCACTCGCGCCATCGTTGCGCGTCGTGTCGTCGCGTCACGAGGACGGTCGAGACGCCGGCCGCGGGGAGTCGCCTCGCCACTTCCACGACGTAGCGTCCGGCGCCCGCGACCTGGATCGGGACCGCCGACACGTCGAGGGCGACTCTCACGTCCACGCCGCGAGGTGGTCGAGAGCGGCGTGGTGCCAGGTCAGTTCGGCGACGGACTCGCGACGCCGGTCGGCGGCGCCCGCGTCGTTCCGAGCGAGGGCGACGACGAGACCCTCGGCGATGGAGGCGACGTCCAGAGGGTCCACCAAGACGACCTCGACGTTGGCCCGCACGCTGGGCGTGGCCGTGCTCGCCACCACCGGGGGACCGGCGCGCAGGGCCTCGACCGGCGGCAGACCGTACCCTTCGGCCTTCGGGACGTAGGCGAACACTGCGGCGTCGCGGAAGAGGCCCTTCAGCATCGCGCGCGACACCCGCCCGAGCAGGGTGGCCCGTCCCGTGGCGACCTGACCCCAGCCGCGTGGTCCCACGATCACCAGTGCACCGAGTTCCGGGCTCGTTCGTCGCGCCACATCGTGCGCCTCGACGAGTCGCTCGATGTTCTTACGCGGTTCGATCGTGCCGGCGAAGAGCGTGAAGGGTCCCCGAACACCCCGCGTGGCAAGCAGTTCACGCACTTCGTCCATTCCCGCTGGGGTCACGGCATCGTCGTCGACACCGATTCGGGTCTCGTGGATGCGCCGGGGATCGATGCCGAGGTCACCGAGACGATCGCGCAGGTCGGGCGACGTCACGATGATTCGAAGGTCGCGTCGAGCGACGATCAGCTTGAGGCGACTTTCGTGAAACCGTACACCCGACGCGGTCGTCGCGTCCGGCTCGTCACGCCACAACAGGTCATGCATGGCAACCGAGTGCACGGCGTCGCCGGCGCCTCCGGCGAAGGGACCCGTCATGGAGGTGGCGTGCACGACGTTCGCCTGACGGGAGACGCCGATCGGCCACATGGGCCAAAGGCGGGTGAGCAGCTCCAGGGGAAGCGGCGCGCGGGTTAGGCGCAACGGCAGGTCGCCGGCGCCTCTCTGCGCACCGGTGAGCGGGGCCAGACCGACAATGTCGAGCGAAGAGTCTTCGAGTGACGCGAGTCCCTGGGCGAGACCTCGAACGTAGGTACCGATACCGCCGGGCTGACGTCGGAAGAGTTGATCGACGGCAATCGTTATTGTGCGCTTCACGAGGACCACCCCCGCACGACGTCACGGTAAAGCGACAGATAGGCCCGTGCGGCCGTGGCGGGAGCAAAGTCGAGCGCTCGCGCGCGTCCGGCGCCGACCATGATGGCGCGGCGCGCCCCGTCGGACCACACCACCTCGAGCGTCGCCACCACCTCGTCGTCCGATCCCGCGAGGGCGGTGGCCCCGTCGAGCAGCTCACGATTGATTCGCGTCGATCGCGCGATGGTGGGCACGCCGGCCGCGAGTGCGGCGATCGCGAAGGACGGAAACCGGGCGCCGTCCGAGATGTGGATCACGACCGCGGCGTTCGCGAGTGCGTCACGGGCGTCACGTCGAGCACGTACCGTCACGTCCGGCGCCGCCGCCTTGATCCGTTGGCCCGCCTCGACACTCGCGAGCGCCACGACGCGCGTGGCGCGAGACGCCGCGAAACGCACGAGGTCGGGTGCAATGGCGAGAAACCGGTCCGTGAGACCGGTGACATTCACGACGAGATCCTCACCTCTCGTGGTCAACTCGACATTGGGAACCGCGGGCGGCACCACGACCACCCGATTGCGCTGGACCTGTAGGACGTCAAGTACCTCGTGACTGGCCGTGGCGCTCGACGCGACGAGCAGGGCCCCATGAGCGACCGCGCGACGCAGTTGGTTGACGCGCAAGTGGGTTCGCGTCTCTTCACGGAGGGGCCGCAGGTCGTCGACCGAGATGACAATCGGCACTTCCCTCGTCGGCGGTGTCGCCAGGCCGGCAACGTGAATGACGTCGAGTGGCGCCAACATCACGTCGATTGGACGGCCAAGACCGCGCCGCCAGAGTGGCGCCCACAGGGCGCGCAGCGCTACCTTCGTCTCGTTCGGCGCCTTCGAATTGCGCTGGGTTCGAAATCGAACCAGGTGGCACTCGCCGGTCGCGTCGAGTGCGTTCGCGAGATCGGTCATCGAGTCGCCTAATGACTCCAGGGATCCGTCGAGGTCAAGCCCCACGCGCAGCGATGAAGGACTCATGTCTCGAAAGCGCGCCGGCGCATGCTGCTCGTCCAGCCGGGCCAGAGGTCCACGGCCCACGATCCGAAGGGCTCGCTCGAGGTGGCCACCAGTCCCAACTGATCGCGGACGTTCAAGAGCATCATCGCGCCGCTCTGGCCGAAGTGACCGAAACTCGCCGATGGCCAGTCCCCCATCCAGTGGCGCTTCTCGCCCTGGACCTCCGGACCGAGCCCCCACGGACAGGGCGAGAAGCGCCCGAAACCGGGCACCACACCGCTCACATTGGGCAGATACGGCGTGACGAAGCGGTCACGCGTCGCGCGAGCGACGCCGTCGGGTCGTAGCCATCCCGCTGCCAGCGTGACGAGGTCCTCGGTCGAACCGACCACTCCCGAGGACGCCCGGCCTTCGAGGCGCGTACTCTGCATGCCAAAAGGGCGAAAGATCCGATTGTCCAGCCAAGTGGCCGCGGTATTCTCGCCGATGATTGCGGCAACGGCCAGGTCGACGGCGTAGTTCGAGTAGACCCGTTTGGCACCGACGTCAACGACTGAGTCGCCCTCTTCGAGGCCGAGTCCGCTCGTGTGTGACAGCAAGTTAGCGAGCGTTGCCCCCCGCGGGCCCAGGCTCTCGGTGAGGCTGTGCAGGTCCCAGTCAACCTCAATGGCGAAGGCGAGGGAGACCGCCATCTTAGAGACCGACGCCCACGGTCGTACGACGTCGAGGTCGCCCTCCTCGGCGATCCGCTCGACGACTCCCACGTCGAGGCGAAAGAGCACGGCGCTGGCTTCGCCGGGCCATCCAGCAGTCAAAGAGTTAGCGCTCACAGCAGTCGATAGTACCGAAGCCCCTTAAGTTGAAGGCGCCGACGTTGTTTTCGAAGGACGGTTGACCCTGGAGTGCGCCAGCGCTAGGGAGCGACTCGTAAGCGGCGGCTTCTTCGGACCGGGTGGCACTGGGGACCAACGGCCCCTCGGCGCACTCGTCAACGAGTGTCACTCGCGCATTAACCACGTCGTCGATTACCTCAACTAAGCGTCCGAGGAGGTACTCTCGCGACCAGCGCAAGACGCCCCACGGAGGCCCGTGCCCAAGAACGACGTCGAGGCGCCCGACCCTGAACGGATACCTCGGCGACGGGTGGATGCGTGGCGCGTCGACGTGACGAAAGCGCGACACCCGGTAAGGTCTCGTTGGTGATAGCGGTTCTTAGTGGCGGCGTCGGAGCCGCTCGGCTCCTGCGAGCGCTCAGTATCGTGACCGAACCGAGCAAACTGGCGGCCATCGTCAATGTCGGCGACGACCTGGTGTTGCACGGACTCACCATCTGTCCGGACCTCGACACGATCATGTACACGCTGGCCGGTCTCAACAACGATGAGCTGGGATGGGGCCTACGCGGAGAGACCTGGCGAGTCATGCAAGAGCTCGACGCCCTCGGCGGCGCGGCCTGGTTCCAGCTCGGTGATCGCGACCTTGCGACCCACCTCTACCGGTCAGAGCGCCTCTCAAGCGGCGCGACCAAGTCCGCGGTCACTCGTGAGCTCTGTGAGCGCCTCCACGTGACGGTGCGACTCCTGCCGGTGACCAATGACGTCATCGCCACCGAGTTCGAGACCGAGCTTGGCCGCATGTCCTTCCAGGAGTACTTTGTGCGCCACCACCACGACGTCACGGTGACCGCAATCGACGTCACGGGCGTCGAACAGTCTCGTCCCACGCCCGAGGTCCTTCACGCTCTCACCGAGGCGGAACGGATCGTGATCGCCCCATCCAATCCACTCATTTCGATCGAACCGATTCTGCGGGTGCCCGGCGTGCGCGAAATACTCCGCGTGCGCCGCGCCGACGTAGTGGCGGTGTCGCCCATCATTGCCGGCGAGGCAGTGAAGGGTCCGGCCAGCCGACTGCTGGGCGAACTCGGCCACGAGGTCAGCTGCATCGGCGTCGTCGACTTTTACGACGGCCTGGTCGGCACTTGGATTATCGACGAGCGCGACGCCGCACGCGCCGACGAGGTCCGCGCTCGGGGGCTCCGCGTCGTCGTGACGACGACGGTGATGTCCGAGGGCGACAACGCGCACCGACTCGCCGAGGCGGTACTCCAGTGAACGAGCTGCGCGTGATTCCCCTGAAGTCGACCAACACGGTAGGCGACGGTGACGACCTGGTCGGCATGCTCCTCGAGGCCCTGGCGACCAAGGGCGAGGAGATGCGCCACCACGACCTGATCATTGTCACGAGCAAAGTGGTCTCCAAATCAGAAGGGCAAGTCGTCGCCTTTGACGGAAGCGAAGCGGAGAAGGTGCGCATCGTCGAGGGACAGTCGCGTCGAATCCTGCGGCGCCGCGGAGCACTGCGCATCACCGAAACCGACCACGGCTTCGTCAACGCGAACGCGGGAGTCGACCTCTCCAACACCGTCGAGGGAACGGCCGTGCTGCTCCCGAAGGACCCCGACCGGTCCGCGCGACGCCTGCGCGCTCAGATCGCCCAACGCACCGACGTCGACGTCGCGGTGATCGTCACCGACACCTTTGGACGGGTGTGGCGTCAGGGCGTGACCGACGTCGCGATTGGCTCGGCGGGCATCCGGCCGGTGTTGGACCTTCGCGGTACCTTCGACGCGAACGGCCGGGTACTCGAGGCGACCGAGGTGGCCATCGCCGACGAGATCGCCGGCGCCGCCAACCTGGTGCTGGGCAAGGCCGAGGGCACGCCCTTCGCCCTCATGCGCGGCCTCGACGAGTCGTTCTTTGGTCCCGGTTCGGTTGCCGCGTCCCTGATCCGTGACGTGAACGAGGACCTCTTTCGCTAGGACGCCTAGACGCCGCCGAGTCGAACGTCGCCCGAGAGTTCTGATCCCGGGGCGACCTGCACGTTCGCACCCACCACGCACGTGGCACCGAGTCGCGAATGTCGCCCGATTATGGCCTCGGGTCCGATGATCGACGACTGAATCACGCAGTCACCCTGGACCACCGCACCGGGGAGCAGGACCGTCCCTTCGAGCACCACGTTCGCGCCGACCACGCAGCCCCGGTCGACGACGGTGTTGATGAGTTTGGCCGTCGGATCGACGCTCGCCGTCGGGTGACGCCACGAGCCGTCGACGATGTCGTGGAACAGGTGCATCTTCTGGCGACCGTTCAAGATATCAATGTTCGCCTGAAGGTAGGCCTGGGGCGTGCCGGTGTCGAGCCAGTAGGCGTCGTCGGACATGGCGAAGAGAACACCGGCCTCCGCGAGGGTCGGGAACGTCGCGCGCTCGACACTGACCCGTCCCGTCGCGGCGATACGCTCCAGGACGCTCGGCTCAAAGACGTAGGTCCCGGCGTTGATGAGATTGGTCGGCGCTTCCTCCGCCGGCGGCTTTTCGACAAAGGCAATGACGCGGCCGTCGGGCGTCGTCGGCACGACACCAAACCGTGAGGGATCCTCCACGGGATGCAGCGCAATCGTCGCCTCGCCGCCGTGATCGAAGTGGAACTCCAGGAGTCGGGTGATATTGAGATCGGTCAGCACGTCACCGTTCACGACCAGGAAGGTCTCGTCCACGCCCGCTTCGAGCGCGGCGAAGCGAATGGCCCCCGCGGTGTCGAGCGGCTCGCGTTCCACCGCGTAAGTCACGCGCACGCCCGCAATGTCGTTGCTCGGATAGGTCTCCGTGAATCGATCGGGCAGGTACCCGAGGGAGAGGACGGCGTCGGTCACGCCGTGTCGCGCGAGTGACTCGAAGACGCACTCGATCATGGGCAGGCCGACCAGCGGCAACATCTGCTTCGGCGTCTCGTACGTCAGGGGGCGAAGCCGCGTGCCCTTTCCGCCGACCAGGATGATCGACTTCACCCTTAGCCCTTCGGTGCCGTCGTCGTGGTGCTCTTAGTCGTCGTGCTCGTCACGCCCGTGGTCGTCGTCGCGTGACCCTTCACGGTGGTCGTCGTGGCGAGTACGGGCGTGGTCGTCGTCGTCACCGGGGCGACGGCGTCGAGGGACATCGCGTTGACCGACACCTGGGACGGCAGGCCCGGCGTGACGTTCACGGGATCGAAGGCCATCGTCACGCGAAGGAACTGCGAGAACTTTATCGTCGAAGGATTGTTCGTCAGCTTCGGCTTCTTCTGGCCAAAGGCGGTCCAGTAGGCGTAGACGATGTGTCCCGTCTGCCCGGGGTACTTCGACGCGGATCCACAGCTGTCACCATTGTGGAAGGTGGTCTTGGGATCGAGCGCCCCCCGGGCGTTCGGGACGGCGAGCTCGGTCGAGCTCGCGATCAATCCCGGGTATTCCGCGGCAAACTGCGCGAGAGTGGCGTGGCTGCCCGAGTCGGCCGCGGAGGCCGGGCTCAGTCGGATGACGTTGGCCGGTTGGACGCGAAAGCCCCCACTAAAGCTGGGATTGGTCGCGAGGAACGGCAGCGGGGCACCGCAAGCCTGGATCGAGAGAGCCGCGTACCAGGTCGTGCCGATCGTCGGCGGGGTGCCGCTCACCGCCGAGGCCGGGTGCTGGTAGTCGTAACGGGCGAAGACCGTCGAGGCGAGTCCGAGGATGACGATGACCGCGAGGGCGCCGTAGTAGTTGCCCGGACGCGTCTTCTTATAGGCCTTGCCCCCGCCGGAGGCCCCGACTCTGCTTACCCACTTGCCCGCTGTGCTCTTAGCCACGGAGGCAACGCTACTAAAGAAACGCGGCACCCCTGCTTCATCACGTGGGGGCGGAGGGATTCGAACCCTCACTGGAGGCGGTTTAAGCGCCCTGCCTCTGCCAATTGGGCTACGCCCCCTCGTCACGATGCCGACGTAACCGTAACGCATTGTTACAAATCACGTATCTCCCCGAATTCTCACTATCGCTAACTAGGCTTGCCTTCATGATTCGCGTGCGTCGTCGGGGCACGACTCGATCAACTCCCCTCGTGGTCGTGGCCCTGGCGGTCGCGACACTCCTGCTCGTGCCCGTCTCCTCGACGGTGGTGATCACGGCGCGGGCCCAGGCGGGCACCATTGACCAGGTCCGTACCGCGATCGCCGCCCTGTCGGGCCGATTGGCGCGACTCTCGCACACGAGCGAAATCACGGCCAACGCCTACGATGCCGCAAAGGTACAGCTGACGAGCCTGAACGCCAGCATCGTCACCCTCCAGACGAAGGAGGCCGATAAGCGCACGGCCGTCGCGACCACGTCGACCAAGTTGACCGCCGCGGTCGTGAAGGCCTACGTCCTCGGCGCCTCCGACGCCCAGATCCTCGCGCTGTTCAATCAGAGCGCCACCGTGAGCGACGCGCGACGGGTCTACCAAGATCGGATTATTGGCGACCTCGACGCGCTGAAGCACTCCTACGAGCATCAGCGGGTGGAACTGGTGAAGACCATTGCGGCCGAAGCCAACCAGCGCGCGAAGGCGTCGCATCAGACCTACGAGATGTCCGCGCTGTTGGCCCAGAATCTCTACAACATCAACCAGACCCACGCGACGCTCTCGAGCCTGACCAAGTCGCTGCGCACCCAGATCATTGCCTACGAGATCCAGGCCGGCGTCGCGTCGGCGAAGAAGGGCGACGTCAGCGGCGAACAGCAGGCCGTCGCCGCGGCCGCTCAGGTCGGTGGGCTCGACGCCGCCAACGCCGTGACCGAAGCGATCCAGGCGGCGATCGCGACGCCGGCGATTGCCCAGGTCGGGAGTTCGGCCCAGGGCCTCGCCGCGCTGCACTACGCCGAGGGCCAGATTGGCGTTCCCTACGTGTGGGGTGGCGAGTCACCGGGTCAGGGCTTTGACTGCTCGGGCTTGGTCCAGTGGGCCTGGGCCAAGGCCGGCATCACCATCCCGCGCACGACCGAGAGCCAGTGGCCCGCCATGGTCCACGTGCCACTCAACGCCCTCCAGCCCGGCGACCTGCTCTTTTACTACAACCTCGACGGTGACCACGTCGTCGACCACGTCGTCATGTACGCCGGCAGCGGGCCGTGGGGGTCCGGCACCGTCCTCGCCGCGGCCTACACCGGCACCAACGTCAGCTTCGCGCCCATTTTCACGGCCGGTCTGATCGGGGCGGCGCGACCCTGACGCCCACTACTGGGGCAGCAGCCAGTTGGCGACCAGTTCGGGGGCGCGGTCGCCCCACTCCTCGGCGGTGATGGCGTAGCGCGCGTGGTCCTCCCACGCCCCATCGATCTCGAGGTAGCGCTCAGCGATGCCCTCGTACCGCAGACCGAGCTTCTCGACGACGCGCCGCGAGGGCGTGTTCCTCGGAATGATGTTGATCTCGATGCGGTGCAGCCGCAGTGACTCGAACGAGTACTGCAAGAGAGTGACCACGGCCTCGGGCATGAGGCCCTGGCCGGCGAGGGCCTCGTCGATCCAGTAGCCCACGAAGGCCGACTGCAAGGGCCCACGCTGGATCGACGACAGGGTAATCTCACCCACGAAACTGCCCCGGTGAAATATGCCGAAACCAAATCCGGTCCCCATTTGGCGTTCGCGCTCGCGGATGGCGCAACGACTGACGAAGCTGCGCTGGTCGTCGGCTAGGTGCGTCGAGTGCGCTGAACGGGGCTCCCACTTGAGCAGCCAGTCCGAACAGCGCGTGCGCACCTCGTACCAGCCGTCGTAGTCCTGCTCGTTCATCGTGCGCAGCACCACCCGTCGCCCGTGCAACGAGATGGGCGAATTTATGGAGCTCCGCGTCGTCACCATCTCGGACCCCTCACGCTCTCCATCGTGTCAGGTCACGAGGGGTGCCCGTCAAATCCCCAGTATCGAGGCGGTAATGCCGTCGAGTATGTCGTTCTCCGAGCTGAGGAGTTCGTCGACCTCGAAGCGGGCCATCACCGCGGCGAGAATGAAGAGCCCCGCGTGCAGAACGTCCTCGCGGCCAGGGATCATGCCCGGGCGAGCCAGACGGGCTTCGGGCGACTCGCTCGCGAGCAGGTCGCGCCAGCGCTCGACCGATCGACGCGAAAGATGTCGAAGGTGCACCGCCTCGCGGTCGTACATCGCGAGTCCGGCGTCGAGCTGCGCGAGGGTCGAGACACTCCCGGCGAGTCCCACGACGCGCACGTCGCCGACCACCGAAGCAAATGCCGGCTCGGCGAGGAACGCACGGTCGAGTTCGGCCCCGATCATCTCTCGCGCCACTGCCGCGCTCGCGTGCGTCACCACGCCACGCCCGAGCGCTCGCTCGGTGACCCGCACGCAGCCCAGTTGCATCGAGTAGCTGTGAAGCACGCCCTGGATTGCCACGGCCAGTTCAGTCGATCCACCGCCGACGTCGACAATCATCGTCGGGCGCTCATCGGCGTCGAGCCCCGCGGTCGCCCCGGCGTAGGAGAGGGCCGCCTCCTCACTGCCGGCGAGGATCCGTGCCTCGACCCCACTGACGCGCGCCGCCTCTCGCAGAAACGCGGCGCCGTTGCTCGCGTCGCGCACCGCCGAGGTCGCGACGAGCAGTCCCCTCGACACCACGGCCTCGTCCATCATCGCGCGGTACTGGGCGAGGACGTCAACGGTGCGCCTCAATGCCTCCGGGGCGAGCGTGCCGGCGGCGTCAACGCCCTGGCCGAGGCGCGTGATTCGCATCTCTCGACGCAGCGTCCGATTGTTGGCGTCAACAATGAGCAGTCGGGTCGAGTTGCTCCCGCAGTCCAATGCGCAGACCGCCTCAGCCACGGACGTCCTCGACGACGAGCGTCGGAAGCTCGAGGGTCGCGGCGACGAGCGCGCCCACGGGGTCGTCGGCGCCGACGAGGTAGTTCGCCAGGTGGGCGTGGAGGCACTTCACCCCGAGGCGCGTGCCCCCCACGCCACCTCGGGCCTGGGCGAGTTCGGATCGCACTGTAGAGTCGGCGCGGCGCCGCGCGTACTCGTCGTGGGCGCGCTGCAGGTGCTCGGCGTCGACGAGATCCTCGAAGCGATGGACACCGCCATGACTCTCGAGTCGGCTCACCGCGTCGTGTAGTTCGGGGTCCACGAGCCAGAACAGCGTTGGCATCGGCGTCCCGTCGCGCAGGTGCGGTTCGTTCTCAATGACGACCGGACGTCCGTCGAGGTGGCGCGCGACGACCGCGCAGCGCCCGGCCAGGGACCGTCCGAGCAGTGACTCCACGTGGGCTAGGTCGGCGGGTGACGCGTCTCGAAAGGTGCTCAACGCCAGAACTCGAGGGTGCGCAAGAGGCGCGCGACGAATCCCCTCGTGGACGAGACGTGTACCGGCGTCGGGCTGGGGGGTCCGGGTACGAGGGACGACACGGACGACGGCGACACCAGGGGCTGAAGACCGGGGTCCCCGATACTCTGCGACACGAGGCCCACTCCATTGCCGGGCAGCACCTGAATCAGGCTCTGACCGGGGGCGACTAGCTGGTACTGCTCGCGCGCGAGCAACGTCGCGGCCGCCTGGGAGTCGATCGATTCAGCCTGGAGCCTGAGTGCGTGCTGTTGGGTCTTGAGGGCGCTGATCTGCGCCGCGGTGGAATCGAGGAGGCTCTGCTGGTGCCAGAGGGCACCGAGTGGGAACCAGCCGACGAGCATCACCGCGGCGGTCACGAGCGCGAGCGGCACCGACCAGTGGTTGCGATCGCGAAGAACGAAACTATGTGTAGCTGACACCTGCCGCCCCCGACAAAGACGTTGCACCAAGAAAACGAGCCTGATCACCGAGTTGCTCCTCGAGTCTCAGCAACTGATTGTACTTCGCCACGCGGTCCGAACGGGCCGGCGCACCGGTCTTTATTTGGCCGGCGTTGGTGGCGACGGCCAAGTCAGCAATCGTCACGTCCTCGGTTTCGCCCGATCGGTGCGAGATAACGGCGCTGTAACGGTGGGTGGTGGCCAGTCGTACGGTATCGAGGGTCTCGCTCAGGGTGCCGATCTGGTTCAACTTCACCAGCACCGAGTTGGCCACGCCGAGGTCAATCCCTTTTTGCAACAGCGCCGAGTTCGTGACGAAGAGGTCGTCGCCGACTAGTTGAATCTTCTCGCCGAGCGCCCTGGTTAACGCCGCCCACCCGTCCCAGTCGTCCTCGGCCATACCGTCCTCCAACGACACGATCGGGTAGCGGCCGCACAGATCAGTCCAGTAGTCGACCATCTCGAGGCTCGAGAGGACGCGGCCCTCGCCGACCAGGTGGTAGACGCCGTCGCGGTAGACCTCGGAGACCGCCGGGTCCAGCGCGATGGCGATGTCACGTCCCGGCGCGCGCCCGGTCGCCTCGATCGCCTCGACCAGAACCTGTACGGCGGTCTCGTTGTCGGGTAGGTCTGGTGCGAAGCCGCCCTCGTCGCCGACCCCCGTCGCCAATCCACGCTGCACCAGCACGTTGCGCAGGGCGTGGTACGTCTCGGTTCCCCACCGCAATGCTTCGGAGAAGGTGCTGGCGCCGATGGGCATGATCATAAACTCCTGAAAGTCAATCGAATTCTTCGCGTGCACGCCACCGTTCACGACGTTCATCATGGGCACCGGCAGCACGTGGGCGTTGACGCCACCGATGTACTGGAACAGCGGCAGTTCGCACTCCATCGCCGCGGCCTTGGCGGTCGCGAGCGAGACCGCGAGAATCGCGTTCGCGCCCAGGCGGGCCTTGTTCGGCGTGGCGTCGAGGTCGATCATGGTGAAATCGACGCCGCGCTGATCCTCCGCGTCGAAGCCACGCAGCGCGTCGCCGATCTCGCCGTTCACGTTCGAGACGGCCGTGTTCACGCCCCGGCCGCCCCAGTCCTCGCCGCCGTCGCGCAGTTCCACGGCCTCGTGAGCGCCGGTCGACGCTCCCGAAGGAGAAACGGCACGGCCGAAGGCTCCCGACGCGAGGTGCACCTCGGCTTCGACCGTGGGATTGCCCCGCGAGTCAAGGATCTGACGGCCCAGGACAACTTCGATGGCGCTCATTGCATCTCTCCTCTAATGACGGTCTCAACGCTACTAGGCGGTTCCCGACGACTCTTCGACGATCTCGTGCGCACGGATCATTTCGGCGAGCACTCTCGCGCGATCGCGTAAGACTCCTTCGAGGTCGACGCCGGCCCACTGCGCCATCGCGACGACCGAACTGATGAGGTCACCCCATTCGGAAGCGACCTGAGTCGACGAAACCGAGTCCGAGACCTCGTCGCGGTCGAAGCGCAGCGCCTCGAGCGCGGCCCGGGCGAACTCCCTCGACTCGTCAGCGCTCGACTCCCGCAGGTCGACCAGCGCCGCTTTACGGACCAGCTTGGTGTAGAGCGTTAGGGCGGGTAACTGCCACGCGATGCCGTCGACGATGCTGGCACGCCCCTTCTCGTCACGCTTCAACTCCTCCCAACGCAGTGCCACTTCGTTCGAATCGCTCACCTCGACGTCACCGAAGACGTGGGGATGGCGCCCCACCAGTTTGTCGCGCACCGCGTCGGCGATCGTGGCGAGGTTGAACCGCGACTCCTCGTCACCCAATTCGGCGTGGAACACGATCTGGAAGAGCAGGTCGCCGAGCTCCTCTTCGAGGTGAGCGACCGCCTCGTCGTCGTCGAGAGCCTCGGACTCGACACGACCGAGCACCTCGAGTGCGTCGATGGTCTCGTAGGTCTCTTCGAGGAGGTGGCGCGTCAGCGAGGCGTGGGTCTGCTCCTGGTCCCAGGGGCATTCGCGACGTAGAGTCCGCGTGAAGGTGACGAGGTCGTCCACGGCCTCGCCGGCGGTGCGCAGACCCTCGATCCACAGTGAGGTGAGGTGGTCGACGTTGGTGAATCGCACGAGTTGGGCGGCCGTCGTTTCGACGATGACCTGGTCGTCGAGGCCAACGTGATGCAGGAGCGTCACGACAGTGTCGCCGGGCACGCGATCGGCGACACCGGCGAGAATCGCCGGCGAGTACGACTGGAGGATCAGCAGGGGCCCGGGGCCGCGCAACGGCTCGCTCGACGACAGCGCGTCCACGATGCGCAGACCGCTCGCCACGGGGTCGCGACCCAAGGCGGCGCAGACGACATCGATGACCGACACCGCGGGCTCACAGACCGTCGCAATGTCCGTGCACTCCAGCAGGAGTTCGACGGTCCGTTCGGCGACGACTGGCGAACCGGGCACCGCGTAAACGACCTCGGCGTTGGGCGATGTCAGCGCCAGCGACACGAGGTCGTCGGCGATGCCCTGATAGAGGGCCTCGAAGGAGTCCGCACTCTCGTACCAGTCGTCGTAGCTTTCGACGTCGCCGAAGGAGCTCGCCGCCGGATGGACGCGGGTGCGCAGTCGCGCGACCGGGGACTCCACCAGTAGTCGCACCGCTCGGCGGGTCATGTGGTCGACGTCGGCCGGACCGAGTCCGACGACTCGAACGACCGGCTTCACTTATACGTGGCGGCGCTCGGGGTCGACAGCGCCCGCAACGTGGCGTTCGAACCGACCAGCGGCGTGGCGGGTGTCGACGGGATGAAGACCCCTGGACCGGTACTCGCGAGGCCCCAGCGTCCGTAGGCCGGGTCGACGGCGATCGCGGCGGCGTAGAGGATTGACGACTTGATCGAGGTCGCCTTGCTCGCGTTCGAATTCTGCACGTCGCTCAGTACGGCGCTCTCGGCGACGGCGAAGGGCGTGACGCTTCGCCGGGTTGGCGCGACGAAGAGGCCCGCACCGCTGTTGGCCCGCAGAGGAATCAGGGGGAACCGGTTCAACCCGGTCGAGACGGTGTCGGCACGCACGACGCGATACGACGAGCTCGTCGGACCGTAACACCCGTACCGGCCGCCCCGGGCGCTCGAGCGATCGGTCGAATATTTCTTAGCCAGGTTGGCGACCGACATTCCGACGCTCTGGGAGGCTCGAAAGGCCGCGAAGGACGTCGCGGGTACGAGAGCCACGCTCACGCAGATGGTGTCGTAGGACGACCGGTGCGCGCCGTAGTAGGCCTGCAGCGACGCGGGGTTGAGGGCAATCGCGGAGTTGAGCTGGCTGAGGAGAAAGACCGACGCGTCTTGGGCCTCGACCTCGGCGCGGCGCATCTCGGCGGGCATGCTCGCCAGCGCTTGGGCGGCAGTGCCCGGACAGCTGTACCGTCGACTGAGCGCGGCCTGGGTCAATTCGTTCTCGAGCGACGTCGTCGCTTGCGCCTCCGAGGCGGCGTTCGGGTGAAAGGAGAACTTCGCCCTCACGAACTGGACAATGGCGAGTCCCTCGACACGAAGATTGGCCCACGCCGACGCTCCGGTCGCGCTAATGGTCGCGCCGCCAGCGCCCGGCGAGTAGTTGATCGGATTGAGGGCGGCCAGGTGACACTGCAGATTGGTATTACCCGCAATGGCGCTGAGCTCCGCACGGAAGGTCGCCCCTGAGAGGGTGGTGTCATTGACACGGATCCCCGAGGCCGAGTTGCTGAGACCGTAGAACGCGGCTCCGAGGAGCGACAGCACAACGAGGGCTACGAGGCGACGCACCGACCCATGCTAGTGAATCAGGAGTCCGCGACCGCCGACGGAGCGACCAGTTCGATCAGCACCTCCAACAACGCGTGGGGCGTCGCGCCCGAGGGATCGACCTCCAATCGGAGCTCCTTAGTGTCCTCGTCGTAGGTCCGCGAACCGTAGGTCCGTCGCAGCCGAGTCTGCTGACTGAACGAGAGCTCGAGCGGTCCCAACTTCACGACGGGCCTGGTGCGGATGCCGACGCGTGCGGGCATGACGACGACCGACGTGACACCGTGCTCGAGGCACGCCAGACGCAGTTGGCTCAACTCGAGCAGTCCAATCGCCGGACCCGGCAGTGGACCGTACCGGTCCAGCCACTCCTCGCGGAGGTCGTCGAGTTCGGCCGTGGACGTCACCCCCGCGAGTCGGCGGTAGGCCTCGAGACGCGCGTCGTCGGCCGCGACGTAGTCCTTGGGCAGATGGGCCTCGCCCGGCACGTCGAGATTGACCGTGACGACGTCGGGCACGACGAAACCCTTCGCGTCAGCGACCGCTTCGGCGACCAGTTGGACGTAGAGGTCGTAGCCGACCGCGGCGACCGGTCCCGACTGGTCGTGGCCGAGAAGGTTTCCCGCCCCGCGAATCTCGAGGTCGCGCATCGCGATCTTGAAGCCGCTACCGAGCGCGGTGTTGTCGCCGATGGTGCGCAGGCGCTCGAAGGCAGTCTCGGTGAGCACCTGGTTCTCGGGGTGAAAGAGGTAGGCGTACGCCCGCTGGCCACTACGCCCGACGCGCCCGCGTAACTGGTGCAGCTGACCGAGGCCCAGTCGTTCGGCGCGGTCGACAATGAGGGTGTTCACCGACGGCAGGTCGATTCCCGACTCGACAATGGTCGTGCAGACGAGCAGGTCAAATCGCCGTTCCCAGAAGTCGATCATGACGCGCTCGAGGGTCCCCTCGTCCATCTGACCATGGGCGACCGCGACGCGGGCATCGGGGACCAGCTGGCCAATGCGCCGCGCCACTTGGTCAATGTCCGAAACCCGGTTATGCACGAAGAAGACCTGACCTTCACGGAGCATCTCGCGGCGCACGGCCTCGACGACAGCCGCCTCGTTGTACTCGCCGACGTGGGTGAGGATGGGGCGACGATCGGCCGGCGGCGTGGTGATCATGGAGAGGTCGCGAATTCCGACGAAGGCCATCTCGAGCGTGCGCGGTATCGGGCTCGCGCTGAGCGTCAGCACGTCGACACCAATCGAGCGCGCCTTCATTGCCTCCTTGTGCGTGACGCCGAATCGTTGCTCCTCGTCGACCACGAGCAGTCCGAGGTCCTTGAACGACACCGTGTCGGACAACAGGCGGTGGGTGCCGACGACGACGTCAATGGTTCCGTCCGCGATACCTCTAAGCGTCACTCTCGTCTCGGCCTCGTCGACGAATCGACTGAGGAGCGCCACTTTCACTGGAAACCCGGCAAAGCGGTCGGTAATGGTCGCGAAATGTTGACTCGCGAGCAGCGTCGTCGGTACGAGGAAGGCCGCCTGCTTGTTGTCCTGGACCGCTTTAAATGCGGCCCGGATGGCCACCTCGGTCTTGCCGAACCCGACGTCGGCACAAATGAGCCGGTCCATCGGGCGCGGCAGTTCCATGTCGGCCTTCACGTCCTCAATAGCCTGAGCCTGGTCGGCGGTGAGCGTGTAGGCGAAGAGGTCCTCCATCTCACGCTGCCAGGTGGTATCGGGGCCGAAGGCGTGACCGACCGCCACGTTGCGCTGGCGGTAGAGGTCGACGAGTTCTTGCGCGACGAGGTACGCCGCGGCGCGAGCCTTCGCCCTCGTCTTTTGCCACTCCGCTCCGCCCATGCGTGACAGTGCCGGGGCGTCCCCACCCGAGTACGGGGTCAGGACGTCAATCTGCTCGGTCGGCCAGTAGCTACGGCCGTCCTTGAACTCGAGGATCAGGTAGTCACGCGTCGTACCGTTAATCGCGCGCGTCGTCGTGCCCGAGAAGCGGGCGACGCCGTGTTGGCGATGGACGACGTAACTCCCCACCGTCAGGTCGTCAAAGAAACCGTCGACGGTGCGCGCCCGGGTCCGCGCCGCGCGATGGACGGTGCGCCGACCCGTGAGGTCGCTCTCGCTCCAGACGACGACCTCGGGATCGTCGAGGCTGAAACCCGACGGCAACGCGCTCTCGAGCACGCTGAGGCGAACGTCGAGGACCCTCGCCGGATCGCTCGTGACTTCGAGAGCCTCGGCACGCAACTGAGCGGCCATACGTTCGACCGCCGCGGCGTTGGTCGTGAGGACCACTCCGCGACGGCTCTTCGACCAGGTCCGCACGTGGCTGGCGATGCGGGCCGCGTCGCCCTGCACCACTGGCGGGGAGGCGAGACCGAGAGTGCCGTCCAGCCCCGAGACCGTGGCGTCGAGGGCGACCTCGACGCGCCCGGCGAGCACCTCGGGCCACGCCGCGTGCAACAACGGGACGATTGACGTCGCCTGCCACGTCGCGGCCACGGCGCTGGTGAGTTCACGTTCCTCATCGAGCAAATCGGCCAGGCGCCGTTGGACGCGTTCGGGCTCGACGACCACGCACGTGGCGCCCGCCAGTTCGTCGAGCAGCGTGCGGGGGGTGTCGACGAACAGCGCCATCCAGCCCTCCATGCCGTCGAAGAGCTGTCCCGTCGCGAGTCGGTCGAACGTCGACCGGCCCCACGGGGCCTCGGCGATCAACGCCTCTGCTCGAGCCCGCGTCCCTTCGTTGGGCAGCCATTCGCGCGCCGGCGCAATGTAGGACTCGTCGAGGGCGTGGAGCGAACGCTGATTCGCGATGTCGAACGCGGTCAGTCGCTCAATCTCGTCACCGAACAGGTCGAGGCGGATGGGCTCGTGACCCTGGGCCGGCCAGACGTCCACAATGCCGCCACGAACGGCGAACTCGGCGCGGTGCTCGACGAGGCTCTCGCGGCGATACCCGAACGACGCCAGCGACGCGATGAACGCCTCGCGGTCGAGCTCCGCACCGCGCACGATGCGCAGGGGCGCCCGCGGCCCTTCGGGCGTCAGGATCTGGGCGATCGAGCGCGCCGACGCGACGAGCACGCGGGGGTGGTCGTCGACCGAAAGGCGCCACCGCAGGAGGGCTCGCATCGCCATCACCTGATTGTCGGGGCTCACGCGCTCGAGGGGGTGCGTGTCCCAGCCGGGCCAGAGCGCCACTTCGTCATCGGGTCCGAGCAGGGCGGCGAGCGCGTCGCGCAGCTGCTCCGCCTCGGTCGAGGTCGCGGTGACCGCGACGACGAACGGTCGCTCGAGTGCGTACGCCGCGACGGCGAGCGGGGTCGCGAAACTGCTCGGCGTGAAGGTACCCGCCGCGTGGGCGGTGCGAATCGACGGCGCGACGAGTTCGATAACCCGTCGCAGACCTACGGACTCAGTCACGCGGACCGTTCACCCGTCGTTGGGCGTCCTCAAAATCGTTATCGAGCAGTTCCTCGAGGGCGTCGGTCGCCGCCGCGACGAAACCCGTGAGTGCCACCTTTCGCGCACCGGTAGGACGTTGGAGCACCCAGTTGGCCCCCTGCGCCTTCGTCGGCGGCTTTCCAATCCCGATGCGCAGGCGTGCGAACTCTTGTGTGGCGAGCGACGTGGCGATTGATCGAAGTCCATTGTGACCGGCGAGACCTCCACCAATCTTGAACTGCAACCGACCAGGTTCGAGGTCCAGTTCGTCGTGGGCGACGACGAGGTGCGAGAGATCCTTCAATGACGTGCGCCGAAGCAGGGGGGCCATCGCGACGCCCGATTCGTTCATGAAGGTCATGGGCACCGCGAGCGTCACTGCACCGCGACCGGTCGCGATCGTCGTGCTGAGACAGCGCTGGCGGCTCTCGAGCGTCAAGCGGACACCACGGCGATCGGCCAACAGGCGCACGGCGTCGCCACCCACGTTGTGGCGCGATCCCTCGAATTCGGCCCCGGGATTGGCCAGTCCGACGATGACCAGCACGCTCGCGCTCCCTCGCCGATCGGTATCGCGAAAGCGCCGAAGCGCCACGACGGGCTAGACGCCGACTTCGGGCGCGGCCACCGTCTTGGCGGCGGTGCGACCCGGGCGTGACGTGACGACCGACACCGAGGCGTCACCGGCCGGTACGACACCCTTGGGCATGACGACTTCGTCGACGCGGATTGTGCCGCCGACCTTCAGATCGGTGATGTCAACGTCGAGGTGGGTCGGAATGTCGCTCGGCCGAGCCAGAATTTCGACACTGAACATTTGCTGGTCGACCTCCCAGTCGGCGTGGCGCACCTCCACCGCGTCTCCCACGATGTGCAGAGGGACCTCCACGATGACGGGCTCGTTGGGGTCGACGATGTGAAAGTCGACGTGCGCGACGGTGCCGCGTACGGGATGACGTTGGATCTCACGGGCCATCACGATGAACTTCTGTCCGTCGGCGTCGAGGTCGATCAGGGAGTTAAGTCCCTGCTCGCCCGACACGGCAGTACGAAACAACTTGGCGTCGACGGCAATCGGCAGCGGTTCGACCCCGACGCCGTAGACGACGGCCGGAATCGAGCCGGCCAGACGGAGACGGCGCGAATTGCGCGAACCCTTGTCGCGACTAGTGGTCGCGCTCAGCGTGGCGTGTGACATGACTGCTCCTCTGACGAATGGCGGGGGTCCCAGCGGGGGCCGCGCACCGGAGAGAGAGTCTAGCCCGAAGAGGCTGGACCGACCGAAAGCTAAAGGAGGTTCTCGCCGCCAAAGATATCCGAGACCGAGGTGTCCTCGAATATTGCGGAAATCGCGTTGGCCACAATGGTCGCAATGGAGAGCACTTCGAGCTTTTCGAAGCGCCGCTCGGGACCGAGGGGCAGGGTATCGGTGACGATGACGCGGCTCACCGGAGCGTTGAAGAGCCGGTCGACGGCCGGAGGAGAAAAGATGGCGTGGGTCGCCATTACCCAGATCTCCTCGGCGCCGTGCGCCTTCAATAGGTCACAGGCGGCGACAATCGTGCCGGCGGTGTCGATCATGTCGTCGATCAGTACGCAGTGGCGGCCCTCGACGTCGCCAACGATGTGGCGGGCCTCGGCGATGTTGTTCTGACCGGCCGGCCGGGTCTTATGGACCAGCGCGAGGTCACAGCCCAAGTGCTGGGCGTAGCGCTCGGCGACCTTCACGCGGCCCGCGTCGGGCGCCACGACCACGAGTTCGTGGGGATTCGTGTGGGCCTTCAGATACTCCTCGAGCACGGGCGCCGCCACCAGATGGTCGACGGGGATGTCGAAGAAGCCCTGAATCTGGCCGGAGTGGAAGTCGACCGAGAGGACCCGATTCGCGCCGGCGGTCTGGAGCATGTCCGCGATGAGCTTCGCGGTGATCGGCTCTCGACCGGCCGACTTGCGGTCCTGGCGGGCGTACCCGTAGTTCGGGATGACCGCAGTGATGCTGCGGGCCGAAGCGCGCTTCGCCGCGTCGATCATGATGAGCTGTTCCATGACGGCGTCGTTCACTGGGGAGGCGTGGGTTTGGACAATGAAGACGTGTGCGCCGCGAATCGACTCGTCAAATCGACAGTGGATCTCGCCATTGGCGAAGTTGCGAACGTTGGCCTCAGTGAGCTTGACCCCCAATTTTTCGGCGATGTCCAAGGCGAGCACGGGGTGACACGTGCCCGTGACGATCACGAGGCGGCGCTTGGCGAGTGTCTCCACGGCGCCAGCGTACCCGTTGTGTCAGGCGCCGTTAATGGGTTCGGTAGTGGAAGGGCGTGACGACCTCGCCTGACGCGATCTCGGTGCCGGGTGAGAGCACCACGAACGACGCGACGCGGGCCTCGGCCCCGATACGCGCGCTCGTTGCTTCGACGGTGGCGACCTGGGCATTCTCTCCCACGACGACGTCGCTCAGCACGGCGTTCGGTCCAATGCGCGCGCCGCGCTCAATGACGCACCGACCCTTGAGCACCGTCCCCGGCAGGAGCGACACCTCCGCCGCCAGTTCCACGTCGGCATCGATATAGGTGTTCTCCGGACTCCAGAGGACGACGCCTCGGTGCATCCACTTCTCATTGATCCGCCGGCGCATCACCGATTCGGCGTGGGCCAGCTGGGGCAGGTCGTTCACGCCGGCCGCCTCGTCGGGGTCCTCGAGGAGCAGTGACGCGGTGGCGTGGCCGGCCTCGTGCAGCACCGCGATGAGGTCGGTGAGGTAGTACTCGTGTTGCGAGTTTTGGCGTCCGACTCGGCGCAGCGCCGGGCCGAGCAGGCTCGCGCGCACCACCATGATCGAGGTGTTGATCTCGTGGATGAGCCGTTCCGCAGCACTGGCGTCGCGCTCTTCGACAATGCGCGCGACGGCACCACTCTTGGTGTGCACAATACGGCCGTAGCCGGAGGGGTCTTCGACTTCGGCCGTCAGGACCGTCAGCGCGGCTTGGCTCTCGCGGTGCGCAGCGAGCAGGCGCGCGATCGTGCTCGGTCGAAGGAGTGGGGTGTCGCCCGGCAGGATGAGGACGTCGCCGTCAGTGTGGCCGAGTTCGTCGTCAACCGTCGCCAGTGCGACGGTCACCGCGTGGCCCGTGCCGAGTTGTTCGCTCTGCTCGACGAAAGTCAGGTGGACGTCGGCGCGAGCGCGCTCGGTGAGCGACTTCTCCACCCACGTCGCGGCGTGTCCAATCACCACGACGGTCGCCCGGACGTTCTCCTGGGCCGCGGCGTCGAGCACGTAGAGCACCATTGGCCGTCCACAGAGGTGGTGGAGGGGCTTCGGCCGCGACGAGCGCATCCTCGTTCCCTCGCCCGCGGCGAGAACGACGACACACGTGGGGCGGCTCACCCCTTCATCTCTAGCAGGCATCGCGTACGATGCGAAGCGTGGCCGACGATTCCTACGACGAGTTCTCGTACTTTACCGAGAACCTCGCCGAATGGGGGCTCGATGTGGAGGTCCCACCAGTGCGCAGATTCTTCGTCACCGTCGACGGTCTGCGCCAACTGAGCGGACTGCGCTGGGGCGTCGACGAGCCCCAACTGACCTTGTTGCACGGTGGTGCACAGAACGGCCACACCTTTGACACGGTGGCACTCGCGCTGCAACGTCCCTTGATCACCCTCGATCTACCCGGGCACGGACATTCGGACGCCTCGCCGTATCCAGCGGCGGCGATCGCGAGTCACGCCATCGACGTCGCTTGCGCGATCGAACAACTCATCACGCCGCCCCGACCGCTCGTGGGCATGTCACTCGGCGGACTAACGGCGTTACTAGTCGCCCACGACCGACCGGAACTAGTGAGCTCGCTCGTCCTCATCGACATCACTCCCGGCGTGAACGCTGAAAAGGCCCGCCACATCACCGACTTCGTGAACGGCCCGACGTCATTCCTCGATTTCGACGCGCTACTGGCACGCACGATCGAACACAATCCCACACGCACCGTCTCGTCGCTGCGGCGAGGTATTCTCCACAACGCCCTCCAACGGAGCGATGGCTCGTGGGTGTGGCGTCACCAGCAACACCCGAGGTCCGAACTGACGTCGCCGGACGCTGGTGACCTTTGGGCGAAACTCGAAGCACTGACGATGCCGGTGGTGCTGTTGCGCGCCATGGGCCCCGGATCGGTCGTTGACGACGAGGACGAGACGGCACTACTCGCACGGCTGCCGAAAGCCACGGTCGTGCACGTGGCCAACGCCGGACACTCGATTCAGGGCGACCAACCCCTCGAGTTGGCCGCGTTACTGCAGCGCTACTGCCTCTAGAAGCAGGGTTGACGGGCGAGAACTCGAACCGCCAACCAATGAAAGCAAAGGGACTGGCGCCCCTAATAACACCGATGAGACGGGCCCATGAGACGCAACGGTGCGTCGTATTTCGCACTCCACGTCGGAGCCAAATTACTGGTCACGCCAACTGCTGCGTCGTTGCCTCCACCGCACTCTTCACGCGTTGTTCGAGACCGTTGAGACTATCGGTCGATGGCACGACACTTGAGCCCATCGCCACCGCGAACGCACCCGCTGTCAACCATTGCGCGGCGTTCCCCGGCGTCACACCACCGGTGGGGACAAACTTTAAGTGGGCCAGCGGTGCACTGATTGCCTTCAGATGTTGCACTCCTCCAGTGGTGGCGGGGAACATCTTGATGTAGTCTGCTCCGGCCTCATGAGCGTTCTGCGCTTCGCTCGGTGTGAAGGCTCCCGCGAAGACGACCAGACTGGCCTCCTTCGCAGCGGCAATGACCGAAATATTGGTGTTCGGTGTCACGATGAAGCTGGCCCCCGATGCGGCCACCCGATGGGCCATCTCGGCAGTGAGTACCGTTCCGGCACCGACGTGAACGTGACGCCCGTGACGAGCCCAAATCGCCGCCACCGACGCCAGACCATCGGGATGTTCCACGGTCACCTCAATGAACCGCACCCCCCCCGCCACCAGGACATCGGAAATTGCGAGCGCGTGACCGTGGTCACTCAGGCGCACGATCGCCACCAGCCGGTGGATGCGCAGATCGTTGTCCAGCGTCATCGCCGGACTTTGCGACTGTCTGAAAAATGGTCCAACAGATCGGTCCGTGACCCCGTCCACGCGTCACCGGGCAGGGTCAGCATCCACGCCCACGCTCTCGCGCACAGGGTGGCGCTCGCCTGCGCCGACAGACCCGAAAACCTCGCCGCGAGGTAGGCCGCCGCGGCCGCATCGCCGGCGCCGATTTCATCAACCACTTGACCGTCTGCTGTCGCGGTCGCCGCGTCGGGACCGAACACGTGCACCGACGTCGCCAGGTGCGTGGCGTCAATCGCCCGACGCTCTCGCACCACGACGGTTTCCACGTTGTATCGCGCGCGCACCAAATCCGCCAAGACGGGCACGTCGCCGGTCTCGTCCAAAAGGAGCCGAAAGTCGGCCGGCGCACAGAAGAGGATGTCAACGTGCGACACGACGTCGCGGTACACCGGAGTCGCCTCCTCGAGCGACCACAGTTGCGGACGGTAGTTCATGTCCAAGCTCGTGACGACGCCCGCGCCTCGGGCGCATTCGAAGAACCGGCGGGCGCTCGCACCGGCCGACACACTGACCGCCAGGGTGATGCCACTGGTGTGGGCGACGTCGGCGTTCGCGAGCACGGTTGTCCATTCGAAGTCCTCCGGCGTGACGTGGCTCATGGCGGAGTGTTGACGGTCGTAGAGGACCTTCGAAGGACGGGGTGGCGTACCACACTCGTAGAAGAACAGCCCGGCTCGTCCGCCCGGCTCCGTCACCGCGATCACCTCCACCCCATAGCGCCGCGCGTGCGCCAGCATCGCTCGCCCTAGGTCATTCTCCGGCACTCGTGTCAGCCACCGGGTCGAGGCACCAAGGGCCTGGGCCGCAATCAGAAGATTGAGTTCACTGCCCGCGACGATGGCATCGAAGCGATCGGCGCTCTCAAGAGATCCGTGGTGGGGCGCGGTCAGGCGAATGAGCGCTTCGCCCAGACCGACGATGAGGGGTGACGTCACGAGCGGGCACGCATGGTTCTTGAGGAGTCAAACGTCAGGAGCGGTAGGCCACGAACGCCCACGTCGACACAGAACAACCGTCCGGCGTCTAGTTCGTTCTCCAGGGTGTCGACGGCCAAGTCCTCTTGCGCGGTCGTGATGAAGAGCGTGGTGCCGAGGGGGCCGCCGAGGGCGCAGCACGACGGCTGTGACGTCGA
>JANYFR010000033.1 GCA_025362585.1 Acidimicrobiales bacterium | reverse complement strand
AAGCCGCCCAAGGACCCGAAACCAACTGCTAACATCTTTGAACCTTTGGGGGTATAGCTCAGCTGGTAGAGCACTTGCATGGCATGCAAGGGGTCCGGGGTTCGAATCCCCGTACCTCCACAATGTTTTTCCTGAATTTGTGTGAAAGTTCGAGACGTCTGTCTCACTTTGACTCCGGGACGTGTGTCTCACTTTCCGGCGCGGCTTCGATTCATCGGTCCCGGTGGCTCCGGGACCTCTGTCACATTGCTTCCACCTTTTTGACACGCTGTGACTCGGGTTCTGGGCGTGCGTCCGGTGTTCGAGGAGGCGGCAATGTTGATCGAGTTATCCATGGTTGAGCAGCGCTATTTGGCGGTGCGCGAAGCACTCGATTCCGGCGCGACGATCGTCCAGGTCGCGGCGCAATACGGTGTCGATCGACGGACGCTGCACCGCTGGCTCACCCGCTACGCCAACGGCGGCCTTGAGGCACTGGCTGATCGTTCCTCTCGACCGGACACGAGTCCGAGCCAGATGGATCCAAAGATCGAAGCGCGACTCGTGATGATGCGCCGCCAGCACACGGGCTGGGGACCGAGGACACTACGCACGAAGTTGGTCAATGAGTTTGGTGAACGTGCGCCGAGTCGCTCGGCGATCTATCGCGCACTGGTGCGACACCAACTCATCGTGCCGGCGCCACGTCGTCGTCGCGTCCAGGACTACAAGCGTTTCGAGCGGACTCGCTCGATGGAGATGTGGCAGATGGACGTGGTCGGACGGATCTATCTCTCGAACGGCACGTCGATCAGCTGCGTGACCGGCATCGATGACCACAGCCGCTACTGCGTGAGTGCCCATCTCGTCGAGCGCGCCACGGCCCGTCCGGTCTGTGACGCCCTGTTGCTCGCCCTCCAGCGTTACGGCCCGCCGGAGGAGATCTTGACCGACAATGGTCGTGTCTTCACCGGCAAGCACCAGACCAAGCCCGCCACCGTGCTCTTTGACCGGATCTGCCTCAACAACGCCATCAAGCACCGACTGACGGCGCCCTACCATCCGACGACGACCGGCAAAGTCGAACGACTACACCGCACGATGCGCGACGAGTTCTTCAGTGAGCACGTCTTTGACACCATCGAAGAGACC
Organism: Acidimicrobiales bacterium; assembly: GCA_025362585.1. Lineage (GTDB taxonomy): Bacteria > Actinomycetota > Acidimicrobiia > Acidimicrobiales > RAAP-2 > RAAP-2. The sequence continues at coordinate 1,496 of JANYFR010000033.1, read as the reverse complement.
CAGGCGGCGCTCGACGCGTGGGTCGTGACCTACAACACGCAGCGCGAGCATCAGTCGCTCGGAGACACCGTGCCACTGCGTCGCTTTGAGCTCGCGCGCCGCGACGACGTCGAGATTATCGACGGTGACGTCGAGACCGAACCCGTCATCCCCACGCGCAAAAGTCTGCACCGCGTCGTCGATGACAAGGGCCGGGTGACCGTGCTGAACTTCCGCTACCACGTCGGGCGCGTCTACAGCGGCGAGCGAGTCCAAGTCTCGAGTGACGACGGACTCCTCTACGTGCACCACCGCGACGTGTTGATCGCCACCCACGCGCGCCGCCACCTCGTCGACGCCGACGTCGCCTTCCTCGCCCAACCGCGGGCCAAGGCTCCCACCAAAGGCGACGAGGTCATCCGCAAGGTCGATCCCACCGGCGCGATCAGCTTTGCCGGCTCGAACTACCGCGTCGGCAACGCCTATCGCGGACGACTGGCCGGAGTTCGAATCGTGGGCGACACAGTCCAGATAACGGTCGACGGCGCGCTCATTCGCACGCACCAGTCTCGTCACGACAAGTCCAAAGAGTTCAGTGCGCTCGCTCAACCGAATGGAAGAAAAAGGAGGAAAGATGTCGCATAGGTCCCGGAGCCATAATGTGACACGGGTGGTGAGTCTTTACATCTTCTCTTTACAAGTCCCTGAATAGAGGTAGTGCTCTCAGACCACTTTCATCAAAAAGTCTCCACAAGCGACCGTTGCCAGAAACGCAGTCAGCAACGCGAAAGTGAGGCCCTGTGGCGGGCTTCAGGGGCAATGGCGAAGGATCGGTCTATCAACGCTCGTCGGATGGACTTTGGCTTTCTGTTCAATCGGTCGGTCGGGGCAGCAACGGCCGTGCGATTCGAAAGGTCGTTACGGGCAAGACCCGCGCTGAGGAAATTGCAAAAATGGGCATGAGTAGAGCGGTCCTCGTCGGAGCCAAGATCATCCACTCAGTCCATGTAGGCACCACCGTTTACCGAGATCGATTCCCCGGTGAGAAATGCAGCGTCATCGGATGCCAGAAACGCAACCACCTTGGCTACGTCTTCCGGCGTCTCAAGGCGTCGCAATGGCGTGGCATCGATCCAGATCTGTTTCACGAGTTCAGACTTCGTCCCGCGCAACTGTGCTTCCCAGGCGAGCTCGCGAGTCTGCATAGGCGTCGCAACGAAACCGGGGCAAACGCTGTTCACCCGGATGCCATAAGGCGCGAGTTCGTGAGCCATCGCCTGAGTAAGGCCGAGAACCGCGAACTTGCTGGCGACGTAGTCCGAGAGAAAGGGCACATTACCCTGCTTGGCGGCCATCGACGCGGTATTGATGATGCACCCGGGCTTCTTGAGCGACATCATCGCTCGCGCCGCGACCTGCCCTCCGTAGAACACGCCATAGACATTGACCTCGAAGGTTCGTCGAAGGTCTTCTGGTGGGGTGTCAACGAATAGTTGCATCTTGGAGATTCCTGCGTT
>JANYFR010000013.1 GCA_025362585.1 Acidimicrobiales bacterium | reverse complement strand
CCTGTGCCAACACCGCCCGCCGTGCCAAAAGAAGTAGCGCTTATCAGTGGCGTCTGACGCGGGTGCGCCGGACCTTCCCAAAGGATTGAAAAGTGACGCAGTTGCTTGCAGGAGTTCGCGTCCTTGACCTGACGACGATTCTTGCCGGACCCTTCGCGGCCTATCAGCTCGGCCTCTTCGGCGCCGAAGTTATCAAGCTCGAGATTCCCGGCATCGGTGACCTGGCGCGCGAGATTGGTGACGACGCGACCTTGACCGGCGCTTCAATGGGCGCGTCATTCCTCGCCCAAAACGCGGGCAAGCGATCGATGACCATCAACCTGAAGAGCGAGCAAGGTCGCGGCGTTTTTGAGCGGTTGCTGCAATCCTCCGACGTGCTCTTAGAGAACATGCGCCCCGGTGTGCTCGAACGCCTGGGCTTCGCGTGGGACCGCATCCACGAGGTAAACCCACGGCTCATCTACTGCGCCGTGTCGGGTTTCGGTCAGACCGGTCCCTTGGCGACGCGTCCCGCCTACGACCAGATCATCCAGGGACTCGCGGGGATGGCGTCGGTGACGGGCCTCCCGTCGGGCGGACCGCTGCGCGTGGGGTTCCCGGTCTGTGACACGATTGGCGGCTTCGCCGCCGCAATGGCCATCTGCGCGGCGCTGGCGAACCGCACGCAGGACTCGTCGGGCTGCTTTCTCGACGTCTCGATGCTGGAGACGTCATTGACGGCGATGGGCTGGGTCATTTCGGAGCACCTCATCGCCGGACGCATCGCGGAGCGCATCGGGAACGACAACGCCGCGTCGTCACCGTCGGGCACGTTCCAGACGGGCGACGGCCTTTTAAACATCGCGGCGAATACTCAAAAGCAGTTCGAGTCGGTGTGTGAGGTGTGCGAGCGCAAGGAACTGATTGTCGATCGGCGCTTTCTTACCCGCCTCGAGCGCAAGCAGCATCGCGCCGAGCTCACGACGGAACTTGAACTCGCACTGCTCGCTCGTAGCGCCGCTCAGTGGGAGGAGCTCTTGAACGATGCCAGCGTGCCCGCCGGTCGCGTCCTGACGCTCGAGGAAGCACTGAGCCAGGAACAGATCAGGGGGCGCGAGCTCTTGCACGACGTCGAAGTCTCGCTACCCGGGCGGCGCACGGTCACGGTCCTCGGAAGCGGCGTCCAGGTCGACGGCAAGAGCTTGGCGCCGACGCTCCCTCCGCCGAGGCTCGGCGAGCACACTACCGAGATATTGACCGAACTCGGCTTTTCGCCCGACGAGATTGAGTCGCTCTATCGCGAGCTGGCGATATGAGATCACGCAACGACCGCCGGTTGGGACACGAGAGGCGCGAATGACGAGAGAGAATCACCGCTACCCAAAAGTAGAGATCATCGAGGAGGGCATGCGCGAAGGCATGCAGATTGAGAGCGCCGACATCACCGTCGAGGACAAGCTGCGTCTCCTCGACGCACTGTCGGCGACGGGTCTGTCGACGATTGTCGTCGGCTCATTCGTCAGTCCCAAGTGGACGCCCCAGATGGCCCAGGTCGATGACCTCGTCGATCGGTTCACGCCAGTGCCTGGCGTCACGTACACGGCGTTGGCACTGAACGAGCGGGGCCGCGAGAGGATGGCCGAGCACATGCCGCCGCTCAGCCAGTCCTCCGAGTTGCCGAGGACGCTGGTGCACCTGTGCGACGTCTTTGTGCGCCGCAATACCAACCGCAGTCAGCAGCAAGAGATTGACGAGTGGCCCGCGGTCATTGAACGCGCGCTCGAGGCGGGCGCGCGCACGGCCGGCATCGCCGTGAACGCGGCCTGGGGATCGAACTGGCTTGGTTCGTTCGACGAGGCGTACCGCATGGAAATGCTCGAGCGCCAGTACGCGCTCTGGACTGAGGCCGGTGTGCGTGTCGATCGGATTTGGCTGGGTGACCCCATGGCGTGGAACGTGCCAAATGTCGTGGCCGCTCAGATGCTCGCACTTCGCAAACGTTGGCCCGACGTGAAGAAGGTGCATCTCCACCTGCACGACGCACGCGGCACCGCACTGCTGTCGGCCTACGAGGCTTTAACGAACCTGACCGACGAGTACACGCTCGTGCTGGACTCGTCGGTGGGGGGCATGGGCGGTTGTCCGTACGGCGGACACGGCCGCATGACTCGCATGATCCCTACCGAGGACCTGATCGATCTGCTCCACGAATTGGGAATCCCCACGGGCGTCGACCTCGGGCGACTCATCGAGGCCGCCCTCCTCGCCGAGGAAGTCGTCGGCCACTCCCTGTGGGGCCACGTCTCCAAGGCCGGACCGCGACCACGCGGCGACCAGTTGTTTCCAATGGATCTGCCGTTCATCGAGACCGAAGAACAGGCCCAGCACTTTCGACTCGGACCTCGCGCGTACGAGGGGGCACTGTCACCGTGGACCGAGCCGATTCGTTCACCTGCGCGACCCGACACCGGCTCTGTCAATGAGCGACCGTGAGCCTCGCAGGTCGCCGGGGGCGATCCCTCGACCTGAGCGCCGCCCCCGTCGTGACGCAACACCGATGCGACGGCCCGAGTGACGGTACGCTCGGCCGCGCCGTTGACGCACCACTGGGCGTCGGCCGGTCTTCGTCAACGCCGACGGTGAAACGAGCGGCACCGAGTGAGTGAAACCGAGTCGACCACCAAACTGCAGCGCGCCAACCCGATGCGATCTCTCGGCCGGGCCATCGACGTTTTGTCGGTCCTCCAAAAGAGCAGGATCCCCTTGCGGTTGTCGGACATTTCGCGCGACACCGGACTGCACCTCGCCACGACTCAGCGCATCGTGAACGTGCTCGTCGAGAGGGGCTACGTCATTCAAGACAGCCTGGGCTACTCGATGGGTATCACGTCGCTGCTCAACGCCCACACCTTTCTCGTCGCGAACAGCCTGAACTTGGTGGCGCTGCCGATCCTCCAAGAGTTGACCGCGTCGACCGACCTCACGTCGTCGCTCTCGGTGCGCGTGGACGACGCCCAAGTGCTGCTCGTACGCGTCGAGTGCGTTCCACCGCTTCGCTACCGGCTCCCAATCGGGGAGCAGTTGCCCCTGTACCTCGGCGGCGCCCGGGTCCTCGCAGCCGCGCTCGAACCCGACGCGTTGAACGCCCTCCTCGACACCTTGCCCGAAATCCGACTCGCGAGTGGCCGGGTCGTGACGCGTCAGGAGTTCGTCGAGGGTCTCGCCCAGATTCGAGCGCTTGGTTACGCCTACGGCTACAGCCAACGCGAGAACGGCGCCGCCTCCGTCGCCGTGCCCGTGCCCGACCGCGACGGGGCCGTGATCGCGTCGTTGCAGCTCTCGGGACTCGTCGAGGACTTCGAAGAGGACAAGGTTGAGTGGTACGTCGCCGAACTCAAGCGCGCGGTCGCGGCGGTCACTCGAGGACTTCCGTGATCGAACACGAAGTTCGCACCCACGCGAGTGGCGAGGTTCTCGCGCGCGAGCACCAGCTGGCCTGGCGAATCGCCGAAGTGGCCACCGACCCCGTCGCAGTGTCGGACGAAGTCGTTGAGATGGTGATCAATCGTCTCATCGACAACGGGGCCGTCGCGGCGGTC
>JANYFR010000057.1 GCA_025362585.1 Acidimicrobiales bacterium | reverse complement strand
TCGTCACTTCGACCCTGATCGTCAGCGGAGCGTCGGCCGCCACGTCGTCGACCTCGCACTCGAGCGCTCGGGTCGCTTCGGCGTGCTCGGTCGTACCCGCGAGTGGCGTCCACGTGAGTCGCCCCGGGAGCCCGTGCGTCGTGACTGTCGCCGTCGGCGAGCAGTTTCACGTGTCGCTCGACGCCGGCTGGCGCTGGTCAAATCCATTGGTCAGCACGGGCGTCGTGCGCCTCGGCAAGGTCACCCGAGGACCGAACGGCGGACTCCAGACGACGGTCGTGGCCCTGCGTCTGGGTCGGTCAACAATCGCCGCGACCGGCACGATCATCTGCAAGCCGGGGATCGCCTGTCCGGCCCTCGCCCGCCTCTGGTCGTTGCGCGTGGTGGTGTCCAACACGCGTGGACCGCGCACCTACGTCGCACTACTGGCCGACAGCGGCAAGACATTCACCATCCACGTGGGTGATCACTTCGTCCTCAACCTGATTGGTTCGAACCCGTACACCTGGACCGTGCCCACGTCGAACGTGGCGGCGGTCCTGGCGCTGGTCGGGGATTCGATGGGCACGACGCTACGCGCGACGTACCTCGCGGTCGCGCCGGGTACCGTGCGCATCAGTGCGACCAACAACCCCAGCTGCTATCCGGAGTGTCTGGCGCCGAGTCGACTGTACGAGGTGCGGGTCCAGGTCCTCGCGTAGCACGAGCCCCCGATCGCTCCCTGATGGTTGCGACTCTCAATTGAGAGGTGGTTAGATGGACGCGTGACCCGTCGCCATACCACGCAACTGACCGCGCTCCGAGAAAGTGGGAGCCGGAGTTGCCGGTAAGTGGACCAGTTGGTCACTACGACCCTGATGAGGAGCCCGACGAAACCGGGGCCACCCGACGCGCGATGATCCTGCGAGCCGCGGACGACCACCGCGTGCCGGTGGGCGCGATCCTGTTCACCGTTGTAGTGGTGGTGGGCGTCTATCTCTTAGGTCAGATCCTCTTCCGCTTGCGCACGATTCTGATGATCGGGCTGTTGTCCGGCTTCATCGCGTTGGTGCTCAACCCCGTGGTCGTGGCGCTCGAGCACTGGAAGGTCAAGCGGCGCGCCGTCGCCGTCGCCATTGTGGCGCTCCTCGCCGTGTCGGTCTTCCTAGGATTGGCTGTGGCCTTTGGCTATCCGCTCGTGAACGCCATCACCAGCTTCTCGAACTCGTTGCCCGCGTATATCAAGAGCGCCCAGCACGGCACTGGATGGTTGGGTCACCTCCTTCGTCACTACCACGTTGAATCGTGGGTGACGCGCAACACCAGCAAGCTCACCACCCTCGCGGCCGGACTGGGCAAGCCGGCGCTGGCGCTCGGCAAGGGCGCGGCGTCGTTGCTGCTGACCCTGGTTGGCGTGTTCGCCTTTGTCGTGCTCCTCTTGCTGGAGGCTCCCAAGATGCGACGCTCGATCACGACGCTGGTCGTGCCCGAGCGCGCCCGGCGAATGTCGCGAATAGGCACCGCGGTTGCTCGCTCCGTCTCGGGATACATCCTGGGCGATATGCTCACGTCGCTCGCGGCGGGCGTCGTTGTGTTCGTGACGCTCCTCGTGACGGGCGTTCCTTACCCGCTCCTATGGGCTCTCTGGGTCGCCCTGGTGGATTTTCTGCCAACGATTGGAGGCGCCCTCGCGGGTATCCCAACGATCCTCTTCGCACTCGGCCACTCCCTCGCGGCGGGGATCATCACGGCGGTTGTCTTTCTCATCTACACGCAGATTGAGAATCACGTCCTCAACCCCATTGTCATGAGCAAGACGGTAAAAATCAATCCGCTCCTCGTCTTCGTCTCGGTGATGGTCGGAGCGGTGATCGGTTCGTCGCTCGGCGGGCTCTTCGGCGGCTTCGTCGCGGTGCTGCTCGCGGTACCTATTGCCGGCTCGCTGCAGGTCGTGGTGCAAGAGTACTGGCGCTCGTCGGGCGAGCCCGCCATTGAGATCGCGGAGACCTCGTGAGTTCGGGCCGACCAGAGTTGACGAGCTAGGCGTGGGGCGGGTCGTCGTCTCGGAGTTCCTCTCGCTCGACGGCGTGATGGAGGACCCAGGTGGCGCGGAAGGCTCGGAACATGGTGGATGGTCGTTGCGGTTACCCGACCCCGAGGGCTACCGCTACAAGCTCGACGAGATCGCAGCCCACGACGCCCTGCTGCTTGGACGCACTACCTACGAGGGCTTCGCCGAGGCGTGGCCGTCGCGCACGGATGAGATCGGATTTGCCGACCGCATGAACGCGATGACCAAGTACGTGGTCTCGTCCACGTTGCGCGCACCGCGCTGGCAGCACACGACGGTCCTCGCCGGCAACGCCACTACCGCGGTGGCGCAACTGAAAAGCGAAATGGCCGGTGACCTGCTGGTGGCCGGCAGTGCAATGCTGGTGCGCTCCTTGCTGGACGCGGACCTCGTCGACGAGTTGCGTTTGATGGTCTTTCCCGTAGTGCTCGGTGACGGCAAGCGCCTGTTCGACGGCGTCGATGGCCCAACGGCACTCGAGCTGGGGGAGGTGCGCCGCCTCGATTCGGGGACCTGCATTCTCGTCTACCGGCCGTCGTCGCACTGACGATTCCTGCACGGAACTGCTGCGCACTCGTGCCAGCGCCGTTGTTCGCGCTGTGCTCTAATGGCTTTCTTTAACGGAGCGAACCACACGGCCACCGTGGAACACCTTGCGTTCGGGGCACCCTGCTGGGTTGACCCGATGTCGTGCGACACCGCGGCGAGCCGCTCGTTTTACTTGGGCGTCCTCGGCTGGGGGGCCGGCGACGCCGACGAACAGATGGGCGGTTACTTCCAGTTCTTCAAAGACGGCGTCCCGGTAGCGGGCGCCGCGCCCAACCCGTCGGGGGGCGCAATGCCCGACGCGTGGTCGGTCTACCTGGACTCGGCCAACGCCGACGAGGCGCTGGCGAGGGCCAGCGAGCACGGCGGGTCGGTGATGCTGGCGGGCATGAAGGTCGCCGACCTTGGCACGATGGCCGTCGCACTCAACCCGGGGGCCAGCATCGGCGTATGGGCACCTGATCAGTTCCGGGGCTTTGGGCGACTCGGCGAGCCGGGAGCGGCGGTCTGGTTCGAACACGAACGACTACGACCGGGCCGTGGACTTCTACCGTGACGTCTTTGCGTGGGACCTCGAGGTCGTGGGTGCGTCGTCGGACTTTCGCTACACCATGGCGAGCGCGAACGGCGAGAATTGCGCGGGGATCTTGGACGCCACCACGGACCTCGCGACGAGCGGCCCGCACTGGGTCGTCTACTTCCAGGTGGGGAGCGTGGACGAGGCACTCGAGCGAGTCGCGACGTTGCGGTAGAAATCGCGCGCTGGCGTCGGAGTTCTCACTCGCTTCGGCATCGTTCAGCGAGGGAGTGGTTCGCCGGTCTCGAGCAGGGTCTTCAGGCTCGACAGTAACGGCGGCCAACTCTCGCGGACGCTCTTCAGCACGGTGC
>JANYFR010000031.1 GCA_025362585.1 Acidimicrobiales bacterium | reverse complement strand
TACAACGCGGGCGCCTTCGTCTACAGCTGGGGCGAGAGCGTCGCGACCCAGAGCGTCGCCGCCCCCACCACGGTGAACGCCAACTGGACCCTCGCCGCCTCCACGAAGTGGCAGACGATTGGACTCTCCCTCGCGGGCGCCTAGTCCGGTGGCCCCCGGAATCACCCCCGAGATCGCGGGAGTGACCGAGGTGGAGCGCGACCTCAGCCGTCGTCCTTCGCCGGCGCGACGTCCGGAAGTTTCGAACGGGGTACGCAGACGGTAATCGCGCCCGGTTCGATCGACGCGCGCAGGCGGTGGCGAGGTTTTCGCGCGGTGCCGTCCACCTCGTAGGGGACGAGGCGGTCGAGCTTGATGTCGACGTCACGTCCTCGGGTCATCTCGGTGAAGCGCGAACGCTCGGGATGCCCGTGGAGCAGACGAGCGAGGAGTCGGGCGAGGGCGACGATTCCGCCCGACGTGATGACGCCGACTTCGAGCAGTCCGTCGTCGGGCTGGGCGTCGGGAAAGGCGACGAGGCCGCCACCGAGCACTCCCATCTGGCCGAGTAACACGCAGACGGCCTCACCCTTGAACCACACGTTGCCGTCGACGGTCACCTTGGCGTTGATTGGCGGCATCCGCGACGCTTTGGCGCCGGTCCAGATGTAGGCGAAGTGACCGAGGCGGTTTTTCAGTCGGCTACTGGTCTTTTGCATCATGACCGCGTCCAGTCCGACACCGGCCATCACCGCGAAGCGCTGCCCGTCGAGGACCCCCACGTCGAGCACGCGCCGCGCGCCGTGCAGTCCCACGTCGATGGCCTGGCCCAGGTTCGAGGGAATGCCCAGATTCGTCGCCAGCAGGTTCGCGGTGCCGGCAGGGAGGATAGCGATGGTGACGGGTTCGCCCGCGACCGCGTCGACGCAACGCTGAACGGTACCGTCGCCACCCCAGACGAAGATCAGCTCGGCCTGTTGCGCCAGGGCTTCCAGGGCGGCCCGGGAGGCGTCGCGGCTCCTTTCGACCTCGTGCCAGAGGGGTTCGACCACGCCGTGGGCTTCGAGGGTGCGACGCAGTTCGTCCAGTCCTCCGCCCATGGTCTTCTTCGTATGCGCGATCACCGCGATGACTGTCACCAGTGCTCTCCCCGTCGCTGAACGATACTCGTCGTTCATTTGGCTACTGGACGGCCCCCCATTCGGTCGTTCGCCCCAGGCGACGACGCACGGGCTTGTGCGCCGGTGATCGAGCCAACCGCTCCGCGCGGAATCTCGGTTGACGGGTGCGGCCAGCCCCTAGTGTCGGGAATGACGACCGCGACCGACCGACCGATTTGGGTAGGCACGAGTTCGCCAGGAGGGACGGGTGTGGGCGCATTCCGGGGAAGCGAAGGCCGAGTGTCGGTTCGGCGTTTACTCGCTGAAGTCTAGGTAGTGCATCATCGCCAAGACAGTGCGGCCACGCTCGTCATCTCCGAAAGTCTCGTCAAGGATCGCGAAAGATTGCGACCGTCGTAGCTTCGCGGGCTAGATCGGCACTCTCGCGTTGCACACGAGGCCGTCGACCACGCCAATCCACCGTTCGAAGACCTTGATCAGTTCGCGGGGGTGACGTGAACTGCATCACCATCATGTCGTTGGGTTCGATCGGAACATCAGCGGCGCTTATTGCACGAGCCCTCGTCACCCAGAGGTTTACCAACGTCAAGCCTTGAAACGACTTGCGCCGGTCGACGTGGTTCGCGACGACGCTCGTCGTCCACGCCACCCGCGCCTTGGTAGCCAGCTATTCTGCGGTGACGCCAGACCGCCGTAGGGACAGAAGAGACCGTCGGCCCACATGCGTTTGCACTCGCGTTCACCGTGCGGGCCCTCGCGTCGAAGGAACCCGTCGGCGTCGAGTGCAATCCCTCGTGCGAGACGTCGGTCCCGAGTTTCCACCATCGGCCTCTTTCGGCCCACTGTTCGTCAGCGAGTGCTTGACGAGCGCGAGCCTAGGGGCGGCGCGCCACTTCCGCACGCCTCGCTCCGGCGACGGCGGATCGGTGCCCGGAGTGGATGGACCATACTTGATCCATGGACTTGCTATCGCGCGCCGAGAGT
>JANYFR010000026.1 GCA_025362585.1 Acidimicrobiales bacterium | reverse complement strand
CGATGCCGCGTCACACGCATTCCGTGGACCGACCCGACGGTGCGAGGTGATGTTTGGCCCCGCGGGGCACCTCTACGTCTACCGGATCTACGGCCTGCACTGGTGCATGAACGTCGTGACTGACGGTGTCGGACGGGCCGGCGCCGTTCTGTTGCGAGCGGCTGAAGTTCTGTACCCCGTCGATGACGTCGATGCAGGTCACAAGACCAACCGACTGCTCCGCGGTCCGGGCAATTTGACGCGAGGCCTTCGTGTGACGGGCGCCGACAACGGTCTCGACTGCTGTATACGATCGGTTGAACGAATAAGTTTCCGGAAGGCTCCCGATGTTCCGGGAGCTCTCATCATCGCGCGATCCTCGCGCATCGGACTCTCTCGCGAGACGGATCGGCAATCGAGGTACTTCATTCAGGGCCACCCTGGAGCCACCAAGGCGCCAACTCGAACGTCAAACGGCGACTAAGGGCCCCAAGTTGACAGAGCGGGCCCGTCGTCGCCCAGCAACGGCCTGTTCGCGTACGCACCCCACCCCTGGTTGACAACGACCATTCCGTTCATTAGTTTGGCCGGCATGGACCCCCTCGACGTGGTCAACATCTTCGGTACGGCCTGGGCCGCCCGCGACCTTGAAGGGGCCATTGCGTTGACAACGGAGGATTGCGTCTTTGACAACACCGATCCGGCACCGGACGGGACACGCTACGTGGGTCACGAGGCGCTGCGACGGGCCTGGGGTCCAATTTTCAGCGACCTCAGTGCGCGATTCGACGCCGAAGAGACCTTCGCCGCCGGTGACCGGGTCGTCCAGCGATGGTGCTATTCGTGGGATGGTGGTCACGTTCGTGGTGTCGACGTCTTCTTGGTTCGCGACGGAAAGGTCGCCGGGAAGCTCTCCTACGTCAAGGGATGACTTTGAACTGGTCGAGGTAAACCACTGAGCAAGTGGTGGTGGTGACGTGAGGTCCCTTTTCTTGATTAACTGCGCCGTCGAGGACGTCACAGTGAACACGACGACCACATCCCAAAACTCGATCAAATGTTCAATTTTTTGACTCCTTTGGGTTACCGTTGGTGCTAGGTAGGGCCGGATTTTACGTTCGTGGCCTACCTTGTTTGCTCGTGAATCTTCCGGACAAATGAATTGGTGGGGGGTCGGTTGAAGATGACTGCGGTCGGAGACGTGCTTCGCACCAACCACTTCCGCAGCACCTCGCGCGTCCCCGGGACCCCTGACCATTCGCACGACGTCGTCGCAACGTCGGGACGATCAGTGAGTGAACCTCCCAGAGTTCTCGCGCTCTCGCGGTACTTCTGGATCGGTTACGGGACGCTCGGCATCGTCTTGTTTGCCTACGGTGTCTCGCTGCTCGCGCGCTCGGACCACCAGCACGTGACGTGGCTCGACGGATGGGTGGTGTGCGGGATTGAAGTCGCCGCCGCCCTGATGTGCATTGTCCGCGGCCTCGAACGTCGCGCGGGGCGGACCGCGCCGCTGGTGCTCGGACTGGGCCTGCTGTCGTGGTCAATCGGCGACATCTTCTTGACATTGGAGTCGCTCGGCGGCGCCACTCCCCCCACACCGTCACCCGCCGACTTCTTCTATCTCTGCTTCTACCCGCTGGCGTACGTGGGCATGGTCCTCCTCATTCGCACCGCGATGGGCCGTATCTCTCGTCCGAACTGGCTCGACGGACTCGTGGCCGGCCTCGGGGCAGCGGCGATCTGCTCCACCTTTGCCTTTGGCGACATCCTGCGAGCGACCGGGGGCAGCGTCACGGCCGCGGCGACCAATTTGGCCTACCCCATTGGCGACCTTCTGCTGCTCTTCCTGGTGATCGGCGGCACCGTGCTGCTGTCGGGGTACCGGACATTTCCTTGGTTCCTCCTCGCGGTAGGTATCACCCTCAACGTGGTCGGCGACACGGCCAATCTCTTCCAGTCGTCGCAGTTCGCCTCTCACATCGTCAGCGACCTGAACGCAATCGCGTGGCCGTCGTCAATTCTGTTGATTTCGATGTCGATGTGGCTCAAACCAAAGGCCCTCGATCCCCTACGCAGGCAACGGGTGGCCGGCATCGTCCTGCCAGTGGTCGCGACGATGGCGGGACTCTCAATACTGATCTACGGAAGTCTCTTCTCCATTACGCGCGTCGCCATCGGCCTCGCGACCGCCACACTCCTCCTTGTCGGACTACGACTGTCCATATCGGCGCGGGATCTCCGACTCCTGACCGAAGAGCGCCACCGCCAGGCTCAGACCGACGAACTCACGGGGCTCGGCAACCGACGCCATCTCTTTCACGTACTCGAAACGTTCTTCAAGGACTACGTCGATCCCTGGACGACACCGCGACGACTGGCCTTCCTCTTCATTGATCTCAATCGCTTCAAGGAGATCAACGACTCATTCGGCCACCCCGCGGGTGACGAACTGTTGCGCCAACTCGGCCCACGCCTGACCCGAGCCGTTTCGCACACCAACGGACTGGTCTTTCGCCTCGGCGGTGACGAACTGGCCGTCATCCTTCTCGACGCCGGCGCCGACGAGGCGGTTGACGTCGCTGAACGGATTCTCGAAGAGATCAATGCGCCATTCATCCTGCAGAAGATGAGCGCCACCGTCGGTGCCAGCATCGGCATCGCTCTCGCCCCAGTGGACGCCGCCGAAAGTATTGGACTCACCTGGTGCGCGGATACCGCGATGTATCGCGCGAAGCTCGGCCAGATACCCTACGCCTTCTACAACCAGGCGATTGACGGAGATGAGCAGCGCCTCAATCTGGTCGAGGAGCTGCGCGAGGCGGTGGAGCAGGGCGCCTTCGTGTTGCACTACCAGCCTCAACTGGACCTGCGATCTGGCGAGATTTTGGCCGTTGAGGCATTGGTGCGCTGGCCCCACCCCCGCCTCGGTCTCGTGCCACCGCTGAAATTCCTGCCGCTCGCCGAGGACGCGGGCCTCATGCAAGAGCTGACGAAGTGGGTCCTGAGTGAAGCGCTCACGCAGTGTGCGAAGTGGCGAGCGCAGGGTACCCGGCTGGCCGTTTCGGTCAATATCTCTACTTCGAACCTCCTGGACGACGGCTTCGTTGACCTCATCGTCGTGTCGCTCACCGCCCACGGATTGCCGCCCGAGGCCCTAGTCATCGAGATCACCGAAACCAGTCTGATCACCGACTTCAACCGCTCCAAGAGCGTCATCGAGAACCTGCGCGACTTCGGCGTCGTCGTCTCCATCGACGACTTCGGGGCCGGCTTTACGTCCCTCGCCTACTTGAGCAGCCTCGCCGTAGGCGAACTCAAGCTCGACCGTACTTTCATCAGTGGACTCGGCGACGTGGGAAAGGAGCGTGACCTTGAGTTGGTGCGCGCGACGATCCAACTCGGTCACGACATGCGCCTACGCGTGGTCGCCGAAGGGATCGAGGACGTGACGACGCTCGAACTGTTGAGCGATCTCGGCTGCGACCTCGCCCAGGGCTACTTCATCAGTCGACCGATGCCGGCCGATCAATTAGCGTTTCGTTCCGACGTCGTCAACGAACACGACGTGGTCCCCGTCGGCTAAACGGACCTCACCGGCAGTCCCGTAGTCAGTGACGCCGGGCGTCTGTCGTCGCCAACGTAGCGTCGTGATGCGTTCCTTACTCAGTACCTCCTCCCCCTGGCGACGAAAGCGTGCCCCAAGCGACGGTCGTGGTCACCACCTCTATCGCGCCGGCGAGGGCACGGCGCACCACGCATCGCCATCAGGTGGTCGGCTCTCGAATGGCTAATTGTGGGGCCGGCAAGTAAACCAGTAGCAGGGAGGAGCGTCGTGAACAGTCAACTGTCGGTGACCACGGACTTCATTTTAAAACGTGCCGTGCACGCGCACGAGAGTGGGGGCACCCAGACGCAATTCCTCAAGCGCCTCGACAACCAGGCCACGACGGGCTCTTCAGAGCGGTTGCGCAACCTCTCCGAAGCGCTCGAGGAGGCGATTGGGAGCCCCGAGTGGCCGTGGACTTGATCGAATCGGCAACTGGCCCTTCGTTCGTTCATGCTCTCAACCATGCATTGCACCCATAGGCCCTAAAGCAAGTTCACGGCCCACCTCGCGCAGGCGACCACGGCCGTAGTGAAGAGCGTCCAATCACGCGCCCACGTGACTTGATTCTTGGCAACGAGCTTCTCGAGGGTCGCGTTGCTCGTCGGCCCGGCCTCGAGCTTCATGATCGCGATCACCTGATGGAGGTCCCGTCGAATCATGGCGCTCGGCGCCACGACGGCCAGCCCTCGGTAGTAGGGCAGGTACTGACGAGCGAACGAGCGGTAGGTCGATGCGGTGGTGCCCGTCGGTGGCTGTGGATGGGTGGCGATCATCACTTGGCAGAAGGGATTCGGCGCAGCACTGCGCGTCACCGATGCGTCGCTCACTCCACTCATCATTGCAACCGACGTCAAGATGAGGGACACGACGACGGAAACGAACGCGCCACCCACACGCGTTCCAATGTGCCCCGGCAAGTGCAGGATCAGCCGAACGTCGAAGTGGCGCAGTTCATAAAGGCCTTGGCCAACTCCTTGTACCCGTTCGTGAACTGCTTCGAGTGCGTGGCAATGTAGATTCCGAGCTTAAATTTACTGGTGGTCTTGCTCTCGTACTGCAAGACCATCACTAGCTCATTGAGCGTCGCTTTCGCGGGACCGGTCGGTGCTTCGCTGGCCAGCTTCTGGAAAGTTGGCAAATAGAGGATGATGAATTTGCGGTAGTCGGACAGATTCGTCGTCGGGGGCCGCTTAATCTTCTGGAGCGACACCAGTGTCTTGCAGAAGGCGCTCGGTGCCGCTGACTTGACGCTCGACGCACCGCTCGGCGCAGTGAAACCGAGTCCCGTGATCAGCAGCGCTGAGGCCATCACCGTGCTCATTGCCAATCGCGGACTGTGAATGAAGTGCTTGGTTCGGGTCATCAACTCAACTCCTTCTTCTAGGGCCGTGCCCCGTCTGGGTAGACACCCGCGCCGGGCGACTGCGCATAAAACTATCATCCGTTTCCAGCAAAAGGTACTCGACTTCGGGACCTCGGCGACAGATTATCTAGTGAGTCCCCCCGGTCGGGGTTGCTCACGGCGAGCAGGAGTGACAGAGCGCCCTTTGCTTCTCGGAAGGGGCCCAGCGAGCGATTCCGACCCTCCCGGCGACGGTCGTGTTGGTGCGAACTGCGGTGTTCGACCACGGGGGCGCTCTACTGCCTCGACCTCACTGTCGGTCGACCGAAGCCCACGTCGACCCAACCAGTTAGCGACGTCGAGAAGGTGCGGCCACGGCTGTGGCGTCGCTGAGTGCCTCGCGTGCGTGATAGCTCGAGCGGGTGAGAGGTGAGGCCTGGACGTGTTTCAGGCCCAAGCGCTCACCACGTCGGGCGAGGTCGTCGAACTCTTCGGGTGCCCACCATCGCGCTACCGGCAGGTGTCGCTCGGTCGGTCGTAAGTACTGGCCGATCGTGGCGATCGAGACGCCGACCGACGCCATGTCCGCGAGGGTCTCTTCGACCTCGTCGGCACTCTCGCCAAGCCCGACCATCATGCCGGACTTCGTCGTTAGACCCGCTTCGACGCTGCGCGCCAGCACGGTGAGCGATCGCAGGTAGCCCGCGCTCGGTCGAACCGCCCGTTGGAGTCGTGCCACCGTCTCCATGTTGTGGTTCAGAACGTCGGGGCGGATATCAATGATCATCGCGAGCGCGTCGGGGTCACCCTTCAGGTCACTGATGAGCACTTCGACGTTGGTGTCGGGCGATCGCTCGCGAATCGCGCGAACGGTCTCGGCGATCGCGCCGGCGCCACCGTCGGTGAGGTCGTCGCGGGCCACGCAGGTCACCACGGCGTGTCGCAGATTGAGACGGACCACGGCCTCGGCGACGCGAGCGGGCTCGCTCGGGTCGAGCGCGAGTGGCTTGCGAGTGTCGATAAGGCAGAAGCCGCAGGCCCGAGTGCACCGCTCGCCGTTGACCATGAAAGTCGCGGTACCCGAGGACCAGCATTCGAAGATGTTGGGGCAACCGGCCTCTTCGCAGACCGTCACCAGACGTAGGTCCTCGGTCAGGGTGCGTAGGGACTGGTACTCGTGGCCCATGCGTGCTTCAATCCGCAGCCACTCGGGCTTGCGCGAATGCAAGGGTATCCCCGCATCGGGATCGACGCCCGCCTTGCGGAGTCGACGAAGCAGTGGACGCTCCGATGACGTGGTGGCGGCGCTTCGTTCGACTCGAGCGACGCGCGACGTTCGACTCAGCCGAGACGAGAGTTCAACGCCAAGTCGCTCCTCGACGTCGAGCGCGCGCACGGCGAGTCCGAGCGAGCGCAGCGAAGCGACCGGCCGGTCGGCGATGCCACACGGCACGATCGCTTGGAAGCCCGCCATGTCGATCTCGACGTTCAGCGCGACGCCGTGCATCGTGCGTCGGACCCCCGCTCGATTGCGCTCGGTTCGTACCCCCACCGCGGCGATCTTCGACGGGATGCCGTCGAGGTCGGCCCAGACGCCGGGGTAGCCCGCGAGCCGACCGACTCGACCGAGGAGATGCTCGGGATCGACGTCGACGACCGTCGCAATGACGGCATCCTCGAGTCGCGTGACGTGCGCCCGGCCGGCGGAGGGGTCGTCGTCAACAGTGACAATGGCCCAGGCGACGACCTGTCCCGGCGCATGGTACGTCACGTCACCGCCCCGATCGGCCTCGATGACGACCGCCTCGAGCGACTCGGGCGGCACGAGGAAGTGCTCGTCGCGGGTGCGGATTCCCTTCGTGTAGGTCGGCGGATGCTCGAATAACAAGAGGTAGTCGTCGCTGGCCTGCAGCAATGAACGCTGCAGGTCGTTCGCCTCGGCGAACGACACCCGGCCGAGATGGCGACGACGCAGCATTTAGCGCTCCCCTTCGACGTCAATCCCGTTGAGCAGTTGAGCCACTCGCTCCAAGTACTCAGCCGCCGCCACGGGTTCACAGACTCGATGGTCGAACGAAAGTCCGAGGACGACCCGTCGACCCGCCACCACGTTCGATGCACCATCGACCGCCACGACGACCGGTACGAGTCGCACCGCGCCGATCGAGAGTGCCGCCACCTGGGGCTGGATGATGATCGGCTCGGTCCAGAGGGCGTGCGCGCTCGGAGCACCGATCACCGTGAAGGTGCCGCCCATGAGGTCGTCGGTCGTGAGGTGTCGAGAGACGACGCGCTCGTCGAGTTCGGTGACGCGCCGAGCCAGGGCGCGCAGAGTAAGCCCGGCAGCGGCGTGCACGACGGGCACCAGCATCCCGTCGTCGGCGACCGCGCGCATGAAGCCGAGGTTGACGCTGCGATGCACCACCAGCTCGTCGCCGTTGCAGGTGGCGTTGAGGTACTCGAATTCGCCTATCGCGCGCACCGCGGCGAGACTCACCAGCATCTCGTCGGTGATTGCGAAGCCGTCGCGCGTGGTGCGTCCCACGCGGTCGAGCTCTCCAAAGACGGCCCCGTCGACCTCGATGGCGACGAATCCGTGCGGCGTCGACAGGACCGAGACCGCCATGTGCTGACCCATGCGACGACGTCCATTGGACATGGTCACGACAAACTCCTCGCTCGGTCCACTCTGGACTGCGCGCTCCGCGTCGCGTCGCGTGATCAGACCGCCCGGGCCCGTCCCGCGCAACGTCGCGGCCTCCACCCCACCGTCAGCGAGAATGCGCCGCACGACCGGCGAAACGACGACGCCATTGACGACTTCGTCAGCGGCAGCGGTCGGCGCACTAACCGGCGACGGACTCGGCGTCGGCACCGGTATCGTGGGGGCCACGACCGACGGAGGGGACATTCCGGCCACGGCGTGCTCGTCGATCACGGCCACGCGCGCGCCCGTTTCGACCGTGACGCCCTCGCCCGCGAGAATCTGGGTCAGCACCCCCGACGCCGGGGATGGCATCTCGGAGTCGACCTTGTCCGTCGAAACTTCGAACAGTGGTTCGTCGCGCGCGACGCTGTCGCCCACCTTCTTAAACCATTGCGTGATGATGCCTTCGGTCACCGACTCGCCGAGCGACGGAAGCGTGACGTCAGCCAATGTGGAGTCCCCGTCCCGCCAGCGCCAGCAACGTCTCACCGAAGGTCTCGGAGAGTGAGGGATGTGGCTGGATGAGCGCGGCGGCCTCTTCGGCCGTCGCCTCCCAGTTGACGGCGAAGTAGCCAGCGCCCAGTTGCTCCGTGACCCAGGGCCCCGCCATGTGGACTCCGAGGATCTGACCGGCGGTACCGTCCGCTCGCTTCTCGGCGACAATCTTGACCACCCCGTCGGTGTCGCCAATGATCTGCGCACGACTGTTGCCGCCGAAGGGATCCTTCTTCACTACCACCTCGTAGCCCTTCTCCTTGGCGCCGGCCTCGGTCAGACCACAGAACGCCACCTCGGGGTTGGAGTAAATGGCCCAGGGCACGCGGTCGTAGTCGACGGGCACGACGGCCTCACCCAGGATTGTCTTGATCGCCACGATCGCCTCGGCGAACCCGACGTGGGCGAGCTGGGGAGTGTTGGCGACGACGTCGCCCACCGCGAAGACGTTGGCATTGGCGGTGCGCTGATAGCTGTCGGCAACGACGAAGCCCCGGTCGTTGACTTCGACGCTGGTACCCTCGCCGAACAGGTCCTCGGTGCGGGGGCGCCGCCCCACCGACATCACGACCATGTCGACCTTCAGGTCGTCAGCGCCCTCAAGGGCGATCGTCGTGGATCCCTTCTTCGGTGAGTGTCCGGTGATGTTGACGCCGGTGCGCACGTCGATGCCGCGTTTCTTGAACGAACGCTGGACGACGCTCGCCACCTCGGTGTCGCAGCCGGTGAGAATGGAGGGCAGCGCTTCGAGGATCGTGACCGAAGTACCCATGTCGGCGAGCATCGAGGCGAACTCACAACCAATCGCACCGCCACCGATGACCGCCGCGCTCGAGGGCAGACTCGTGAGGTTGAGGAACTCGTCCGAGGTGACGACAATCGCGCCGTCGACCTCGAAGCCGGGCAGCGTGCGCGGCACCGATCCCGACGCGATGATCACGTTCGTGCCCTTGGCGACGACGCCGGCGTCGTCGCCGTCGACGACCGTCACCGTGAGGTCGGCGTCGAGGCGACCGGTACCCGAGAAGGTGGTGACCTTGCGCCCCTTCAAGAGGCCCGAGAGCCCCTTGAAGAGTCTTTCGACGATCTCATTCTTGCGGTTCTGGCTCACCGCGAAGTCCACGGCGACGCCCTGGGCACTGATACCGAACTCCGCGGCGTGCTCGACGGTGCGCCGGACGTGGGCGGTCTCGAGGAACTCCTTCGCGGGAACGCATCCGCGATGTAGGCAGGTGCCGCCCACCTTGTCGCGCTCGACGAGGGCCACCGAGAGACCGGCGGCGGCGGCGTACAGGGCGGCGGCGTAGCCACCGGGCCCTCCGCCAACTACGACCACATCGAACTGCTGGACTTCGTTTGCCACGGTCAATCCCTTCATTCGCAGAGTGCACTCACTGGAATCTTAATGATTCCCCAGATGTAGACGGACGGAACCACTACGAGTGGAGACCGACTTGCGTGTCGGCGGCCTGGGTCGCGAGAGCGTCGACGAAGTCGTTCATCGGGTCACCCGAGTGACCCTTCACCCACGTGAACGTGATCGCCCGTCGTCCGTCCAAGACGAGGGCGAAGAGCTCCTCCCACAGGTCACGGTTGGCGACCGGGCGCCCGGTGGAGTTCTTCCAGCCGCGGCGTAGCCAACCCACGTGCCACTTCTCGTTGAAGCACTTCACGACGTAGGAGGAGTCACTGACGATTTCAATGGGGCCCTCGACGTTGTCGCGCAACGCCTCGATCACGGCGTGGACTTCCATCCGTTGGTTCGTGGTGTGGGGCGCCGACCCGCTCGCGAACATTTCGAGGCCGGACGCCCACGCCCAACCGCCCGGTCCGGGGTTACCGCGGCACGAGCCGTCGGTATGAACTCTTTTCATAGGGCCCGAGTAACCCACATGTCCGGGTCGGCGGTAAAGCGGGTCACCGACGCGGGAAGATCGCCTCGCAGAACCTGGCCCAGGGTGACGTGCTCGAGGACTTCACGCAGCGCGCCTCGTACGGCGATCCACACGTCGCGCAGGTGCTTTGCCTCACCCTCGTAGACGAGGGTCTCGGGACGCATCCCGCGCACGCCGGCCATTGGACCACCCACGACTCGCAGGATGTCGGCGATCATAATGTCGTCGGGATCGTGCGCCAACTTAAAGCCCCCGTCGGGACCGCGCTGACTGGTGACGAGGCCGCCTCGGCGAAGGTCCGAGAGGATGGCCCCGAGAAACTTGGCCGGGAGCGCCTGCTCCTGCGCGAGGTGCTCGGCGCTGACCGAGATATCGCTCGCGGCGAGAGTCAGGAGCGCGCGAATCGCGTACTCGGCCTTGGCGGGGATCTGCATGGTCCCATTCTGCCCCAGGGCGCTGGCGGGTGGAGGTTTGGCGTCCAACTTCTAGGGTGTCTCTCGTGCACGACCTCGCGACTCGACGGTTCTACCTGTGCGTTGGCTGGCGCGACGACATGGCGACGTTCCTGCCCAAGGTGCTGGCGGGCGGCGTGGACGTGGTCCAGTTGCGTGAGAAGGTCTTAGGCGCGAGAGCCCAGCTGCCGCTCGCGCGCATTATGGCCCCGATCTGTCGAGACTTCGCCGTGCCCTTCATCGTGAACGACTACCCCGACCTCGCGCTTCAGAGTGGGGCCGATGGCGTGCACGTTGGCCAAGACGACACCTCCGTCGAGGTCTGTCGAACGCTGCTCGGCGAAGACGCAATCATCGGGCTTTCTACGCACAGCTCCCGCGAGTTCGACGATGCCCTTTCCCAGTCGGCCACCTACTTCAGTGCGGGACCGATTACTCCGACGCCGACCAAGCCCGGTCGAGCGGGCACCGGTGTCGAGTACGCGACGTCGTGCCAACGACGAAGCGAACGTCCGGTCTTCGTCACGGGGGGCGTCGACGCCGACAACATTGCCGCCCTCGTCGAGGCGGGGCTGCGCCACTTCGTGGTCGTGCGAGCTCTCACCGAGTCCGGGGACCCCAAAGGCAGTGCCCGGGCCATACGACGAGCCCTCGACGCCGC
The DNA here is from genome assembly GCA_025362585.1 of Acidimicrobiales bacterium. GTDB lineage: Bacteria > Actinomycetota > Acidimicrobiia > Acidimicrobiales > RAAP-2 > RAAP-2. The sequence goes on along the minus strand of JANYFR010000026.1, from coordinate 2,220 downwards.
GATCTCAGCGGTGCCGATCGAGCCAACCTAACAACGTCGCCACCATTCGAGGATCGGCGCGCAACTGGTGACCGGCCCCCTGGATCAGGCGCAGCTCCGCGCGGCCCTCGGCCGCCGACACGAGATCGCGGGCGTCGCCCGCCGGCACTTCAATGTCGTCGGTGCCGTGGCCGACGAGCAGGCGACGAGGTGAGAACCGCGCAATCGCGCCGAGGGGGTCGATCGCGAGGACGTCGTTGCGCAGTTCATCGGGCGCCAGCAGGTCCCGTTCGTCACCAACGACCCCGGCCACCTGAACCGATCGGCGAAACGGCGCCGCCGGTCCGCACCACGCCTCGAGATGGGCCGGTGCGGCGAAGGTCGCCACGCCGCGCACACGATCATCATCGGCCGCCACCGCAAGGGCCAGCGCGCCGCCGAATCCGAAGCCGGCGAGCGAAATTCGTTGGTCGCCCTGTTCGACGCGACTGAGGATTTCTCGCAAGTCGCGACACCACTGGGTCGCGGAGAACGTGCCGGTGCTTCCCCCGACGCCCGACAGTGTGCCCGTCGCGACCAGCCAGCCCGATTCGTTCGCCAGGTGCTCCGCCAGTTCGGGCAAAAGACCGGCGGCCTGACGGCCCATGCCCATCGCACGGGGCAGTCCGTGCACCAGGACCAGCACGTGATTCGCCACGGGACGGGCACTCGATGTGGCGATGCGCAGATCGAGCAGCGAGGCACCGCTCTTCAGCTGCTCGTGGGCGAGCACGTCGGGTTAGATACCCAGGCGCTGGGCCAGTAGTTCGCGATGGTAGGAGGGGTCGCCCAGGAACAGCTCGGAACTCTTCGCTCGCTTGAAGTAGAGGTGCGCGTGGTGCTCCCAGGTAAAGCCAATGCCACCGTGGATCTGGATATTCTCTGCGGCACAGTGAAAGTAGGCCTCCGAGCAGAAGGACTTCGCGAGGCTCGACGCGATTGGCAGTTCATCGTTTTGCTCCTGGGCGGCCCAAGCGGCGTAGTACGCGGCTGACTTCGCCGACTCGACGTCGAGCAGCATATCGGCGCACTTGTGCTTAATGGCCTGGAACGAACCGATTGGCCGTCCGAACTGGACGCGGGTCTTGGCGTACTCGACGGCGTTGTTCAACACCCGCTGGGCACCGCCCACCTGCTCAGCGGCGAGCGCGGCGGCAGCCACCTGCACCGTGGTCTCGAGTCCGGCGAGGGCCTCGCCCTCGACTCCAACGAGCGTCGCGGGCGCGTCGCTGAACACCAGTCGCGACTGTTTGCGAGTCTGGTCCATCGTCGCCAGCGCCTCGCGCTGGACGCCCGTCGCGTCGCCCTTCACGACGAACAGCGACAGTCCTTTGTCGGTCAGGGCCGGTACGAAGAGTACCGACGCGATGTTGCCGTCGGTCACGTAACTGCGCACCCCGTTCAACACGAAGCCTTCGCCAGTATCGGTGGCGGTCGTTGAGGTCGAGGCGAAGTCCCACTTTCCGGCGTCGTCGGTCAACGCAACCGTGGCGATCGTCGCTCCCGAAGCGAGGCCCGGGAGGTACGTCGCTCGATCGGCGTCGGTACCGACGAAGAGTACGGCGTTGGCGGCGAGGGCGACAGTGGAGAAGTACGGTGAGCAGAAGAGGGCGGCACCCATCTCCTCAAAGACCACGTAGAGTTCGACCGGCCCGTAGCCCTGGCCCCCGAACTCCTCGGGAATGCCGAGGCCCTGGAGGGCCAACTCCTTGGCCATCTGGGACCAGACGTCGGGGTCGTAGCCCTCGGCCGTCGCCATCAGCCGACGGACCTCGGACTCGGGGGACTTCTCCTCTAGGAATCGCTTCACCATCTTGCGGAGCTCTTCTTGCTCATCGCTGAAACCAAAGTTCATTGCAGTCCTCGTTTTCACCTACCGAGCGGTAATCCCGGGTAAAGGCAGATTAGCCAACCTGGACACCGGTGGGACAAGTGACAGTCTGTAGAGATGGATGACGTCGAAATGGTCTGGTCCGACGCGAGCGCCGAGGTCCACCGGTTCGTGGTGGGGCCCTTCGAGAACAACGTCTACGTGGTGCGCTGCCGGCGCACCGGTGAGGCGGTGTTGCTCGACGCGGCCAACGAACACGACCGGCTGTTGCGCGTCGCGCAAGACCTCGGGGTCACCGCCGTCTTCGAGACGCACGGCCACTGGGACCACATTCAAGCCGTCGAACAGGTTCGCGCCGCGGGGATCGACGT
>JANYFR010000003.1 GCA_025362585.1 Acidimicrobiales bacterium | reverse complement strand
TCTGATGTTCGCCGCCGATGACCCCTCATTGACATCCGACGTCATTGACACGCTCAACAGGCGCATTCCACCGACGGGTAACGGCCCCAAAGACACACCTTCGTCACGGGTCGTTGGCTAGAGAGTCCGATCCCAGTGACTTTGGCGCCAGCCGGAGAGTGTTGGCATCCCGGCCAAACCAGACAACTATTCTTCTTTCGAGAAGAGAAACGTTGCTCGACCGGACCGTAATATGACTCGGACTCGCCCGAAGAGCGACCAAGGAGATGTAGCGAATGTCAGCCCTGACAATTGATGTCGATGCGGTGCGAAAGCACTTTCCTGCACTGCAACGTGCGGCCGTGGGCGGCGAACCTGCGGTCTTCTTGGACGGACCTGGTGGTACCCAGGTTCCGAGTTCCGTCATCCGAGCCATCTCGGACTACTTGTCGGGTAGCAACGCGAATATTGAAGGAGAGTTTGCGACGTCAGCATCGACGGATGAACTGATTGCTCAGGCGCGCAGCTACGGTGCCACTTTCGTGGGCGGATCCTCCGACGGTATTTCCTTCGGGCCCAACATGACAACGTTGAACTTCAATTTGATCCGGGCGTTGGGTCGAACGTTGAAGCCGGGCGATGAAATTATCACTACGGTGCTCGACCACGACGCGAACGTCGCACCGTGGCTCTTGATGGCGGCCGACCGTGGCCTCGTGGTGCGACAGGTGGGCGTGACGGAAGATTTGAATCTGGATCTCGAGGACCTGAAGGCGAAGCTGAACGATAGGACGAAGGTGGTGGCTTTCTGTCTTGCTTCGAACGCCGTCGGAACCTTGACACCGGCCGTCGAGGTCTCCAGGCTCGCCCACGAAGTGGGCGCGCTGGTCTGGGCCGATGCCGTGGCCTACGCGCCGCACCGCCGTATTGACGTCGAAGCCTTGGGTTGTGACGTGCTGTTATGTTCCCCGTACAAATTCTTTGGTCCGCACCTCGGGATGTCGTGGCTGAAGACCGACCTTGCCGAGACTCTGCCCGCCGAAAGGGTGCGACCCGCCGGATCGAAACCTCCCGGACATCGCTTCGAGACTGGAACGCAGCTGCACGAGAATATCGCGGGTTTCGCGGCCGCCGTTGACTACCTCGCCTCCTTGGGCGAGGGAGACAACCTTCGGAGTCGTCTCGACTCCGCCTACGGCGCGATCGAGCGCCGCGAGACCGAGTTGGCACAACAGTTGATCAGCGCCCTGAGCGACGTGCCCAACGTACGGGTGACCGGAGTGCCGGGGGCCGAGCCGAGCCAGCGTGTCGGAACGTTCGGCCTCATCGTCCAGGGAGAAAGTCCGGCGCTACTTTCTCGGGCCCTAGGAGCGAAAGGCATCTACACCTGGAACGGCAATTTCTACGCGCAGGGCATCGTTGAACATCTCGGCCTCGATCTTGAGGAGGGCCTGCTGCGCCTCGGCCTCATGCACTACAACACTGGAGCCGAAATTCATCGCTGCGTCGAAGAGCTGCGCCTCCACCTCGCCGCAGCGTAAGGATGTCGATTCGAAGGCTACGCCTGTGTCTCGTTGGGTTTGGCAACGTTGGTCGCGCCTTCGCGGAGTTACTACTCCGAGAGCACGACCGTTTGCAATCGGAGACGGGTCTCGACCTCGCCGTGACGGGTATCTGTACCGCCCGTTTTGGATCCATTGCCAATCCCTCGGGCGTCGATCTACAACGTGCGCTTGACCGTGCGATCGCCGGTACGCCCCACGGTCCTCACGAAGAGCCCACCGCGTTCGTCGCCAGCTGCCACGCCGATATCGTCGTGGAGACGACGCCGCTGGAGCCGTTTACCGGAACAGTCGGGATCGCGATTATCCGTGCCGCACTCGCTGCGGGGCGCAGCGTCGCGAGCGCCAATAAGGGTCCGGTAGCTCACGACCTACGTGCACTGAAAGATTTGGCCCGACGTCACGGCGTGCGGTATCGATACGAGTCGGCGGTTGCCGACGGCATGCCGGTTTTCAGTTTGATTGAGCGTTCTCTCCCGTGTGCCAACGTCACCGCCGTCACGGGTCTGTTGAATTCGACCAGTGGCGTCGTCCTCCAGGTCCTTAGTGAAGGAGGCAGCGTCTCTCAGGGCATCCAGAGGGCGCAGAGGCTGGGGATCGTCGAAGACGACGCACGGTTCGACCTAGACGGCTGGGATACCGCCGTCAAGTTGTGTGCGCTCTCGGCATCACTATGGGACAAACCAATTCACGTCGCGGACGTCGAACGCGCACCAGTGAGCGACGTCCTGGCTACTAAGGCACTCGACGCCCGCGAACGAGGGAATCGCCTCGTGAGCATGGCAACACTCGAGTGGCAACGCTCGAATGAAGCCGTCCAAGCAAGGGTAGAAATTGAGGAGATCGGCCCCGAGAGTGTGTTCTTTGCGCTCACCGGAACTTCCCTAGGTCTCTGCTTCGAGACCAGCCTGTTGCAGCCCCTCACCATAAGTTGCAGTAATCCGCAATTGGCGGACACCGCCTACGGACTCCTCGCCGATGTCCTGCACATTGGCTTTGACGATTCTTGTCGGACGTAGCCACGTACGGTAGGGCTACTGTCGCGGACTCTCGACTTTGATTCGAGTGTGCGGTCAAGTGGTCTCACCTCCTCGCGCCCCTCGCGCTGAACGAGCGCGGACGGGAGGACAAAGTAGGGACGCCGCAGACATGACGTCGTCGCGTCACCAACGTAATTTCGGTCAGTTGCTTTGCTACGATCGAGTGAACACCACTCATACGACTTTGCACTGAATTTCTTCATTGACGTCCTCGGGACGAGAGAAAGGAGCCCGGCATATGACTGACAGGGTGAACGCTTATCAATCGGAAGTGCTGAATTCGGTTTCGCGACGGAGCTTCCTCAAGACGATGGCTGCCGGAGGAGCCGTCGTCGGTGGGGCGACCGCCTTCGGCTCCTTGCTGGTGGACCCCTTCGCCGGAGCCAGCGCCGCGCGCCGCGGCGGTGACCTGACATTCGCTAGAGTTGCCGACCCCCAAACCATCGATCCGAGCGCGGCAATAGACACCGAGTCAATTTGGACCTGCCTGAGCCTGTACGAATGTCTCTACAACGTCACGGCTGACGGGCACCGGACGACACCTTGGCTCGCTGTCAGTTACGACATCTCCCAAGACCAGCGCGCGTGGACCTTCCACTTACGACCCGGCGTGAAGTTCTCCGACGGTCGGCCCCTCGACTCCACGGACGTTCGTTTCACTCTCGAACGAGCCCTCAAGGGTCCGAACTCCTACATCCTGTCAGCGGTCAACGCAATCGACACGCCCAATGCTTCAACGGTCGTCATCCACACGGCGCACCCGTGGGGGCCGCTGCTGGGTGACATGTCCATGTATTCGAATGCGATTTTGCCCAACAACCTGCGCGGGGCGACGGCGGCGCAGTTTTTCGAGCACCCCATCGGGACGGGACCCTTCATTCTCGAATCTTGGACCAAGGGCCAAAAGCTGCAAATGAAGCGGAATCCGCACTACTGGCAGAACGGTAAGCCGTATTTGGATTCCGTTACGTTGCTGACAGTTCCCGACGACAATACGAGGCTCCTTCAACTGCGAGGTGGCCAAGCGGACATCATGGAGGGCGCGCCGTACTCGAGCATCGCGGCGTTGAAGAGCACTCCGGGCATCGACGTCAATCTGTTCAAATCCTCCGCGGTGTCGTTTATCGCAATGAATGAGAAGAAGGCACATTTCGCCGACGTTCACGTTCGTCGAGCCATCTCGTACGCGATTGACCGCGCGACGATCATCAAGGACGTGCTGTTCGGACACGGCACGCCCGCAGCGTCCTTCTTCTCTCCGGCGTGGCCCTTCTACCAGGCCAACACTCCCAAGCTCTGGTACGACCCCGCGGCCGCGAAGCACCAGATGGCGATGTCGAAGTACCCGAAGGGCTTCAAGACGACGTTCGCCCTGGCCTCTGGAGATAACTTGAATGGCACCATCGCCCAGATTGTCCAATCGAACCTCAGCGTCATTGGGATCGACGTGGCGATTCAGTCCTACGACCCGAGCACCCTCGCGACCCTTCAGTCCTCGGCGCACTACGACATGTCGCCGGGCTTGATGACCCTTGATATCGGCGATCCCGATGAGAACGTCCCGGCAGCGGTGGCGGGCGCCTACGGCGGCATCAACTCCGCGTACACGTCGTACAACAGCGCCAAAGTCCTACAACTGACCCATCAATCAGAACTCACGGTTGCCACGGCCGCGCGGGCAAAAATGTACGCCCGGATCCAGACAATCGTGGCGCAGGACTGTCCGTTTGCAATGCTCTATTACAGCCCGTATCCCTACGCGCAGCAGTCCAAGGTGCACGGTTTCAAAGTTCCGCCGACGGGCGCCTACCATCTCGAGGACGTCTGGCTCTCGTAAGAATCCTCCGCGCACGTAGCTAAGCGCGGCCTCAGCGAATCGAAGACGAGTAGGAGCTCTCCGTGACACGAGGCATGTACATCAGAAGACGACTTCTGCTCATGCTGCCCACCGCGTTCGGGGTCACGTTAGTGACGTTTCTAATGATCCACTTGATCCCCGGAGACCCCGCGGTGACGATGCTGGGCGTCCGGGCCACCCCTAAGGCAGTCGCCGCCCTCCACCGGGAGTGGGGCCTCAATAAGCCCTTGTACGAGCAATACTGGCTCTTCCTGACTCGCGTCGTAAGGGGAAATTTCGGCGTCTCACTCTTCTACAACTCCTCGGCGACGGGAATCATTCTCTCGGCGTCGTTGGTCTCGCTGTCATTGATCGTCTACGCGGTCGTCCTCTCCGTGGTCATCGCCGTCCCGCTCGCCGTCCTTGCGGCCACTCATCGCAACGGTATTTCGGATCAGGCGGTCCGAGCCATCCCGCTCATTGGAATGGGCATGCCCTCGGCGTGGATCGCCATCATGCTCATCCTGCTGATGGGTCTCAAGTTTCACCTCTTCCCCGTCGCCGGCCTCCAGCCTGGCGTCCTCGGTCATCTCGATTCACTGTTTCTTCCCGGTCTCACGCTTTCTCTGGGCATCGCCCCGCTACTAGTCCGCAGTCTGCGATCGAGCCTGATCGACGCGTTCGACGCGGACTACGTCACTACGGCGCGTTCCAAGGGCATTCATGAATATCGAGTACTGATTCGCCACGCGATTCGTAACGCACTCGCTTCGAGCCTCAACATTCTCGGACTGCAAATCGCCTTCTTGATTAGCGGAACACTCGTCGTCGAAACGGTGTTTGCCCTTCCCGGGGTTGGAGCACTAATGGTGAACTCCATCTATCGCCGGGACTTTCCCGTCGTCCAAGGCGTCACGTTCGTCCTAGCGCTGGCGGTCATTCTCACGAATCTCGGCACTGACGTTGTCCACTCACTCCTTGATCCACGAGTTCGGTTCGAATAGACGTGACTCAAGAGACGTCATTGCCGATTCCGCCAGCACCGGATGAACTGCAACGTGGCCGAGGCGCACGGAGACTCTCCCCTACTCTCATCGCCGGCTCCTCAATCCTCTTGGTGATCATCGGTCTCGCACTCGCGGCGCCGCTCATTACGAGCTACTCGCCCACCGTGCTGAACCCGAGCCAGGGACTGCTCGCGCCCTCGCTGCATCACCTCCTGGGCACCGACGAACTGGGGCGCGACGTGTGGACCCGTTTGCTCTACGGAGCGCGCGTGGACCTCGAAATCGCCTTCCTGGCAGTGCTCGCTTCCTTCGTCTTCGGCACGGCCGTGGGGTGCGTCGCCGGATTCTTCGGCGGGTGGGCTGACGTCGTGGCGATGCGCGCCGTCGACGTCATCCTGGCTTTTCCGTTCTTCGTACTCGTCATCGCACTGGTCTTCATTCTGGGTCCCGGCACCAAGAGCATCTATATCGCCATCATCGCCACCGACTGGGTGTCGTACACGTGGATTATCCGCAAGGAGATCTTGAGCACCAAGCGACTGGAGTTCATTCTTGCCGCGAGCGCTCTCGGCTACCGACCCCTGCGAATCATCATTCGCCACCTCATCCCCAACGTCATTACACAGGCCATCGTCTATTCGATGTCCGACATCGTCTTCACGATTCTCACGATCGTGACGCTCGGCTTCCTGGGGCTGGGGGTGCCGCCACCGACCCCGGAGTGGGGATCGATGATGTCCGATGGACAACAGTTCATCACCTCGCACTGGCAGTTGGCGACGGTGCCGGGCATTGCCGTCGTCATCATTGGCATTGGACTATCGCTCTTCGGCGACGGAATCGCTGACCGTCTGCGAGTGGAGTGACGTGACCGATTTGCTGCTGTCCGTGAAGAATCTTCGGGTCGAGCTCGCGACCCACCGAGAGGTCGTCCACGCGGTCGAAGACGTGTCGTTCGATCTCGGTGCAGGTCAAACCCTCGGCATCGTTGGCGAGTCGGGGTGCGGCAAGAGCATGCTGCTGCGGGCGATTCTCGGTCTACTTCCTCGGGGAGGACGCGTCACCGGCGGACAGGTCATATTCCAAGGGACCGATCTGCTCTCACTGAACAACCAACAGCGTCGCGACGTGCGGGGCCGGTCGATCGGCATGATCTTCCAGGAGCCGATGACGGCACTCAATCCAGTGATGCACGTGGGCGATCAGATTGCTGAAGGACCGATTGCCCACCTGGGCTACACGAAGAAGGCTGGTCGCCAGCGGGCGGTGGAACTGATGCAGCAGGTGGGCATCCCCGACGCGCGCCGGCGCTTCCGGGCCTATCCCAGCGAACTCTCCGGTGGGATGCGCCAACGCGTCATGATCGCCATTGCTCTCGCCTGCGAGCCACAGCTACTCCTCTGCGATGAACCAACGACGGCGCTCGACGTCACCATTCAGGATCAAATATTGAAACTGCTGCTCCACTTGCAAGAGTCGACCGGAGTCAGCATGATCTTTGTGACGCACGACCTCGCCGTCGTCTCCCAGATGTGTCAGAGCCTGGCCGTGATGTACGCGGCTGAACTTGTCGAGTTTGGATTGGTGGCGTCAGTGTTGCCCGACCCCACGCACCCGTACACGCTGGGACTACTTCGCGCGGTGCCCGACTTCGACAAGGTGAAAGCGATGCTTGACCCGATTCCGGGCATTCCGCCCAGTCTCGTTGATCCACCTGAGGGCTGTCGCTTTCGACCGCGCTGCGAATTCGCACAAGAAGACTGCGCCACTGGTGATTTCCCACTGCAGTTCACCGAGGAGGGTCGGGCCTCCTCCTGCATTCACCAGGTCCTGTGCCGCAACGCGGCCCACGCCGATCCGGTCATTGGCTCGAGGGCGGCTCACTGATCGACACCGTGGAAGGAGTGGTCCACGCGAAGTGACACGCCGCGGCGTGCACGGTCCCTTCGCCCGCCCCCCCAATGAGACCGGGTTCGATTTCGTAACAGATGCCTTCGGCGCGAGAGCACCGGGGATTGAATCGGCAGCCCGGCGGAAGTCGGATCGGGCTCGGTGGATCTCCGAGCAGTGCGGGTGCTGTCGAGCGACGCCCCGGCTCCAGGCGCGGAATCGCCGTGAGGAGGGCTTGGGTATAGGGATGCTGCGGGTCGGCGATGACGCGCTCCGTGGGACCCGTCTCGATGATGCGCCCAAGGTACATGACCATTGTTCGATCGCAGACGTGACGCACGACGGCCATGTTGTGAGCAATGAGTAGCAGAGTGAGGCCGAGGTCTTTGCGCAGGTCCGCCAGAAGATTGAGAACGGTGGCTTGCACGGAGACGTCGAGAGCAGAGACCGGCTCGTCGGCAACGAGCAGTTCCGGTTCCACCGCCAACGCTCGGGCGATGCTGACACGCTGGCGCTGACCTCCCGAAAGCTGTCGCGGGTAGGCGTGGGCTACCCGTGAGCTCAACCTGACCAGGTCCAACAGTTCCGAACAACGTCGCTCAGCGTCCGGGCGCGCGATCGCGTGGTGAACGTGCAGCGCTTCCAGGACGGCTTGTCGGACGGTCATGCGCGGATTGAGAGACGAGTACGGATCTTGAAAGATAATCTGCGCCACGCGAGGGTTGGCATTTCGCTGTCGCTTGTTGGCCACCACTGGCAGACCGTTGAGGCGAACCTCGCCAGCAGTACTCTTATAGAGACCGACGATGCATCTACCGAGGGTGGATTTTCCGCACCCGGACTCGCCCACTAATCCAACTGACTCACCACGTTCAATCGTGAAATTGACACCATCAACTGCGCGTACCGACTCCGCCGGCCTGCGTCGCACGATCGAGAGGGACGACCGGCGCAGCGGAAAATGCATTTCAAGTCCGCGTACCTCAAGAACCGGCGTTGCTGACAAGCTCAACTCCCAACGGAATGCGCCGCTTGACTCCACATTGCCTGCAGAGAGAGTGGGCAATGTGGGCCCCAGAACCGTGGCCGGCGGCAGCGCTCTTCATCGATCGACACCTCACCTTCGTCGCTTTCACAGTTTCCTCCCTCTCGACCTGTTCGCGACCTTCTTGCAGTTGTAGCACTCTCCTGCACGTGCACTCCAACTCACTCTGGTACCTCGGGGCCCGACAGACCTTAGGGACGTAGTGCACGGGAGCGAAGTGCTCGCTCGGCGATGTCGCGAAATTCGACCAGGACCCGTTCCAGACCGGGATCGACCTGCCGGGAGGCGAGGAATGAAGTGATGAGCGCCATCACTTCCTGCGGAGGTGCCGTCGCCGGAAAAAGCGCTTTACTAAGGACCACTCTGAAATGGTCCCCGTGGCGGGACCAGATATCTTGAATGACATCGAAATACCGTCGTGCGTACGGTACGAGGAGTTCGGCGTGCTCGCACTGCGTAAAGCCCTCAGCGACTTCGAGAACGCCCTGGACGCCGAGCGTGTCGGTCACGGTCAAGAGTTGCCACGCCGCTTCTTTGTGCTGAGCGTCCGGTACGGCTGCTCGACACGTTGCCGCCCGTCGGAGACCCGAGTCGGTGGGATCGCGTTCCAACTCGGCGTCGATCTCGGCGTCGGCCGCGCCACCGCTGGTCACGAGCCGACCGAGCAGCGACCATCGAAGTTCGGTATCGATGACGAGTCCCGGGACCACCGCGCTGGCGCCCAGCAGCGCCGCGACCAGCTCAACTTGCTCTTTGGAGTTCGCGGTCCATCCCAGTAGCTGCGCCCAGGCCAGTTGATGATCACTGCCGGCTGCAGCGGCGTAGAGCAGACGCACCGCGACCGCGGCGAGCTGATTCTTGAATTCACTCACCTCGCGCGGGTCGGCGAATCGCGCGATCAACTGGGCGGTCTCGTGGTGCAGCGTCTGCACCACCGTGACCGACAGTTCAGTCTCCATGGCGGTCGACACCATCTGCACCAACGAGCGAATCGAAAGTTCCGCCTGCTGGGCCATGTCGAAGGCCGCCACCCAGCACACCGCGCGCGCCAGTGGGTCGGTCAGTTCTCCGATTGAACGGGTCAACGTGTCGAACGACCGGGCATCGAAGCGGATAATGGCGTAGCCGAAATCATCGTCGTTCAGCAACAGCAGGTCCGGTTGATCGACCCCAATGAGCTCGCTGACGTGCGCGCGGGCAGTCGAGAATTCCACCTCCGTAGCGCGCGTTCGTCGCAGTGCACCGTCCACCCGGTCGTACAGGCCGACTGATAGCCGGTGAGGTCTTAGCGTGGGGTGCTGCTCGGGCGGGGCCTGCAGCACCGCGAACGAGGTGAATCGACCTTCTTCGTCGATCTCGAATTCGCATCGTAGGGTACTCGGGCCCGCCGTTTCCAGCCACGCCTTCGACCACGACGACAGGCTCTTACCCGATTCCGCTTCCAGTACTTCGAGCAAGTCGGCGAGCGTGGCGTTGCCCCAGGCGTGACGAACGAGGTAGGACTTGATCGCGGTAAAGAAGGTGTCCCTCCCGACGTAGGCAACCAACTGCTTCAGCACCGACGCGCCTTTGGCGTAGCTGATCCCATCGAAGTTCGCTTCCGCCTCGGTCACCGTCGACACGTCAGCCGCGATCGGGTGTGTGGTTGGTAACTGGTCTTGGGTGTAGCCCCACGTCTTGCGCGAGTGGGCGAACGTCGACCACGCGTCAGTAAAGCGAGTTGCCTCAGCGCAGGCGAGGGTGGCGCAGAACTCCGCGAACGACTCGTTGAGCCACAGGTCGTCCCACCACTGCATCGTCACGAGGTCGCCGAACCACATATGGGCCATCTCGTGAAGAATGATGTTCGTACGCTCCTCGTACATCAAATCCGTCACGCGGGATCGGAACAGCAACTCCTCGGAGATAACCACGCAGCCAACATTCTCGACGGCGCTGTCGAACTCCGCCACGAAGACCTGGTCGTACTTGGCGAAGGGGTAGTCCGTCGCGAACAGTTGGGTGAAAAAGTGAAGTCCGCGTTTCGTGACGTCGAACAGGTCGTCGACGTCAAGAAACTCGGCGAAGGACGCGCGACAGGCCAGAGCCAACGGAATGACTTGACCCGTGACGGAAGTGTGAGCGTCACGGGCCACCACGTACTCACCGGCCACCACCGTGGTGAGGTAGGTAGAGATGCGGGGCGTCGCCGCGAAGTCCCACTGCGCGGTGCCCTCGGCGAGTGGCGTGGGTTCGGGAGTGGGCTGGTTTGAGAATACGGCCCAGTGCGCCGGCGCGGTGACGTGAAACGTGAACGCGGCCTTCAGATCCGGTTGCTCAAAGTTCGCGTAGACCCTGCGCGCGTCCGCGGGCTCGAGGGCCGTGTACACGTACACTCGTGCATCCGCAGAGTCGACGGAGCGGTGCATTGCGGTGCCGTCGTTCGCGTACCGGCAATCGGCCACGATTCGTAGCTCGTTAAACTCGGCGAGACCGGAGAGCGCGATTCGTCCGTGGCTCCAGGCGGTGGCGGGCTCCACCACCGCGCCGTTGAGCACGATCTCATGGACCGACTGCGCGATCAAGTCCACGTAGGTAGAGGCGCCGGGTGTCGTGCATCGGAACGTGATCACGGACGCAGAACCGAATATCTCGTCGCCACGAGTCAGATCCAGGCTGACGTCATAGGACAGTTCATTCACGAGCTTCGCTCGCGCAGTCGTCTCATCTCGGGTGATCTCTGCTACGGACATTTGCCCCAACTCTTTCTCTGCTCCGAGTGTCGATTCATGCGCTCTGCTCGGACCGCAGTCCGGCGCGTTGCATGAAAGAAGTCTGGAATGCTCACGAGGAGAATAGCAGCCAATCTTTTGCAAGCCGGTGGCCCCGACGATCGAAGGATTGGCGTCGCAGGGGTCAGTCACCGCCTCGATTCGGCGACGAAGGGCTCGACGTGGTCGGCTCGTAGTTGCGACACCGCAGTCGAAGAGCGCCGTCAGTGGACGCGCTTGGCGATGGCTTGGGCCAGTCGCGTCGCCGCACCCTCGTCGAACGCGAAGAAGAGCGACGGTTCGACCAGTTCGAGTTCCATGACGGCCCAGTGGTCGTCCATCATCACGAGGTCGACGCGCGCGTAGAGCAGATGATCGAAGCCCTTCGCGTTCAACACCTTTTCGCCGTAGAGAATGGCGTCGGGTTCACCAACGGCTGCGGCCATCTGGTCGCGGCGAAAGAGTGGGCTGCGCTCGAGCTCAGTGACGTTCAGCATCGGACCCTTTCGCAGCGCGTGCGAATATTTTCCGTCGATGAAGATGAGCGCGCGCTCGCCGAGGGAATCCACGGAGTCGACGTAGGGCTGGAGCAGCGCGTCGCGACCCGCGGCGTGCAGGGCCTTCACGTGAGTCAGTGCCGCGTCGTGTTCGTCGGCGTGGTAGCGCGCCGCGTCCATCGATCCGGCACCGACGCAGGGCTTCACCACGAAATCGTGATCGAAAAAGCGGGGCTTTTTGCCCACGTTGCAGAAGTGTGAGGGAACGATTCTGAGACCATGATCCTTCAAATCGGAAAGGTAGTGCTTATCGGTCGAGTATTCGACGACCCCGTACGGGTTGGCGAGGTGTTTGATCTGTTTCGCCCACTGGAGAAACTCACCACGACGTTTCGAGTAGTCCCACGTCGAGCGAACCACCACCAAGTCGTACCGTTCCCACCGTACCGACGGGTCGTCCCAGACCACGACGTCGGCGGGCACGCCCGCGATGGCGATGGCGTCCAGCAGGATCGGATTGTCGGGGTCGTTCGCCCCGAGGCACGTGACGATCGCGACCCGGCTCACGGCGTGAAGAGCACGGTCGCGTGTTGGGCGAGCGTGGCGAGCGGCCCGGGCCACACGCCGAACACCAGCGTCAGCGCCACGCCGAGGGCGATGACCGAACCGGTGAGGCGCGGCACCTCGACGCGGGTGGCTTCGAGGTCGTCGTCGGCGTAGAGCGTCATGGCCCAACGCAGGTAGAAGAAGGCGGCGACGGCGGCACTGAGTAGGGCGATCAGGGCGAGGGCGCCGCCCCCGGCGTCAACGACCGCGGCGAGCACCGTGAACTTCGCGTAGAAGCCCGTCGTGAGTGGTGCGCCGAGTTGGCTGAGCAGCAGCACCGCGAGGGCGCCGCCGAGCCAGGGCTGGCGTCGAGCGAGACCGCGGTAGCGCTCGATGGCGTGGTGCTCGTCGCCCGGTCCGCCGACGAGGGTCACAATGGCGAAGCTCGCCACGACCGTCGGGGCGTAGGTCATGAGGTAAAAGAGCGTCGCGGCCGTGCCGCGTACGGTGCCGGCCCAGACGCCGAGCATGATAAAGCCGGCGTGGTTGATCGACGAGTACGCGAGTAGGCGCTTGGCGTTGCGCTGCACCAGGGCGGCGGTCGCGCCAACGACGGTCGAGAGCACCACCAGCGCCCACAGGATGGGCCGCCAGGTGTCGAGCTGGGTGCCGAGGGCCGAGATGAGGACGCGCACGAGGGCGGCGAAGGCGCCGACCTTCACGATCGCCGCCATCAGGCCGGTCACCGGCGTCGGGGCGCCCTCGTAGACGTCGGGCGACCAGAGGTGGAAGGGCACGGCCGCGACCTTGAAGGCGAAACCAACGAGCAGGAGGGCCCCACCCGCGTAGAGCAGCGCCGGACGCAGCAGCACGTTGGTGCCGAGGAAGTACGACACCGCCGTCAAGTTCGTCGAGCCGGTCGCCCCGTAGACGAGGGCCGCGCCGTAGATGAAGATCGCCGAAGCGAACCCGCCGAGCAGGAAGTACTTCAGGGCCGCCTCGAACGACGTCGTCCGGTGGCGGTCGAAGGCGACCAGGACGTACAGGCCGATCGAGAGGATCTCGATGCCGAGGAAGATGACGATGAGGTCGTTCGCCTGGGTCATCAGCAGCGCCCCGGCGCTCGAGGCGAGGGCGAGGACGTGGAATTCGACGCCCGTGACGCGCTCGCGCGCCGCCCAGTCGTGCGCCACGAGGGCCGTCATTGCGACACTGAGGGCAATGACCGCCGACGCGATGACCGCAAAGTCGTCGAGCACGATCGCGTGGGCGACCGTGGTACTGGCCCCCGTCCTCGCGACGCAGCGCCACTGGAACCAGTTCGCGACGAGTGCCGCGATCGAGGCCAGCACGGTGGTCGCGGTACCGACGCGCAGCGTGACTTTGTTACGCGAGAGGGCCGTCGCGAGCAACAGGGCCAAGGCGGCGCCGAAGTAGAAGAGGACCGGCAGGATGGCCAGGTAGTGCACCGACGGGATCGTGATGGTCACTTGGTCACCCCGCCCGGCGCGGTGTGGTGCACGAGGTCCTGCACCGACGGGCTGATGCGGTCGATGACGGGCTTGGGAAAGACGCCGAGCGCGACGATCAGCACGACGACCGGCACCAGCACCCAACGCTCGCGCGACGTGGCGTCGGGGATAGCGGCGTTCGCCCCCTCGGCCCGTCCGTGAAAGACCCGCTGGTAGGCCCAGAGCAGGTAGAGGGCCGCCGCGACCACGCCGAAGGTCGCCACGACCGACCACCAGGCGTGCGTGGCGAACGTGCCGATCAGAATGAAGTACTCGCCAACAAAGCCCGAGAGGCCCGGCAGCCCAATGGAGGCGAGCATTACCAGCGTGAACAGGGCCGCCATGACCGGGGCGGGGCCCTGGAGCCCGGTGAAGTCCTTCACCAGGATGCTGCCCCGACGCTGCTCGATGAAGCCGATGATCAAGAAGAAGCCGACCGTGATGACGCCGTGATTGAACATCAAGAGGACGGCGCCGACCGTGGCGATCTGCGAGCCCGACATCACGCCGAGCACGATGAAGCCCATCTGGGCGACCGACGAGTAGGCCACCAGACGCTTGAGATCCGGGGTGACGCAGGCCAGGATCGAACCGTAGAGGATCCCAATGACCGCGAGGCTCAGGACGACCGGACGGACGTCGGCGAGGGCGAGGGGGAAGAGGCCCACCGCGAAGCGCAACAGTCCGTAGGTGCCGAGCTTGGCCAGTAGCGCCGACATCTCAATGGAGCCGGCCGTCGGCGCCTCGGCGTAGGCGAGGGGCGACCAGGTGTGCCAGGGCCAGAGGGGCGCCTTCACCGCGAAGGCCACGGCGAAGGCCACGAACAGCCACACGGCGGTGCCGTGGCTCATCACGGTCGTCGAGAGCGTGCCGTAGGCGAAGCTGATCGCCCCGCCGACCTGGTGCTGGTGCAAGAAGCCGAGGTAGAGGATGCCCACCAGCAACGAGGCCGACCCGGCGAAGGTGTAGATGAAGAACTTGAGCGCGGCCCGGGCGCGCTGCGCGCCGCCCCACTGGCTGATGATGAAGTAGCACGGGATGAGCGTGAGCTCGAAGAAGATGAAGAATTCGAGCAGGTCGTGGGAGAGGAAGCTGCCCATCGTGAAGCTCGTGAGCATGAGCAGCCAGCCGACGAAGGCCGGCTCGCGACGTCGATCACGCGCGCCGAGCAGCGACAGCAGTAGGACGAGGGACGTGAGCACCACCATCAGCAACGAGATCCCGTCGACGCCCACGTCGTAGGCGAGGCCAAGGGGCACCGAGAGTACGTGGCGCGAGTAGAAGTCGAAGCTCGAGGCGCCCGTGACGTGGTTGTTATAGAGGAACGCCACGACGAGCGTGAGCACCATCTGCACGGCGGCGGTCGCGACCGCCACGCGGTAGGCGAGGCCCTCGACCTTCCCCACGCCGAGCGCGACGAGGGACCCGACCACGGGCACGAGGATGAGCGCGGCCAGCCAGAGTGAGGAGTGCATCGTCAGCCGACCCTCGCCACGAGGTACACGACGATGACCGCGACCCCGAGGACCGTCGCGAGCGCGTAGTGGCGAACGAAGCCCGACTGGACTTTGCGCAGTCCCTCGCCACTGCGCGCGGCGACCAGCGCGACACCGCTCACCGCCCCGTCGATGACGCGGGGCTCGATGACGTCATCGGAGAACTGCGCCACGCGCTCGAGCGGACGACCGATCGTGGCAACGTAGAAGTCGTCCCAGCGCCAGACGTGCTCGAAGAACGAGGACTCGTAGCGCGTCGAGCTCGTGATGTTGCGCCAAATCGAGAAGGCGGCGAGTAGACCGAAGAGCGCCGCGGCGACGTCGACGAGCGCGAGCCCGTACTGGGCCCCGGTGCTGGCGTGACCGGCCGCCACGTACCCGAAGGTCGGCGACAGGAAGCCGGCCAGCGAGTTGCGGTGGATCCAGGGCAGGTCGATGACGCCCCCGACAATCGACAGCGCCGCCAGCACCACCAGCGGCACCGTCATCACCCAAGGCGACTCGTGAGGATCGTGGCCGTCGGTGAGGGCGCGAAACCGCTCGGTACCGCGAAACGTCAGCACGAAGAGACGGCTCATGTAGTAGGCCGTGAGGACCGCCGTCAACACCCCGAGGGCCCACAGGGCCCGGTTATGTTCGAACACGTTGGTGAGGACGTCACCCTTGGACCAGAACCCGGCGAAGGGCGGGATCCCCGAGATCGTGAGCCAGCCGATGAGAAACGTCGGAAACGTGAGTGGCAGGTACTTCTGCAATCCGCCCATCAGGCGCAGGTCCTGTTCACCGTTGAGCGAATGGATCACCGAACCGGACCCGAGGAAGAGCAGCGCCTTGAAAAAGGCGTGGCTGATCATCAAGAAAATTGCGGCGGCGTACGCCCCGACGCCCACCGCGAGCACCATGTAGCCAATCTGGGAGACCGTCGAGAACGCCAGGACCTTTTTGATGTCTTTCTGAGAGGTCGCGATGGTCGCCGCGACGAACGCGGTCACCCCACCGATCACCGCGATCGTCAGGCGTCCCGAACTGGACATCGCGAGGACCGGCGACATCCGCACGAGCAGGTAGACCCCGGCCGTGACCATAGTTGCCGCGTGGATGAGGGCCGACACCGGTGTCGGGCCCTCCATGGCGTCGGGCAGCCAGTTAAAGAGAGGAATCTGTGCGCTCTTGCCGGTGGCGCCGAGCAGCAGGGCGAGCACCGTCAGCGTCGCGATCGTCGGCGTCAAGGTGCCGGCGCGGGCGAAGACCCCGAGGTAGGTCAGCGTGCCGGTGCGACTGAAGAGGAGGAACATCGCGATCAGCAGACCGACGTCGCCGACGCGGTTGTAGATGAACGCCTTCTTGCCGGCCGAGGCGGCCGCGTCGCGTTCGAAGTAGAAGCTCACGAGCCAGTACGAGCAGAGTCCCACGCCCTCCCAGCCCACGAAGGTCAGCACGAGGTTGTTCGCGAGGACCAGCAGGAGCATCGAGAAGGCGAAGAGGTTCAAGTAGAGGAAGAACTTGCGGTAGTCCTTCTCCGCGTGCATGTAACCCGTCGAATAGAGATGGATCAGGGCCGAGATGCCGGTGACGAACAGACACATCGTGATCGAGAGCGGGTCGACGAGCAGTGCCGCCGGGACGTGCAACGTGCCGACGTTCAGCCAGTCGAAGAGCTTGACCGTGACCTCGCGCGAGTGATGGTGGAGCAAGAGCACGAAGGTGATCACCGAGAGGACGAAACTGGCCGCCACGGCACCAGTACCCACCACGCCGACGAAACGTTCGCTCATGTTGCGACCGTTCAACATCACGAAGAGAAAGCCCGCGAGGGGAAAGAGCAGGATCAGCGTCGCGACGTGCGCCATCTCAGCCCTTCAACTCCGCGAGCTCGTCGACCGACGTCGACGAACGACGCCGAAAGACGGCGACGACGATTCCGAGGCCGATCGTGACCTCCGCCGCGGCGACGACCATGACGAAGAAGACAATCGCCTGGCCGCTGATGTCACTCAACGTGCGCGAGAACGTGACGAAAGTGAGATTGACCGCGTTCAGCATCAGTTCCACGCACATCAGGATGATCAGTGCGCTGCGACGAGTCAGCACCCCGAACGCGCCGATGCCGAAGAGGACGGCGGCGAGGATCAGGTACCACGCGGCGGGGACGTTCACGAGCCGACGTCCTCGCTCGCGACGGCGCGCTCGCGACGCGCCAGCAGCACCGCGCCGACGACCGCGATGATCAGCAGCGCGGCCGTGGCCTCGAAGGCGAAGAGGTAGGTGGTGAAGACCGCGGTGCCGAGCTGCTGCACGTTGCCCTGGCCCGTGGCGATCGGCTGGCCGCCGTTCGAGACCGAGAGCGCGCCGCTCACCCAGTGCGACTTCGCCATCAAGGTGATCAGCCCGCCCACGGTGACGACCACGCCGACGGCGGCGAAGGCGCGCTGGCCCACGAGCGGTTCGATCTCGACGTGGCGCCGGGTGTCGACACCGAGGAACATGATCACGAAGAGAAAGAGCACGACGATGGCGCCGGCGTAGACAATGATCTGGACCGCGGCGAGAAAGTCAGCCGACTGGGCGACGAAGGCGACCGCGACGCCGAGCAAGGTCAAAATGAGGCTGAGGGCGGCGTGCACCGGGTTCTTCACGGTGATGACCCCGACCGCCCCCACCAGGATCAGGACGACGCAGGTCACGAAGATCAGGACGCTCGGCACGGCGTACGCTCCGGCGATCACGTTGCACGCCTCCGGCGCGGCATCTTCTCGCGGACGCTCTTCATCAGGCCCGGCACTCCGCGCAACCCGAGCGGCACGTCCTCGGGCTCGAGGTGCTTGGGGAAGACCTCGCGAATCTGCTTCGAGCCGGTCGCGACGTCGTCGCGGTGCTCGGACTGGCCACCCTCGGGGGCGCGCACGCCCACGCCTAAGTCGCCGGTCCACTGGACGACGCCCTCGTAGGCGGCGTCGCCCGACGGCGACGTGGCGCGCATCCAGCCCCCGGTCATCGCGGCCTCGCCCTCACGCCAGTCCTCCCACGGCAGTCGCTGGGGGTAGCCCTGGTCGTCCACCAGTAGTTCGGCCTTGGTGTAGATGGCGTCGGCCCGGTTGGTGAAGGAGAACTCGAACATCTTTGATTCGGTGATCGCCTGGGTCGGGCAGGCCTCGACGCAGAGGTCGCAGTGGATGCAGCGCAGGTAGTTAATCTCGTAGACGTAGCCGTAGCGCTCGCCGGGACTGACCGGGTGGTCGGGTGGATTGTCGAGGCCGCGCACGTAGATGCAGTTGACCGGGCAGACGCCCGCGCACAGCTCGCAGCCAATGCACTTCTCCATGCCGTCTTCGTAGCGGTTGAGGACGTGACGACCGTGCTGGCGGGGCTGCTTGGGCCGCTTGGCTTGGGGGTAGCTCGTGGTGACCGTCGGGCGCGCCATGTGCTGGAGCGTCAATTTCAGACCGCCAAAGAAGCTGAGGGGACTGCTCACTTCTCCTCCTCGTCGTTGGTCATCGAGCGCAGTCGGGCGCCGGGCAGCGGCCGTTCGCCCACGACCGGCAGCACCGAGTCGGGACCGGATTCGCGACTCTGGCCCAGTTCGAAGGCCCGACTGAGGAACGTCCAGGCGAGCACGACGGCGGCGGCCATGATGAAACCCCAGCCCCGCGCGACGAGGAAGCCTGCCACAATCAGCATCCACCCGAGACTGAGCGGAATCAGGCGCTTCCAGCCGAGGTCCATCAACTGGTCGTAGCGAAACCGCGGCAACGACGCGCGAAACCAGATGTAGCAGAAGGCGAAGCCGACGGTCTTCACGAGGAACCAGGCAATCGGAAAGAGAAAACGCAGGTGCGACACGTTGGGGATCCACCCGGCCGGCCCACCGAGGAAGAGGGTCACGATGATCGCCGACATGGTGATCGTGTTCATGTACTCGGCGAGGAAGAAGATCGCGAAGCGAAACGACGAGTACTCGGTGTGGAAGCCACCGACGAGCTCGCTCTCGGCTTCGACGACGTCGAAGGGGGGCCGGTTGAGTTCGGCGGTGATCGCGATAATGAAGACCACGAACGGCACGACGCCGAGACGAATGATGTTCCAGTGCCAGACGCCGCCCGCCTGGGAGGCGACGATGTTGTGCAACGACAGTGAACCGGTCGCGAGCACGATGGTGACGATGGTCATACCGAGGGCCGCCTCGTAGCTGATCATCTGGGCGCTCGCGCGCACCGAGGAGAGCATCGGGTACTTCGAGCCCGACGCCCAACCCGCGAGCATGACGCCGTAGACCGAGATGCCCGACATCGCGAGCATCACGAGAATCCCCATCGGGGGGTTGACCACCTGGAGCATCACCGGGTGTCCCGCGATCGTCAACGTCCCGCCGATCGGGATGATCGCGAAGGTCACGAGGGCCGGCAACAAGACGAGGTACGGTGCCAATTTGAAGACGAAGCGGTCGGCCTGGGCCGGCACCAGGTCCTCTTTCAGGATCAACTTGAGGCCGTCGGCGAGAGTCTGCAGCAGTCCGAAGGGACCCCACCGCTGGGGCCCAATGCGACTCTGCATGTCCGAGATCGCCTTGCGCTCGAACCAGATCATCAAGATGACGCCGCCCATCAGCATGGAGAAGCCCGCCAGGACCTTGATAGCGACGATCAGCGCTACCACCCACGTGACCCCGTGGGCGAAGAGCGGGTCGACCGACGCGACCCAGGTCACTTGGTCTCCAGTCGAACCTGGGAGACGACCTGACGGCAATCGAGGATCGGGCGCAGCACGTCGTCACCGGCGGCGTCGAGCGCGCCAAAGGCGACCTCGGTCGTACCGCGCGGCACCGCGTCGTCGAGGGCGACGCTCAGGCGCGTCGCGCCTCGAACTCCCACGACGTTCACGGCGTCTCCGGTGACGACGCCCAGACGGTCGAGGTCGAAGTGGTTGAGGCGCAGCACCGCGACGGCGCGCAGGTTGGCGAGCGCCGGCGAACCCTGCATGGCGATGCCGTTGTCGTAGAGCCGGCGGGAGAGGTTGACGCGCAGGGAGTAGGCGTCGGCGAGGGGCACGTTCGCGCCCCGTCCCGCGCGCACCCGCTCGAGCAGCGCTCGAGCGGGTGCCGGGGCCGCCGAGGCCGACACGAACGACGTCGCGCCGGTGTGGGCGCCGAGGCCGACGGTCTCGGTCGAGCGGATCCCGGGAAAGGCCATCGGGTCGAGGGGACGGCGCGCCACTCGATCGTGTTCGCGCCCCACCAGGATTCCGTCGGAGGTCGCGTCGTGCAACGCCGACAGTGCCGGGTAGCCGGTCGCGTCCTCGAGGGCTTTGGCGGCCTGTTCAACGGAGGTCAGTCCGAGGTGCTGGCCGAACTCCTCGGCGAGCTCGGCGGCGATGGCGACGTCGGGCCACGCCGAACCGGGGGCCACGACCTTCGCGGCGACGGCGGTGACGCGACCCTCGATGTTGGTGACGGTGCCGGTGCGCTCGTGCTGGACGGCGGCCGGCAGGACAACGTCGGCGTAGGCGAGGGAGGCCCCACCGTGGCCGGTGACTACGACGACCTCGGCCGCCTCGAGCGCCTCCCGGGCGCCGGCGACGTCGAGGACGTTGCCGAGGAGGCCTCCCCCGAGCAAGACGAGCGCACGTTGCTCGCCCGAGCGCAGCGCCTCGAGTTGGGCCAGCGTGTCGCGCCCGTTCGACGAGGCGTCGTAGCCCCGTCCGGGGCGCAGCTGCGGGCTGAGGCCCATATCGAGAGCCCCTCGCACGTTCGAACGGCGCAGGGCCGGCAGAAACTTCGCCCGGGGCAAGCGCTCGGCGATAGTTCGAATCGCGGTCTCGATCACCGACGCGTCCTCGGCGAGGTTCGCCCGTCCAACGATGACGACGAGGCCCTCACCGGTCTCGCCAATCAGGCGTCGAGCCGCGTTGAGGTCGCCTTCGTGCACGACGGACTCGTGGGGCACGCCCCCGTCCGCTCGGGTGAGCGACTCGACCAGCAGATGCGTTTCGCCGGGACGAACCGGCAGCGAGACGCGCGCGACCGCCCGAAGCGCGCTGGCGCCATAGGCCAGCTCGACGATGTCGCGGTGGTAGCGCACGGCGCTCTCGCGAAGTCGCAGGAACAGGATTGGCAGCTCTTCGCGCAGGTCACCCGTCAGCGTCAGTACGACGGGCGCACCGGCGGCCTCGTCGATGGTGGCCGCGGGCAGGGACTGCAGGAGCGCCGCGTCGAGGCCGTCGCCGTACTGGGCGTCGAGGTGGTCGGTGCCGAGCACGCCGCGAAGGAACCGCTCCCACGCGAAGGCGCCCTCGTTGGTCAGCGCCGCCCCACCAATGGCACCGACGCCATTGGGGGTCGCGGCCGCCGCGCGCAGGAGTCGCGCCGCGGCGGCGAGCGCCTCGCCCCAACTGACGGCCGTGAGCACGCCGTCGCGGCGCACCATTGGCTCAGTAATGCGCGTCGACGCCTGAAGGGGATCGCTCGACGCCTCGTTGCCGTCGACCGAGTCGAGGGTGAAGCGGCCCTTGTCGCAGAGCCACCCGTGGTTGACGGGGTCGCTGTCGACGCCAAGCACCCGGCTCAGTCGGTTGCCCGACGACTGCACGGCGACGCGACAGCCGACCGCGCACGTGGTGCACGTGCTCTCCACCTGTTCGAGGTCCCAGGGCCGCGCGCTGAAGCGGTAGGGCTTGGCGGTCAGGGCCCCCACGGGGCAGATCTGCACGGTGTTGCCGGAGAAGACCGAGTCGAAGGGCTGGGTCGGGGACGGCGCGACCTCGATCAGGTCGCCGCGCCCGGCGAAGGCAATCTGGGCGTCACCGGCGACGTCGCTCGCGAACCTCGTGCAGCGCGCGCACTGGATGCACCGTTCGCGGTCGAGCAGCACGAGTTCGCCGATTTCGACGGGCTTGACGAAGTGACGCTTCTCCTCGACGAAGCGAGTCTCACCCGAACCGTGCGCCAGGGTCTGGTCCTGGAGCGGGCACTCGCCACCCTTGTCACAGACGGGGCAGTCGAGGGGGTGGTTCGCGAGGAGAAACTCGAGGACGCCATCCTGGGCCTTCTTCACCTTCTCCGAGTCAGTCACGACGTTCATGCCGTCGTTCACTTTCAAAAAGCAGGCCGGTTGGAGCGTGGCGCCGCGGGGCCCGTCGACCTCGACGAGGCACATGCGACAGATTCCCACCGGCTCCATGCGCGGGTGGTAGCAGAAACGCGGCACGTAGGTGCCGGCCCGCTCGGCCGCCTCAATCAAGAGTTCGCCGGGGCGCGCCTCCACCGCTCGACCGTTGACGGTGATCGTCACCGAGGACTTGATGACGTCAGTCATGGGGGCAGCCGCCGTGCTCGACGTGCGCGACGAAGTCGTCGCGGAACATCTGGATCGCCGAGTGGACCGACGAGGGGATCGACGGGCCGAGTACGCAGATGGTCGTCTGCTGGGGCGGCCAGGTCAGGCCCGGGGCGATGTTGTCACAGAGATCGAGCAGGAGGTCAATGTCCTCGAGTCGTCCCCCGCCGTGCTCGAGCCGGTACATGACCCGCTCGATCCAGCCCGAACCTTCACGGCACGGGGTGCACTGACCGCAGGACTCGCGCGCGAAGAACTTGGTGATGCGCCACGCGGCGCGCACGACGCACGTCGTCTCATCGAGCACGACGATCGAGCCCGAACCGAGCATCGACCCCTTCTCGGCGACCTCGTCCTGGCCGAGGGGCAGGTCGAGGAGATCGGGCCCGAACCACGGCGCCGAGACGCCGCCGGGGATGATGGCCTTGATGGCGGCGTCGCCGATCACGCCGCCGCCGAACGCGGGATCGTAGATGAGGTCGCGAAACGTGTTCTTCACCATCTCGACCTCGTAGACGCCGGGATTGCGCACCCGACCGGCCAGGGCGAAGAGCCGGGTACCGGTCGAGCGACCGGCGCCGAGCGCCGCGAAGGCCGCTCCCCCGTTCTCGACAATCCAGGGAAGGTTCGACATCGTCTCGACGTTGTTGACGACCGTCGGCTCGCCGTAGAGGCCGGTCACGGCGGGGAAGAACGGCGGCTTGATGCGGGGAAAGCCGCGCTTGCCCTCGAGCGCTTCGATGAGCGACGTCTCTTCGCCGCAGATGTAGGCGCCGGCCCCGGGGTGCACGACGATGTCGAGCGAGAAGTTCGAGCCGAAGATCTTGGCGCCGAGGGCGCCGTGGTCGTAGGCGTCATTGACGGCCTGCTGGACGCGCTCGAGACCGAGGGCGAACTCGCCGCGCATAAAGAGGAAGGCCTGGGTGACCTGGAGCGCGTAGGCGGCGATGACGATCCCCTCAATCAGTTGGTGCGGGTCCCGTTCGACGAGGAAGTGGTCCTTGAAGGTCGCGGGTTCGGACTCGTCGCCGTTGACGACGAGGTAGGAGACCGGAGCCTTGCGCAGCATCGACCACTTACGACCCGCGGGAAACCCGGCGCCGCCTCGACCGAGGAGCGACGCCTCGTCCACTTCGGCCGCGACCTCCTCGGGGAACATCGTGAGGGCCTTGCGCAAGGCAACGTAACCGCCCGTCGCGAGGTAGCGCGACATCGTGTACGAGTCGGCGAACTCGGCGCGCGAGGTGACGATGCGCGGCGCGCTCAGCGTGGCCACTACTTCGTCTCCGTCGCACGCGCGTCGCGGGCCGCGCGGGCCTCGAGGCGCTCCGCGGCCACCACGGTGCGCGGCGCGTGCAGGCCGCCGTTGCGACGGACCCGAATGAGGGTGCCGTGGTGGGGCACGTCGTGGTCGCGTCGACCGGCGCGCAGGTCCTCGACCAACGCGTCGAAGGCGGCGGGCGTGTTCGTACGCACGTAGCGGTGGTTGACCTGCACGCACGGCGCGACGTCACAGTCGGCGAGGCACTCGCTCTCCTCGAGCGTGAATAGGCCGTCGGGCGACGTGGCGCCCACCGAGCAGCCGAGCGTCGCGCTGGCGTGTTCGAGCATCTCCACGCCGCCGGCCAGCAGACAGGCGATGTTGGTACACACGGCAACCACGTACTGGCCCACCGGCTCGAGATGGAACATGTCGTAGAACAGCGCCGTCCCGCGCACGTCGGCGCTCGTCGTGCCGGTCAGTTCGGCGACTTCGGCGATGGCTTCGCCGGAGAGGTAGCCGTCCTGCTCCTGGGCGAGGTGCAGGAGCGGCAGCATTGCTGAACGCGGCCGCGGGTAGAGGGCGATGAGCTCCTCGGCGCGCTGGCGAAACTCGACGCGGAAGTGACTCATCGATCGACCTCGCCCATCACCGGGTCGATCGTCGAGATCACCGTAATGGTGTCCGACATCGAACCACCACGCATCAGCAGCGACACGGCCTGGAGGTTCACGAAACTGGGACCGCGCACGTGCAGGCGGTAGGGCTTGGGTCCGCCGTCCGCGACGATGTAGCAGCCCAGTTCACCGCGCGGTGACTCGACCGCCAGGTAGACCTCGCCCGGTGGCACGTGGAATCCTTCGGTAAAGAGTTTGAAGTGGTGGATCAGCGCCTCCATGGACTCGCCAATGCGCGCGCGCGGTGGCGGCGTGACCTTCGGGTCCTGGCTGCGGTAGTCACCGGCGGGCATCTTGTCGATGCACTGGCGCACGATGCGCAGCGACTCGCGTATTTCGTTTAGGCGAATGGCGTAACGGTCGAAGTTGTCACCGAACGTACCGACAATCACGTCGAAGTCGACCTGGTCGTAGGCGAGGTACGGCATCGAGCGACGCAGGTCCCACGGCACGCCGGTCGAGCGCAACAGCGGTCCGGTCACGCCGAGCGCGAGGGCCTCTTCGGCGGTCAACGGCGCGACGCCCACCATACGATTACGAAAGATTGGCTGGCCGGTGAGCAGCTGGTCGTACTCGAAGGTGCGGGCGTAGATCGTGTCGCAGATGACCAGCACGTCGTCCTGCCAGCCGTCGGGCAGGTCGGCCGCGACGCCGCCCGGACGCACGTAGTTGAGATTCATGCGCAGACCGGCGGTCTTTTCGAAGAAGGCGAGGATCAATTCGCGTTCGCGCAGTCCGTAGATCATCATCGACGACGCCCCGAGATCCATGCCGTTGGTCGCCATCCACACCAGGTGCGACGAGACGCGATTGAGTTCGCTCATCAGCATCCGTATCCACACCGCCCGGGCGGGCACGTCGATATCGAGCAGCTTCTCGACGGCCATGGAGTAGCACAGCTCGTTGATCACCGGGCTCAGGTAGTCCATCCGCGTCACGTTCGTCGCGCCCTGGATGTAGCTGAGCTCCTCACCCGTCTTCTCCATGCCGGTGTGCAAGTAGCCAATCACCGGCTTGGTGCGCAGCACGAACTCACCGTCGAGTTCGAGCATGAGTCGTAACACCCCGTGAGTCGAGGGGTGCGACGGGCCCATGTTGATGATCATCGTCTCGTCGTCGCGTCGATCGAAGTCGACGGCGTTGGGGTCGAGGGTCAGCCCCTTCAGGCGCAGGACGGCTCCGACCTCGCGCCCGAGTTCGTCACTCGTGGTCGAGTCGCGACGCTGGAGCTCCTGGAGACCCTCGGAGGTCTCGGCCGTCAACAGCTCGATGCGCTCAGCGGTCCGCACGGTCGGTTCGTTCATCGGGGACCCGGTGCTTCCTTAAACTGCACGGGCACCTTGCCGACGCCGTAGTCCTTTCGCAGTGGGTGCCCCTCCCACTCTTCGGGCATCAAGATCCGCGTCATGTCGGGGTGGTTGGTGAAGAGCACGCCGAGCAGGTCGAAGGCCTCGCGCTCCAGGGCCTCGGTGCCCGGGTAGAGCGTGAAGAGCGAGTCGACCTCCGGTCGGTCGTTGCCGGCCTGGACGCGCACGCGCACGCGCTGCTTCTTCGACAGGCTGAGCAGATTGGTGACGACCTCGAAGCGCGTGGGCGCCACCCCGTCCGGGAGTGAGCGATCGGCGAAGTTGAGGTAGTCAACGGCGCAGACGTCGACGCACATCTCGAAGCCGTCGCACTTCAACGACGCAATCAAGGAGAAGTACTGCTCGCGGGTGGGGTAACAGCACAGGTCCGCGGCGAGACCGGTTGAGGTCACGACGCCTGGGGGGGCCACTGGAGCGAGTGAGGTCACTTCGGCGTGCCTACCCTCACGGCGACAGGGACCTCGGGGGTCCACAGGTTCTGGGCCTCATCGAGGTGCAACGGACGATCCTCGACGCGGCGCTTCAGAATCTCTCCGGTGCGGATCTGCTCGTGCAGCGTGAGGATCGCGTGCATCAGGGTCTCGGGACTCGGGGGACATCCCGGCGCGTACACGTCCACGGGCACAATCTGGTCGACCCCTTGGACGATTGCGTAGTTATTGAAGAGGCCCCCGGTCGAGGCGCAGACGCCCATCGAGATGACCCACTTGGGCTCCATCATCTGGTCGTACACCTGACGCAGCACCGGCGCCATCTTCTGAGAGACTCGCCCGGCGACGATCATGAGGTCGGCCTGACGGGGCGAGTTTCGAAAGACCTCCATCCCGAAGCGCGCAATGTCGAAATCGGCGCCGCCCGTCGCCATCATCTCGATGGCGCAGCACGCCAGCCCGAAAGAGGCTGGCCACACCGAGGCCCGTCGGGCCCAGCGAACGACGTCCTCGAGACGTCCGGTGAGGAAGTTGTGCTGCAGATCCTCGAGGGCCACCTAGGCCGCCCTGTCGTCGTCCGCGCCAATGCGCAGGATGGTCGACGAGCTCGTGCGTGACGGCAGGCCCGTCACGAGGTGCTTGACCGGACCCCACGACAGGGCTCCCTCGCTCACCAAGAACAGCAGTGCCCCAAAGACCGTCACCGAGAAGACGAGGACTTCCACGAGTCCGAAGACCCCTAACTGGCGAAAGACGACCGCGAAGGGGTACATGAAGACGACCTCGATGTCGAAGATCACGAAGATCATGGCCACCAGATAGAAGCGCACCGGGAAGCGTTGGGGCGGCTCGACTTCGGGCACGATGCCGCATTCGTACGGCGCCAACTTCGCGTCCGTGGGACGCTTACGCGGGGCCGCGAGCGCGGACATCATCAGTGATCCCGCACCGAAGAGCACTCCGAGCACGAGGAGCATCAGTATTGGTAGGTACTGGTCCACGGACATCATTTCTACCAGAATCAACCGGGCCTCTTGGAAGTTCCGAATCAAGGAGCACGACCTAGGCTGTTGGGGTGACAAGCCTCAACGACGTCGTTGCGAAGGCCACGGTTTTTGACGTCGTGATTGTTGGCGCCGGACCCAGTGGATCGGCCTGCGCGCTGTGGCTCGCCCAGGCCGGCTGGTCGGTCTGTCTCGTCGAGAAGAAGCAGTTCCCCCGCGAGAAAACCTGCGGTGACGGCCTCACCCCGAGAGCCGTCCACCAGTTGGCCGCGATGGGTCTCGAAGGAATCGTCGCCGCCAACGGGCACCGCTACAACGGGCTGCGCGGATTCGGCTTTGGCGCCTCGGTCACGATGAAATGGCCTGATCACCCCGTTTTTCCGAACTACGGCTACACCATCACGCGCTTCAACCTCGACGGACTCGTGGCCGAACGTGCCCAGGAACTCGGTGCGGTGCTGTTGAATGGCGTCGAAGCGGTCGGACTCGTCGAGGCGACCGAGTCCGACCTGGGTGGCTTGCGCGGGGCGAGCGGCGTCACGGTCGTCGAAAAGAGAACCGGGACTACGGGCGAGATCAGGGGCCGCTACGTCGTCGCCGGCGACGGACAGAACTCGCGGCTCGGGCGCGAACTGGGCACGACGCGCAATCGCAGCTGGCCAATGGGGATGGCGCTGCGCGGTTATTACACCAGCGAGCGCCACGACGAACCCTGGATCGATTCCCACCTCGACATCCGCGACCCCAAGGGCGACGTCGTGCCGGGCTACGGGTGGATCTTCCCGCTCGGCGATGGCCGAGTGAACGTCGGGGTCGGGCTGCTCTCAACGGGCGGGGCGTGGAAGGGCGTGAACACCACGAAGCTGCAGGAGTACTTCGTCTCCCAGACCGGTGCGGCGTGGGGACTCAACGACGAGAGTTGCTGCGGGCCGGCAACTGGCGGTCGTCTGCCGATGGGACTGTCGATCGGGCCGCGCGTCGGCGCCAACACCATGATGATTGGCGACGCCGCGGGCACGGTCAACCCCTTCAACGGCGAAGGCATCGCTTACGGCTACGAGACTGGGCGCCTCGCCGCCGGCGTCCTCGCCGAGGCCCTCCTCGCCGGGGACCAGGGCGCCCTCGCGCTCTACGATGAACGCCTCGACGCCGCGTACGGTGACTACTACAAGGTGGCGCGGGCCTTCGTGCGCATCATCTCCGAGCCGAAAATCCTTACCGCCTGCGTGGGGGTCGGCATGCGTATCGAGCCCCTGATGCGTGAACTGCTCAACATCATGGCGAACCTGATGCGCAACGATCGGCGCGGTCCCGCGGAGGTCGGTTATCGCGCACTGGTTCGACTAGCCGACGTGATTCCCGAACAGGCGTACCATCTTTTGCTCGGCGACGTGAAGCGCGGCGACTAGACCGGCGGTTCGTTCGCGTCGAGCACCCGTTCGCGAGCGTGAGCGCCGAGAGTAAACGAGGCGGCGTCGCGGTCGATCGCGGTGGCGGCGAGTGGTTGGTCGCATCGCACGTCTCGATCCTCGGCGCGGCGCGCCACTCCTCGGCGTCAGGCCGGCGCGGACGATCCCGACGTCATACGCGAGAGCAGCACGCCCACGAGACTGTTGAGGAACGTTCGAGACGCGGGCCACTTGGCCACCAACGCGCCGAGCGTGGACTCGAAGTGTCCGGCCGTCGTCACCGCTTCGACCAGGTACAACGGCCCGACGACGCCGGGCAGGGTGATCGAGGCAACGGCCCCACGCGACCAGCCACCCACGAACGTGACCGGTCGCCAGTCGGTCGCGACGTTGGCGCGGGGCAGCGCCTTGCCGGCGGCCCCTCGTAGCAGTGCG
This sequence comes from Acidimicrobiales bacterium, assembly GCA_025362585.1. Lineage (GTDB taxonomy): Bacteria > Actinomycetota > Acidimicrobiia > Acidimicrobiales > RAAP-2 > RAAP-2. The sequence goes on along the minus strand of JANYFR010000003.1, from coordinate 12,708 downwards.
TCCTGGGACGTGACGAAGCACGGACCGAAGTTCGGTCTGGACATCTCGGCGGTGTCACGACGGACCATTGACGTCGCGCGGTAGTACTGCGTCGTGGCGGCGACTTGGATGCCGCCGAACGAGGCGGAGCCGAACACCGGGGAGGTCACCTGGTAGTCGGGCTGTTGACCGGCCGCCCCGTACACGCGGTCGCTCGCCGGCGTCACCCCGAGGCAGCGCTGGAAGATCGCCGACACCCGCGCGAAGAGCGACGTCGCCTTGGGCGCCGGCGACGCCCCGGTCGTTGAAGTGATCACGGCGGTGCTCGAGGGAAAGAGGCACGACAGGGCCGAGCCGATCGAACAGCCCTGGGTCGTCGTGGGCGTCCAATCGGTGGGCAGGTCCTTCGCCGTCAAGTTCACCGCGGAGGCGGCCGCAATCTCGCCCGCGCCACTCGTGGCGCGATTGAGTACGGCGCCGAGTCCTCCGGCGAGTGACGCCGCGAGCACGACGACGGCCACGACCGCGACGCCCGCACGGCGCCGTCGCCGCTCCACGCTCCCCCCGTGGGCGACGACCAGTTCACGCCACGACTCGTAGTCGTGGCGTTCACGCTTACGCCAGCAGTAGCGCACGCCGTCGACGGTGGCGATGAGGGCCACGCCGCCCGCGAAGCGGACCAGCTGGAGGTTGGTCATCTCAGTCCAGGGCGTCTGCCAGGCGACGGGCGGCTCACCGGCGAGTTGGGTCAGTCCCAACTCGTCACACAGCAGGGTGACCGGCGCCGTAGCGCCGTTCGGCACAAAACTGGGCCGCACCGACCATCCGTCACTACGCAGGAGTGTGCTCATGATCTAGCGGCGACTTCCGCGGCCTGCCCCGCGAGCGCCACCGTACGGGCGAGGTCCTCGTCACTGTGCGCCATCGAGACGAAGAGGATTTCGTAGGCGCCGGGCGCGAGGGCGACGCCGCGTTCGAGCATTGCGTGAAAGAACGAACGGTAGAGCCCGTTCTCGCAGAGCGCCTTGACGCCGCTGAAGTCGCGCGGGACGTCAAATGGCTCGCGGGACAAGAACAGTCCGAGGAGCGGACCCGCCACCGGCGCCGCCACGTAGAGTCCCGCCGCGCCGATCGCCTCGGCGAGACCCGACGCGAACGCCGCCACCCGCGCGGAGAGCGCCGCGTAGTCGCTGCGCGCGACGAGGCGCAGCACCTTCGCGCCGGCCGCGGTGGCGAGGGGATTGCCCGACAGGGTGCCGGCCTGATAGACGGGGCCGAGCGGCGCGAGCGAGGACAGCACCGCGGATCTGCCGCCAAAGGCTCCGACCGGGAGTCCTCCCCCGATCACCTTGCCGAAGCACCACAGGTCGGGCGTGACGTTGAAGTAGTGCTCGGCGCCCGCGAAGTCGAGTCGAAAGCCGGTGATCACCTCGTCGAAGATCAACAGGGCGCCCACCCGATCGCACTCGGCGCGCAGCCCTTGCAAGAACTCGCTCGAGGGCGCCACCAGATTCATGTTCGCCGCCACCGGCTCGACGAGGACGGCGGCCACGGCGTCGTCGAGGCGCGGCACCGTGTTGTAGGGCGCGACGATGGTGTCACCGACGGCCCCGGCCGTCACTCCGGCCGATCCGGGGAGACCCATCTGGGCCACGCCACTCCCGCCCGCCACCAACAGCGCGTCAGAGTGTCCGTGGTAGCAGCCATCGAACTTGACAATCTTGTCGCGACCGGTGGCGCCCCGCGCGAGACGCACTGCGCTCATCACCGCCTCGGTGCCCGACGAGACGAGTCGGACCTGCTCAAGGCCCGCGACGCGTTCGGTCATGAGCTCGGCCAACACGACCTCGCCCGGCGTCGGGGCACCAAAAGTCGTGCCGAGCGCGGCCGCGTCGCGCAACACCTCGACGACCGCGGGGTGGGCGTGACCGAGGAGGCTCGCCCCGTAAGACTGGACGTAATCGAGGTAGCGGGTGCCCTCGACGTCCCACACGTACGCGCCCGCACCTCGCGCGACGGTGTACGGGGTGCCGCCCACTGAACCGAACGAGCGCACCGGTGAGTCGACGCCACCGGGAATCACCACTTGGGCGCGGTCGAACCACGCCTGATTGAGATTCGTCAACGACCGAGCTCCTCGGCGATCTCGCGCGCGAAGTAGGTGAGGACGAAGTCGGCCCCGGCGCGTCGTACCGCGGTGAGTTGCTCGATCGCGACGACGGTGCCGTCGATCCAGCCGTTGGCCGCGGCCGCCTTCACCATGGCGTACTCGCCGCTCACGTGGTACGCGCAGAGCGGCACGTCGAGTTCGTCACGCAGATCGCTCACGACGTCGAGGTACGACATGGCGGGCTTGACCATGACGATGTCGGCGCCCTGGTCGACGTCGGCGCGCGCCTCGCGCAACGCTTCGCGACGATTGCGCGGGTCCTGCTGGTAGGCCTTGCGGTCGCCGCCCCCGACAATCTCGACTCCGACGGCGTCTCGAAACGGTCCGTAGAGGCCACTGGCGTACTTGGCCGCGTAGGCCATGATGATCGTCTCGGGGAACCCCGCTTGGTCGAGGGCGTCGCGAATAGCGCCAACCTGACCGTCCATCATGCCGCTCGGCGCGACGACCGCCGCCCCGGCCTTCGCCTGGGCGACCGCCACACGGCCGTAGAGCTCGAGGGTCGCGTCGTTGTCGACCGTCCCGTCGTCGCGCACCACGCCGCAGTGACCGTGGCTGGTGTACTCGTCCAGACAGAGGTCGGCCATCACGACCACGTCGTCGCCGAACTCGTCGCGCAGCGTGCGCAGCGCCACCTGGGCGACGCCCTCGGGGTCCCAGGCGCCGCTGCCCCGCTCGTCCTTGGTCGATGGAACGCCGAAGAGTATGACCCCCCCGACCCCGGCGTGGTGCAGGGCCCGGACCTCGTCGACCAGTGACGGGATCGTGTGCTGGAACTGGCCGGGCAACGACGCGATAGCTCGAGGCTCGTCGATTCCGTCGGCGACGACGAGCGGTGCCACAAAGTCGTGCGGCGCGAGATTCGTTTCGGCGACGAGTCGACGGAGCGCGGGCGTGCGACGAAGGCGCCGGGGACGTTCGGTGGGAAACACGGACCCAGCCTATTGCCCGTGCCCCGCCCCCTCTCAAGCGCGCAGCGCTCCCGCGAGACCTCGAGGACCTACAGTGCGGCGAGGCGTTGGCGCAGCGAGGGACCCCAACCCTCGACGACGTAATGGTGGTCCACGCGCACCGTCGCCGCGGTGGTGGCCCCCGGCACGACCACCCACGCGTCCGAGCGCACGAACGGCGCCGCGACCGACCACGCCGACGGAGCGCCGATCATCACGACGTCGGCGTCGCGCAACGACTGGATTCCGCGCTCGTCGGGCGTCAGCGCCATCGTTTCGTAGCAGACAACCACTTGGACGAAGAGGCCCCTTTCGCGCAGCGCCGTCGTGAGTTCGTCGCGCATTGTCTCGGCCCCGAGCACGAGGACCGGACCACGCAGGACCTGACCCACGAGGTCAGTCGCCGCACCGGCGGACTGCGCACGCACCTCGACGCCGCGTTCGTCGAGTGCTCTGGTCGTCGCCGCCCCCACGCTCAAAACCTCGCCGCTGCTGGCGAGCGCCCTCGTGGCCAATTTCGCGTAGCGGGCACTTCGCGCGCTCGTCACGACGAGTGCGCGAAAGGAACCGAACGACGTCGACGAACGAATGACCGTGGCGACCGCGGACTCGTCGTAGAAGCGCGTCGCGGTGAGGGGCACCTCTTCGATCTCGGCGTCGCTAGGCAGCCATTCGACCATGGACTCGTTGCGGCCGCTCTCGCGCGTGAGGACAATGCGCACCGTTCAGCGCTCCCATCCGGGCAGCGACGCCCCGTCCATCTCGTCGCGCAACAGGCGCGCGAGGTTGCATCCCACCACCTCGGCGTCGACGTCCGCCAGTGTCGCGCGTACGCTTCGCGATCCGTCGCGTGCCACCATCACCCCACTCAACGAGATCTGATCGTGGTGACGGGTCGCATTGGCCCCCGCGGGAATCGAGCAGCCCGCCCCGAGCTCTCGCAAAAATGCGCGCTCGGCGATCACGCCCTCGAAGGCCGCGTCGTCATTGATCGCCGCGAGGGCCGCGCGCACGTCGTCGTCGTCGCGCCGGGTCTCGAGCGCCAGCGCGCCCTGACCGACCTGGGGCACGAACCACGACGGGTCGAGGCGTTCGCTTACGAGGTCCCCCTCGTCGAGGCGCTCGAGGGCCGCCACGGCGGCGACCACGGCGTCGACGCCGTCACGACCAGCGACCGCGAGCCGCGTCGCCATATTGCCCCGCAGCGTGACAATTCGCAGGTCCGGACGACGCTCGAGTAAGAGCGCTCGACGCCGGGGCGAGCCCGTCGCGACCGTGGCACCGGGTCCGAGTCCCGCGAGGGACCGTCCGACCAGCGCGTCGGCGCTGTCCAACCGCTCTGGCACACAGACCAAGGCGAGTCCCGCGGGTGTGGCGCTCGGCAGGTCCTTCGCGCTGTGGACCGCCACGTCCGCAACACCGTCGAGCAGCGCGCGCTGCACCTCGAGGGCGAATACCCCCATGCCGCCCATCTCGTCGAGCGGGCTGTCGCCATGACGATCTCCGTGCGTGTCGACGGGCACGAGCGCGCTCTCGACGCCCACCGACGTCAGCCGGCGCTGTACCGATTCGGCTTGGCGCAGCGCGAGCGGTGAGCGACGCGTCGCCAGTCGTAGCCCGCTCATAGATCAAAGAGCGTGCGGGTCGATTCGCTGAGTCGGGTCCCCTGGTCCGTCCCGGCGGCCTCCTTCAGTGCGATCGTCGGTCGGTGAGCAATCTTGGCGACGACCGAGCGCACGAGGGAGGCGACGGTCTCTCGCTGCGCCACCGTGAGGTCGTCGAAGTCGTGCTCTCGTCGGATCCACTCACCGGCGACCACGTCGTCGAAGTACTCGCGCAGTTCGCTGACAATGACCGACGCTCCGCGGGCCCGTTGGTCAGTGAGGTATTTCTCGACGTCCTCCACGACGATGTCGCGCGCAGCGTCGACGGCGTCGTGGCGGTCGCCCAGCGCCTGCTCGATGCGCTCGCGCAGGTCGCCAATGTCGACGCGCCGAACATGGTCGAGGCCCTGCACGTTGCTCGCAATCGCCCGGGGAAGACCGAGGTCAACGAAGAGGACATTTTGGTCACAGCGCTCGAGGTCACGTCGAGTGACGATCGGCGTGGCGATTTCGATCGCCGCCACCACCAAGCGAGCCTCGGTGATGCACGCCGCCACGTCGTGCAGGGGGGCCACGTGAACTCGGTCATCGCGCAGCTCGGCGCGCAGACTCTCGGCTCTCGCGAGTGTTCGATTGCAGATGGTGAGCCTACGCAGGCGCGACGGCGAGTTGAGGAGGTTGCGCGCGATGCCGCTCGCCAGTTGGCCGGCGCCGATGACCACGACAATCGCGTCGTTGAGATTGACCCCGTGTTCGTTGGTAGCCATCGACACCGACGCCTGAGCGAAGCTCGTCGTGCCGCGCGCAATCTGGGTCTCGTGGCGAACCCGTCGACCCGACGCGATGGCGCGCTGGAAGAGGTCGGAGAGCTCGGTCCCAGCGGTCTGCTCCTCGACGGCGAGCTCGAGGGCGCGGCGCAGTTGGCCGAGCACCTCGAACTCACCCAAGACAACGGAGTGCAGTCCGGCCGCCACGCCGAAGAGGTGATTCGCGACGCCCCGGTCGAAGTGCACCGTGAGGTGGTCGGCGAACTTGTCGGGCGCCAGTCCGGTCACGTCGGACAAGGTGCGCGTGATCTCCTCAATGGCGCCGTGAAAGCGGTCAATGACGGCGACGACCTCGGTGCGCAGGCACGTGGACACGAAGACGGCCTCGTGGATGTTGCGCTGACTCATCAGCGAGCGCAGTACCTTGTTCCACTCGTGCTCCACGATGGTGGCGCGTTCGAGCAGGTCGAGGGACGCGTGCTCGTGGTCGATCCCGACCGAGATCAACGCCACGGGAATGTTCCGGGGGCTCTCACGCTACGGCACCCGCAGTTGATTCGGCGTGGCGATGCCGAGCGAGTGCAGCAGGCCCCCACCGAGCGGTCCAGTGCCGTTGTTGAGGTGATACATCAGGATCTGCAGCTGAATGGAGAAGTCCACGTAGTGGACCGCGGTGCCGATCGGCACGGTGAGGACTTGCGGTGCGAAGTTGAGCAAGGCGTGGACGTCGGCCTCGATGAGCCGCTCGGCGACCATCTGCGCGTCGAGGGCGGGCACGCAGATCACTCCGACGGTGGCGCGGGCGATGGGACCGTCGAAGGGCAGCACGACGTGGTCGGCGACCCTGGTACCCACGACAGCGGCGTCAACGTCGTAGAGAGCGGCCAGACGCGCACCGCGGATAAGGAAGTTGGACGAGTTCACGAGCGCCCGCCCGAGGTTGCCAACGCCCACGACGACCACGTCGTACTCGCGGTCGTGGCCGAGGGCTTCACCGATGCGCTCGTGGAGCACCCGCACTTCGTAGCCGGCCCCGCGGGTACCGAACGATCCCAGGCCGGCCAGGTCGCGTCGCACGGTCGTGGCGGTCACGCCGGCCAGTTCGCCGATCTGCTGGGAGTCAATGCGGTTCAGTCCGCGCAGCGCCCAACCTTCAGCGATTCGCTGGTAGACCGGCAGGCGCGCGATAGTCGGCTCGGAGAGTCTCCTCGTGCGAAGACGCGGTGTCGCCATCACCCTACGCTAGTGGAGCCTTCTCAGCGCCCCAACTGGCGGCTGCGCTCAGCGGCGGCCGCGACCGCCTCGAGGAAGGCCGCTCGCACGGCACGGCCCTCGAGCATACGCAGGCCCGCCGCGGTTGTTCCGCCCGGCGAGGTCACCTGAGCGCGCAGTTCCTCGGGTGACGCACCCGAGGAAGTGAGCAGGGCCGCCGAACCCTCGAACGTGCCAACGACGAGTGCACGCGACACCTCGCGCGCGAGTCCTTGGTGGACCCCGGCGTCGATCAGGGACTCGACCACCAGGTAGAGGTACGCGGGCATCGAACCCGAGAGGCCCGTGACGGCGTCGAGGTGGCGCTCGGGGACGCGCACGACGGTGCCGACGGCGCCGAGGATCGACTCGGCCCAGTCGAGGTCGTCCTTCACGACGTGCGAACCCCCGGCGATGGCACTGACTCCTTTTCGAACGAGTACTGGCGTGTTGGGCATGGCGCGCACGACGGCGACCGGCCCAGGAAAGAGGGCCTCGATGCGGGCGCTCGACAGGCCCGCCACGACCGACAACAACCTCGTGACGCCCGTCGCCCCCGCGAGTCGGGCGGCCGCCTCGGCCTGATCGGGCTTGACGCACAAGACCGCGCCGGTCGTCGCCCCGACGTGGCCGGCATCGAACGATTGGACGATGCTGACGCCCGACAGTCGCTCCGCCAGCGCGGCGCGCGCGTCGAGCGACGTCTCGACGACCGCCAGCTGCTCAGCGACGCACCAGTGGGCGCTGAGGAGGCCCTCGGCGAGCGCCGAGCCCATGCGGCCCCCACCAATGATCACCAGTTCGAACGCCATGGTTCAACGCTACAAGGTCGAAATTCCTTACGGCCGGCGTCGCCGTCGATAGAGCGAGGAGAGCCCCATCGTCATCACCGTGGGGTAGATCTCATCGACGTAGGTGAGGGCCGCCCCGACCAGCTCGTCGAGGCGCTCGACCGTCACTTCGTTGATGGGCACCTTCGCCACGAGGTAAATGCCGTCCTCGGGGCCAATCGCGAGGTGCAGCTCTCGGAGTTCGGCGTTCTTCACGAGCAGGTAGCGATAGAGGGCTTCACGATTCTCCTCGGGCGCACCCATCACTTCAGTTTCGACGTGCACGCTGCGCTGGCGCAGCGAGAGCCAGATCGTGATCACGTCACGCTCGTCGCCCTTCAGGCGCACGAGCCAGTGAACGTGACCACGGTCGTCGGGGCCAGCCTGGTGTTCAATGCCGAGCAGCGCCCCGGCGTTCCACTGCAGGGCCCACTCGTTGATTGTCGCGTCGAGTCGCTCGGACGCTCCAGACGCTCCGACCGGTGCGCGCGTCACCGCTAGCAGCGCACGAGGCCCGAGAGCGCCAACCGCTCGGTCAGCGCGGCGAGGGACTGGCCCGCCGAACGCCAGGTGTACGGGCGCGCGAGCAGCACGGCGGCGTTCGACATGGCGGTCGCCTGCTCGGGTTCGAGAACGACCTCGACGGCGTCTGCCCACACGCACGCGTCGCGCTCGGCGACGAGGAAGCCCGTGACCCCCGGATCGACCAGGGTCATCAGTCCGCCGACGGCACTGGCGACGACGGGCGTGCCGCAGGCCGACGACTCGAGCGCGACCAGGCCGAAGCTCTCGGACCGCGAGGGCACGAGCATCACGTCGGCGGCGCGCATCCACGTCGAGAGCAACTGGTGCGCCTGGGGCGCGACGAAGTGGACGTTGCGAATCACGCCGGCCTGGGCGACGCGCCGGTGCAGCGCCGCGAGCGTTTCGCGCCCGTCGGGCCCCGACGGCCCGCCAATGATCGCGAGCATCGCGTCGCGGCCCCGCTCGCGCAACTCAATGAGGGTTTCGAGGGCGACGTCGACCCCCTTCAGGGCTTGGAGCCGTCCAACGAAGAGCAGCATCGTCGTCTCCGGGTCGATCCCGAGGGCCCGACGGGCCTGCGGTCGGTAGCCGGGCGCAAAGAACGCGTGCTCGACGCCGAGGGGCACGACGTGCACGCGTGACGGCTCGGCGTTGTAGTAGCGAACGAACTGCTCGGCCTCCCCCTCACAGCTCGCGAGGACGGCGTCGGCGCAGGCGAAGATCGCCGCCTCCTGGAAGGCGCGATCCTCGGACTCCTCGGCGAAGGTCTCGGCCTTCACGCGCTCGAGCGTGTGGAAGGTCATGATGAGCGGAATGTTGAGGTCGTGCTTCAGGCGGTGCCCCGCGAGACCGCTGAGCCAGTAGTTGGCGTGGATCGCGTCGGGGGCGCCGGCGCAGCGAAAGTGCGTCGCGACTGAGTCGGTGAACTCGCCCACGAAGTCGGGTAGCTCGTCGCGAGTGAGGACCCGGGCCGGGCCGGCCGTGACGTAATGAACCCGAAAACCCGGTTCGACGGCCACGGTGTCGCGTACTTGGGTGTTGTCGCGTCGCGTGTACACGTCAACCTCGTGGCCCAGGCGACCGAGCGCGCTCGACAGTTCGCGGACGTAGACGTTCATGCCCCCGCCGTCACCGGTACCCGGTTGGGCCAATGGCGACGTGTGATACGAGAGAACGGCGAGTCGGGCCACCACGGCAGCCTACCGGTGTCGCCCCTGATTCATCGAGGAGAGAGCCATCGCTGATTGACGGGCGACGGGACGATGTAGATGACGTCACGGCTCGGAACGAGCCCGAAATCACGCGAATCGGTGGAGGCCGCGGCGTTGTCACCTCGCAAGTCCAGTAACGTCCCCACTCGCCCCGCGCACCGCTTCAACAGCCACCGGTCGGGGCCGCGTGGGTCGCGCACGACCACCACGTCACCGGCGCGCACGCGGCGCCAGCGACGCAGCGCCGTCAACCGCTCGCCGGGCACGTAGGTCGGCACCATCGAGGAGCCCTCGACGGTCACTCGACGAAGGAAGAACTCGAGCAGCCGGCTCATTAAGGTGAACGATAGACGAGCGCTGTGACTAGCCTGCGACTATATAGAGACCACCGGTGCCCCAGGCGCCGACCACGACCACCGAAAGGCGAAGCCATGACGCTTCTTTCACGCATCAACGCACTGCTGGACGCCACCACCACTCCGATCGTCGCCTCGGCGCACTGTGACCTCCCCTGTGGCGTGTACGACCCAGCCCAGGCCCGCATCGAGGCGCAGTCGGTGAAGGCCTGCATGGAGAAGTACAGCGCGTCGAGTGACGCCGACTTCAAGGTCCGTGCGACCTTCATCAAAGAGGAGCGCGCCGAACTCGTGAAGCACCACCTGTGGGTGCTCTGGACGGACTACTTCAAGGCCGATCACTTGAAGGAGTATCCCAACCTTCACGACCTCTTTTGGGCCGCCACCAAGTCCGCCGGCGAGGCGAAGAAGAGCAATGACGTCAGCGTGGGCGATCGCCTCCTCAGTGAGATTGACGCCATCGCCGAGATCTTCTGGGCGACCAAGAAGTAGTCGACGCGCCCGGTGGCGTTCGCCACCGCGCCCACTGTGTGACGAGCACCGTGACCGCTACGCCAGTTCGGGGTGGGCGGGACAGTTCGCGAGCAGTGGATTGGCAACGAGTTGGGCCTCGTCGATCGGGGTGTCGCAGACCTGGCACGACCGGTACGTCCCGACACGAAGTCGCTCCAGTGCTCGATCGACGTCGTTCAACGTTGCCTCGATCGCACTGACGCTCTCGTTACTGAATTCGGACACGTCGCTACGATAGTCCTCTCACTTTGATCGGTTTCCACGCCCGTGCCGCCACGGCGTACGACGTCGGTGGGGCGCTGGCGCGCACGACGACACTGTGCGATCGCCGTCGTGCGGTGCGGTGGTCGAGTTGATTGGCCAGCAATGAGAGCGACGCAGCACTGCAGCGCAGCGAACGATACCTCAGCGTCCGCGCGCTGAGCGTCTCGACGAGGGTCCACCCGCCGGGATGATGATCGTCACCACGGCGCCCCCTCCCTCTCGATTTTCCGCCGTGCACTCTCCGCCGTGACTGTCCGCGATCGAGGCAACCAGAGCGAGACCAAGTCCCGCGCCGCCTTCGGACCTCGCCCGACCGTCATCGGGTCGACGAAATCGTTCCAAGGCGTGAGGGAGGAACTCGGGAGAAAAACCCGCACCGCGGTCGGCCACACTAATTCGCGCGTCGTCACCCTCGCACGCACCGTGGACGGCCGACACCGTGATCTCACTACCGGGCGGGGCGTAGCGGCGAGCGTTGTCCACGACGTTCTCGATCGCTTGACGGACCGGGCCAGCGTCCATCGGGGCCTCGAGATCCGTCATCGCTTGAACGTGCAACGTCACCCCCACGTCGCGCGCGCGATGTTGCGAGAGGTCCACCGAGCGAACGAGCACGTCGCGCACCGAAGTCCTCGTTCCATTGGCGCGCCACCCTCGTTGCTGAGGGCCAGAAAGAGGAGATCTTCGGCCGGGTGTGAGAGGCGCTCCGTCTCAAACGGTGCTCGTTCGATCGCCGCTTCGAGCTCCGCGCGGGTCCGTCCAGGGCGTCCCGCGAGTTCCAGTACGGCAAAGGGGGTCAGCAACTCGTGTCCGGCATCGGCGACGAACGAGCGCTGGCGAATGAGGCCTCGTTGCAAGCGGCCCAGGAGCGTATTCATCGTCTTCGCCAGCGCGGCGATCTCGTCCTTCGGTTTGGGCACGTCCACCGCGACCTCGCGGTCGGCCGCCGACAGTTCTTCGACCTGTCGGCGCAGTCGTCGTCGCGGCGCACCCTCGCCACCAACCGGTTGATCGTGTCGAGCGACGCTCCGACGAGCACCACCCTCGAATTCGACCTCGACGTCGGCGCGGCCAGCAGTCGCATACGATCCCCCTTCAGTCCGAACACGTCAAGGACCATCGAGCGTTGCTTTACGAGTTGCAAATGCCGAGTGGTCAAGAGAGAAGCGGCGCCGGCGGCCTGATTCGATTCGGTCAATCGCCCGTGCGAGTGGAAGACCTGTACGACGTACTGGGTTTCGGGAGGAAAGAACGACGTTCCGGCGACCCTCGACGAACCTAGGGCGCTCCCCGCACGCCTGACCGGCATCGTTGTGGCGGCTTTCGTCGCCGGCGTTGGCGGACTCGCTGGGCTGGGACGATGGTCGAGCCGCATCCGATCGTCCGATCTCCGAGACCTTTAGGAGAGCAGTTGACCGATGGACTTCATCTCTCGGAGTTCTTGATCCCTTGGGGATCAGAACACCACTATCAATGCCTCGGACCACCTGTCCCGTCAACTCACCCTTCGTGCGACGAGGTTGCCATTGCGGGCTGCGAATGCTTTCCACTCCTTGAAATGTGGATAGGCTGCTTCGCAGTATTCTTCGAAATCAGTTGACCATGCCACGGGTCCGGGAAGTTAAGAACGGTCAACAGCGAACGGTGCTTGGAAAAGTTAAATTTGGATACTTAAAAGCTGACGAGGGCCGCTAGCTCATCGGGAAGAGCAGGGGACTTTTAATCCCAAGGTGCGGGGATCGAGACCCGGGCGGCCCACCAGTAAAACAAAGGACTTTCAGAGGTATGGAAGCATCGGAGCAATTGAATAGGCCTCGAATAGGCCTCCAAAGTGTGTTTTGGTGTTACGTTGAGATTCATGAGCGGAACCCTCCGAGAGAAGTATCCCGGGATCTGGCAAGTCCGGTACGAGTCCGGTCGGGACCCAGTTACCGGTCAACGACGCCAGTTAAGCCGAAACGTGCGTGGAAATAAGCGACATGCACAACAGGCGCTGAATGCCCTTGTCGCTGAAGCCGAAGCTGGTAGAACGGTTGGGAAATCAGGCACGTTCGAAGAACTGAGCACCCGATGGCTTGCCCTCGTTGAGCACGACCTCAGCCCAACAACACTGCGACGCTATAAGAATCTCTTGTCAAAGCGAATTCTTCCGGCTCTCGGTGACCGACCGGTGAGCAGCATCAAGCCTATGGAGCTCGACGATCTCTACCAGGGTCTCACAAGGAGAATCGGGTTGTCTTCGGCCACCGTCCGCCAGGCTCACGCCATCATTCGACGGGCGCTCCGTC
>JANYFR010000060.1 GCA_025362585.1 Acidimicrobiales bacterium | reverse complement strand
ACGACGGTCGAGCCGCGACGCAGTCCGGCCCCGGGCACGAGGGCGCCCCAGGGGTCCCCGAGGGGCAGCATCCGGCTCTTCGCGAGGGTCACGGGGCGTAGCGTCGCCGCCAGGTCAGTGGACAGTGTGGGCCGTTTGGGTGAAAAAGCGAACATACGTTCGTAAGAGTAGCCACTCGCAATGACGTACGCCAAAGCCCTGATTCCACGGCAGAATAGGAATCTATGTGCGGACGCGTCGCTCTCTTCACCCCACCCGCTCGGTTGGCGCGCCTGCTCGACGCCGCGCTCGCCGCCGGCATCGAGCCCGATGACTTCGACCCCAGTTGGAACATCGGACCCCTGCGACGACTCTTCGCGCTCTCCGAGCGTGACGACGCAAGGGTGCTCGATCGCTATCGGTGGGGACTCGTGCCGAGTTGGTCGAAGGATCCCAAGATCGGCAACCGGCTCTTTAACGCGCGTGGCGAGACCGTCGCGGAGAAGCCGTCGTTTCGTAGCGCCTTCGCCAAGCGACCCTGCGTGGTCCCCGTCGACGGCTTCTACGAGTGGGACCATCGCGCGGGCCACGTGAGACAGCCCCACTACTTCACGCGCAGCGACGGACAGCCGATCCTCTTCGCGGCTCTCTACGAGCACTGGTACGCCCCCGACGCGCCCAAGGACTCGGCACCGTTCTCGACGTGCACGATCATCACGACGACGCCGAACGTCGACATGGACGAGATCCACGACCGCATGCCGGTGGTACTCGCGATAAGCGACGTCGAGACCTGGCTCAACGTCGTCGAGCACGGACCGGACGAGCGCGCGCTACTGCTGCGGCCCGCGCCCGACGGAACGCTCTCGCACTACAGGGTCGACGCGAGGGTCGGGGCCGTACGCAACGACGGACCGGAGTTAATCGAGCCGCTCGAGTCGGGCTCACTCTTCTAATTCCGCCCAGACGGCCGAAAACCCCGAGTGACCAGTGAGTCGAAACCCACCCGCCCCTCGGGGTTCCCGAAGGCACATCTCCCGATCACCCGTGTCGGACAGGCAACCGATTGACGGCTGGCACTTCACGTCATTCGTCGTACCGAACCGCGGACCGAACTCCGCTGCCCGTTGGCGGGAATCTGTCCCTCTTGCGAGGTCCCTTTCCCCTCCCGATTCGAATCCCCTTGCGGGTCTCCTTCTCGTCGACAGGTGCTACGTGAACTACGAGTGATACTGTGCCAGAGGTTTGGGGCCACTCGCTGGTGAAATGATGAAATCAGGAACTTTTGCCCAGTTCTCGACTACCTTTTCCACCGATTTCTTCTCTCTGGTGCGAGATACCAACTACTTAGTGGCATGTTTTGCACAGCACGTTGGGGTGGTGCGCGGACATTTCTACAAAAGATCTGCCGCCTGATCTGGAGTGCGACGGTCGTAGTGCGCGCGCGAGCAACGTCGCGGTAGGTCGCGACCGGCTCCGCCTCGCCTAACGTGCCACTCGTGAGCGCGGTCATCAGGGACTCTTGGTCAACGCCCCAGTCGCAGGTTCGTCGGCGCAACGTCGGCGTGGCGAAATTGACGGTGGACTCCGATGGATTGACGAGAGCCGGCGACGCGTGATCGCGGTTCTCTTCGGTCTCTTGACGGCGCTGTCCAACGCCTTCGCCGTCGCGGTCCAACACATTGCCTCGACCAGTGAGACCGAGGGGTCGTCGCTATGGCAACTCGTCAGGCACCTCGTCCGTCATCCCCTGTGGTTGCTCGGTTGGATCGGGATGGGTGGCTCCCTCGTCTTCCAGGCCGTGGCCCTGCACTTTGGTCCACTCTCAGTTGTGCAGCCCCTGCTCGTCACCGAGCTCATCATGGCCCTCGCCCTTCGCCGACTGTGGCTGCGCCAGTCGCTTCGTGGGGTGACTTGGGTGTCGGCCACCCTCACCGCAGTTGGTCTCGTGGCGTTTCTCGTGGCGACGTCACCGAGCGGCGGCGCGTTCACGGTATCGACCTCGAGGTGGACCGTACCGATCGTCGTGAGTGTGGCGACCGTCGTCGTTCTCGTCGCTCTGGCCCAACGAGGAACTCCGAACCGACGCGCCGGCCTCTTCGCCGCGGCGACGGCGATCATGTGGGCATTGGAGGCGACGTTCATCAAGGCGACGACCGACACGATCGGTAGGTTCGGATGGGTCGGTGCGCTCGAGCACTGGCCAATCTACGCGCTGTGCCTCGGAGGCGCGATCGGTCTGTTCTGTGAACAGTCGGCGCTGCACGTCGGCCCGCTCAGCGTCTCTCAGCCCATCATCGTCATCGTCGATCCGATTGTCAGCGTGCTCTTTGGCATCTGGCTCTACCACGAGCACCTACGCTCCGGCGTTGTTCATCTCGGCGTGGGGGCCGTCGCCTTCGTCGTGATGTCCATTGGTGTCGTGGCGCTCACGCGGACCGCCCCGCCATCGATGAGCGCAGACGTCCACCGACTCTAGGTCCGGCCCCGGCGACGACGATCAGCCCAGTCGTCGGGTCCCGGAGTCGCGCAGGGGACGCCACCGCGATTCTCGGACTCGACGAGGCGTCGCTCGATCGCGTCACGCATGCCCTGGTCGGAGTCGGGAACATGGGTGAGGTTGTCGGTCTCCCGGTCCTCGGTGGCGGCGCGTACCGGGCCTGGTACGTCGTCGAACGATTGTGGCGTCAGCGTTGCGTAGGGACTGCGGAGCGTGACCGCTAGTAACCAAACCATGCGCCGACACCACGAGGGGGTCGTCGACGCCCCGCGTTCGTTCGTAGGATCGTCCCATGGACTTGGAACTAAAGGATCGCTCCTTCCTCATCACTGGGGGCACCGACGGACTCGGACTGGCGCTCGCCCGCAAACTCGTCGAAGAAGGTGCCCGGGTCTCGGTGTGCGGGCGCGATCGAGATCGACTGGATAATGCTCGGCGACTGCTAGGTGCTGACGCGCTCTGTCTCGAGGCCGACGTCACCGACGCCACCCAGCTCGACGCGTTCGTCGACGCGACGCTCTCGACCTTCGGACGACTCGACGGTGCGGTGAACAATGCCGGACGCCATGCGGGCACCCGAGTCGAGGATTCGAGCGACGTCGAATGGCGCGACGACTACGAACTCAAGGTCCTGGCCGCGCTGCACGTGGTCCGTCGAGTACTGCCATCGCTCGAGTCCACGGGTGGCGCCATCCTCAACGTCCTGGCCATCCCCGCGCGCTCGCCTGGGGCGGGCTCGACGCCGAGCTCGGCGTCGCGCGCCGCGGGACTCGCCCTCACGAAGGCCATCGCCGGCGAAGTCGGGCCGCGCGGGGTACGCGTGAACGCAATACTGATTGGACTTATCGAATCTGGTCAGTGGGAGCGTCGCGCAACGGACGCCGCTACGCCGGTCGCCGACCTCTACGCCACCATGACCAGGCAGGCCGGTATTCCCCTCGGTCGCTTCGGACGCGCCGAGGAGTTTGCCGACGTCGCCGCCTTTCTTTTGTCGCCGCGCGCCTCCTACGTCACGGGCGTCGGGCTCAGCGTCGACGGCGGGATGTCACCGGTCATCTGACCACGCATCGCTGCGTTAGCCTCGATCGAGAGCCGCTGGCATTCTGGGAGGGACCATGACCACGATCCAGGCCGTCAACGGACCGATCGACTCGTCACAACTCGGACGGACCTACGTCCACGAGCACGTCTTTGTACTCACGACCGACGTGCAGCAGAACTACCCCGACGAATGGGGCGACGAGGATGACCGCGTCGACGACGCCGTCACCAAACTCACGGCACTCGCGGCGTCGGGCGTTCGCACCATCGTTGACCCGACCGTCGTCGGTCTCGGCCGCTACATCCCTCGCATCCAGCGCGTCGCCGCGCGAGTGCCCACGCTAAACATCCTTGTGGCCACCGGCTGTTACACCTACCGGGACACGCCGTTCTTCTTCCACCATCGCGGGCCGGCGCTCAACGAGGCGCTGGGCATGGAGGTGCCCGATCCAATGGTCGACTTCTTCGTCGGCGATATCGAACGCGGTATTGCCGGTACCGGCGTGCGCGCGGCGATCCTGAAGTGCGCTATTGCCGAACCCGGTCTCACCTCGGGTGTCGTGCAGGTCATGCGCGCGGTTGCCCGGGCCCACCTGGCGACCGGTGCACCGATCACCGTGCACACGCACCCGGGAACCCGTCAGGGACTCGCGGTCCAGTCGCTGATGGCCGACGAGGGGGTCGCGCCCGAACGGATTGTGCTCGCCCACAGCGGTGACACGAGCGACGCGGACCACCTGTCCTCGCTCGCCGACGCCGGATTCTGGTTGGGCATGGACCGATTCGGGCTCAATTTTGACTTCCCGTTCGAGGCTCGCTGCGACATCGTCGTCGAAATGTGCCGTCGCGGTTACGCCGAACGAATGATGCTCTCACACGACGCGGCCTGCTACCTCGACTGGATCGACCCTCACGTTTTCGCCTTGATGCCCGACTGGCACTACCTGCACCTCGCCAACGACGTCTTGCCGTACCTGCGCGATCACGGGGTAAGTGAAGAACAGATCACCACGATGCTCGAGCACAACCCGCGGCGCTACTTCGAGGGAACCTGACTCGATCTAACCAGCGGCGAAGGGCGATCCACTTTGCCCCAAGTTCTTTAACTGATTGATCAAGGTCGGCGTGATCAGCGTGGCGCCCTGGGGAGTGTCAACGGCGATACTGGCGTGGCCCACCGTGGCGGAGAGATTGAGGGTCACGTCACCCGACGTCCCGTTGGGCGCCGTGATCGACAGTGCGCCACCGGTCGCCCCCTCGTTCGATGTTGCGAGGGTCAGTCGGTAACTGCCCTTCACGGTGTCCGGTGCGATGCTTGACGGGACCAATTTCTGTAACATCGGCGCGAACGCGTCGACAATCGACTGGAGAGTGCCGGCCTCGCTGTAGCCGCCACTCGCGATTGCCGTCGCCGGTGACGTGTCGATGACCTTCGCGAGGGCGTTAAGAATCGTGCGCGCCACGGCCTCGAGGTCCGAGGCCTTCGCCGTCGACGCCGTCGACGGCATCTGGGACGTCAGCAGGCTCTTCGAGAGTTCGAACCATCGTCCCCCGATGACGAGCTGCGCCGTCGCCAGCTGCGTGGGCGTCAGCGCGACGCCCGGAATACTCGTGAGCGATGAGAGGTCGAACTGCAGGTACAGGTTGGCGTCTATCACTCGTACGTCGAGCAGCTTCGTGTCACTGAGGTTGACGACCAGTTCACTGTTCACGGCACCAGCCGACTGGGAGAGCGCGGCGCCCGAGGGATTCGAAAAGTTCACCTCGAGGGACACACCCTCGAGCAGCTTTCGTACTTGCACCGTTCCCGGTCCCGACGCGCTGGCCGTGAGTCGAACTTGAAGGTTGGCCGATGACCCGAGAGACGCCACGGTCTGGTCGAGGGTCGCCGCCGTGATGCTGTTGCAGGCGGCGAGACCGAGCGACGCCGCGACGACGCTGAAGACGAGCAGGAGTTTGCGCACCCTTTACCTTTCGACGTGATTCGACGCACCAACGTTAATCGAGAAGCCGAAATAGCACCGGTCGTTCGTCACCACGAGGTCACTGCGCCATCAATGCGGCTGAGTTTCGGCTCAACGCTGTGGCGACGTCCGCTCGCTATTGCTCGTTCGCCCGTGGCGGTGCGACGGGCGTCGATTGCGACGGTGACGGTCGGTTGCAGCTCAGTTGCCCTACGCGATGTCTGGTCCCCACTGGCGCCCACGAGGGCGGCTCCTCACAACTGCGTATCCTCGTTCTGGTGGAGCCGTGACGCGACTCGCCGTGATTCCCGATTGAAGGAGAAGAGCCATGCCGTACGAATTCTCGAAAGAGGGACTCGCTACCCAGGAGTCGGTGAAGAATTTCATGGACAGCGTGATCGTGCCCCACGAGGAGACCTACTACTCCCAGCTCGATGAAGTTGGCCCTAGCGGCTATCCGCCCGTGCTCGACAAGTTGAAGGCGAGCGCCCTCGAACGGGGCCTCTGGAACCTCTTCCTTCCCCACCTGAACGCCGAGCACCCGGGCACGCGCCTTTCGAACCTCGATTACGCACCGATCTCGGAAACGCTGGGCCGGGTCGGTTTCGCCTCGGAGGTCCTCAACTGCAACGCGCCCGATACCGGAAACATGGAGATTCTCTTTCACTTCGGATCGGACCGCGTGAAGGGTGAGTGGCTCGCGCCGCTGTTGGCCGGCGAGATTCGCAGCGCCTTCTCCATGACCGAACCCGACGTCGCCTCCTCGGACGCCACCAATATTGGTCTCTCGATAGAGCGCGACGGTGACGAGTACGTATTGAACGGTCGAAAGTGGTTCAGCTCGGGCGCGCGGGCCGAGCGCTGCAAGGTGCTCATCGTCATGGGTAAGACCAATCCCCACGCGTCACGCCACCTTCAGCAGTCAATGATCGTGGTGCCCATGGAAACGCCCGGTGTCTCGCTCGGTCTCGACCCGCACGTCTTTGGCTACGACGAACGAGGCGGTCACCCCGAGGTGATCTACCAAAACGTTCGGGTCCCCGTCGACTACCTGCTCGGCGACGAGGGAGGGGGCTTCGCGATCTCCCAGGCCCGTCTCGGACCGGGACGGATCCACCACTGCATGCGGACAATCGGCGTCGCCGAAAGGGCCCTCGAGCTCATGGTGATCCGGTCGCTCGAGCGCTCGACGTTTGGCACGAGCCTCGCCCACAAGGGACTTATCCAGGACTGGATCGCCGAGTCGCGAATCGAGATCGACATGGCCCGTGAGTACGTGCTGAAGACCGCCCACCTCATGGACTCGGTTGGCAATAAGGCCGCCGCCACCGAAATCTCGGGTATCAAGGTCGCGGTGCCGAATATGGCGATCAAGATCATTGACCGGGCAATTCAGGTGCACGGCGCGGCGGGCGTGACGCAGTTCTACCCCTTGGCGAACATGTACGCACACATGCGAACCCTGCGTATCGCCGACGGACCCGACGAGGTACACAAGATGACGATCGCGAGGCGTGAAATTCTAAAGCACCAACCGGGCTTTCGGATGCACCGGCCGACGGAGCACCAATAGTCGAGAGGTCCGCTCCGGGCGCACCGAGAATCTGTACGAAGGTCCGACCAGATTGACCGGTCTCGATGCGGGGCGACTCAGACTCCCCCGACGGTGAAGAGGGCGACCGCCGCGATGGCCATGAGTAACGCGGTGAGCCAACCTAGAAACAGCGCAACTTTGCCGTTGACGTGCTCACCCATGATGCTGCGATCCGAGGAGACGAGCATCGTGACGGCGAGAAACGGCGCGGCGGCGATGCCGTTCACGACCGCCACGAGGATGAGCAGTTTGATCGGGTTGACCGAGAGCAGACTGAGCGTCATACCGCCGAGCATTCCCACCACCACCAGTCCGTAGAAGACGGGAGCCTTGCGCGGCGAACTGGAGAAGCCCGTCGGATGATCGAGCAGTCCCGCCATGCCCGCCGAGCCGGCGCCGGCCAGCACGGGAATCGCCAACATGCCCGATCCAATGAAGCCCAGGGCGAAAATGTAGACCGCCAAGCGACCGGCGACCGGTTTGAGTGACTGGGCCGCCTCGGCCGGAGAGTTGATGGTGACGTGGTGTCCGTGCTTGCCAATGGTGAGCGCCGTCACGACGATGATCGCGAACATCACGACATTCGAGAATCCCATGCCGACGAAGACGTCGAATCGACTCATCCACTGTTTGGCGCTCGCGGCCGCCGGCGAACGTCGTCGAAGCACGAGGGGCCGCTTCCCGCCGGCCGGCTCTTCGCGCATCTCTTCGAGTCGCTGAAGGTTCTGCCAGAAGAAGAGGTACGGCGAGATCGTGGTGCCGAGCACACCGATCAGGAGGGCAATGTAGGCCTTGGAAAGTTGCACGTGGGGCACGATGGTGTTGATCAGGACGGTACCCCACGGGATCGTCACGAAGAACAGGACCACCACGTAGGCCAGCAGTGCGGCGCAGAGGACCTTGAGGACTTGAGAGACAATTTGGAACGAGCCGCTGATCAGCATCACGATGAGCGCGCCACCGGCGATCAAGGCCCAGAGCACTTCGGGGCCGGCGTTGAGAAGATGCATGCCCGCGCCAATTGCGACAAGGTCGGCGGCGATGTTAAGCGCATTGGCGACAATCAGCATGGCCACGAGAAAACCAATGGCGATGCGCCAGACCTTTCCGAAGCGGATGTAGATGAGTTCCCCCAGCCCCTTGCCAGTGGCGAGAGCGGTGCGGTCACAGATCTCTTGGACCGCGGCCATCAAGGGAAAGGTGATGAGGGCGACCCACAACATCCCAAAACCGAAACGGGCGCCGGCTTGGGCGTAGGTGGCAATGCCCGATGGGTCGTCATCGGACGCACCGGTGACCAAACCTGGTCCCAGAGCCCGTATATAGCTTCGCCACTTCGGGCGCTCGCTCGTCACGTCAGCTCGTCAATCGTGCGGGAGCGCCCTGCTCGGCGCTCGTTGCGCTGCACGGGCCTGCGCGTTGGCCGAATCACCGGCATCGCACGTCCCCAGATGAACTCCGTCGTCGCGCGCTCAGCGTAGTCTCGCGTACGCGGTTCGTCGCTCGACGTCGCCGATGGGTGTTCGTGCTTCCAACACCGGTCATCAATTTTGTTGAGTCTGTTCCCCGACTGAGTTGATCGGCGGCGCCCGAGGTCATTTCCCACGGTGCACTTTCTACATCACCTTTCACCCAAGTGCCAGTATTTTTCGTGGCGAATTTCCACCAGATGGTAAAAAATGATTCGACTCTCGTTCACGCGAATTTGGCGGCCCAGTCCGGCGATGTCCATGACACTGGAAAATCGCACACTGAACACAACCGAACCAGCGTCCACCTAATTGCTCTGGGCAATCTCGACGTCGCCGATTCGTCTAGTGAGCCGACAGCGCCTCTTGGTTCTCGATCACGACCGGCTCAAGCCCGTCGGCCGGTTCAAAGCGCAGGACCTGAGAGTAGAAGTAGAGCTCAGCCTCGGCGGCACGCATGATGTTCTTCGCCTGGCGAAAGCCGTGCTGCTCCCCCTCGAAGGAAACGTACGCGAACGGAACACCCCGCAGACGCAGGGCTTCGGCCATCGCCTCCGCCTGCGCCGGCGGCACAACCTCGTCTTCGAGACCTTGGAAGAGGATTACTGGCGTGCGCATCAACTCGGTGTGGAAGATGGGCGAACGCGCACGAAACAGATCGTCGCGCTCGGGATAGGGGCCCACGAGTCCGTCGAGGTACCTCGACTCGAATTTATGCGTGTCGCGAGCCAGGGCGCCGAGGTCGCCCACACCGAAGTGGCTCGCTCCGGCCGCGAAGTCGCTACGAAACGTCAACGCGCATAGCGTCGTGTAGCCCCCAGCACTTCCGCCGTGGATCAGCAAGGCCTTCTCATCGGCGCGCCCGCTCGAGGCGAGGAACTTGGCCGCGTTGACGCAGTCGTCGAGGTCGCCGACGCCCCAGTTGCCCTTCAACCTTTCGCGGTAGGCGCGTCCGTAGCCGGTGGAGCCACCGTAGTTGACGTCGACGACGGCGAATCCACGACTCGTCCAGTACTGAATCTCGTAGTTGAGGACCGACACCGCCTGGGACGTCGGGCCCCCGTGGCTTTGGACGATGAGCGGGGGACGTGCACTCTCGGGTCCCATAAAGTCCGGGTTGGTCGGTGCGTAGTAGAGGGCGTGCGCGGTCACGTGGCCTTCGGTCGAGAATTCGATGGGCTCGGCCTCGGAGAGATAAGCCGGATTGATTGCGTCGTCTCGACTGGCTTTCAAGACCGAGGTCTGGCCGGTCGAGAGTTCGACTTCCACGATCGAGAGCGGCGTCAGTGGTGAACCGGCCACGGCGATCACGGCGCCGTCTCGCTCACTGAGTGATTCAAAATGCGTCCACGAGGTCGCCACCTCCACAATCGGTCCGCCGCCCGCTGCAATGATCCCGAGGTGCGATATACCGTCTTTGCTCCAAGTCGCCACGATGGACCCGTCCTCGCCCACCACGTAGGAGTGTTCGCCAAAGACCCACGCCGGCCACGCGAACTCCGCGTCGAGGGACGAAAGAGCCTTCGCTCCCGAAGGCCCGTCAAGGTAGAGGTTCCACCATCCAGAGCGGTCAGAGATGTAGTGCAACGTCGCGCCGGGGCCGTAGCGCGGCTGCACGACCGACTCGTGATCTCCCCCACAGACGATGCGCTCGCTCGCCACGCTATAGGTCTCGTCCAGCACCGCCTCGTGCAGTCGGGTCCCGTCCCAGGGCATGCACGGGTGGTCCCACGTGATCCACGCCAGTTGGCGATCATCGTCGCTCAGAACCGGTGCCGCGAAGAAGTCGTGACCCGATGCGAGGATCCGCGGCGACGCCGAGCCGTCACTCGCGAGGATAACCAACTCATTGACGACGTCCGTCTCCTCGTGACGCTCGCGAACACAGATCACGAACGCACCATCACGCGTAACAATCGGGTCGGCGTAGCGCCACGCCCGAGGGCTCGACGGCTCCTCGGTGATCGCGCGCGGTGGCGAACCGGGATCGATTCGATAGAGGCGCTGGTCGGCGAAGTTGGAGAAGATGACGACCCCGTGGTGCGCGACGTAACAGAGACCTCCGTACTCATGGGCGAGGGTGCGAACGTCGAATTCACTCGACATCGCGTCGACGGTCGTGGCGTCATTGCTGCGCCGCACGATGACGCTTCTCCCCGCCTCCTGCGGACGTTCTTCTACCCAGTAGGTGTCGGTGCCGTCGATCGAAGGATTGTCGACGCGAACAGCGTTGGCCACCAGTAGTTGAGTAGTTACCGGCGAACGCCAGGAACCATAGGGCGCGGTGGTTCTCACGCGGGTGACGTTACTATGGTCCCTAGCCACCACCCCGCGACCGTTACGAGTGACCGGTTAGTGCAAGGTCTGCTTGGACGTGATGGGACTCCGTCGCCCAAGCACAGAGAAATTTCCTCACTCATTAGAGTCGTCTGCGCCGGGCTGTTGCGCCTTTCGGCGCGACGATGGCGCACGAGCCATTGCCAAAAACGCGGCCAAGCGAATCTAGGGGGATACAAGGTAAGGGTCCAGGCCCGGACACTCCGGTCCCAGTCCGCGCGTTGGCCAAAGGGAGCGTCATTGGTCGCGGCGCCAGAAGAAGTGATGCACCACCCCGCTCGGACTGGGAATCTTCTCCAGATAAAAACGGTCAGCGAGTTCGTCGGGGCTTTCCCAGAATCGTTCACCGCGCACCAGTGCCGTGGGGGAAACGACGATATGCATCTGGTCAATGAGATTGGCGTCAAGGAACGCACGGACCGTGGCGACACCACCGCCGACCCGCACGTCCTTGCCGCCAGCAGCGTCGAGAGCCTGCGCCAGCGCCGCCTCTGGCGACGCATTGAGGAAACGAAACGTCGTGTCGCCCAGTGTGATCGATGGTCGAACGTGATGAGTGAGAACGAACACCGGCGTGTGGAAGGGTGTGTCATCGCCCCACCAGCCTTGCCAGTCATAGTTCTCCCACGGTCCGCGCTGGGGACCAAACTTGTTGCGCCCCATGATCTCGGCACCGATGTTGTTACCGAAGTCACGGGTGCAGTAGTCATCGAGACCGTACGTCCCGCCGGGAGCAGTCCGATTGGGCCAGTGCGCCGTAGCGCCCGCCCATGAGAACAGTTCGGCCGGGTTGGCGTGGCCAAACGGGTGTTCAAGGCTTTGTCCTACCCCGGTACCGAAGCCATCGCTCGACACCAAGAAATTTTGCACGCGAACTGACTGTGTCATTGGGGCCCCTACCTCATTGCACCTCGGTGACCCACCACTCTATGAGCCCGGTTCGGCTCACAGTGACTCGAACTAGGAACGACCCCTCGTGGTGGAGGTGATGGGATTCGAACCCACTGCCTCTACATTGCGAACGTAGCGCTCTACCAATTGAGCTACACCCCCGAAGAGGTACTTACTTTAGCCGAGAGCCCGACGTGACGGCGATTCACGTTGCCAACGAACGTTGTCGTCAGGATCGTAGAAGTCCGACTGGTACTCATCGCCACGTTGATCTGGGTACTCACGATAGAGCGGCTGAATCGTCGCGAGCTTTCGACGCTGGGGTAGGCGCAACGGAAGTGACGATTCGTGGAGGTAGCCCTGGCTGACGGCGAACAGGGCGGCGGCGGCGAAGCCGACGACGGCCAGCCACGCCGCGAACGCGACGTCGAGGACCAGCGAGTAGCCCGAGACGAATGCGACGATGGTCACGACCACGGAACCTACGAGAAGTCGCCCGAACATCATCTTGCGTTGTGCTCTCATCGAACGACGTCGGTGCCCGGGCTGGTACGGAGCCTGTACCGTCGTTTCTCGCGGTACGGCGGCGTAGGCGGCGGCGTAGCGATTGTGCGACGCCTCGCGCGGCGTTCCTGAACCCTCGTCATAGTCGTAGTCCTGGCTCCACTCGTCCCAGGAACTGCGTGACTCGAGTGTTCGATAGGTATCGTCCGCGTGTACGACCGTGAGCCGAGGCTTGCGCGGTGCACCCGTGTCAATCGTGGTTTCGCGGCCGTCAGCGTCCAGACGGTGGGCCGGCGCGACGGCGTACTCCTGGCGGCTCAGAACCTCGTGTTCCGCGTGAAATGACTCGATCGACCGCTCCGTCCCGTGGTCTCGAAATCGTCGCACCACCGTGGGGGCGAGAAGGGCCACCCAAAAAAGGGCGAGAACTATTAGGAGCATCCGCCAGACCCCGGAGCACGACACGTTGACATTGCTGACAAAGTTACAAGCGACGTCGTGTTAAGTGGTGGATATCACGCCTCGTGGAGACCGCACTCCTCTTTGTCAACACCAACCCAACGCCCCGATCGACGGTCACCCGGGACGAGGGGTCTCTCGGTCATCGCGGCACATCCGATCGACGCGTAGCCCTGCGCCCACAGCGGATGCTCAGGCAGTTCGTTCGCCTTCAGGTAGTACGCGACGTCGTCGTCGGTCCACTTCGCTAGCGGGTTGACCTTCGCGAGACCAAATTTCTCATCCCACATCAGGGTTTTCATGGTGGCCCGGGTGGGCGCGTCAACACGCTTCACCGACGTAATCCACGCCGGGTGTCCCCCCAACGCACGCCCGAGCGGTTCGACCTTTCGCAGCTCGCAGCATCGGTCGGTGCCACACGGCCACTCCTTCGCCGCAGGACCGGGCGACGTGCGCGTGAGGTTGAGCGACCACTCGGCTTCGACTCGCGCGGCGAACTCGAGGGTCTCGGGAAAGTGACCGCCCGTCTCGAGGAAGATGATCTCGGTTGACGGCGCCAACGTGTGCACCATGTGCAAGAGGGCCACGTCCTCGAACGAGCACGCCATCACGACCTGGGGGCCGAAGCGATTGAAGGTCCAGGTGAGGATTTCGAGAGGTGTCGAGCGCTCAAAGCGCAGGTTGGCCACGTCGAGCTCTTCGAGTTCAGCCAGCGTGGGGCTAATCACGGACATTCGGCTCGAAGCATGAGAATAACCATTGGTTCACTAGAATATACCCGGACCCTGCAGAATATGACCACGACACCCTTGCGCCCCCCGAAGTTCACCGACCACCTCGACCTGCTGGAGTCCCACGCCATCTTTATCCTGCGCGAGGTCGCCGCCGAGTGCGAGCGACCGGTCCTACTCTTCTCGGGTGGCAAAGACTCGGCAGTCCTGCTCCATCTCGCCACCAAGGCGTTCGCACCTCAGCAACTCCCGTTCCCGGTCATGCACATTGACACCGGTCAAAACTTTCCCGAAGTACTCGCGTTCCGCGACGCCACCGTGGCCGCGACCAACGCGCGTCTGGTCGTCGCCAAAGTCCAAGACACCATCGACCAAGGCAAGGTCGTGGACCCCGGTCTGCTCGGGTCACGAAATCGCCTGCAGACGGTGACGCTCCTCGACGCAATCAACGACAATGGCTTCGACGCCGCGTTCGGGGGTGCGCGTCGCGACGAAGACAAGGCGCGCGCGAAGGAGCGAATCCTCTCGTTCCGCGACACCTTCGGTCAGTGGGATCCGCGCCAGCAGCGTCCCGAATTGTGGCAGTTGTACCAGGGGAAGGTCAATCCGGGCGAACACGTTCGGGCCTTTCCGCTGTCGGATTGGACCGAGCTCGACATCTGGCAGTACATCGAACGCGAACAGATGGCGCTGCCCACGATTTACTTCGCCCACGAACGTGACGTCGTGATGCGCGACGGCATGTGGCTCGGCGTCGGACCCTTTGTCGAGCCGCGCGTCGACGAGCAGGTCGAACACCGATCGGTGCGCTTTCGCACCGTCGGAGACGCCAACTGCACCGGCGCGGTGCTCTCCTCCGCCAGTACCCTGCGCGCCATTATCGACGAGGTCACGCTGGCCAACGTTTCCGAGCGCGGCGCCACGAGGGCCGACGACAAGTTCTCCGAGACCGCAATGGAAGACCGGAAGCGCGAGGGGTACTTCTAGATGCACGTTGCCACGAAGGACCTCCTGCGCCTCGCCACGATTGGTTCGGTCGACGACGGAAAGTCCACGCTCATCGGTCGCCTGCTCGTCGACACGCGACAACTCTTCGACGATCAGTTGGATGCCGTCGTCGCCGCTTCCGAGAAGCGAGGCGTTGGCGACCTCGACCTCAGCTTTGTGACTGACGGACTGCGCGCTGAACGCGAACAGGGCATCACCATCGACGTGGCCTACCGCTACGCCACTACGCCGACTCGAAAGTTCATCATTGCCGACTGCCCCGGTCACGTGCAGTACACGAGCAACATGGCCACGGGCGCGTCGACCGCCGACCTGGCCCTCGTCGTACTCGACGTCGCCTCCGGACTGAAGGAGCAGACGCGACGGCACCTCTGCATTGCGGCCCTGCTCGGTGTTCGATCCATCGTCGTCGCCGTGAACAAGATGGACGCGGTCGACTGGTCTCAACTGGCTTTCCAGCGCGTCGTCGACGAGATCGAGACACTGTCGCGCGAACTCGGCTTCACGTCGGTCGACATCATCCCCGTCTCGGCGTTGCTCGGTGACAATGTCGTCGGATCCTCCACCAATATTCCTTGGTACGACGGACCGTCGGTGCTCGAGTCGCTCGAGGCGTCCGAGGCCGGCGCGTGGGAGCACGCGACCACCCGCGGGGCTCGCCTGCCCATCCAGTGGGTCCTGCGCCAACCCGGAGGTGGTCGAACCTACGCCGGCATGGTGTGCGGGGATACGTTGCGCGTCGGCGACGCCGTGACCCTGTTGCCGGCGAATATCCAGACGACGATTGCGGCCATCAACTTCGGTGGCGAAGCGATCGACGAGGCGACCGTGGGGCTCGCCGCCGACGTGGACTTGGCGGCCGAGACCAACGCCGGTCGGGGCGACATGATCGCAACCGCTCCACTGCCGAAGGTGGTCAACGAGCTCGCGACGACAATCTGCTGGTTCGGCGAGCGACCCCTCGTCGTCGGCCAGCGACTGCGCATGAAACACACCACTAAGGTGACGCCCGTGCGCGTGAAGAACATCAATGGCGTGATCGACATTGAGAAGCTCGATATCGACGACTCGCACTCGCTGAGCACCAACGACATCGGACTGGCGACCCTCCAGACGGCCGACCTCATGGTGGTCGACGACTACCGGACTAACCGGGTCACCGGGAGCTTTGTGCTGATCGACGAAGCGACCAATGCCACCGTCGCCGCCGGCATGGTGGGCCACGCCTCGTTCCTCTAGAACTGCACCACCATCGAGAGCAGTGCGACCGCGATGAGCGCCAACACCACGTCGAGGGACCGAACCAGTTGGCGACCACGCTCGCTCGAGGCAACGCCGTGGTGAGCGACCACGTCGCTGACTACCCGCTCGAGGGGCAGCGTGCGCGCCTCGAGGTGCCCGGCCCCGGCGAGGTAGCAGAAGAGACCGACGCCGATCCACGGCCTCGCCAGTGCGACCGAGCTGTCGCCGCTGACCGACATCACGAATCCGGTAATCGGCAGGACGTGAATCACCCGCACAGCCCAATTGGTCCGTTCGGGAAAGCGCCCGCGCTGCACC
This sequence comes from Acidimicrobiales bacterium, assembly GCA_025362585.1. Taxonomy (GTDB): domain Bacteria; phylum Actinomycetota; class Acidimicrobiia; order Acidimicrobiales; family RAAP-2; genus RAAP-2. The sequence goes on along the minus strand of JANYFR010000060.1, from coordinate 36,739 downwards.
GAGGCGTCGGCGCCGCGGGCGACGCCGAGCGCGGACGAGCGCATGGCGAGGAGCACGATGAGCGTGGTGATCGCGGCAATGATGTGGATGAGAAAGACGAGGTCGTAGGCGACCGACGTCGCGATCACGGCTCGGCGAGCAGCGTCGCGGCCGCGCGGTAGGGGTCGGTGTCGCCGCGCAACAGCGCGTCGATCTGTTCCTCGTAGGCGGCGCCGTGCGCGAGGTCGCCGATGCGCGAGCGTACGACGGCGGTGAGCACCTTGTCGAGTTCGTGGCGCATACGCGCGCGTCGACGCAGGTCGTGCCGTCCGGACTCAACGAACGCCCGATGTTCTACGATGGCCTCCCACAGCTCATCGGTCCCCGCGTCGGTGGTGGCGACGGTTTCGAGGATTGTCGGGCGCCACTCTTTGGCCCCGCCGAGGTCGAGCATCTGCTCGAGGTCGCGACGGGTCTCGCGCACGCCCGCCCGATCGGCCTTGTTGATGACGAATATGTCCGCGACCTCGAGGAGGCCGGCCTTGTTGGCCTGCATCGAGTCACCCCACCCCGGGTTCGTCACCACGATCGTGGTGTCGGCAGCGGAGGTGATTTCGACCTCCATCTGGCCGACCCCGACAGTCTCGACGAGGGCCAGGCGAAACGTGGCCGCCCCGAGCACGCGCAACGCGTCGGGGACCGCCAGTGACAGCCCCCCGAGGTGACCGCGCGTCGCCATGGACCGAATGAACACGTGCTCGTTGGTGGCGTGATCCTGCATGCGAATGCGGTCGCCGAGGATGGCCCCGCCGGTGAAGGGCGAGCTCGGATCAACGCAGAGCACGCCGATTTCATCAAACGCGTCGATCCCATTGAACGATCCCCGCGTGAGGATCGTCGTGATCAGCCGGTCGGTCAGGGTGGATTTGCCCGAGCCCGGTGGTCCCGTCAGTCCGATCACGTACGGCGCGGGCGTCCGATAGACCAGCGCGGCAGTGGCGAGTTGGACCGGGCCGCCGGACTCAACGTAGGTGAGCAGTCGCGCCAGTGCGGTGCGCGAACCGTTTCGGGCCAGTTCGACGAGTTGCGCGGGGTCGCGAGGTATCACTGCAATCTTTCGATGTTCGCGCCCAGTCGCGCGAGGTGTCCGACGAAGTCGTCGTAGCCCCGGTCGACGTGCTCGAGGCCCGAAACGGTCGTCTCGCCCTCGGCGACGAGTCCGGCGAGAATCAGTGCCGCCGCCGCGCGGATGTCGGTCGCGCGCACCGTGGTGCCGACTAGCCTCTCGACGCCGCGCACCATCGCGTGGTGGCCCTCGGTGGTAATGCTCGCGCCGAGGCGTACGAGCTCGTCGACGTAACGGAAGCGTCCGACGAAGAGATTCTCCGTCACCACCGAGACGCCGTCAGCGACGCTCAACATCGTCGTGATCAGGGGTTTGTAGTCGGTCGCGACACCCGGGTACGGCAACGTCGCCACGTCGCAGGCGCGCAATCGCGTCGGCCCCTCGACGGCGATGCCGGGGCCGGTCACGTCCACCACACCGCCCATGGCCTCCACCTTTCGTAGCAGCATCTCCATGTGCTCAGGGTTGGCGTCGACGACCCGCACTCGTCCGCCGGTGATCAGCGCCGACGCCAGGTACGTGGCGGCGACGACGCGGTCAGTGACGACTTCGTGCACCGCCGGTTCGAGTCGTTCCACGCCGTCGATCGTGAGCCGCGACGTCCCGAGACCTTCGATCCGGGCTCCCATGGCCACGAGCTGGCGTCCGAGATCCTCGACCTCGGGCTCGCGCGCGGCGTTGTCGATCACCGAACGTCCGTCGGCCAGCACGCAGGCCATTAGCAGGTTGTCCGTGGCGGTGTGACTCGGGTACTCGAGGGTGATGCGCGCCGCGCGAAGTCGTGACCGACCGGTGGTGGCGTGGATCGAGTGGCGCTCGTTATGGAAGGTGGCGCCCATGGACGAAAGGCCGTCGGTGTGGAAATTGATCGGGCGTTGGCCAAAGTCGTCGCCCCCGGGCAGCGCCATGTTCACTCGGCCGCAGCGTGCCAGCAACGGTCCGAGCACGACAATTGACGATCGCATGGCCTCGAAGAGGTGGGCCGGCGCCACCGGGTTGATCTGGTCGCAGTCGGGCACCGCGATGAGGAGTTCGTCGTCGCGAGGGCGTTGCACGACACAGCCGAGGGCCTCGAGCAGTTCGCCCATCACCGCGACGTCGGTGATGTCGGGGACGTTCTTCAAGTGGTGGTCGCCGGTGGCGAGCAGGCAGGCCGCCATCTGCTTGAGCACCGCGTTCTTCGCCCCGAGCGCCCGCACCTCGCCGACGAGAGCGCCAGCCGGCTTCACCACGAGAGAACTCACCCCACAAGTATTGCCGGTATCGAGAATCGGGCTCGGCACGGGCCCGGGACGATTGGTGAACGCCGGACTACTCTTATCCTCGTGCAGCCCCCCACTCGGCCCGATCGCAACATCGCCCTCGAAATGATTCGCGTGACCGAGGCGGCGGCGATCGCCGCGGCCCGATGGTCCGGACGTGGCGACAAAATCGCCGCCGATGGTGCGGCGGTCGACGCCATGCGCTTCGTACTCGGCGCCATTGCCATGGACGGCATCGTGGTCATTGGCGAGGGCGAGAAGGACGAAGCCCCAATGCTCTACAACGGCGAACACATCGGTGACGGACGGCCGCCGCAGGTCGACATCGCCGTGGACCCCATCGACGGCACCGCACTGACCGCCATGGGCCGCAATGGCGCCATCTCGGTCATCGCGTTGTCCGAGCGCGGCACCATGTTCAACCCCGGTCCCTGCTTCTACATGAAAAAGGTGGCCGTCGGGCCGCGTGGTCGCGGATCAGTGGACATCAATGCCTCGGCCACGGACAATCTCGTCGAACTCTCGAAACGTCTGAAGAAGCCGGTCCAGGAGCTCGGCGTCGTTGTGCTCGACCGTCCACGCCACGTTGACTTGATCGCCGAGGTGCGCGAATCGGGCGCTCGAGTGATGTCCATCACCGACGGCGACGTGGCCGGCGCCATCGCGACCGGCTGGCCAAACTCTGGCGTCGACGTGCTCTTCGGCATCGGGGGCACGCCCGAAGGCGTCATCGCCGCGGCCGCGTTGAAGGGACTCGGCGGTGAGATTCAGGGCATGCTGCACGCCCAGGACGAAGAGACTCGCCGCAGTGCCGAGGCCCTCGGCTACGACTTCTCGCGCGTTCTGTCCACTGACGACCTCGTCGCGAGCGACAACTGCTTCTTCTCGGCGACCGCCATCACTGACGGCGACTTCCTGCGCGGGGTGCGCTTCCACGACTTCGGCGCGACGACTCAGTCGATGGTCGTGCGATCACGCTCGGGCACGGTGCGCACCATCGAAACGTTCCATCGCCACAACAAACTCGAGGAGTTCACCTCCGCCGGTTTCTAACACTCGTGAGTATGTTCACGACTCTGTGATGCGGTCGTTCTCCGATGCGGTGCAAATCGTTCTTGCGTGCTGCACCACTCACGCCTAAGGTCCGAAGTAGAGCCCACGACGGGATCGGACGCCTCGGCGTTAGGTAAGGAGGAGGTCGAATGAGAGTCTCCAATCTTCTGGCCACCAAGGGCCGCGACGTGGCGACCATCTCCCAGGAACGGACGGTCGCGGACGCCGTGCAGGTCCTCAAGGAGCGGCGCATCGGTGCGCTCATCGTCACGGGGCCGAACCCGCCGCTCGCCGGAATCGTCTCGGAGCGCGATGTCGTGCGGGCCCTCGCCGAGCGCGGCGCGAGTGCGCTCGATCAAAAGGTCGCCGACATCATGTCGAGCGACGTCACGACCTGCGACGAGTCGACGACCGCGGTGGAGTTGATGGGCCTGATGACCGAGCACCGTATCCGCCACGTGCCGGTCGTGCACTCGGGCCAGCTCGTCGGCATGATCTCCATTGGCGACGTGGTGAAGGCCCGCTTCGACGAACTCGAACACGAGAAGAAGGACCTCCTCGACTACGTCTCGTCCTGGTAGGGGTTACTTCGCTGCGGCGCGCAGGCGCAGTTCGGCTCGCTGAAGTGCCGCGTAGGCGAGTAGGTGGGCGGACGTGTCGTGTTGCTCGACCTTCGACGCGGCCGCGATCTGCGCCTCAGCCTCGTCCTTGGCGATTTGGGCGCGCGCGACGTCAATTTCGTTGACCCTCTCGGCCACGCCGGCGAGCACCGTGGCGATGGTCTGGCCCTCCACACCGTCGGGTCCCACCTGGAAGTAGCCGCCGTGAACCGCGAAGGCGACCTCGCCAGCCGACGTCGCCACGCGAACCACGCCGGGCACGATATCGCCCACCGTCTCAGTGTGCTGGGGGAGGATCGTGAAGTCGCCGTCGGAGGAACGAGCGGTGAGTGCCGCCGCCTCGCCCACCCACAACGCCGCCTCGGGTGACACGATCTCAACTTTCAAGGTAGCCACGACTAGTCCCTCTGGAGTTCCGCGGCCTTGCGCTCAACGTCCGCCGCACCGCCGACGTTGAGGAACGCCTGCTCGGGAAAGCCGTCGAGGTCGCCCTTCACGAGGTGCTCGAACGACTCGATGGTCTCTTGGATCGGGACATTGATGCCCTCAATACCGGTGAAGATCTTCGAGACGAACATCGGTTGGGACAGGAACCGTTGGATCTTGCGCGCCCGGGTTACCGTCACGCGGTCCTCTTCGGACAGTTCGTCCAGGCCGAGGATCGCAATGATGTCCTGGAGCTCTTTAAATCGCTGGAGAATCTGCTGGGTCTGGCGGGCGACCGCGTAGTGGCGATCGCCGACGATCTCGGGCGCGAGGATGTTCGACGTCGACGACAGCGGGTCGACCGCGGGGTAGATACCGAGCGCGGCGATCTGCCGACTCAACTCGGTCGTCGCGTCGAGGTGGGTGAAGGTCGTGAACGGCGCCGGGTCGGTGTAGTCGTCCGCGGGCACGTACACCGCCTGCAGCGAGGTGATCGAGCGTCCTCGCGTCGAGGTAATCCGCTCCTGAAGCTCACCCATCTCGTCGGCGAGGGTCGGCTGGTAGCCCACCGCGCTCGGCATGCGTCCCAGCAGCGTTGACACTTCGGAGCCGGCCTGGACGAACCGGAAAATATTGTCGACGAACAACAGCACGTCCTGGTTCTTCACGTCACGGAAGTACTCGGCCATCGTGAGGGCCGCCAGCGCGACGCGTAGGCGCACGCCCGGTGGCTCGTCCATCTGGCCGTAGACCAGGGCGGTCTTTTCAATGACGCCGGACTCACGCATCTCGAGCAGGAGGTCAGTGCCCTCGCGGGTCCGTTCCCCCACGCCCGCGAAGACCGAGACGCCGTCGTGTTGCTCGGCGACGCGGCGAATCATCTCCATAATCAAGACGGTCTTACCGACGCCGGCACCGCCGAAGAGGCCGATTTTGCCACCCTGCACGTAGGGGGCGAGCAGGTCGATCACCTTGATGCCGGTCTCGAACATCGTCGCGCGCGGCTCCAACTGGTCGAAGGCCGGGGCACTGCGGTGGATCTCCCAGTGGTCCTCGACCGGCCCGATGTCGGCGGTGTCGAGCGATTCGCCGATGACGTTAAAGACGTGGCCGAGAACTGCGTCACCGACGGGCACGGTGATGCCGCGCCCCGTTTGGCGCACCACGGCGCCCCGCACCAGGCCGTCGGTCGACTTCATGCAGACGCAGCGCACTCGCCCTTCGCCGATCTGCTGGGCGACCTCACCCGTGACCGTCACGGTGACGCCTTCGATAACGATGTCGACTTCGACAGCGTGGTTGATCTCGGGCAGCGAGTGGGGCGGGAACTCCACGTCCATCACCGGTCCGGCGATTGCGACGACGCGTCCCGTCTCGAGGGTCGTCTTTTCAGGAGCGATGGTCATTGGTCTCTCACTTTCCCGAGCGGAGCGCTTCGGCGCCGCTCACGATTTCCATTATTTCGGTGGTAATCGAGTCCTGGCGGGCCCGGTTCATAATGCGACTGAGGCTTTGGCCGAGTTCGTCGGCGTTGTCAGTAGCGGCCGCCATCGCGCGCTGCTGGCTCGTGTGGAATGACGCCGCTCCTTCGAGCAGAGCCGAGAAGATCTCGCTCTCGAGAGCCCGCGGCGCGAGCGACGTGAGCAGCTTCTCGACTTCGGGTTCAAATTCGGTGTAGCCCTTCAACTTCTTCGGGCCGTCGTCGAGCGCCATCACGGGTATCGACAGGGGCAGCAACTGTTCGACTTCGACGGCCTGGGTGGCGGCCGAGAGAAACCTCGTCGACACCAGGAAGACCTGCTGGGCCTCTCCGGCGACGAACGGCGCCGCGACCACCCCGGCGACCCGACGGGCGTCGGCGAAGGTCGGCTTGTCGACGAAGCCGGCGAAGCTCTCCTCGACGTCGAGTCCTCGGAAGCGGTAGAAGGCTCCCGCCTTCTTACCCAGGCAGAACAGGCGGACCCCCGTGCCTTCGGCGCGCAACCGCACGACGAGGCGCTCCCCCGCGCGCAGCGCCGAAGAGTTGTAGGCGCCCGACATGCCACGGTCGCCGGTCAGCACGACCACAATGGCCGACGCGACGTTCGTGGGCGTCGCGAGAAGTCTGGCCGCGCCGGCCGGGTCGGCCCGGGCGGCCTCGATGATGATGCGGCGCATTCCGTCGCGATAGGGGCGATTGGCGACGATGCGCGCCTGGCTCTTCGCGATCTGGGACGCGGCAATCAACTCCATTGCCTTAGTGATTTTGCGCGTCGACTGAACTGACTTGATGCGACGACGCAGGATTCTCTCCTGTCCACCGGCCACGACTCCTCCTCTCGCTCGGTCGCTACTCGGTGACTAAACGCTCGGCGCGAAGCCGTCGACGAACGACTTCATCGCCGCGTCGAGTCGGTCAGTGTCGGGCAGCGTGCCCGCAGAGCGAATCTGCTCGAGCAGGTCGGCGTGGCGGGCCCGAAACGTCGTCAGGAGTTCGCCTTCGAAGCGACGCACGTCGCCGACCGGGACGGTGTCGAGCCAGCCCTTGGTGCCGGCATAGATCACCACACACTGCTCTTCGACAGCCATCGGGGAGTTGAGGCCCTGTTTCAGCAGTTCGGTCAGGCGATAGCCCCGGTCGAGCTGTTGCTGGGACGACTTGTCGAGTTCCGAGCCGAACGTCGCGAACGACTCGAGGTCGCGAAACTGGGCGAGGTCGATCTTCAACGTTCCGGCAACCGACCGCATGGCCTTGATCTGCGCCGCGCCGCCGACCCGCGACACCGAGTTGCCGACGTTGATCGCGGGGCGCACACCCGAGTAGAAGAGGTCGGCCTCGAGGAAGATCTGGCCGTCCGTGATCGAGATCACGTTGGTCGGGATGTAGGCCGAAATGTCGCCGGCCTTGGTCTCGATGATCGGCAGGGCCGTCAGCGATCCGCCACCCTTCTCGTCGCTCAGCTTCGCGGCGCGCTCGAGCAGGCGACTGTGCAGGTAGAAGACGTCGCCGGGGTAGGCCTCGCGGCCCGGCGGACGTCGCAGCAGGAGCGAGATCTGTCGGTACGCCTCGGCCTGCTTCGAGAGGTCGTCGTAGACGACGAGGGCGTGCTCGCCCGAGTCCATCCACTCCTGGCCGATCGCGCACCCGGCGTAGGGGGCGAGGAACTTGAACGGCGCGGGGTCCCCGGCCGAGGCGACCACGACCACGGTGTACGCGAGGGCACCAAAGTCGTCCAGGGTCTTCACGGTCTGGGCGACCGAGGAGTTCTTCTGACCAATGGCGACGTAGATGCACTTCACGCCCTGGCCCTTCTGATTGAGGATCGTGTCAACCGCGACCGTCGTCTTTCCGGTCTTGCGGTCGCCGATGATGAGCTCGCGTTGTCCTCGTCCGATCGGGGTCATCGCGTCAATGGCCTTGATGCCGGTCTGGAGGGGCTCACCGACGGGCTGGCGGCCGGTGATGCCGGGCGCCTGAATCTCCATTCGACGCTGCTGGGGGTTCACCAGTGGCCCCTTGCCGTCAATCGGCTCGCCGAGCGCGTTCACGACGCGTCCGAGCAATGCGTCACCGACGGGCATCGAGAGAATCCGGCCGGTGGCGCGAACGACCTGTTCCTCCTCGATTGTGTCGACCGATCCGAGCACGACGGCGCCGATGGTCTCTTCGTCCAGGTTCATCGCCAGACCGAGGGTGCCGTCCTCGAACTCGAGCAGCTCGTTGACCTTCGCCGAGGGCAGGCCCGAGACGCGCGCAATGCCGTCGCCGACTTCGACGACCCGTCCGACCTGCTCGGCCCCGATGGCCGGGTTGAACTCGGTCACGTGCTTGCGCAGGGCCTCGGTGATCTCGGTGGCGCTAATGGTCAGTTCTGTCATCACAGATTCCTTTACTTAGTCATTTCGATTCAAAGAAGGTTCGTACGCACGCCCCGAAGCGACCGCGTCGTGCAGGGACCGGAGGCGGCCGCGCGTCGTGGCGTCGAGGCGCAGGTCCCCGACCTCCACGAGTACGCCCCCGAGCAGCGAAGGGTCCTCCGCAATCTGCAGTTCGACGCTCTTACCCGTCAGCGTCATGAGCGAACGGACCAGCGCGTTCTGGCTCTCGTCGTCCAGGGCCCGTGCGGTGTGGACCCGAGCGACTCGCCAGTCGCGGGCGCGCGCCACGTAGTCGACGAGAAAGTCCAGCGTCCCAACGACGTCGCGCGGGCGGCCTCCCTCGACCGCAAAGCGGGCCAGCGACAGCGTGATCGGATCGACCTTGTTGGCGAGCAACTCCTCAAGGGTCGCGAGGCGCGACTCGAGGGGCGCGTCACGGTCCAGCAGCAGGCGACGCAGGCCGAGGTTGGCGTCAATGGTGCGGGCCCAGCGGAAAAGTTCCTCTTCGATAGTGGCGAACTTGGAAGGATCCACGGTGTCGAGCAGAGCGTCGGCGTAACCACCGACGCGTCGACGAGCGGCGAGCAGACCGAGACTCTTCAGTTCGAACTGTCCCGTTTCGAGCAGTTCATTCGTGACGAAGGCGAGTTCGGCGAAGCCGTGAGGAACCTCCTGGGCGGGCACCGCGACCGCGGCGTAGACCGCGATCTCCAACGTGGCCTCCTGCACCTTGCCCGTCAGGAGCTCTCGAAGGACGAGGCCGCGCGCCACGCCGGTGATTGACGTGTCGGTGAGGACTCCTCGAAGGTCGGCGCGCGAAAGGACCGTCTGCTCAAAGGACGTCAGGTCGTCGGCGACCGCGGCGAGTGCGGCACGGTCGAGCGAACCCAAACGGGCGGCGGCGAATCCTTCGAGCTTGGGCAGCATGACTAGCGGCTCGGACCCTTGGCCGCTTCGGCGTTGAGCGCCACGACGGCCTCACGAATCAAGTCCTGGTGCGCGCTCTGGTCGACCTCGCGACCGACAATCTTGGTGACGAGTTCGAAGACGACCTCACCAATCCGCGCCGACGCTTCGTCGATGGCCCGTTGACGGGCGGTGGCGACCTCGAGGTTCGCGGTGGCGACGATGCGCTCGTACTCGGCCTGGCCCCGGCCGGCGGCCCCGGACTTCACCTGGTCCGAGGTGGCCTGCGCGCCTTCGACAATCTCGCGGGCCTGGTCGCGGGCCTGGGTCAGCACTTGCACCCGTTCGTCACCGGCCGCGGCGGCCTCGACGCGGGCCTGGTCGGCGGCCTCGAGGGAGGCGCGGATCTTCTCTTGACGAGACTCCATGGCCTTGTTGAGGGGCGGCAGGATGTACTTGGTCACCAGGAAGAGAATCACCACCACCGCGACCAGTTCGACGACGAACGTGCCGTTGGGAAGGAGGAAGACTGACGTGCCAATCATCTCGTTGGACCTTCTCTCTGTAGGACGATGCACGCCGTCGGGCCCGTGGGCCAACGGCGTCGGGGCTATTGCTTCTTGAAGACGTAGACGAAGACGACCATGAACAAGAGGTTGATGAAGTACATCGCCTCCACTAAGCCCACCGTCAAGAAGAAGTACTGACGGGCCTTGTTCTCAATCTCGGGCTGGCGAGCAATGGCCGCGATCGTCTGACTACCGGCCAGTCCGTCACCAATCGCCGCACCGATCGCGCCACCGCCCAGGGCGAGACCGCCGCCGACGAGTGCACCGGCAATGCTGATTGCGCCTGCAATGGTTTGTGCTGCCATGGTTCTATTCCTCCTGGTTGGTTTTAGTGTGCGGCTTCAAATGTTGCGAGTTGGAGTTCTTCGTGCTCGATTTCGTGCTCCTCGTCGTGACTCATCGCCATACCGAAGTACATGATGGTCAGCAGCATGAAGATGAATGCCTGGATCAGACCAATGAACAGGTCGAAGGGCTTCCAGATGATCTCGAACGGTCCCAGGGCGATTGGCGCCAGCGCGGCCACGACCACGATCATGAGTCCGCCCGAGAACAGGTTGCCGAAGAGTCGAAACGTCAACGTGATCGGCTTGGTGATCTCTTCGACGAGGTTGATGGGTGTCAACGCGGCGTACGGCTTGGTGTAGTGCTTGAAGTAGCCGACGAAACCTCGGGCCCGGAAGGCTTCCACGTGCGCCCAGATGATCACGAGGAGCGCCATCGCGAGAGGGAGATTGACGTCGCTGGTCGGCGCCGGCAGAATCTCGCCGGAGACCCCGGGGTGCATCGCCGACGGGATAAAGCCAATCCAGTTACTGATCAAAATGAAGAGGAAGACGGTAACTCCGATGGGCACGAACCGCCGTCCCCTCGGACCGATCGCGGACTGGGCCAACTCGGTCACCTGCTCGACCAATATCTCCCAGAACAGTTGCAACTTGCCCGGGACGCCGTCGGTGACTTTCGCGCGCATCCGGAAGCCGAGAAAGATGAAGATCGCCATGGCCAAGAGTGTCGACAGTACGACGTCGTAATCGAGCGTCAGGCCAAGAACGTGCAGTTGCGGGTGGACGCCAACCTCAATGGTCTTCACCGCCACCAACGTCTTCACTCAGCTCCTCCGGATCCAGCCACCGCACGCAGAACGTTGATGACGAACACAATTTGATAAACAACAAGCCCTGACACAATACCGATTCCCAGTGGAGCGTTCAGAAACACGGCGACGAGGACGACCGCCGTCATGGCCGCCAGGCGCACCGTCGTTCTACTTCCCAGCTGACGCCGGACCGCCTTCGTGCTCTGCTCGCCCCGGAGTTCCACCTTGGCCGCCTGACTATCGAGGAATCGCAAATTCACCACCGCCAGGCCGACACCGAGCACGAGTCCGAGTGCGGCCAGTGGCGGCGCGACGAGGAGCGCGACGATGAAGCCGACGATGCCCGCAGCCACTGCCGAAAGAGTGGTGCGACGAAGTAGGCGTGGGAGGGTGTCGGTGGGGAGGTTATCTAGCACGAGCAGTGGGTTTCTAAAGGAAACGCCGGACTTGCTGCACTACGCTCACCACGGCGGCGACCGTTCCCAATGCTATCCCGATTAGCAAACCCCACGGCGCGCTGTGCCACTCGCGGTCAGCACCCAACCCCCCAACGAGGCCGAGTCCAATGAGGATGGCCGCCGTGAGGCCCATCGACGTAAATGCCACGGCGCCGGGCAGCTCCTTGACTGGCAGTTTTCCCTGTTCAGGCGTAAGGGGCGTGACGACGTCGTCGTCGTCGTCACTCACCGGACCAGCCGCTCCTCGTCCGGTTCATCGACGTCGCGATGGGCGATGCGACGGATGACGAGAGGATTGAACCAGGTGAAGAGACCGACGAGCAGAAGGCCGACGCCGAGCGGTATGAACACGTTCGCTTGGGTGTCGAAGAGGGGGACGAGGACGAACCCGCAGAGCAGCGCCGTCCAGAGCCACAGGATGATCACCGTGCGGCGGTGCCCGTGGCCGAGGCGCATCAGCCGGTGGTGGATGTGGTTCTTATCGGGGGTGTGGAAACCCTGGCCCGACGCCGTACGTCGCACGAACGCCCAGACCGCGTCGATGAGGGGTACGCCGAGGATAAAGACCGGGATCAGCAGAGGAGCGAAGAAGAAGAACGTCACGCCGCTCGCGGGCGGCGTCCTTCCGCCAATCACCATGGTCGAGGCGCTCATCAAGAGGCCCAGCATCAGCGCGCCGGCGTCGCCCATGAATAGCTTGGCGGGGTGAAAATTGTCCCGCAGGAAGCCGAGACAGATGCCGCAGGTCAACGCAGCGATCAACGGTCCGACGTTGGTGACTGGCAGGAGACCGAGATCCTCGAGTCGAAGGCCGTAGAGACAGAGCGTGCCCGAGGCGATCGCGACGATGCCGCCGGCGAGCCCGTCGAGACCATCAATTAAATTGACCGCGTTCGATAACGCGAAGACCCACACGGCGGTGATGATCGGCAGGATCGAGGGGCCCAGCACCACGAAGCCCGCGAACGGCAGCTTCAACTGATACATCGTGGCGCCGCTGAAGTAGAGGATCGATGCCGCGAGGAACTGACCGGCGACCTTCGCCGGGGCGCTCATCTCGCGAAAGTCGTCGAGCACGCCGACGACGAAGATGACGCCGGCCGCGAGCAGCACGCCGAGCATTTCGTGGCTCGACGTGATGACCCCGCGGAGCGTCGGAATGGCGAAGGCGACGATCAGCGCGATGCAGAACCCGACCAGCATCGCGGCACCCCCGCCGTAGGGCGTCACCACCTGGTGGACTTTTCGTTCGTCGGGCTGGGCGGCGTAGCCAATACGCATCGAGATTCGCCGAGCCGGAATGTTCGCCACCAACGTCACGATCACCGCCACCACGAGGACCGCGACGTAGTCAACGATGTTGTGCACGGACTACTTCGTGAACGTGCCGTAGGGATTGAAATCGCCGCACAGCGTGGCGACGTCGTGGCGCACCCGAGCAATCACCGTGTCGTCGTCCCGGTGACGCAGCGCCTCGGCCATCAATGACGCGACGGTGGCGAACTCGCCCTCCTTCATTCCGGCGGTCGTCTGGGCGGCGGTCCCGACGCGCAGGCCCGAGGTGATGAAGGGGCTGCGCTGGTCGTCGGGGATGGTGTTGCGATTGGTGGTGATACCGGCACGGTCGAGGACCTCCTGGGCCACCTTGCCGGTCAGTTCCTCGTCGAACTCGCGCAGGTCCAACAGGACCATGTGATTTTCGGTTCCGCCCGAGACGTTGCGAAACCCCTCGCCCGCGAGCGCCGCCCCAAAGGCTCGGGCATTCGACACGATCTGTTCGGTGTAGAGCGCGAAGCCCGGGAGCGACGCCTCCTTGAAGGCGACGGCCTTCGCGGCGATGGAGTGCTCCATCGGACCGCCCTGTTGACCGGGGAAGACTGCCGAGTCGATCTTCTTGGCGTGCTCCTCGCGACAGAGAATCGCACCACCGCGGGGACCGCGAAGCGTCTTGTGGGTGGTGAACGTGACGACGTCCGAGTAGGGAATGGGATTAGGGTGCGAGCCGCCGGCGATGAGTCCGGCGACGTGCGCCGAGTCGAACATCAAGAGGGCCCCGACCTCGTCGGCAATCTCTCGAAACGGCGCCGGATCAATTCGTCGTGAATAGGCGGTCGCCCCCGCGAGGATCATCTTGGGACGGTGCGCCAGGGCCAGGTCACGAACGTTGTCGAAGTCGATCATCTCCCCGGGGGCCTGCGGGTCGTCGCACCTCGGGGTGACGCCGTAGGAGACGAAGTGCCACCACTTCGAAGTGATTGAGGCCGGCGAACCGTGGGTGAGGTGGCCACCCTGGTCGAGACGCATGGCGAGGATCACGTCTCCAGGTTCGAGTAGCGCCTGATAGACCGCGACGTTGGCGTTGGCGCCACTGTGGGGCTGCACGTTGGCGTGGTCGGCCCCAAAGAGCGCCGTCAGGCGTCGACGGGCGAGGTCTTCGACTTCGTCAACGATCTGATTGCCGCCGTAGTAGCGCCGACCCGGGTAGCCCTCGGCGTACTTGTTCGTCAGGATCGATCCGGTCGCCGCCAGCACGGCCGGTGACGCAAAGTTCTCACTGGCGATCAGCTGCAACGTGGTCGTCTGGCGGTCCCACTCTTGGCGCAGGAGCGACGTGACTTCATCGTCGTTGGTGATCCAAGAGTCGAACGGGGACGTACCCATGGGAGCTACCTTTCCTCAGTGGCAACGAGCATTTCGAGCGCGTCAATCTTGGCGACGCGCCCGGCGTGGCGTCCGACGGCCGGCGTCGCCAAGAGCCAGGCCTCGAGGGCGTCGACAGCAACGGAGGGCCCGATCACCCGCGCTCCGAGGCAGAGGACGTTGGCGTGATTGTGCTCGCGCGACAGGTGGGCGGACGTCACGTCGTGCGCGGCCGCGGCACGAATGCCGGGCACCTTGTTGGCGGCGATCGCGATGCCGATGCCGGTTCCACAGACCGCGACGCCGAGGTCGGCTTCACCGGCGCTCACGCAACGTCCTACGGCGGCACCGAAGTCGGGATAGTCAACCGACTGCTCGGCACTCGCGGCGCCGAGATCAACGACCTCGTGGCCCCACTCACGGAGCTGGTACGCCAGAAGGGCCTTCAACTCATACCCGGCGTGATCAGATCCCAGGGCGACGCGCATCGTCACAACCCTACCCGTCCACTATCAAGAAGCCTTGGTGGCTGAACCGAGGCTTCCCCCGACGTGTCACCGCGCACGACGTCACCATCTCGTTCGTGCACGCTCCACGTGACCGACGCCACCAAAGGCGTCGGTCACGTGGTTAACGGTGCCGGTCACCACGGCCAACGGTGCGCCGTCCACTGGGACCAGTGCACGCGGCGCCAACGGAAAGTATCTTCGTGGGCGTGCCCCGGACTACTGCACGATCGAGAACCTCTTCATTCGAGCGATCACGATCGTGAAAGTCGACGACGCCGCGTTCGCGCCGAAGGGCGGGCCAATCGTAACCTCCCGCCGCTCACCAGCGTCGTCCCATCGAGCGGCCCCCGCGGTGCGACAGCTCGAACTGGCCCGACCGCCCAGGTTAAATTCCCAGTTCAGCGCCGTAACTAGTATCAGGCCATGAAGCAAGGATTGCTGGCACCACCCCTCTCCTCGACCCTCGACACGAGCTCCGAGACATTCGCGCTGAACCGGGCGGACATGATTGAGCAGCTGAGCGTGATCGACGGACTGCTCGACGAAGCGAACGCCGGCGGGGGTGCCACGGCCACCGAGCGACTGCGTTCGAGGGGCAAGATGCCGATTCGCGAGCGCATCGCGATGGCCCTCGACCCGGACTGCGCGTTCCTGGAGATTTCGGCGCTCGCCGGCTACGACTCGGACTACGCCATGGGGGGCGGCATGGTCGTCGGGATTGGCGTCATCGCCGGCACCGAATGCGTCATTATGGGCAACGATCCCACGGTGCTGGGCGGCGCGCTCACCGCCTACTCGGCCAAGAAGTGGGCTCGCGCACTCGAAATCGCCCGCGACAATCAGATCCCCTACGTCAGTTTCGTCGAGTCGGCCGGAGCGGACCTGCGCGTCGGCGCTGGTGGCAGCGGCGGTGGGCGCATGCACACGGGCCACTTCGCCGAAAGCGGGCGCTTCTTCTACGACCTCATCGAACTGTCCAAGATGCGCGTCCCCACCGTCTGCGTGGTCTTTGGCTCCTCCACTGCTGGCGGCGCCTACCAACCGGGACTTTCGGACTACAACATTGTCGTCAAGGACCAGTCGAAGATCTTCCTCGCCGGTCCCCCCCTCGTAAAGATGGCGACCGGCGAGGAGTCCGACGATGAAACGCTCGGCGGCGCCCGGCTGCACGCGGAGGTCTCCGGACTCGGCGACTATTTTGCCGAGGACGAGATGGACGCCATCCGTCTGTGCCGCGAGGTTGTCTCGCACCTCAACTGGCGCAAGCACGGCCCGGCGCCGTCCAGTGAGGTCGAGGAGCCGGCGTACGACGCCGAGGACCTACTAGGAATCGTGAGTCACGACCTGCGCCAGAGCGTTGACGTGCGCGACATCATTGCCCGGGTCGTCGACGGTTCGCGCTTCGAAGAGTTCAAGGCCCGCTACGGCAGCACCATCGTCTGTGGCTGGGCCAGCGTCCACGGCTACCCGATCGGGATACTGGGCAACAATGGCGTCATCCACCCGCGGGCCGCGGAGAAGGCCGGCCAGTTCATCCAGCTCTGCAACCAGATCGACGTACCGCTCGTCTTCATTCAGAACATCACCGGCTACATGGTCGGTAAGGACGCCGAGGCCGAGGGCATCATCAAGAAGGGATCACAGATGCTGAACGCCGTCACCAACTCGACGGTGCCCCACCTGACGCTCATTGTCGGATCCTCCTACGGCGCCGGCACCTACGGAATGTCGGGCCGCGCCTTCGGCAACCGGTTCACTTTCCTGTGGCCGACCGCGAAGATCGCCGTTATGGGGCCCAAGCAGATCGCGGGGGTGATGAGCCAAGTGCGCCGGGGCCAGGCCGAACGCAAGGGCCTGGCCTTTGACGAAGAGGAGGACCGCGCCATCGTTGCCGCAGTCGAAGCGTCCCAGGAGAAGAGCTCACTCGCCCTCGCCGCGACCGGCGCCGTCAGTGACGACGGCATCATCGACCCACGCGACACCCGTACCGTTCTCGGCCTCTGCCTCTCGGTCGTGCGCAGCCGTCCCATCGAGGGAGCGACCAGTTACGGGGTCTTTCGGCTGTGACCTTCACGTCCCTGCTGATCGCCAATCGGGGCGAGATCGCCCGGCGGATCATCCGCGCCGCGCGGTCGGTGGGTCTACGCTGCGTCGCCGTCTACGTTGACGGCGACGCGCTGGCCCCCTTCGTCGCCGACGCCGACGAGGCCGTTCGACTGACCGGCGGCTACCTCGACCAGGACGACCTCCTCGACGCCGCCGCGCGTAGTGGCGCGCAGGCCGTTCATCCCGGTTACGGCTACCTCTCGGAGAACGCGGGATTCGCCCGTCGGGTACAGGCGGCGGGCCTGACTTGGGTCGGGCCGTCTCCCGACGTCATGGAAGCGATGGGCGACAAAGTGGCCGCGAAGCGTGTCGCGACCGAGGCCGGGCTCGCCGTCCTCGCCTCTTTTGAAGACGCCACCGCCGCAATCGCGCTCGGTTACCCACTCCTCGTAAAGGCCGCCGCCGGTGGTGGCGGCAAGGGGATGCGGATCGTCCACGACGAAAGCCAACTCGACGAATCGGTCGCCGCGGCACGTCGCGAGGCGCTCGCCAGCTTCGGAGACGACCGCGTCTTCTTCGAGCGCTACGTCGCGCGAAGTCGCCACGTCGAGGTGCAGATCCTCGGCGACCACTACGGCAACCTCGTCCACCTCGGTGAGCGCGAATGCTCGATCCAGCGCCGCCACCAGAAGCTGGTCGAGGAGTCGCCGTCGCCGATCGTCGACGCGGCGACGCGCGCCGCCCTCGGGGAGGCGGCCCTCGGACTGGCCAGGGCCATTGGCTACCAGTCGGCCGGCACCGTCGAGTTCCTCGTCGACGACGAGACTCGTCACTTCTACTTCCTCGAAGTCAACACCCGCTTACAGGTCGAGCATCCCGTCACCGAGGAGGTCACCGGGGTGGACCTCGTCCTCGAGCAGTTGCGCATCGCCGCGGGCGAGCCCCTCGGCTACGACCAGACCGACGTCGAGTTTGAAGGTGCGGCGATCGAGGTCCGTCTTTGCGCGGAGGACCCGGCCAACGGCTTCTTGCCCGCGACGGGGACCGTCGCCGCCTTCGAGCCGCCCGATGAACCGTACGTCCGCTGGGAGTCGGGCATCGAGCGGGGCTCGACCATCACGGTCGCCTTCGATCCACTCCTCGCCAAAGTGATCGCGGTCGCCCCGACGCGCCTCGAGGCGGCGACCAAGTTGGCCCTCGCCCTCGAACGGCTGCACCTGGGCGGCGTCGTCACCAACCGTGACTTCCTGGTCGCGACGCTTCGCCACGAGCGCTTCCTCGCGGGCGACACCACGACCGACTTCATTGAACGCGCGGCGCCGTCGCGAACGTTGGAACTGAGCGACGACGAACTCCGCTGGGCGAGCACCGCGGCCGCTCTCTGGCTCCAGGGGGCCAATCGCGCGGCGGCCCGAGTCTGGTCAACAGTCCCGAGCGGTTGGCGCAACGCGCGGCTCCCTCGCCAGAGCGTCACGCTGCGCTTCGCCCATCGTGAGGTCGAGGTCCGTTACCGGGCGCGACGCGATGGTCTCTTCGACGTGGGCAACGGTACCGCGCGCGTGCACGATTGGAGCGACCTCGACATCGACGTCGAAATCGACGGACGGCGCGCACGATCGCGCGTCACGCGCGCCGGCGACGTGCTGTACGTGCAGGTCGCGCGCGGCACGGCGACCTTCGAGATTGTTCCGCGCTTCGTGGTACCCGGCGTCGACGCCGTTCACGGGGGTCTCGTCGCGCCGATGCCCGGGGTCATCGTCGACGTGGGGGTGCGCGTTGGCGATACCGTCGAGATCGGCCAGAGCCTCGTCGTGATGGAGGCAATGAAGATGGAGCACGTGATCAGCGCTCCGCGTTCGGGCACGGTGACTGAACTGTTCGTGGTGACGGGACAACAGGTGGATAGCGGGACCGTGCTGCTGGCGCTCGAAGACGACGTCGTCACTGAAGGACCGTGATGGGGGCCCCGATCCGCATCGCCAACTGCTCCGGTTTCTACGGCGATCGGCTGTCGGCCGCGCGCGAGATGGTCGAAGGTGGCCCGATCGACGTTTTGACCGGCGACTGGCTCGCCGAACTCACGATGCTCATCCTGGCGAGGACGCGGATGAAGAGTCCGGGGACGGGCTACGCCCGCAGCTTCGTCGCCCAGATGGACCAGGTGATGGGCACCTGTCTCGACCGGGGTATCAAAGTGGTGTCGAACGCCGGTGGGCTCGACCCGGAACACTGTGCCGAGGCCGTCGCGCAGGTGGCGGCGAAACTCGGACTGTCGCCGCGCATCGCCTGGGTGAATGGCGACGACCTCCTGCCACGTTTGGAAGAGCTCCGCGCCACCGGTGTCGACTTCGCCCACTTCGAGTCGGGCGAGCCGATCGGTGACACGTCGCGGTTCGTCACCGCCAACGCCTACCTCGGGTGCTTCGGGATTGTCGAGGCGTTGTCCGGCGGGGCCGACATCGTCGTCACTGGACGCGTGACCGACGCGGCGGTGGTCTGCGGACCGGCCGCCTGGCACCACCACTGGCGCCGCGACGACTGGGACGCCCTCGCCGGCGCCGTCGTCGCGGGCCACGTCATCGAGTGTGGCGCGCAGGCGACTGGCGGCAACTACTCGTTCTTCACCGAGGTCGAAGGCATGGAGCGTGTCGGCTTCCCGTGGGTGGAGGTCGCCGAGGACGGATCGTCGACCGTTGGTAAGCACGACGGCAGTGGCGGCGAGGTCTCCATCGGCACCGTCACCTCCCAGCTGCTGTACGAGATCAGTGCACCGTCGTACCTCGGTCCGGACGTCACCGCGCGATTCGACACGATTCACCTGGAGCAGGTTGCGAAGGACCGTGTGCGCATCAGCGGCACCAGGGGTGAGCCGCCGCCGCGGACCCTCAAGGTGGCGATGAACGAAATAGGGGGCTATCGAAAGGACCTCAACGTCGCGTTGACCGGTCTCGACATCGAGAGCAAGGCCCGCCTCGTCGAGAAGGCCTTCTGGGTCGCCTGCCCGTTCGATCCCGTTGACTTCGACAGTGTCGCCATGCACCTCATCCGCACGGACAAGCCGGACCCGGGGACCAACGAAGAGGCCGTCGCTCTCTGGCGGCTTACGCTGAAGGACCGCGATGAGCACAAGGTCGGTCGCGCCGTCGCCGACGCGGTGGTCGAGCTCGCGCTCTCGACGGTGCCCGGATTCTTCATCCTCGGCGCCGGCCCGTCGGCCGGCTCGGCCTTCGGGGTCTACCGCCCCGCCCTGGTACCGGCCGACCTCGTGCCCCAGTACGTCACGGTGCTCGGTGGCGCCCGCACCGTGGTCACCTCGGTAGCGCCCACGGGAACAGTGTCGATCGAGGGCGATCAAGGACCTCGGGTCACGGTCCCCACCGGTCCCCTCACGTCGATGCCCTTCGGCGAGCTGTACGGGACTCGCTCGGGCGACAAGGGCGGCAACGCCAACCTCGGGGTCTTTGCCCGCGACGACGACGCGTGGGCCTGGCTCGATCACTACTTGAGCGTCGACGAGTTCCGGCGACTCTTACCCGAGACGTCCGGGCTGCGGATCGACCGGTTCCGCCTCCCGGCCCTGCGCTCGCTCAATTTCGTGGTGTACGACCTCCTTGACGAGGGGGTCGCCGCCTCCACGCGACAAGACGCGCAGGCGAAAGGGCTCGGCGAATGGCTGCGGAGTCGCGTCGTCGAACTGCCGGTGGCGCTGCGGGGCGACCAGTGAGCGAGCTCGACGTGGTGCGCGGCGACCTCGTCGCCGAACAGGACTCTCTCGACAAACTCCTCAGTGCCACCGACCACGGCCGCTGGCACACGCCAACGCCAAGTGCCGGTTGGGACGTGGCCGATCAGATCGGCCACCTCGCCTACTTCGACCGAGCGGCAAGCGTCGCGATCAACGATCCCGAGGCCTTCCGAAGCAGCGTGGACCAGCTCGTGCGGGGGGCGCGTCTCTCGGGTTACGACCAGTACACGCTGGGCGACGCGCGCGCCCGGACGCCCGACGAACTGATGGACGAGTGGCGACGGGGTCGTCGCTCGCTGTTCGAGGTCGCCCAGAGGCTGCGCGAGGACTCGCGTGTCGAGTGGTACGGACCGTCCATGGGGGCCACGTCGTTTCTCACCGCGCGTCTCATGGAGACGTGGGCCCACGGCACCGACGTCGCCGACGCTCTCGAGATGACGCTCGCGCCAACCGAGCGCCTGCGCCACATCGCCCAACTCGGCTATCTCACGCGCGCGTGGTCGTACCGCGTGCGCGGCGAGGAGCCCGCGGCGGGCGCCGTACGACTTGAACTCACCGGCCCGTCCGGCGACCAATGGACGTGGGGACCCAACGACGCCAACGACACGGTCCGGGGCCTCGCGCAGGACTTCTGCCTCGTGGCAACCCAGCGACGCCACCTCGACGACACGTCACTGGTCACGGGCGACCTCGGGCGTCATTGGCTGCTGCGGGCCCAGGCCTTCGCCGGCGGACCGACCGAGGGACCGCGACCAAGGAGCTTCGATGAACCTCGTTGAGACCACGCGCACCGGGGGCGTCATGACGATCACCCTGGTTGATGAGGAGCGTCGCAACACGCTGAGCCGTCAACTCCTCTCCGAACTCATGGTCGCCATCGACGAGGTCGACGGCGACCCGAGTGTCCGCGTCGCCATCGTGACGAATCGAGGGCACGTCTTCAGCGCGGGAGCGAATCTCACTGAACGGACGTCCGCGACGTCGAGCGAAGGTCGCGCGGTCGAGATCGCTGACGTCTTTCAACGGATTCTCAACTCCCCCAAGCCGTTCGTCGGACGCATCGCGGGGCACTGCGTGGCCGGGGGGGTGGGCCTCGCCGCCGTCATGGACATCTCGGTCGCGATCGAGTCGGCGATGTTCGGATTCACTGAGGTGCGCGTCGGCGTGGCTCCAGCGATGATCTCGGTGGTCTGTCTGCCCAAAATGAGTCTCGCCGACGCGCGGTCCACCTTCCTTCGGGGTAATCGCTTCAGCGCCACCGAGGCCGCTCGCATGGGACTCATCAACGACGTGGTTCCCCCCGACGATCTAGATCGCGAGGTGGCGTTGATTGTGAACGACCTGCTCGCCGGCGAGCCCGCGGCCATCGCGGCCGCCAAGAGTCTGACGACCCGGGTCCCCAGCCTGTCGGTCGACGAGGCGTTCGCCTGGACGACCGCGCTCTCGGCACGCCTCTTCGCGAGCGACCAGGCGAAGGAGGGAATGACCGCCTTCTTGGAGAAGCGTCCCGCCTCTTGGGTGCAACGCGTTGACGACGACGACTTGCCCTAGGCGCGACACGGCGCACGAGCCTGGCCGGCGAGGCACCAGTCGTCCTCGGCGAAGGCCACCCGTGACGTCGCCCCGCCGCACCTAGCCGAGAACGCCCCGCAACACGGCCCGGCTCAGGGAGCCCTCGCGCAGGAGTCGCCAGTGGCCCTCGGAGAGGTCCACGACACTCGACACGCGACTGCCCCGCTCGCCGTCGTCGAGCAGGCCGCCGAGCTCGTCGCGGTCGCCCAGGGCGTCGAGGACCTGGGCGGCCGTCACACATGGCGGCTCGCCGTGTTCGTTGGCGCTCGACACCGCGAGGGGTCCACTGCGCTCGAGGACCCGTCGTAGCACCACGTCGTCGGGTACGCGAAAACCGGCACTGTCGCTAGTACTGCCGACTCGCCGGGCCAACTCCCTTGGAACGCGGACCACGATGGTGAGCGCCCCGGGCCAGAACGCCTCGCTCAGTCGTCGTGCCTCTTCGGGCCAGGCGACGCCGAGTCGCGTCACCTGCTTGAGCGAGTCAACGAGCACTGGTAGGGGTGACGACGACGGCCGGCGCTTCAGCGCGAACAGCCGGCTGATGGCATCGGGGTGACGCAGTGACGCGGCGACGCCGTAGACCGTGTCGGTGGGCAGCGCCACGACGACGCCGTCGTCGAGCAGCGCCACCACCTCGTCGACGTCGAGCAGTCGTCGCATCAGCGGCGGGCCACGAGCACACGGGGATGGCCCGCGAGATCGTCGCGGTCCTGGAAACTCTCGAAGCCGGCCCGGGCGGCCGCGCAGAGCACCGCGTCGCGCTGGAGGTAGCCGTGTTCGACCACGAGAACACCCTCGGGGGTCAACCACTGGGGTGCCGCACTGATAATGACCGCGAGGTCCGCGAAACCGGGGACGTCGGACGCGTCGTTGGCGACCAGGGCCGCGCGCGGCTCGTAGTCGAGGACGGCATCAGCCGAGGCCATCTCGTCGGCGCTGACGTAGGGCGGGTTGGCGACGACCAGGTCGAATCGACCGCGAAGCGAGTCGTCCAGATCGTCGAACCACGTCGACGCGACGAAGGAGACGGCGTGCAGGTGATGCTTGAGGGCGTTACGCCGGGCCACGTCGAGCGCGTCACTCGAGCGATCGAGCGCGACGAGGGTCGCACCGACCCCCCGAGTTCGCAGCTCGAAGAGGATGGAGAGTCCGATGGCGCCCGATCCGCAACCGAGATCGAGGATCATTGGGGCGACGACTCTGCTCGTGGCCAGTTCGTCAATCGCGACCTCGACGAGCTCCTCGGTCTCGGGTCGCGGGATCAAGACGCGATGATCGAGGTCGAGGTCGAGCGAGCGAAATGGCCAGTGACCAATGACGTACTGCAGCGGCTCCCCGTCGAGACGTCGTTGCGTGGCGGCGCGCAGGGCCGCAATGGCGTCGTGGTCACCGCCGGGCATGAACTCCTCGATCAACCAACGGGCCTCGCGTCGGGGGAGGCCGGCGGCGATGAGCTCGTCAACGAGGTAGGGGTTAGCGGCCGTCACTCTCGGCCAACTGACGCGCGCGCTTTTCGGCGAGGAGGGCGTCGACGTAGGGGTCGAGGTACCCGACCAGCACGTGGTCGAGCGTGTAGGTCGTCAGGTTGATGCGATGGTCCGTGACGCGATTCTCCTTGAAGTTGTAGGTGCGGATCTTCTCGCTGCGCCCTCCGCTGCCGAGCTGGGAACGCTTGAGGTCACTCTGCTCGCTCGCCTGGGCATCCTGCGCGGCCTTCAAGAGGCGCGAACGCAGCACGATGAGCGCCTTCGCCCGATTCTGAATCTGGCTCTTCTCGTCCTGCATCGCGACGACGATGCCCGTCGGCAGGTGGGTGATACGAACAGCCGAGTCGGTCGTGTTGACGCTCTGGCCCCCGGGGCCCGACGAACGGTAGACGTCGATCTTCAGGTCGCCCGCGTTGATGTCGACGTCGACCTCCTCGGCCTCGGGCAGGACCGACACCGTGGCCGAGGAGGTGTGCACGCGACCCTTCGCCTCGGTCACCGGGACGCGTTGGACGCGATGCACGCCAGCCTCGTGCTCGAGGCGGGCCCACGCGTCCTCCCCTTTGATCAGGTAGATGGCCTCATCGAGGCCACCCTGCTCGGACTCGCGCTCCTCAATCACCTCGAGCTTCCAACCGCGCAATGCGCTGTAGCGACGGTACATTTCGGCGAGGTCGCCCGCGAACAGATTCGCCTCCTCGCCGCCTTCGGCACCACGAATTTCGAGGATGACGTTGCGACCTTCGTTGGGATCGCGCGGCAGTAGGAGCGTCTCGAGGGCGGCCTCGAGGTCAGGGATCGTTGCCTCGGCGTTGTTCATCTCCTCACGCCACTGCTCGCGGTCGTCGCCGCTCGTCTCGTTGAACATCTCCCGGGCGGTGTCGAGGTCGGACTGGGCCGCCTTCAATTCGTTCCAGGCGTTGTTGATCTCGGCCAACTCTTTGTGTCGACGCGAAAGGTCGCGCAGGCGCGTGAGGTCGCTCGCGACGTCGGGTTCGACCAGAGCGCTCTCGACCGAGCGCAACTCATCGCGCAGGACGTTCAACGTCTCGTCAATGGAGCGCACGACGGGTGGGGCGCTCTAGGGCTTACGCCTTGGGAGCGCGCCCCTTGGTCTTCTGCGCGTAGCGACGCTGAAAGCGCTCGACGCGGCCACCCGTGTCGACGAGCTTCTGCTTGCCGGTGAAGAATGGGTGACACTCGTTGCACAGTTCGACGGTGATCGCGGGCTTCGTCGACTCGGTAGTGAAGGTGTTGCCGCACGAGCAACGGACGGTCGCTTCGCCGTACTTAGGGTGGATATCTGGCTTCATGGGTGCTCCTTGTGGCGAATGAAGAGTTTACAGGAAAATCAACTGGTCGGGGCGGGGCCCCGGGCGATCTCGTTCAGGAACTCGTCGTTCGAACGGGTGGTCTTGAGCTTGTCAATCAGCAACTCCAGACCGGCGGCCTCGCGACCCTCGGAGGCCAGGCCGTTGAGGACGCGGCGCAGCTTCCACACCTGGGGCAAGGCGTCGCGGCTGAAGAGCAGCTCCTCGTGCCGTGTCGACGAGGCGTTGACGTCGATGGCCGGGTAGATGCGGCGCTCGGCGAGTCGACGATCGAGTCGCAACTCCATGTTGCCCGTTCCCTTGAACTCCTCGAAGATGACCTCGTCCATTTTCGAACCGGTCTCGACGAGGGCCGAGGCGAGGATGGTCAGCGATCCGCCCTCTTCGATGTTGCGGGCCGCACCAAAGAACTTCTTGGGCGGGTAGAGCGCGCCGGAATCGACGCCACCGGACATGATGCGCCCCGTCGCCGGTGCGGCAAGGTTGTACGCGCGGGCCAGTCGGGTGATGCCGTCGAGGATGATCACGACGTCACGGCCCTGCTCGACGAGGCGTTTGGCGCGCTCAATGCAGAGCTCGGCGACGTGAGTGTGCTCCTCAGCCGGCCGGTCGAACGTGGAGGAGATAACCTCGCCCTTCACGGTACGACGGATGTCGGTCACCTCTTCGGGTCGTTCGTCCACGAGCAGCACCATGAGGTGCACCTCGGGGTTGTTCGCCTCAATCGACTGGGCAATCTGCTTCATGACCGTGGTCTTGCCGGCCTTCGGCGGTGAGACAATGAGACCGCGTTGGCCCTTGCCAATCGGCGACAGCAGGTCCACGATGCGCGGCGTCAGGTCGCCCCTACCCTCATTGGTCTCGAGGTTCAGCTTCTCATCGGGAAACAGCGGGGTGAGGTCCTCGAAGCGCGGGCGCAGGCGCGCGACCTCGGGGTCCATGCCCGCGACGGTGTCGACGCGCAGCAGCGCCGGGTACTTCTCGTTCGAAGCGGCCGGACGGAACCCCCCGACGATCGAGTCGCCCTTTCGCAGGTGGTAGCGCCGCACCTGATTGATCGAGACGTAGACGTCGTTGGGTGACGGGTGGTAGCTCTTGGTGCGCAAGAAGCCGTAGCCGTCGTCGCGCAGGTCGAGGAGCCCCTCGATCTCGTTTAGTTCGCCGGCGTAGGGCTGATCGGCATTGGGCATCGCGTCGCCGGCGAAGCGCTCGCGCCCGTTTCGGTTGCGTCGGTTGCGGCGGTTGCGGCCCCCGGCGTCGTTTCCGAAATCGCGGGGCTGACGCTCCTCACGAGGCTGACGGTCCTGGCGGGTCTGATTCGACTGGCGCGGATTCGCGCTCGGGCGCTCGGTAGCGACGTTCGCGGCGGACAGGTCGGTCGCCGGGTCGGGGGACGGTCCCGAACCGTTGGTCGTCTCGACGCGGTCGGTGGTGGCGTCGACAACGAATTCGCCAAGCAGATCGTCGAAATCGTCGTTGGGGGTGGCGACGGTGCGACGTGAGCGTACGGCGCGCGAGGCTGTAGCGACGGGCGCTGACCGGGCGATCGGGGCGACGTCGCCCATGATGGCTTCGATGAGTGAGGCCTTGGAGGCGCGGGCCGACACGTCGACCCCCTTCACCTTGGCGATGGTTTGCAGATCTTCACGAGTCTTCGACTCGAGGTCCGACCTGTCTGGGGAGGGCTTTGCAGCCATTAAATAGTCCTTTCTCGCCGCCCGCAAAGGTTCAGCCGAACGGAGAAGAAAATCGAGAAATGCCGTCTGGGAAGAGTTCCTCACGTCGGTGGAGACACCGGACGAGGACGACATCTAGCAGTGTAGCCGACTTTGCGGCGAAGTCAATCCTTTAGGAAAGCTTCGACAGCAACGCCTTCAACGTCGCGTCGACCACTTCGGGCATGACGCTCGTGTTGACGGCCGTGTCGGGATCCTTCAGTCCGTTGCCCGTCAAGACGCACACCACCGTCGAGCCCCGGGGCACGCCGAACTTCAGGAGTCCCGCGACCGACGCCGCCGAGGCCGGTTCGCAGAAGATCGACTCGTGGCGCGCGAGGTACCGGTAGGCGTCGAGGATCTCGTCGTCGCTCACCGCCCGGATGTCACCCAGAGATTCGTGAATCACCTCGAGGGCCGGCACCCAGCTCGCGGGGTTACCAATGCGAATCGCCGTCGCGATCGTCTCGGGGTTCGTGACCGGATGTCCGAGCACGATGGGGGCCGCACCGGCGGCCTGGAAGCCCCACATCTTGGGCAGCGACGTGGTGCGACCGGCGTCGTGGTACTGCGTAAAACCTCGCCAGTAGGCCGTGATGTTGCCCGCGTTGCCCACCGGGATCGAGAGTATGTCGGGAGCCCTACCGAGGACGTCGACGATCTCGAAGGCTCCAGTCTTCTGTCCATCGATACGGTCGGGGTTGATCGAGTTCACGATGGTGATCGCCAGGTGCTGGGTGATCTCGCGCGCGAGGTTGAGCGCCTGATCGAAGTTGCCGCGGATCTGCAGGACGTGGGCGCCGTAGACGATGGCCTGGGCCAGCTTGCCGAGCGCAATCTTGCCCTCAGGCACGAGCACCACACAGTCCATGCCGGCCTTGCCCGCGTACGCGGCCGCGGAGGCCGAAGTATTGCCCGTGGAGCCGCAGATCACGGTCCGCACCCCGCTGGCCTTCGCCTTCGTGATCGCCATGCTCATGCCCCGGTCCTTAAAGGATCCCGTCGGATTGAGTCCCTCGTACTTCAACCACACGTCGGCCTCGAGGCGCTCCGAGAGACGATCAGCGTGAATCAGCGGCGTGTGGCCCTCTTGCAAAGTGACGATGTCGTCGACGCCGTCGAGGTCGAACCACGCGCCGTACTCGTGCAGCAGTCCGGTCCAGCCGTTCACTTCGCGCCCCCGTCGAGAACCCGGATACAGGCGCCCACCCGGTCCACGGCCTCGAGGCGCCCCAGTTCGGCGACCGTCGCCTCCACGTCGCTCGTCATGGCGAGGTGCGTAAGGAACGACAGACGGGCCTCGTCGGCGAAGCCGGACTGTTCCATGGACTGGATTGACACGCCGTGGCGGCCAAAGATACTGGCCACCGACGCCAAGACGCCCGGCCTGTCGAGGACGTCGATGCTGATGTAGAAGGCCGTGGAGAGGTCGCCGGCCGAGACGCTGCGCAGTGTCGAATCGACCGTGAACGGAACGTCGTGTCGACCGCTCACTCGGTTACGCGCCGCGTCGAGGACGTCACCGAGTACCGCCGTCGCCGTAGGTTCGCCTCCGGCGCCCTGACCGAGCCACATCAATGGACCACTTGCCACCCCCTCGACAAAGACTGCATTCATAGCCCCGTGCACCGAGGCGAGAGGATGCTCGTCGGGAATCATCGCCGGATGCACTCGGCGCGAAACGCCCGACTCCCCCACTCGTTCGGCGACCCCAAGCAACTTGATGACGAAGCCGGCCCGTCGGGCAAACTCGACGTCGACGTCGCGCACGCCGGTGATGCCTTCGCGCGAGATCTGCTCGCCCTTCAGCTCAGTGCCGAAGGCGAGCGACGAAAGAATCTGAACCTTGGCGGCGGCGTCGAACCCCTCGACGTCGGCCGAGGGGTCGGCCTCGGCGAACCCGAGCGCCTGAGCCTCGGCCAGTACGTCGGCGTAGTCACTGCCCTCACTCGTCATCTTGGAGAGAATGAAGTTGGTGGTGCCGTTGACGATACCGAGCACCCGATTAATACGCTCGCCGGCGAGCGAGGTTCGCAGTGCCCGCAGAATCGGTACGCCGCCGCCAACCGCCGCCTCGTAGAAGAAATCGGCACCGTGTTGGTGGGCCAGTTGCGCGAGCGCAGTGCCCGACTCCGCAACCAGTGCCTTGTTCGCCGTCACGACCGAGACTCCGCGCCTTAGCGCCGATTCGACGAAGGACCGCGTGGGCTCGATGCCCCCCGCCAACTCGACGAGGATGTCGAGGTCGTCCCGATTGACCAGTGCGGTGGCGTCGGTCAACAGGCCGCTCGGCAGACCCGGGCGCCCCTTGGTGGGGTCGCGCACTGCGACGCCGACCAGTTCGAGTTGCCCCGTCGCAGCGTCCACGAGCGCTTCGTGTCGCGCGGGGTCGTTCAGGAGTTGTACGAGAGCACTGCCAACGTTGCCCGCCCCAATGACCCCGACTCGAACGACCGGCTTCTCCACCCAACAAGGCTAACCGACCGGCTTCCGAGCTCTTTTTAGACTTCGAGTCGAGCGAGGTCGTCGAAGGTCTCTCGACGAAGGACTTCACGCGCACGTCCGTCGGCGACGAACACCACGGCCGGTCGCGTGGCGCGGTTGTAGTTCGACGCCATGGCGTAGCCGTAGGCGCCCGTCACGGGTGTCGCGACAATGCTGTCGACGCCGGTCGTCGCGGGCAGCCACGCCTCATCGATGAGGACGTCACCGCTCTCGCAGTGCTTGCCCACGAGTCGCACCGACTGTGGTCGCGTCGCCATTGGCTGCGCGACATCGAATGCCTCGTAGCCCGAGCCGTACAGCACCGGCCGGGGATTGTCGCTCATCCCTCCGTCGACCGCCATGTACGTGCGCAGGGCGCTGGCCTTCACCGCCCCGACGCGGTACAACGTGAGTCCGGCCTGAGCGACGATGGCCCGACCGGGTTCGGCGATCAAGCGGATTGACGCGTCGAGACCGACGTCGCGGGCGGCGCGACGCATTGCCGTTCCCCACTCGGTGATCGACGGCGCCGATTCGCCTTCGACGTAGGGAACGCCAAGCCCTCCGCCGATGCAGAGTTCGTCGAAATCGTCGCCGCGCGTGAAGGTCGCAAGTATCGTGAGTGACTCGCGAAATCCGGCGACGTCGAATATCTGCGAGCCGATGTGGGCGTGGACTCCGTGCAGGGACAGTCCCGGCATCGCGTTGAGGGCCGCCACGGCCCGACGGGCGTCGCCCGACGCAACGGAGAAGCCAAACTTGGTGTCCTCCTGGCCGGTACGCACGAACTCGTGGGTGTGAGCCTCGACCCCGGGGGTCACGCGCACGAGACAGTGGAGTGGTCGCTCGACCGTGACCAGTGTCCTCAGACGCTCGATCTCATGGAAGTTGTCGACGACCACGCGATGGACCCCGACCGCGATGGCCCGCTCGAGCTCGTTGTGCGCCTTGTTGTTACCGTGCATGATAATTCGACTCGCCGGCACGCCCGAGCGAAGAACGATGTCGAGTTCACCCCCGGTCGCCACATCGATGCACAGACCTTCTTCGTACGCGAGGCGCGCCATGGCCCCACAGAGGAACGCCTTGGAGGCGTAGGCGACGCCGTCGTCGAAGACGCTCGCCGCCTCTCGACATCGTGCACGCAACGTCGCCTCGTCGTAGACGAACAGCGGCGTTCCGTAGTTGGCCGCCAAGTCGCCCAACGAGACGTCGCCGACCTTCGTCTCCGATGCACTCAACGCGGCGGTGTCGGCCAGCAGCGTGAGAAGGATTGGAGCGGCACCCATTCTCAAACTTTAGAAGTTGACGAGCCCGGTGCCCGAAGAGCTTCAAAAGGCCGTCCGGTAGGATGAGGACCTTGCCCCCGTAGCTCAGCGGATAGAGCATTGGCCTCCGAAGCCATGTGCGCAGGTTCGACTCCTGTCGGGGGCACCACTTTCAGACTCACGCAAGTGGCAGCCCCCCTTCGTCGAGTTTGGAGCTAGGCGCCGAATCTACGCTCACGTCGCGAGTAGTCGCGTAACGCGCGCAGGAGATCGATTTTCCGAAAGGCTGGCCAGAAGGGGTCGACGAAGATGAATTCGGCGTACGCCGATTGCCACAGCAAGAAGCCCGAGAGCCGTGCTTCACCGCTCGTGCGGATCACCAAGTCGATGTCGGGCAGGTCGGACGCGTAGAGGTTGCGGGCGAGCCCCTCAGCATCGATCGAGTCGGCCAGGTCCTCGGGCGCGACGCCGTCGGCCTGCAGGTCGGTCACGAGGGAGCGGCAGGCGTCCACCACCTCTTGACGCCCGCCGTAGCACAAGGCGATGTTCACGTTCATTCGTTGGCCACCGAGCGCAGCCACGCGGTCGACTGCTTCCTTGGCCGTGCGAGCCAGCCACGGCGGCAGCAAGTCGAGGCTTCCACTTATCGACAGTGAGAAACCGACGCGCTCGGCGAGTGCTGGTAGGCGCGCGAGGAGACCCCCGAGCACTTCGAGGTACGGGTCGAGTTCGGCCGCAGGCCGCTGTAGGTTCTCGGTCGAGAGGACCCAGGCGGTCACCGCGGGGATGTCCAAGTCGGCGCACCACCTCAGGAGGTCCTCGAGCTTGGCCATGCCAATTTCGTAGCTGGTGCGATACTCGCAGTCGCCGGCGGCACGCGCGAAGCGCCGGTGCCCGTCCAGGATGACCCCCACGTGGCGAGGCAGCCGGTCGGTGGACAGAGAACTCGCCAGCCGGTGCTCGTAGAAGCGGTAGAGAATGCGCTGTAGGGCCATTGAACTCTTCATGGTGCGGTCACTGGATTCAGTTTGATGGTAGCCGCGCTGTGCCGCGGAAGGCGTGCTGTGCTGTCCCGCCATTGCGGGCAGTCCGGCGCGGATATCACCGCGTCGAGCTCGTCACCGAACCGAAAAAATCAGAGTTTGGCATCCCTCACCCCCAACAGGAGCCCGTCCGTTGAAACGAAGCGGTCGAAATTGCCCAATCGCGTGGGGCTCTCATCCGGTTCGTGTGGGTGTCTCACACTGCGCGAAGTCGAACGTCCGTGAACGCATCAAACCGTTCGCCGCCCGTTGGCCGCCGTCCAAAGCAGGGCACCCAAGGGTCAGTAATGGTCCTGCGGCCTCTCGGTCCCGCGAGTTGAACTGCTCGAAGGGCACCGCACACACCAGTCCAGTTGCCTCCACAACGGCGCTGTTCGCGGTAGCGTCCAGCAACTCGGATGCATCAATGACGGCGAACGCGACTTTCGCAATGACACGGGCTCAGCGATCGTGCCACGAGAGCTGGTCGGATTGGCGGGCCGTGCACTCGAGAGGGAGCGCGGGGCGACTACGGGTGCGAGGTCGTGGTGTTAGAGGGCACGGTCGTGGGCACGGTCGTCGATGACGTCGTCGTACTGGTGGTCGTAGTGCTGGTCACGGTTGTCGTGGTCGTGGTGCTAGTCGTGGTCGTGGTCGTGGCCTGCCATTTGTTGTACGAGATCAGGTCGGCGTTGTAGGTCGCGAGGGCGGCGAGGTACGTGGTGACCGTCGCCGGCCAGTTCGACCACTGGGTCTCGAGGCTCGTGAGCGCCGCCTGGGCCAC
Organism: Acidimicrobiales bacterium; assembly: GCA_025362585.1. GTDB lineage: Bacteria > Actinomycetota > Acidimicrobiia > Acidimicrobiales > RAAP-2 > RAAP-2. The sequence continues at coordinate 4,777 of JANYFR010000060.1, read as the reverse complement.
CTGGGTGGCCGACGGGTCTGGCGCGGCGGGCGGTGCCGGGGCGACCTGGCCAGTAAAGTCCCATCCGCACCCGGGTCCCGTCAGGTCGGGGGCGGGCAGCGCAACGGTGACGGACGACGCGACCGTCGGGATCACCGGCACCTTGGGTGCGGTGGTGACGGTGCCGAGGGGTGGTGGAGGGACCGTAGGAGGTTGGGCCTTCAGCAGCGTGAGATCCGGCGCGGTGAACGTCGAAGGAGGGGTCAGCGTCGCAAGTCGGGTCGGCGCGACGTAGTCCGGTTGGGTCGGATTGCGGGTGGCGAGCGTGACGGAAGTCGCGGGGTCGGCGCAGACGTGCGCCAACGATGTGACGAGTCCGTCAACCAAGTACGAAAGTGCAGTCTGGCCGACGGTGCGCGTCGTCGTGCCGTAAGGGGCGGACACCACGACGGTGATCAGGACGTCACTCTTCACGGCGACGAACTCCACGATTGGAGTAGCGCTCGAACTGCTCAGTGTCGCGATGAACTGCGGCGCGGGTATCGTCGAAGTGGAGACCAGGTACACGCCCGGGCAGTACGACGCCTGGAACTGTCGCGCCTCGAAGACCCGTAGTCCGAGGCCGGGACCGACCACCGAGGCCGATACTGCGACAGTGAGCGGCCCGACCGTGGTGGCCGGTGAGGCCGGCGTTGAGCGGGGAGGTGCGGTGGCGGGTGAACTGGATGCGCTCAGCAAGTTCAAGAGTGACGACCGCGTCAGCACCGGCGAGAGGCTCGGAGTCAGTGGTCGGGTGAAGGCGCACGTTTGACCAACGGGGTCGACCGGGAGCAGGCCGGCGTCGGGGGCGGACGCGGGCCAGGCGCGCTGCGCGAAGTTCGGCATCGTGGCCGCTTGACCGAGCAGTTCGCCCAGTAGAGCGACGCCCGGCGTCCGGTCGCTGGTGGCGGTGACGACCGAAGGGTTTACGACGACTTTGGGAGCGGTGGCACTGAGTGGCGGGAGGAAGAGACCCGTGATGGCGAGGACTAAGAGAACGACGACGCTTAGCACCGACAGATAGGTGACGGTACCGCGCCAGTGGTCGGAAATGAACCGGCCGACTCTCGGCAGGGGCGCTCTCACGGGGACCTCGGGGTGAGCGCGACGGAGCTGTCGGGGTTGACGATGGTCCCGGCCGCCGGGATCGACTGGTCGACGACCCCAGGGAGACTCCCTACGAGGCGTAGGCCCAGGGACTGCAAGCGACTCCTCGCGAGCGGTCCCGACAGACCGGTCAGTTCGGGGACAGTGATTGGTGAGCTGCTGAGGAACTGGACCGGGTCGGTGACGGGGGTGCCGTTCAACTCCTTATCCATCACCGTGGCGAACGTCGAGGCGGGCAGGGTTCCGCCGTAGACGGCCGGTACGCCATCGACGTTGTAGAGCGGGAAGGACGGGCCCTTCGGATCACCCATCCACGAGGCGGTGACGAGCTTGGGGGTGTAGCCAATGAACCACGCGGCGCCGAATCCTTGCGTGGTCCCAGTCTTGCCGGCGATGTGCTGACCCGGAACTCCAGCGCCTTTGCCCGTGCCGTAGGCCACGACGTTGTAGAGCAGGTCGGTGACGCCGTTGGCGACGGTCGGTGGGATGGCCTGACGACACGCGGGTGCGATTGTCGTCTTCTTTCCGGTGCGGTCGGTGATCGACGTGATCGCCATCGGGGTGCAGTAGAGCCCGCTGTCGGCCAAGGTGGCGTAGGCGCTGGCCATCTCGAGGGGGCTGAAGGAGCGAGCGCCGAGGGTGAGGCTGCCTTCGTTCGCTCGAGGGGCCCCCGGTCCCGTGAGCGGCAGCGAGAGTAACCCCATGCGGTGCGCCGTCACAGCGATGTTCTTCACCCCGACCTTCTCCTCGAGCTGCACGAAGGCGGTGTTCACCGAGTCCGCCGTCGCGGTGGCGAGCGAGATGTACGAGGCCGACCACGGCTCCGCGTTGGAGTAAAACCCCTGCGCGGGGTTCGCCAGCACGCTCGAGCGATACGTGGAGCCGGCCGGTAGGACGAGGCTGGCGGTAAGTCCTTGGGACAGGGCGGTCGCGAGGGTGAAGGCCTTGAAGGCGGAGCCGACCGGTGACACGGACGTGGCGTAGTTGACCTCGGTCTGGTTCATCTTCACGTCGAGGCCCCACTTCCGGTTCTCGGTCATCGCGACGACGGCCCCGGTGCCCGGAGTCACTGAGACGAGCGCCGCACCGACCCGGTCCCCGGGCCCGACCTTCGAAGATGCGGCCGCCTGCGCGGCGCGCTGGTCGGTGGAGTTGAGCGTGGTACGGATTATGTAGCCACCGTTGTCGATGGCGGCGATGCGCTGCGCGTCGGTGGCCCCGAGCTGAGGGAGAGACCGCACCTGGTTCCAGGCCCACTCGCAAAAGTACGGATCGGGCGACGCACCACAGCCGTCGGTCGGCACCGGTGAGACCTTGAGGTCGAGGGGCAGCGCCCCGACGATAGTGGCCCGGGCCCGCGTGATGGCGTGGTTCGTGACCATCGCCACGAGGACCTGGTTGCGCGCCCGGCGCGCCGTCGTGGGATCGAGGATCGGGTCATAGCCACCGGGGTTTCGCACGAGGGCGACCAGCATGGCCGCCTGGTTGAGGTCGAGCGCGGCCGCGGGGATTGAGTAGTAGCGCAGGGCCGCCGCCTGAATCCCGTAGGCGTCCTCGCCAAAGTAGACAGTGTTGAGGTAGCCCTCGAGGATCTGTGCCTTGGTGAATTCGTCCGTGAGCTGGCGGGCGTAGGCGATCTCGTGGAGCTTGCGCGAGATGGTCTCGGCTGCGGCCACGCCGGTGACGATCTCAGTGAGGTTCTTCACGTACTGCTGGGTGATGGTCGATCCGCCCTGAACCGCCTGGCCCATGAGGTTGTTGAAGGCAGCCCGCGCAATGCCTTTCGGATCGAAGCCGTCGTTGGTGTAGAACGTCCGATCTTCGGAGCTAATCAGGGCCGCGGTAACGATCTTGGCGACCTGATTCAGGTGCACATCGATCCGGTTCTGGTAGTAGAAGGTGGCGATCGGCTGGCCTGCGGCGTCGAGCAGCACCGAGTGCTCGGGCAAGGTGGGAACAGCAAAAGGGGCCAGTCCTTGCACGTAGACATCCAGCGAGGCGACCCCCGCAATCAGCTCGCCGTTGGTCTGAGGAAGCACTACCAACGAGGCCGCGACGAGCACCGCACCGACGACGCAGGTCAGCGCGAGTCGGGTGGAATTTACGTGGAGACGGTAGAACACGGCTTCGACCGTGCCTCGAAGGGCCTAAGAGTTTTGGGGACTGAACAGTACTCCCCTTCGCCGTGCGAAACCCACTCAATCACCGTTACACCACTTGTTGTCCGTGGCGATTGTGCTGACCTTCACGTCAACCCTTCTTTCTTTGTTCCAGCTCGCGGCCCCCGCGGGGTCCCACCAGAGAACCTGTCCCCACTTCCCCAGCGTGGTTCCAGGACCTGTCACTGACATTACGACGTGAACAGGCAGGGACAATGATGACACTCGAGAGTGGCGCACGCACCACGGTTGGCATCCCGTGGTGAGCGAGTGGATGAGAGGGCTTGGAACCCGGAAGTCAGGGTCGACACCAGCCCCAATCCAGGCGGAGAGGGCGATGCCAGTCAGATCGTCACTACGGTGAGTCGCCACCCCGTGGAAGTTCATGACGTTGGTGACTCGGAGGGTGTCCGTCGAGGACAATCGGGGCTCTCTGGTTGAGCAAAAAAATCCGGAAACCCAATGATTGACCGTAATTCCACCTGAATTAAATGACCCGTCCGGTCATCAGGGGTGAGGAATTCCCACGCCTCCCGTAACTTCGTCGGTTGTTGTAAGGTTTCTGACACCTAATTAGTGGAAGGTCCGCGGAAATGAACAGCTTCGCTGGATCCACGAGACTGGCACGTCTACTCGTCTCATTGGCAGTGGTGCCGACGCTGATGATCATCAGTACTCCGTCCACTGTTGGAGCGGTGACGTCGTCGATTTAATCCAGTGACGTAGGGACGAGTGCCGTTCCAAGTGGGTCGGCGGCCACGGTCTTAACCTCCAACGCCACCGTCGGCGACACCGTAGTCCTCGCGATCCTGGGCGCTAGATCGAGCGGTCAAAGCGTGGTTTCGGTCACGAGCCCGATGGGCACCATTGTGAAGAAGATTGGCAGGCTCCAATCGGGACAGTCGGACACAGAGCTGTGGGTCTGTTCCGGCGTAACGGGGCCGTCAAGACTGTTACGGTGACGATGAGTGGAGGGTCGTCGTGGTACGCGCAGGCGACTGAGTTTGCCGGCAAATTGAGCGCCACTGCCAACTCACCCGTCACCGGTTCGAGCACGAGGCCTAGCAGTGTCGTCACGACGACGGCGAACGGCAGTGTGGCACTTCTCTTCGTCAATGGACTTAACAGCTCGCTCGCATCCGGCCCGGGGGCGCCGTGGGTGAACTACAACGCGGGGTCTTTCAAACTGGCATGGGACGAGAGTGTGTCGTACCAGGTAGTCGGCAATGGCTCGGCCACCCCCTACGCCGACGGCGCCACCTACCCCTTCAGCACCGACGCCACCCTCTACGCCCAGTCGACGCCGGTCGCCGTGTCCCTCGTCCCAGTGGGTTCGTTCGTCTCCACCGATGGGACGGGTCTAACGACTGCAAGTGACAACCTCGTGCACGCGGGCGATGTACTCGTCATCTGGGTGAAATCCAGGGGCACGCCCATTCGACTGACGGCCATCGTGGGCTCCGGATCGGGCGCGGTAGGTACAGCTGTTAAGG
>JANYFR010000036.1 GCA_025362585.1 Acidimicrobiales bacterium | reverse complement strand
GGCGCGCGCTGCGCGCGTTGCGCGACGCATTGCCCCCGCAATAGAGCAGTTCATCAACGTTTCACCTTTAAGGTGGAGACGTGGAAGAACAAACGATGCCCATGTTCCCTTTGGGCATGGTCGTCTTCCCCCACCAGGTAGTAGGTCTGTGCGTCTTTGAATCGCGTTATCACCACATGTTGAATGACATCGAGACCACGCAGCGCTTCGGAACCTGCCTCATCGCTCGGGGGGCGGAGGTCGGGGGCCACGACGAGCGCATGATGGTGGGCACGGTCATGCAGATCCTCGGCGCCCAGTCGCTGCCCAACGGTCAGACGTTGTTGATGGCGGAAGGTGTCGAGTGTTTTGAGGTCAGACGTTGGCAGAGCGACGCGCCCTACCCGCGGGCGGTGGTCTCCGAACGGTGCTGCGACGACGTGGCGATCGCGCCGGGGCTGTTGCGCTCGACCGAGTCGGCCGTTCGGGCGCTGCGCGCTTTGCAGAGCGAGTTATTCGCCGACGAGTGTCTGCGCACCAACTGCGATATGGATGCGGACCCGTGGGTTCGCAGTTGGCAGCTCTGTTCGCTGACACCGATGTCGACCCTCGACCAGTTCAAGGTCCTCGGACTCAGTGATCCGAACGCCCGACTTCGACTTATCGCTGAGATCTGTTGTGAGCGTTACGGTGACTACCAGCGGATGCTGGCGTTGGACGTGACGCCCAGTTCACTGGACTAACGAAGTTCGAGCAGGTCCACGACGAAGATAAGCGTCTCACCCGGCGCAATCACGCCACCGGCGCCCCGGTCGCCATAACCGAGGTGCGGGGGAATCACCAAACGACGTCGACCGCCGACCTTCATCCCCACCACGCCGCGATCCCAGCCCTGAATGACATGGCCGGCTCCGAGGGGAAAACTGAACGGCTCGCTGCGGTCCCACGACGCGTCGAACTGCTCGCCGCTCGTGACACCTACGCCCACGTAATGCACGACGGCGGTCTGCCCGGACGTGGCCTCTTCCCCGGTACCGACAATCAACTCTTCGATGAGCAGGTCGTCGGGGGTCGGTTCGAGGTGGGGCTCAACGAATGGCTTCTCGGACACGTCGCCAACCTTCCTAACGGCGTTCGCGTCCACCGCCGACGACGCGCACGTTGCGCGCTTCGCGACCCTTGGGACCGGTGGATTCCTCGAACGTGATCTTCTGGCCCTGGGCGAGCGACTTGAATCCGTCACCCACGATGTTGGAGAAGTGAATGAAGAGGTCGTCGCCCTTGTCGTCGCTCGCGAAGCCGAATCCTTTGGAGTCGTTGAAGAAGCTGACGACGGCCTCGCTGCCACGCGGCGAACTGGCCCGCCCAGCGAAACGGGGCTCGCGAGTGGCCACCCGCTCGGTGCGCGGCGCCCGGTCGGCGAAGGTCCGTTCGGTGCGGGGCCCGCGTGCCGGTCGAGTTCCGCGCTCGACGCGCTCGGTGGAGCGCTCGGGGCGAGGGGTCCGGTCGGCGAAGCCGTGACCGGGGCGAGCCCGATCGCTGCTCGTTCGCTCGCCACGCTCGAAGGTGCGCTCGCCACGCTCGAAGGTGCGCGGGCCACGGTCGAAGGTGCGCGGGCCACGGTCCTGGCTGCGCGTCGTGGGACGCTCCGAGCGGCCCTTGCCCCCTCGGTCGTCGAGCCGCTCGGCGGCGACGGCGTCGTCGACCGCGCCCAAACGAATCGCCGGTGCGTCCTCGCGCGACTCGATGGTCGCCGACAGTCCGAGGGCCTTCAACATTCGCTTGACCTGGCCCATGACGTCCTCGCCCACCAGTGAGATGACCGCACCCGTCGCGCCGGCGCGGCCGGTGCGACCGGAACGGTGCAGGTAGTCAATGGCTTGCGCCGGGGGATCGTAGTGGATCACCACTGGCAAGAGATCGATGTGGATACCGCGCGCCGCGACGTCCGTCGCCACGAGAACGCGAACCTGGCCGTTCTTGACGCTGCGTAGGGCGCGCTCGCGCTGGGCCTGCGTGCGGTCACCGTGCAGCGGGACGGCGCTGATGCCGCGCTCTTCGAGCTGACGGGCGAGACGGTCCGCCCCGTGCTTGGTGCGAGTAAAGACAATGGCGCGCTCGTACTCTTCAACGATGTCGGCCGTGATCTGGGGGCGCTGATCGCGAGCGACGCGCCAGAAAAAGTGGTCGACGTCGTTCGGAGCTTCGTCGCCGACGACGTCGTGGATGGCCGCGTCGTGGGTGAACTCCCTGACGAGGGACTTGACGTCGGGACCCATGGTCGCCGAGAAGAGCATGACGTGGCGATTCGCCGGCGTGGCGCCGACGATGCGACGCACGCAGGGCAGGAAGCCCATGTCGGCCATCCGGTCGGCCTCATCGACAACGACGGTCTCGACCGATGAGAGGTCGAGGGCGCCCTGCTCCAGCATGTCCTCGAGTCGACCGGGACACGCGACGACCACGTCGACGCCGAAGTTGAGGGCCTTGCGCGCGACGTTGTAGGAGGTGCCCCCGTAGATGGTGATGACGCGACGACCGCGGTCGTCGGTCAACTGGGCGATCTCCTTTTGAACCTGCGCCGCGAGCTCGCGCGTGGGCACGAGCACGAGGGCGACGGGTTTGCGAGGACGGGCCTTAGTGAGCCGAGCCATCAGGGGCAGGCCGAAGGCCAAGGTCTTGCCCGAGCCGGTGGCGGCCTTGCCAACGACGTCGCGCCCGGCGAGGGCGTCGGGCAGCGCGGCCTCTTGAATGGGGAATGCTTCGATGATGCCGCGCTCTTTAAGACGCTCCACCAGGTTTGACGGCACGCCGAGGTCGGCAAAGGACATGGACATATGACTCCTACGAGTTGAGATGAGCCCAACTCGATATGTCACAGTCGAATCGGTCTCCACCGCAATGTGCGGCAAAACACTTCTGTCCACGCTAGCAGATGGTCACGGTGAGAGTGACGCACCAGTCGAACCAACTGGTGCGGGCGGAGGGACTCGAACCCACACTCCGAAGAACTGGTACCTAAAACCAGCGCGTCTACCAAATTCCGCCACGCCCGCTCACACCCGCAGCCTACGTCGTTGCTCGAGGCGATTGCGGCCCCGCACGGTAGATTGGTGGCATGAACACCACCTCCATGGCCGAAGGATTCGGCGTTGTTGATCTCAACCAGCGTCTCTTGCGCGAGCGCATTGTGTTCCTCGGCTCGCAGGTCGACCAGGACACCGCTAATCGGATCTGTGCCGAGCTGCTCTTGCTCGAGGCGGAAGACCGGGACAAGGACATCAGTCTCTACATCAACTCGCCGGGAGGGTCAGTCACTGACGGCCTCGCGATCTACGACACGATGCAGTACGTGAACTGCGACGTACGCACCATCTGCGTAGGCATGGCCGCCTCAATGGGCCAGTTTTTGCTCTGCGCCGGGGCGCCGGGCAAGCGTTTCTCGTTGCCGCACAGTCGCATTTTGATGCATCAGCCGTCGATGGGCGGTATGCAGGGACAGGCGTCGGACATCGCGATTCAGGCTGAGCAGATCGTCTACATGAAGAAACAGCTGGCCGAACGCATTGCGTTTCACACGGGACAGACCATCGAACAGATCGAGGTCGACTCCGACCGCGACCGTTGGTTCACGGCGCAAGAGGCTCTCGACTACGGCTTCATCGACGCCGTCATCGAGCGGTCGGCAGTGCGCCAAGGGCTCTAGTGGACGACGTCGTGCCGGCGCACGTCGAGCGTCGTGCGCTCGAAGGTGTGGCCTTTCGCACCATGAGCGCCCGGGCGAGTCTCTTCACGCGACTGCGAAGCCTCACGTCGCGTCGCGAGCTGCTGTCGAGTCTGATTACGTCGGACATCCGCATCAAGTACAAGAACTCCGCACTGGGCATCCTGTGGTCCATGCTGACCCCGGGGCTGTTCCTCGCCATCTACTACGTGGTCTTCTCGGTCTTCTTGAACAACGGCTACCCGAACTTCGCGCTCTACCTGTTCTCGGGCATGGTGGTGTGGAACATGTTCCAAACGGCGCTGCAGTCGGCCACGGGCGTCATTGTCTACCGAGCCGGACTCGTGAAGAAGGTCGCCTTTCCGCGCGAGATCCTGGCGCTCGCGAACGTGGGCGCCTCGGTGGTGTACTTCTTCATTCAGATAGGTGTGCTGGTGCTGTACCTGCTCCTACTGGGACACGCGCCCCAGTGGAGCTTCCTGTGGATCTTGCCCATCGCCTTCGGCGCCCTCTACTTCTTCACCGCCGCGCTCGCCGTGCTGACGTCGGCGATCACGGTGTACATGCGCGACATGGAGCACTTCATCGTCATCATCCTGCAGTTGTGGTTCTTCATGTCGCCGATCGTCTACTCCTACGAGGACTCGATTGCGCCCCGGCTCCACAGCCACGGGGTGGCGTGGCTCTACTTCTTGAACCCCATCACCTTGATCATCCTGACCTTCCAACGGGTCTTCTACGTCGCGACCACGGTGCTCTCCACGAAACCGCCCCACTCGGTCCTGCACATGCTGCCGACCTGGCCAATGTCGACTTACTTCTACCTCAACATCTCCCTCCTCGGACTGATGATCCTCCTGTTCCTGTTCGCGGAGGTCATCTTCGGTCGACTCGAACGGAACTTCGAGTCGGAGCTCTGATGTCGACCGTTATCAACGTCGAGGGCGTCTCGAAGCAGTTCAAGATCCACCACGGGCGCCACCAGTCGCTGAAGGAGCGCATGCTGCACCCCAAGGCCGGTTCGACCGAGATCTTCAACGCGCTCGCGGACATCAGCTTCCGGGTCGACACGAACGAGACCGTGGGCCTGATCGGCCACAACGGTTCGGGCAAGTCCACGCTCCTCAAGTGCATCTGTGGCGTACTGCAGCCGACCTCGGGCCAGATTCGCCTGCGCGGGAGCCTGGCGGCGCTGCTCGAACTCGGCGCCGGCTTTCAGACCGAGCTCTCCGGTCGCGACAACGTCTACCTCTACGGCGCGATGCTCGGCTTCTCGCGAAAGAAGATCGACGGCATTTTCGACGACGTCGTGGCCTTCAGCGAGATCGGTCAGTTCATTGACACGCAGGTGAAGTTCTACTCCAGCGGTATGTACGTGCGACTGGCCTTTGCGGTCGCGGTCAACGTCGATCCGGACATCCTCGTCGTTGACGAGGTGTTGGCGGTGGGCGACGAACGGTTTCAGGCGAAGTGCATCGACCGGATCAGGACCTTCCAAGATGAGGGTCGATCGATTCTGCTGGTCACCCACAACGCCGATCAGGTCCGGTCCATCTGCGATCGCGCGATCGTGCTCGAGCACGGCGTCATGATCGCCGACGGACCGACGCACGACTCGCTACGCATCTTTCGTGAGCACCTGATGGAGTCGGCGACCGTCAGTGACCAGAGCGGCCTGATGTCGAGCATCAACTTCGACTCAGTCACGACGCCCACCGGCTCGTTCGAAGTGCGCAGCGGCGCCGGCCTGCACTTTGACGTCAACATCACGTCCCAGACCGCCTACAGCGGCAACTTCCTCATGGAGATCTTCACCCGCGGAGGGCTGCTCGTTAGTCGCAGTGACGCCAAAGGATCCCCCGTCAATCTCCTCCCGGGCCGCAACTGCGTCGGCATTGATCTGCCCCAGATTCCACTGCTCGACGGGATCTACGACGTCAATATCGGGATCGTGGACCCCCACGGCAGCAACGTCATTGCCTGGCGCGAGCAGGCGGCGTCGATTCAGGTGACCTACGACGGTCGAGAGGGCGGACTGGTCGAACTGGGCGCCGCCATTCGTCAGCAGTGATCACGTTGTCGCGAATGCGCGGGTCCGCGGATAGCGGCGCAGGGCGCCCAGTCGGCCCAGTTTGCCGGCATTGAACGGGTGTGTCGCGCCGGCGAGTAGTCGACGGTCGCCCCGCGAATTGCCGTAGGCGTAGATGACCGGCTCGACGCCGTAGTCCCGCTCCTCAATCCATTCGCCGAGCCGGCGCATTTTCTCGGTGCCGCGACAGTTCTTACCGAGGTAGCTGCCACTCAGTCGTCCCCGGGGGTCGGTGGCCAGCCGGGTACCGAGAGCGCCCTGGGCCTTCAGACGCTCGGCGACCACGGCAACGTAGATTTCGGGTGACGCCGACACGATCACGACGTCGTGACCCTCGCCGAGATGCCACCGCAGTCGTTGAAGCAGCAGATCGCGGCCCGCGTGCTCGAGGTGTTCGAGGGCGAACTCCTCGGAGATGGCGCGCACGCGCTCAACGTCGCGGCCGGCGAGCAGGGCGTGGAAGAGCCGCTCCTTCGCGTGATCGGCCCACTGACTCGAACGGACCGCGCCGATCGTGAGGGGCACGATGAGGCGCATCGCGGCCAGGTAGGTGCGTCCCGTGCCCGCGATACGGCGCAGCCAGTGAAAGACGCTGCCCCCCTCGGTCAAGGTCCCGTCGAGGTCGAACGCGGCGACGACGGGTCGGGAGTGCTCGGTCACCGCCACAGTCTCACAGGCCCCGACGTCGGCTGATTCTATAATCTATAAATCCACTAGATATTTGCAACAATTGAGGCAGTTCCGCTAACGTGACGTCGGTCAGTCGAGCGACCGACACATTTCACGCAAGGAGCAGCAATGGCGATTCGCCTTGGCGACGTGGCCCCGGACTTCACGGCCGAGACTACCGAAGGAACGATCAACTTTCACCAGTGGCTCGGCGAGGGTTGGGGCATCTTGTTCTCGCACCCGAAGGACTTCACGCCGGTCTGCACGACCGAACTGGGCGCCTTCGCCGCGCGAAAGGGCGAGTTCGACCGGCGCGACACCAAGCTCATCGCGGTCTCGGTGGACGACGTCGAGTCCCACAACCGGTGGAAAGCCGACATTGGCGAGACGCAGGGGTCGGACCTCAACTTCCCGATTATCGGTGACGAGGGACGCTCCGTCGCCGACCTCTACGACATGATCCACCCCAACGCCAGCGACACGATGACGGTGCGCAGCGTCTTCATTGTGGGTCCCGACAAGAAGGTGAAGCTGACCTTGACCTACCCGGCCTCCACCGGCCGCAACGTCGACGAGATTATTCGGGTACTGGACTCCGTGCAGCTGTCGGCCAAATTTCCCGTGGCGACGCCCGTCGACTGGAAGGACGGCGACGACGTCATCATTGTGATGTCGGTGAACGACGAAGACGCCAAGGAGAAGTTCCCGAAGGGATTTCGCAAGGTAAAGGACTACCTGCGCTTCACGCCCCAGCCCAACAAGTAGTCTCGTCGCACACGCGGCCGCTCTGAAGTCCGCGACGTGGACGAGCAGTCGTAGGGTGCAATTGACGAGGAGATCGCCATGACCAGTGTGTCGACGTTCACCTACGCCGGCCAGACGGTCAACCGCCTCGGCTTTGGCGCAATGCGAATTACGGGCGACGGAGTCTGGGGCTACCCGAAGGACCGTGACGAATGCCGGGCGGTGCTGCGCCGGAGTACCGAGTTGGGCGTCAACTTCATCGACACGGCCAACTCCTACGGTCCCTACGTCTCAGAAGAGCTGATCGCCGAGGCCCTCCACCCCTTCGGCGAGGTCAAGATTGCGACCAAGGCTGGCCTGTTGCGTACCGGCCCGGGCACGTGGGTGCCGTGCGGCAAGGCCGACTACTTGCGCCAGGAGTGCGAGATGTCGCTGCGACGACTCGGTCAGGAGTCGCTCGACCTGTTTCAGCTCCACCGGATCGATCCCGACGTGTCGCCCGACGAACAGTTCGGGCTGCTGGCGGCCCTGCTCGCTGAGGGCAAGGTGCGTGCGGTGGGACTCTCGAACGTGAGCGTCGACCAGATCGTCGCCGCCCGGCGCATCGTGACGGTCTCGACGGTCCAAAACGCCTACAACGTCACCGCCCGACAGTCCGAGGACGTGCTCGAGTACTGCGAGGCCGAGGGCATCGGTTTCATTCCGTACTTCCCGATCGCGGCCGGCAACCTCGCGCGTCGCGGCGGTCCGCTCGACGAGACCGCGAGCGCTCTCGGCATTTCTCCCACGCAGCTGTCGCTCGCGTGGCTGCTACGACGTTCACCCGTGATGTTGCCGATTCCCGGTACGTCGAAGGTCGCGCACCTTGTTGAGAACTGCGCCGCGGCGAAGGTTGAACTCGAGGACGCCACGTTCGCCACGCTCGACGCGCTGCGCGACTAAGCCGTTCGTTCCATTGACTCGACCAGCGAGTCGCGAAGTTCGCGCTTGAGGACCTTGCCCTGGGGATTGCGCGGCAGCGCGGAGGAGCGAAAGAAGACTCGAGTCGGGACCTCGTACCTGGCCAGGTGCAGCGCCACGTGGCGCACGATCTCCTCGGCCTCGACGACGCGGCCCGGCCGCAGCACGATGACCGCCGCGACCTCTTCACCCATGGTCGCGTGAGGGATGCCAACGACGGCGCAGTCGGCAACGTCGGGGTGATCGAAGATCACGGCCTCGACGATGACCGAGTACACGTTCTCGCCGCCACGAATGATCATGTCCTTGGCCCGGTCGACGATGTAGACGAATCCCTCTTCGTCGATGCGAGCGACGTCACCGGTATGCAGCCAACCCTTCGTGAACGACGTGGCGGTCGACTCGGGCCGGTTCCAGTACCCGCGAATCACCATCGGTCCCTTGATCCAGAGTTCGCCGAGGACGTCGGGGCCCCGCGCTAAATCGTTGGTTGGCTCGTCGCCGTCGAACTCCTCGGGAACAATCGCGACCTCACAGACCGGCACCGGCGGCCCGCAGCTCGTGGGCTTGGCCACGTAGTCCGGTCCGGAGATAAAGCAGACCCCGGCTGAGGTCTCGGTCAGGCCGTAGCCGTTGCTCGCCTGTGCGTTCGGGAAGGCCGCGCGGATCCGTCGCACGAGGTCGGGCGGGGCTGGCGCGCCACCGTAGGCCACCGAGGTGACGCTCGAGGTGTCGAACGAGGTGAAGTGCGGATGGTCGAGGACCTGCATCGCGATCGTCGGGACACCCCCGAAGCTCGTGATTTGCTCTCGTTCGATCACCGCGAGCGCGAGACCGGCCTCGAAATGATGCATCATCACGAGCTTGCCGCCGGCGGCGGCATTGGTAATGAGCACGGCGAGACAGCCCGTGGCGTGGAACAGCGGCACGCTGAGCAGGAGTGCGTTGGGCCTCGGGTTACCGTGCGCGTCGAGGCTCACCACGCCCGAGCGCAACGAGGCGCGCTGGCCGCTGAAGAAGACGCCCATGAGATTCGTCACGAGGTTGCGGTGCGTGCCCACGGCCCCCTTCGGGTGACCGGTCGTGCCCGACGTGTAGAACATCGTCGCGTCGTCGTCGCGCCCGATCGCCACGTCCGGGGGCACGCCGTCGGTCGGCACGGCACCGAGGAACTCGGCAAACCCGACCACGCGAATCCTCGCGTGGGGCGCACCCAGGCTCACCAAGCGTCGCGGGTCCTCCGCGATGACGATGACGGTCGCGAGCTCGGGTAGAGCGTCGAATTGAGGTCGAAGACGTTCGAGACGCTCTTCGTCGACGAAGAGAACCGACGCGCCCGAGTCCGCGAGACCGTAGGTCAACTCTTCCGTCGACCACCAGGCGTTGATGGGTACCACGACGGCACCAATCACGACGCCAGCCCAAAAGGCCATGGCCCACTCGGGCAGATTGCGTGCAGCGATTGCCACGCGGTCGCCCTTTACGACGCCGTGGTCTACCAACCGGTGGGCGAGGGACGCGACGATGCGGTAGTGCTCGCTGTACGTGTAGCGACGATCCTCGTAGACGAGGGCGTCGTTCGAACCATGCCCGAGGGACATCTCGAGGACCACGCGAAGGTTGTCGGGCGCGTGTTTCCAGACCGACATCTGCGCGCCGTTGACCACGGCCCGCTCGATCTCGTACATCTGGCCCGGGGCCGTCATCTGGGCCGTCGCCTCGGCGATCGACAGGGGGGCGCCACTCATGCGGGCGAGGCTACTTCGTATCGTCAGCGACGCGGAAGAGGGTGGCCCGATAGTGCACCAACTCGGCAATCGATTCACGGACGTCGTCGAGCGCGCGGTGCGTGGTCGCCTTCTCGGGCTGAGCATCGAGCAGATCGGGTCGCCAGCGGCGCGCCAGCTCCTTCAGTGTTGACACGTCGACGTTGCGGTAGTGGAAAAAGGCCTCGAGCGCGGGCATGTACTCCTGGAGAAAGCGTCGGTCGGTACCAATGGAGTTGCCACTGAGCGGGACTTTGCCGGACTCACTGATGTGCTCCTTCAAAAAGGCCAGGGTGGCGGCCTCGGCCTGCGCCACCGTGACGCTCGAGTGCTTAACGGCGTCAATGAGACCGGACTTAGTGTGCATCTCGGTCACGAATTCGCCCATCGCGGCGAGCTGATCGGCGCTCGCACCGATCACGAGGTCGGGCCCCTCGGCGACGACGTTGAGGTCGTCGTCGGTGACAATCGTGGCGATTTCGACGATGACATCCTTGTCGGGATCGAGTCCCGTCATCTCGAGGTCCATCCACACCAGCACGCTGCGAGACTACCGAATCTGAGGGAAGCAGAAATTTCGGGAACGGTAGCCTTCGTCGCATGGACATTCTTGTCAAGGTTCTTCACCCCGACGCAGTGATGCCGAACTTCGCCAATGACGGTGACGCCGGCTGTGATCTGGTCGCTGTCGAGAGCTGCATCTTGAATGCCGGAGGGGGACGAGGCCTGGTCGGAACCGGACTCGCCATCGCAATCCCGGTGGGTCACGGGGGACTGGTGCTGCCGCGCAGTGGACTCGCGGCGAAGCATGGGGTGACCTGTGCCAACTCCCCGGGTTTAATCGACGCGGGCTATCGCGGCGAGGTGAAGGTGGCGCTCGTCAATCTCGATCCGACGAATGACTACGTCGTCCACAAGGGCGACCGCATCGCCCAGCTCGTCGTCGTAGCGGTGCCCGACGTGCACTTTCAGTCGGTCGTCAGTCTTCCACCCGCGTCACGCGGGGAGGCGGGATTTGGCAGCAGTGGTCGATGATCCCCTCCCGCCCGGGCCGTTCGGTCGTGTGTGGCGCGTCAAGTCGGCTATTATCAGTATCCACGCGGACGTAGCTCAGTTGGTAGAGCGCGACCTTGCCAAGGTCGAGGTCGCCGGTTCGAGCCCGGTCGTCCGCTCCATTCAGCCCGTTACGTTTCAGCCGCGCTGCGGCCGTCAGTGATCGCCAGTTGGCCAGCTACCCGTTCGATGTCGTCAACGTCGGGCCCGATCTGCGACGTCTCCGTCCGCGACGTCGAGGACGTTCGACGCATCCGCTCGACGTGATCGACCTACGAGTTAACGACAGGAGTGTGCCTGATGGAATTCGTCACCGAGACCGAGGTGGCCGAACGACTTCGCGCGGTACCGGGCGTGGAGCCTCGCATCGTCGTGTCGGGAAACTTTGCGACGCCGTGGGAGTTGGTGAGGATTCTCGACCAGACCCTCGAGCACTGCCGAGTATTCGTCATGAATCCCCAGCGGGGCTGGCCGGTGCGTCCCGGCTTTGTCACCGAGACCCCGTTTGTCGGCCCCGGTGTTCGCGATGACGCGATGGTGGACTATCTGCCGATGCGCCTCTCTTTGGTCCCGCGGCTCTTTGGTTCGATTCGTCCACCCGAGGCCGTGCTCCTCCAGACGTCGCCGCCGCGAAGGGGAAAGGTTTCGTTGGGAATCGAAGTCAACATCCTGCCCGCGGCGATTGACGAAGTTCGACGTCGGCGCGGACTGGTCGTCGCCCAGGTCAATCCCTCGATGCCCTACACCAGAGGTGACGGCGAAATCGACGTCGACCTGATCGACCTCGCCATCGAGGTCCACACACCTCTCCCGTCGCCCGTGGTTCGCGCGCCCGACGATGCCGCCTCGGTGGTCGGTGCACTCGTCGCGCAGCTGGCGTCGAACGGCGGCACTCTCCAGATGGGCATCGGCCAGTTGCCCGACGCCGCGCTGGCCTACATGGGGTCGAAAAAGAGGCTGGGGGTGTGGTCCGAGCTCGTGAGCGACGGCGTGATGGATCTAGAACGTTCGGGCGCCCTCGACGAGCAACGCGCGATTGTCGCGTCGTTTCTCTTCGGTTCGCCCGAGCTCTATCAGTGGATCGATGACAACCCGCGCCTGACGATGCGACGTACGGAGATTGTCAATGATCCCGCCAGGATCGCCCAACAGCCCGCCATGCTGTCGATCAACACGGCCCTCGAGGTCGACCTGTTCGCACAGGCCAACGCCAGCTTCGTGAGGGGCAAGATCTACTCGGGCTTTGGCGGGCAACCGGACTTCGTGAGCGGAGCCCTGCATTCGCCCGGCGGTCACTCGGTGCTCGCACTTCGCTCCTGGCACGACAAGAGTGCTTCGTCGGCCGTCGTGCCGATTCTGCACCAACCGGTCTGCTCGTTCCAGCACTCGGTCATCGCGACCGAACAGGGCCTCGCGGCAATCTTCGGTCGAAGTCAGCACGCCCAGGCTCGACTACTCATCGAACGGGCCGCGCACCCTCGAGCGCGAGAGGCGCTCTGGGAAGCGGCCGGAGGACTCGGACTACAGCAACCCGGTGAGCGTCGATGAGGGGGCGCCAGATCGTTGACGCCGTACAGTGTGGTGTTCGTCGACGGGACCAACATTGGCGCGGGAGTGGGCGGTCGCGACTCTCGCGCCGACGGGCGTCGCGCCACGACGGCGATTAGGGGGTTCAGCCATGAGCGACACAACCGACGGGCCCCGGTTGGTCGCTCGCGCGGGTCGCTCAACGCCGGCGCGCGAAGGCTACGACTTGCCCATTGGAGCGACCGGACCCTCGGGCGCGATGGTGCTCACCGCGGTCCTTGACCAGTTCGCCCACAATTTCATGCTCAACGACCTCGGGGTCGAGCTGTCGTCCGGTCGACAGGGGAGACCGACCTACGGCGAACATCTGGCGATCGGTGGTCCCGAACCGCACCGACGCGAGTCCTCGATGGAACGTGTTCACCAGGCCCGAGTCAGTGTGCGGCGCCTTCGATCAACGATCCGAACGTTCGAGAATCTTTTCGACCCTCACTGGTCCGGCGCTCTGACGTCCGAGTTGGCGTGGTACGGCGCCGTCCTCGGCGCGGGGCGCGACCTCGATGTACTGCGAGGTTCGATTTCGCAATCGTTGTGGCTCGTCGACGACCCTTCCCTGCGAGTTCTGCTGCTGAGTTTTCTCGACCAGACAACAGAAGAGATTGCCCGTCTCGCCGCGCAGGAGCGGTCGTCGGTGCGCTACCAACGCGTGGTCCAAGAAATCGGGTCGCTAGCCTCTCGCATTCAATTTCGTCCCGAGGCGAACGGACCGGCGGTTGACGTCCTCCAGTCCCACCTCAGAGCAACGTGGCGCCACGTTCGCGAGGGCTATCGCGACGCCCAGCATCACACGACGAATCGGCGCCTGCATCGACTGCGTATTGAGTTGAAGCGACTGCAGTACGCGAGTGAGATCGTGGGAGTCGTCGAGGGGAAGCCAGCGATTCGGCTCGCGCACGCCGCCGAGGCGCTCCAGACCAAGTTGGGTTCCGTGCACGACGCCAGCCTCTGCGTTGAATGGTTGGTGGAACTCGTCGGGGTCGAACCGCGACTTCGGGGACCGCTCGGCGACGTCATCGAGTTTCACGAGACCGGGGGGACTGATGCTCGACGGGGCTGGCGCGACGCAATGAAACGAGTGGAACGATGCTGGCGGCGTTGGAAGGACGAACGCGTGGACCACTAGGCACCGAGCGAGGGTCACGAATGTCACGTCAACGCGAGTCGCCGTGCTATCGCGGATGACTCGAAATAGTGCGAAGACGAGGGACGGTCCGCATAGTCTTTGGCCAAGGAGGTTGTGATGGTTCACCCGGCGCTGGAACCGTTCGTGCGCGCCATGCGCGAGCGCCCGAGCCCGCCAATCTCCTCCCAGAGCATTGATGAACGTCGAGCGGCGTACCGAGAGTTGGCCGACGAACGTCGAGGTGACGCCGAGGCCGTCGAATCGGTGGAGGACGTCACGGTCGTACTCAACGGACGCACGCTGCGCACGCGGCTCTACGTGCCGATCGACGACGAGAAGAAGGCGTTGGTCCTCTACTTTCACGGGGGCGCCTTTGTCGTGGGAGACCTCGACACCCACGACGCACTCTGTCGACGTCTGTCGTCCGATACTCGGATGCGCTTCCTTTCCATCGAGTATCGCCTCGCGCCCGAGCACCCGTTTCCCGCCAGCATCACTGACGCCGTGGACGTGCTGCGCAGTGTCGCTCGACGAATCGGTGACTTCGCCGACCCCGGGGCCCAACTCATCGTGATGGGTGATTCGGCGGGCGCCACCCTCGCCACTGTCGCCGCCGCGCTCGCCAGAGACGACGACGTAGCCATCGCGGCCCAAGTGCTGATCTATCCCACGCTCGGACCCGAACTCGTCACGGACTCCGTCCACGAGTTCGGCGTTGGCTACATGCTCGATATTGACCAGCTCCGCTACGACTACGGCCTGTACCTGGGTGAGTGGACCGACCACACTGACCCGCGCGTCTGTCCCTTGATGTCCAACGACCTGGCGGGTGTCGCGCCAGCGATTGTGGTCGTCGCCCAGTGCGATCCCCTACGCGACGAGGGCGTCGCCTACGCCGGACTGCTCGAGCATTTTGGGGTGCCCGTCGAGCTGCTCGAAGCCGAAGGGATGGTCCACGGATTCCTGCGAATGGGCTCCATGGTGCCCGCGGCGCTCGCCATTGTCGACGATCTCGCGCACCATATGCACCGAATGGTAGAGAGTCCGTCGGAGTGAACGTCCTTTTCATCACCCTCGATCAGTTCAGGGGTGACTCGTACGGCGCGGCCGGCCACCCCCTCGTGCGCACGCCCACCCTGGACCGCATCGCGGCGGAGGGTGTACGTTTGGCGCGCCACTACTCGCAGTCGGCGCCGTGCTCGCCCGGGCGTGCCGCGCTCTACACCGGCACTTACCAAATGAACAACCGCGTCGTGGCCAACGGCACGCCACTGCCCGCGGGTCTCGACAACATCGCCCTGGTCGCGCGGCGCGCCGGCTACGACCCAACTCTCTTTGGCTACACCGATCAGGGTCTCGATCCCGCGCAGGCGTCGGGCTACGACGATCCACGCCTCGATAGCTACGACGGGGTGCTGCCCGGGTTCTCCGTGGGCCTCTACCTGCCCGAGAGTCAGGCGGGCTGGGTCCAGCACTTGCGCGCGAACGGCTACGACGTACCGAGCGGCTGGGCGCCGGCACTGCGCGGCGAGTCCGAACGCCCGGTCGAACTGTCGCTCAGTGGTTTTTTGACGACACGATTCGTTGAGTGGGTCACTCGCCAAGACTCTGGCTGGTTCGCGCACCTCAGCTACTTGCGACCACACCCGCCCTACGCGGCGGCGGGGGAGTTTTCCACGCTGTACGACCCGGCCGACGTGGGCACGCCGATTGCGCCGGTCCCGAAGGACCGCCGCCACCCGGTCCACGACGTCGCCCTGTCGGTCGCCCAGAGCACGGCGCCCACCGACCCGGGTCAGATGCGGGCCCTGCGCGCGCAGTACTACGGCATGATCAGTGAGGTCGACTTCCAGTTGGGTCGCGTAGTGCGCGCAATCGAGGATCGCGGCGAGTGGGGCGAGACGCTGGTCGTCGTCACGTCGGACCACGGTGAGCAGCTCGGCGACCACGGACTCGTGGAGAAACTCGGATTCTTCCCCCAGAGCTACCACGTTCTCGGACTATGGCGCGATCCGAGGTCGCTCGACGCCGGTCGCACCATCACTCAGTTCAGCGAGAACGTCGACCTGCTGCCGACCCTCGCCGACGCCCTCGCCGTCGAAGAGCCGGTGCAGTGTGACGGGCGTTCCCTCGCACCCCTCTTCGCTAACCAGGAGGTCCCGTGGCGTACGGGCGCACATTACGAGTGGGACTACCGCCAGTTCTTCATCAGCGGTGCCACGACGCACTGGCCCCTCGACCGCACGCTCTCTCGTCTGAACCTCGCGGTAACGGTGAGCGACGAGCTCGGCTACGTCCAGTTCGCCGACGGTTCGTTTCGGTGCTTTGACCTGGTGGAGGATCCGACTTGGCGAAGCGAATGCCGTGACGCTGATCGGGTCCTCCTCGCGGCCCAGGAGCAGTTGGTCTGGCGTCAAGAGCACCTGCGACGCGAACTGACCGATATGTTGCTGCGACCGTCAAGACCCGGTCGGTGGCCCGAGGGCTATGGTCGCGTGACGTCGTCGTCGGCCGCCACCCGGTAGTTACGGGAGTGCCCTATGGGGTTGGTCACTCGTCGCGGCCGCCGCGCGGCCCATTCATCGGGTCGCGGCGACCGTCGTCTCGTTCCCCTATTCGCGCCGTCCCCGGCCGTACGGCCACGCCGAATGTGAAGAAGTAGTACCCCCCGCGGGCAGTGCGCGCTTTGCAAACCGTATTTCTGGTATCAATGGAACCCAGACGCCGATCACGGCGAATGAAAAGGTTAGGGAGATTTCATGCAACGAATTCCTCGAGTGCGTCTCGCACTGGTCACGACGGGTATCGCGTCATTGTTGTTGGCGACCAGCGTGAGCGCGGGTGCCGCTTCGATCACGGGCACGTTCAACGCCGCCGCGGCGAAGTTGGTGCCGGCGCAGTACAAGAAGATCACGCTGCAGGTCGCTTCGGACGCCACGTACGCGCCCGACGAGTCGATGAGCGGCACCAACGTCGTTGGCTTCGACGTTGACTTAATCAATGCCATTGCCAAGACGCTCGGCATCAAGGTGAAGGAGAACAACGTCACCTTCGGCAGCATCATCGGCGGCATCGTTGGAGGAAAGTATCAAGTGGGTAACTCCTCATTCACGGACAGCAAGGTGCGCGAGAAGAAGGTCAACTTCGTCGACTACTTCGTCGCCGGTGAGGGCGTCTACGCGAAGGCGTCGTCCACGTTGACGTTCACGGGGACCAAATCCTTCTGCGGCCTCAAGGTCGCGGTGGAGACCGGCACGGTGGAGCAGACCGACGCCGTGGCCGCCGCAAAGACTTGCCCGACGGCTAAGAAGTTGACGATCCTCGCGTTCTCGAATCAGACCGAGGCAAACACGGCGGTCCTCGCGGGTCGTGCCGACGTCGGCTTCGTCGACAGCCAGATTGCGGGTCACATCGTCGCGTTGGCGAAGGGGACGTTCAAGCTGGTCGGCAGTGCGATCAACGTTGCGCCCTACGGCATTGCGACAGCCAAGACGGCCGCTGGTCTCGGACTAGCCAGGGCCATGCGGGCCGCGCTGAAGGTCCTCATCGCCAACGGTACCTACGGGGCCATCCTCGCCAAGTCGGGCGTCAGCGCCGGGGCCGTGACCGCGAGCAAAGTTGTCCTCAACGGGGCGATCTCGTAAGAACGCTGTAGTAGAACACTTCGTATGGCTACGGACGGGGACGACACCGCAAGGGTCGTCCCCGTCCGTCATTACGGGCAGTGGGTCGGGAGCGTGGTCGCTCTCGTGATGTTGGCGATGCTGGTGCACACGTTGCTCTCCAAGGTTCCGTCGACCACGGGCCAACAGATCTGTCACACGACTAACGGTGTGCGATCGTGTCATCCCCTCCTCGTCTGGCGATTCGGGTGGAACATTGTCTTCCAGTACTTCACGACCTCCGAGATACTTCATGGTCTGGTGACCACAATCGAGCTCACGCTCGTGGCCATGGCGTTAGGTATCGTGATCGGTGTCGTGATCGCCGTCATGCGACTCTCGACCAACCGACTCCTCTCAACGATTGCGTGGTCCTACACCTGGTTCTTTCGTGGGACCCCGGTGTACGTGCAGATCTTTTTCTGGTTCTTCATCGCGACAATCTTCCCGACGCTCACCATCGGAATTCCGTTCGTGAACGTTACGTTCATTCACATTCACGTCAACTCGCTGTTGACGGCATTTGTCGCGGCGTCGGTCGCCCTGGCCCTCAACGAAGGTGCCTACATGTCCGAGATCGCCCGGTCCGGACTGATCGCGGTCGACGAGGGTCAGACCGAGGCGGCGAGCTCGCTCGGGATGACCCGCAGCCAGACCCTTCGCTTCGTCGTCCTGCCTCAGGCGATGCGGGTCATTATTCCTCCAACGGGCAACGAACTGATTTCGATGTTGAAGACGACCTCACTCGTCAGTTCGGCCGGCGTCGTTGAACTGTTCGGTGCGACCAACAACATCTCCGCGGCGAACTTTGAGGTCATCCCGCTGCTCGTCACCGCGAGCCTCTGGTACTTAATCGTGACGACGATTCTCTCGATTGGGCAGTTCTACCTGGAACGTCACTTCGCACGAGGGGCGCTGCGCTCGCCGCCCCCCACGCCCATTGCCCGGCTACGCGCTGACGTCCGCGGGGTCGTAGCAAAATTTCGCACACCGCGAGTGGCCAAGGGAGTGAGTCCGTGACGATGCCCATGGTCGAGGCGAAGGGGGTGCACAAGCATTACGGCGCCGTCGAGGTGTTGAAGTTCGTCGACCTCACGGTCGCGCGAGGCGAGGTGACGTGCTTGATCGGTCCCTCTGGTTCGGGTAAGAGCACGCTCCTCCGTTGCATCAATCACTTGGAGAAGCACGACGCCGGTGAGTTGCGCGTGGACGGCGAGCTCGTGGGCTACGTGGAGCGCGGGGGCAAGCTCTACGAGTTGAGCGACCGGCAGATCTGCGGCGAGCGGGCCCAAATTGGCATGGTGTTCCAGCGCTTCAATCTCTTTCAGCACCTGACGGTTCTCGACAACATCACCATTGGTCAAGTAAAGGTGAAGGGCGTCGATCCCGACACTGCTCGGGTGAAGGCCCGTGAACTCCTCACGAGGGTCGGGCTCGACGGCAAGGAGAAGCACTACCCAAGCCAGTTGTCGGGCGGTCAGCAGCAACGGGTGGCCATCGCTCGAGCCCTCGCCATGGAGCCCAAGTTGATGCTCTTCGACGAGCCGACGTCCGCGCTCGACCCCGAGCTGGTGGGCGAGGTGCTCGACGTCATGAAGGACCTGGCGAAAAGTGGCATGACGATGATCGTCGTCACGCACGAAATGAACTTCGCGCGTGAGGTCGCCAACACGATCTACTTTCTCGACCAGGGCGTCATCGAAGAGTCCGGTGACCCGCGAACCGTGTTGACGTCGCCTTCGTCGGATCGATTGAAGAGTTTTCTCTCGAAGGTCCTCTAGCGCGGTGCTCCCGATACGACGGAACGCGACCGCGTCCGGGCGTCAGATGGTGAACGGTGCACCGTGAAAGTCGTCGACGGTGGTGAACTCTGCGACGGGTTGGCGGTTGAGCCGAGTCACGCGCCGCCGCGGGTAGCCGAGCGCGACAATCGCGGCGACGGCGAAAGTCTCGGGGATTGCGAGGGCCGCCTGGACGGACGGCTCGTGGCG
This sequence comes from Acidimicrobiales bacterium, assembly GCA_025362585.1. Classification (GTDB taxonomy): domain Bacteria; phylum Actinomycetota; class Acidimicrobiia; order Acidimicrobiales; family RAAP-2; genus RAAP-2. The sequence goes on along the minus strand of JANYFR010000036.1, from coordinate 18,800 downwards.
CAGGGCCACGGTGGTGATGACGCCGCCGAGGTCGCGCTCGTGGGCGGCGAGCAGAATATTCCATACGAAGGGATAGACCGAGGCACCGCCAGCAATCTGGTACCGGTCGAGGTCGCGATCGGTGGCGGCGAGGGCGCCGAGGTCGGCGCACACCACCAGCATGACCGGTACCTCGTCGAGCGTTTCGGCGAATCCGTCGCGCGATGACAGACGGATCGCGGCGTCACGCTTGTCGAGGGCGACCTGGCGATCGCCCTCTGACGCCAGCGGCGAGAACGGAACCAGACCGGCGAGGCGGTGGGCGACGTAGTCATGCCAGGCGTCGAGATAGAGATCGCGCAGGACACGGCGTCGACCGGGGTCGCGCACGACGATCACTCGCCACGCCTGGCGGTTCCCGCCCGAGGGCGCGAAGCGCGCGTCGTCGAGGAGCGCGAAGAGAAGTTGGTCGTCGACGGGCTGATCCGTGAACTGACGAACCGCGCCGGTCGACCGCAACGCGGCTCTCAGTTCCATGGGCCAACCCTAGAAGGTCCGCTACTGACTCGCGCCGGCGTCTCGTCGATTCAAGAGGGTGGTGCCAACGCCAAAGACGACGGCCACGTAGATAGTGACTATGAGCAACGCCGTCCACGAACTGAAGCCGTTCGCCGAGGGCGTGGCGGACATCATCGCCTGGCCCAACTGCGAAGGTTCGAACTTCGTAATGTGATCCTGCCAGCTCTGGGGAAAGGCCAGAACAATGAGGGGCAGTATCAGTAGTAACGAGACGTAGACGCTGATGCTGGCGGCACTTTGACGAAGGACGAGACCTAACGAGTAACCGAGCATTGCGAGCAGCGTCAGAAAGAGGCCCGCAAAAATTACGGAGCGCAACACGACACCGCTGCTCAATGACGCGGTTGGCACGACACCCGAAAAAATTGTCTGACCGAGCTGGAAGGTGATGAAGCTCACGAATTCGCTGAGCACGAAGAGCGAGAGTGTGAGGACGAGCAATTTGCTCAGGGCCAGACGTGTGCGCCCCGGCACCGCCGCGAGCGTCGCGCGAATGGACCCGGACGAATATTCGCTCGTAATGAAGAGGGCCCCGATCACGCCGACGGCGAACTGGGCGACGATTGTGCCGTAGAGGCTCGCGGAGACCGGATCGAAGGTGAGCCTCCTGATCGGGTCCATCTCGTGGTAGTGGCCACGCACTGCGGTATCAATCAGTGCACCCAGTCCAATGGTGAAGACGACCATGACGGCAACACCCATGACCGTCGAACGGACTGAACGGAACTTGATCCACTCGGCCTTCGAGGCGGAGACCAGGGACACGTCGCTACTCACTTGATGCACCCATCGGGTGACTGCCGTACTCGACAGCCCCGGCCGTGAGTTCCATAAAGACCTCTTCGAGCGACGCCCGTTGCGGTGTCAGCTCGTGAATGACGACGCCGACACGAAACGCGCTCTCACCGATCGCGTCCGAGGACAGCCCACTCACCGAGAGGCCATTGTCGTTGACCTCTTGCACCTCACCCCGTTCGGCAACGAGGGCGGAGATCAACTTTTTCGGGTCGGAGGTTCGCACGTACACCGTCCCCTTGGCCGTCGCCGTTAGATCGTCGACCGACCCCTGGGTTATTAACTTGCCACGTCCGATCACAATGATCTGATCGGCGCTCAACGCCATCTCGCTCATCAGGTGTGAACTCACGAAGACGGTTCGTCCCTCTTTGGCCAGTGACTGGAAGAACTCACGGATCCACTTGATCCCTTCGGGATCAAGCCCGTTGACCGGCTCGTCGAACAGCAGTACGCCGGGATCGCCGAGCAGGGCGCCGGCGATGCCGAGGCGTTGGCTCATACCCATCGAGAAGCCCCCGACTTTTTTGTTGGCCACCGAGCTGATGCCCGCGAATTCGAGGACCTCGTCGACGCGTGCCTTGCTGATCTTGTTTGACGCGGCGAGGGCCCGCAGATGATTGCGTGCAGTCCGTCCGGGATGCACGGCTTTCGCGTCGAGCAGGGCGCCCACCTCGTGCAGCGGGGACTTGAGATCCTGGTAACTCTTGCCGTTGATCGTGGCGCGACCCTTGGTTGCGTGATCGAGGCCGAGGACGATTCTCATAGTCGTTGATTTGCCCGATCCGTTGGGGCCGAGGAACCCGGTGACGACGCCGGGCCTCACTTCGAAATCGAGGTCGTCGACGGCGAGGGTCTTGGAGTAGCGCTTCGAAAGGTGGTCAATCTTGATCATGGGGGCCTTTCGTGACTTTAACGAACGGACGAGCGTGCGGAGGCGTTGGCAACTAAGAAGTCGCTAAGGACGAGTCGTCAGCGCGACGTCCGAGCGAGGGACTGGCACTGGGCGCAGGTGCCAGTGATCGCGACGTGGTGGCGATTGAGCGCGAATCCGAAATGGCGGTGCAGGTTCTTTCCGAGGAGGTCGAAGTGTGACGCCGGAATCTCGAATGTTGTCCCGCACTGTTCGCAGGTCAAGTGACCGTGGACCGGGCCCGCGAGGTGGTACACGGCGGCGTGCTGGTCGAGGTGGGCGTGCACGACGATGTTCAGGTCTTCGAACTCCTCGAGAATTCGATAGACGGTCGACGGGCTGACGTCCGATCGACGTTTCTGGACCTCGTGGGTAATCTCGTCGGCGGTGAGGTGGTCGGGCGCGCTCACGAGTACTTCGGCGAGGGTCCGCTTGGCCACGGTGACTCGGCGGGTGGCGGCTCGGATCATGGAAATGATCTCTTCCACGTCGGGGCCGCGTTCGTCCATAGTGTGAGGTTACGACGGCGCTCGCGATTGGCAGGCGCTCTAGGAACCCAAGAACGCCAGATAATCGGTCGCTTCGCCGCACCGGTGGTGCGTTGACCGCGGTGGTGATCTGATGGAAATGGCAAGTAGGGTTCGTTCCACCAGTTCGCTGCGCCACACCTGGGCCGCGTGTCGGGAGCCCCCATGACCGATCAACTCAAAGCCCCGATGCCCAAGAGGGAGTTGTACTGGGTCTTCGGTGCGCTGATGCTCGGGATGCTGCTGGCGGCGCTCGATAGCACCATTGTCGCGACGGCCCTACCCACGATCGTCGGTGACCTGCACGGGGCCAACCACCTGAGCTGGGTGGTGGTCGCCTACCTGCTGGCGACCACGGTCAGCACGCCCCTGTGGGGAAAATTAGGTGACCTGCATGGGCGCAAGATGTATTTTCAGGCGGCGATCATCATTTTTCTGGTCGGGAGCATGTTGTGCGGCAGCGCGCACAGCATGGTGGAGCTGATCGTCTTTCGAGCGTTGCAGGGACTCGGTGGCGGGGGACTGATGGTCGGAGCCCAGGCGGTAATCGCCGACTTGGTGGCGCCGCGCGATCGCGGTCGATACGCGGGATTCTTTGGCGCGACGTTCGGGGCGGCGACCGTTCTTGGACCGTTGCTCGGTGGCGTGATCGTGCAGTACTGGTCGTGGCGATGGATCTTCTTCGTCAACCTGCCCTTCGGCATCCTGGCCTTGATAGTGTGCGCTGCGAAACTGCCGGGCGCGGGCGCTCGAGTCCAGCACGTCATTGACTACGCCGGCATCATCACGCTCACGATTTCGGCCTCGGCGCTCATCTTGTTCACCTCCCTCGGGGGCACGACCTTTCCGTGGGACTCGGGACAGTCGATTGCTCTGTTGGTCGTTGGCGTCGTTGCCGGCGTCCTGTTCTTCTGGATCGAGCGTCGATCATCCGAACCGGTACTCGCCCCGCACCTCTTCGCCAACCGGGTCTTCTCGTCGGCGTCGGCCATCAGCTTCGTGGTCGGCTTCGCGATGTTCGGGGCGATGACCTTTCTTCCGCTGTACTTCCAACTGGTGCGCGGCGTTTCGCCGACGATGTCGGGCCTGCGCCTGCTGCCAATGATGTTCGGCCTCTTCGCCGCGTCAATTATCACTGGTCAACTGGTCTCCAAGGGTTGGCGCTACCGACCGTTCCCGATCCTCGGATCGGCCGTGATGACCGTCGGCCTCGGGCTTCTCGGAACCCTGGGCGTCCAAACCTCCGAGTTAGCAACGGATGTGTATATCTTGATCCTCGGCGTGGGCCTCGGCCTAGTGATGCAGGTACTCGTCACGGCGGTGCAGAACGCGGTCGACCCCAGCGACCTCGGGGCGGCCACCGCCGGGGCCAACTTCTTTCGCTCCATTGGCGGGTCGTTCGGCACCGCGGTCTTTGGCTCTCTGTACGTCAACGTGCTGCCCCACCAATTGGCGGCGGGCGTGGTGCGTCATTCCTTCACCGGCCGGTTGCTGTCGCCGTCGTTGTGGAACGCGGCAACGCTTCGACGTCTCCCGGCGACCGAGCTGTCGATAATCCTTCACGCCATCGCGGGCTCGATTCAGTTGGTCTATCGCTGGGCTCTGCCCTTTGGCCTGCTCGCGGTGATCCTGTCGCTCACGCTGCCGGAGGTGAAGCTTCGTACGAGTCTGCATCCAGTTGCTCATGAAGTGCCAATGTCAAACGCCGAACTCCTTGACTGAGCAGGTCGAGGCCCCGGCCCAACTCTCTCGTCCCCGCAGAAGGGGTCGGCGACGTCGAGATCGAGCCCCGGCTCTATGAAGTTGCGGAGCATCACGCCGTCGGTGGCGGCGTTAGTGCGTCGATGGCGCACTTCGTGAAGCTCCGCACGAGTCGTCACGATCACGATGTCCTGTTCGTCAAGGTAGCGACGGTCCGCGTACGTCGCCACCGAGCCCGGTTCGGTGAAGCCGGCTCGGTCCAGGGCTCGCCGGGCGCGCTCTTCCATGGGGTTGCCCCGATGCCCGCGAGTGGTGCCGGCGTTCGAGACGACCACGCGTCTGGTGAGGGATTGGTCGTCGCTGACCATGCGACGCAACACCACCTCGGCGATCGGGGAGCGACAGATGTTGCCAGTGCAAATCAGCGCCACGTGCAGCGTCGATTGACCCACGTCGCCCCTGCGCACGGGCTATTTTCAGCCCACGGGCGAGCCGGTTATGACGTGCGAACTCGCTGAGGGAGTAGTTACACTGGCTGAAAGAACTTTCGGAAGGAGTCAGGATGCCACTTTCAGAGCACGAACAGCGAATCCTGGCTGAGCTTGAGGAGTCCCTCTCGAAGCAGGATCCTCGATTTGCGAAAAACGTGCGGGAGACCAACGTCTACGCCCACGGTGGACGGCGCGTGCGGTGGGGAATCGCGGGCTTCGTCGCCGGACTCCTCATCTTAATCCTCTGCTTTTCCACCAACGTTCTGCTCGGACTGCTCGGAGTGGCGTTGATGTTCGTCTCAGCAGTGGTCATCGAGCGAAATGCTCGTCTCTTGGGACGTGCCTCGTGGCAGGACATCACTCGTTCTGCTCAAGGGGACGACACCCGCGCGAACTACGGTCCTCGGACCAGTTCGCTTCGCGACTGGTTGTCGCGTCAGCGCCGCTCTCGAGAATGACGTTGCTCGGGGAGGCGCGGCCCGCTTCCCCGTGTTTGGCACTGGACATCGGTGCGACGAAGGTTGAGGCAGCGCTCGTTGCCTTCGACGGCGGGCTCGGCACGCGACGTCGGGTGCTGGTCGACGAGCACCCCCACGACCTGTTCGAGGCGATCGTCGAAATGGCGAGGGACGTCGTAGGTCACCAGACCGTTGCGTGCGTCGGTGTCGCGTGTGCGGGGCCCATGTCGAAGAACGGTGAGGCGGTCTCGCCACTCAACATTGCGTCGTGGCGCGCGTTCCCACTTCGTTCGCGACTCGAACAGGCACTCGATGTCGAGGTGTTCATTGACGGTGACGCGCGGGCTCTGGCGCTCGCCGAAGGACTGTTCGGTGGCGCCCAGCGCGATACTTCCTACCTGTCGATGGTGGTGTCAACCGGCGTCGGCGGCGGCTTCGTACTCGACGGACGACTGCTCGACGGTGACTCCGGCAACGCGGGACACGTAGGCCACTTGATCGTGGTGCCCGATGGTGCGATGTGCTCGTGCGGGTCGTTCGGATGTTTGGAGGCGGAGGCTTCGGGTTGGGCCATCGAGTCGCGCACGGGCCGTCCAGCCAGTGAAGCGGACCAGGCCACGAGAGTGCGTACCGCCGAACTGGTCGGTCGAGCCGTTGGCACGCTGGCTTCGGTGCTGGACTTCAATCGCTGCTACGTCGCGGGTTCGGTCGCCCTGGGCTTCGGCGACGCCTTCTTTGAGAGTGCGAATAAGTCGGCCCACGCGGCCGCGCAGCTGCCGTACTCCCAACATCTCGAGATCCGACGGACGGGTCTCGGTACGGACGGCTCCCTGCTGGGCGCGGCGATGGTCGGATGGAGAGGCGTGACGTGAGGCGCTTCTGGACTCCGGGACTGACCGTTTGGATCGTGCGCCATCCGAGCGACGCCGTCGTCGTGGCCAGGGCGGCGTGGCGACTTCGGGCGAGAGGTTGGTGGCGGCGTTGGCCGTTCTTGCCGCTGCCGCACCGGGCCTACTGGGACTTTCGAACGAGCACGGTGAATGGTTCGGCCAATCCCTTCGTGTCGCCCGCGGCTGTGGTGGATGCCGCAAAGTGGACTCTGCTTCAGCGGGTCGGACGATAGGTTCGACTGATGGGGCGCGTACTGCTGTTGAACGCCACCTTCGAACCGTTGCAACTCGTCAGCGAGCGTCGCGCCGTGGTTCTCATGTTGGCCGGCCGGGCCGAGCCGATTGTCACGTCGGATACTCCGTCGGTCTGTCGATCGGCCACGATCGTGGTCGAGATTCCGGCCATTGTGCGACTGCACGAGATGGTGAAGCTGCCGTCGAGAGTTCGCACCCCTCCCTTGACGCGACGGTCACTGCTGCTGCGCGATAGCTATCGCTGCGCCTACTGCCTTGAACACGCCGACACGATTGACCACGTGGTCCCTCGCAGTCGGGGCGGCGGACACGAGTGGACCAACGTCGTGGCAGCCTGTCGACCCCACAACATGCAAAAGGGTGATCGACTGGTGGATGAACTCGGTTGGCGAATGCATTTTGAGCCACGCGTGCCCGACGGTCCGTGGTGGCGCTGGCGTCATGTTCCCGACCCCGACCCCCTGTGGGCGCCGTACCTGCCCCGAGCGTCGTGATCGATGCAGCGGACCTCTACGACTACGCCGAGTTGCGCGAAGTGCCCGAGTCAACCATGTACGTCGTGGGCGTCGCTCGTCCGACGCTCGTACTTGGGGGTCGCCAGTCCCTCGACGTGATCAACGTAGGGCGCCTCGGGTCAACGGACCTTCGCCGTCGTCGCGGCGGTGGAGGACTGGTGCTACTGCAGCCCGGCGACCTCTGGCTGGACTGGTGGATACCGACCGGTGACCCTCGCTGGTCTCCCGACGTGCGCGTCAGCGCGTTGCTGGTCGGGGGCTGGTGGCGTGACGTGCTCGAACAGCGGGTGCCCGGTGTGGTGTCGGTGCACCGGGGAGCGCTCGAGGGAGTGCTCGAACATCGGGTCGTCTGCTTTGCCGGTCGCGGGCCCGGCGAGGTCTTCGTCGATGGTCGCAAAGCGGTGGGCCTGACGCAGTGGCGAGTGCGAGAGGGCATCTTCGTGTCGACGGTGATCCACTCGAAACCCTCGAGCGACATTCTTCGTTACCTGACTTCAACACCCGACGGCCTTGGGGCATCACTCGACCACCACCTGGTGACGACGCTGGACCTCGTCAACGTCGACCAAGTGGTCGCCGACGTGCGTGAGGCCAGTGGCTTCGCGACGGTGCGCGTCGTCTCGCTCAAGGCGAACTAGTCCGTCGGACGTCCCGTTACACGACCCCTCACGCCCCCGGCAGCACTCGCCCCAAATTGGGCGCCCTGAGGGCAGGATTTGACGTCAAGTGGGGCAAAGTGGTGTAATGTGTCACGAAATGGGGGAAAGTGGTGAACCCATGGAAAGACTGTGATGCTCGGTTTCGTAGGTCAATTTCAGCACTCGCTGGACGTCAAGAGCCGACTCATCCTGCCCGCGAAATTCCGAACAGAGTTCGAACGTGGGGGACACCTGAGTCCGAACACGGAGGGCTGCATCGCGTTGTGGACCCCTGGCGAGTTTGCCCGCCAGAGTGAGGAGCGCCTCGAGCAGAGTCGCGCTGGCGGTGCCCTCGAACGTCAACAGGTGCGGTACTGGGCCGCGAACTCCTCGGACGTCGAGTTTGACAAACAGGGTCGATTCGCACTGCCTCTCGCCATCCGCGACTACGGACGTCTCGTCGGCGACGTCTTAGTCGTGGGCGCGCTCGACCACGTCGAACTATGGAATCCGGTGACCTACGCAGAGCAGGTCAATGCGGCGGAAGAGATCTTTAAGCAAGGCAGTAACTAGTGGGAGGAGCGCAACTGCAGTACCGGCCGCGGACCATGCGCAGCCTGGCAATCGTCAAGACAGGTGGAGAATCCTCCTCCGCCCTCTCCCTTGTCTTGACGATTGAAAGGCTGCAGATGGCCCAGGACAGTTATCACCAACCAGTGCTCGTGAGTGAGATCATCGAGTTGTTCACCGGACTCGAGACCGGGGTGGTCGTTGACGCCACCCTGGGTGGCGCCGGGCACGCGGTCGCGGTCCTTAGGGCGGCGCCCCAGTTGCGGATCATTGGCATCGACCGCGACCCCGACGCTCGCGCGGTGTCCGCCACACGCTTGGCCCCCTTCGATGATCGATTCCTCATCGTCGACGCCACTTTCGCCAGTCTCGCTGAGGTCCTACGTCGAGCGAGCGACTTCGTAAAAGACGAGCCCGTCGTCGGCGTCCTCATGGATTTGGGCGTGTCGTCGCACCAACTGGACCAGTCGAGTCGCGGCTTCTCGTTTCGCGCCGACGCCCCGCTCGATATGCGGATGGACCCCACGAAAGGCGAGACCGCCGCCGAGTTCCTCTCCCACGTCGATCAGCACGAGTTCGTGCGGCTGCTGCGAGCCAACGGCGAGAGTCGCTTCGCGAGCGCCATTGCGAAGTCAATCCTCGAGCGTCGACCCACGACCACTGACGAACTCACGGCCGCCGTGGAGCGCGCGGTGCCGATGGGTGCGCGTCGTCGCGGCCACGTCGCCACGCGCGTGTTCCAGGCGTTACGGATTGCGGTGAACGACGAAGCTGAACAGTTGGCCCGGGGCCTCGACGCGGCGATCGACGTCCTCGAGACCGGCGGCGTGCTGGCGGTCATCTCCTACCATTCGGGCGAGGACCGTGTGGTGAAGGCGGTCTTGCACGACGCCGCCACCGGAGGATGCCACTGCCCAGCGGCGCTCGGTTGTGTCTGCGGAGCAGTGCCCCGAGTCACCGTCACCAAGGCCAGTGCGCGCCTCGCCACAGCGGGTGAGATCGAAGACAACTCCCGGGCACGTTCGGCGCGTTTGCGCATTGCACGAAAGCTCGCGTCGTGACGGTCATCAGCTTTCCGCGTCGCGTCGACACCCGTCGTCCCCGCCCCGGGGTCCGCCCGGCGACCCGTCCAACCACGGGTCCGACCACGCGTCGGCCCACCCACGTTGCCACCCAGCCCCGCCGTCGAGCAGTAGCGGCGAGGCTGCGTGGCGCGTCAACCCTGCGTAAGTCGACGATAATTGTGGGTATGGCCCTCACGCTCTCAATCGCCGGCAGTATGGTCGTCGCTAATCGGCAGATCCAGTTGCACCAGCTTCAGAGCCAGCTGCTGCAGGACCAATCGACGTACGCCGAACAGGTGAGCACCCTGACACTGCAGGCTGCGCCGAGCCGAATCGCCACTCGGGCCGGCGCCCTTCACCTCGTTTCACCCCTGTCCGAGACGCAAGTCCCGTCTACGTCACTTGATGCGCCTCTGCCGCTACCGAAGTTCATAGGTTATGCGCCGGCCACATCAAGGACCGTTCGGTGAGTCAGCACTACACCTCGACCCACTTTCGAACCCGCACTCAACGAGAGCCACCCCGACGAGAGGTCAGTCGGCCCCGCCGTCTGCTCATGCTGCGCTCAGTGCTCGCGCTCGCCTTTGTCGCACTCGGCGTCCGACTGTTTTTCATCCAAGTTGTCGATCACGCGCGCTACGCAGCCCTCTCGGCGGGGCAGGTCCGCGTCGACCGAACAACGACCGCGCTGCGCGCAGGGATCTACGATCGGCACGGACAGATTCTCGCGGTGTCGCGCCCGACGTCGATGGTGATTTCGGACGACTTTCAAATCACCCATCCGGCGCAAGAGGCCCAGGCACTGTCGGCCCTCGTCCAAGTGCCGGTAAAGAAACTGACGGCGCTGCTGTCAGAGCGCAACGGCTACGTGATCTTGAACGACCAACTCGACCTCACCGCGGGTCGGAAGATCTCCTCGATGGTCTTTCCCGGGATCGTGGTCCAGAATTCGTCGGTGCGGACCTACCCGAACGGTCCCATCGCGACGTCGGTCATTGGAGGAGTCAACGGCTCGGGCGCCGGATCGGCTGGGCTCGAGTACCAGTACCAGACGCTCCTCGCCGGCCAGACCGGCGTCACGCGCGAAATGGTCTCAGCTTCGGGGGTCAACCTGCCCGCGTCGCTGAGCAAGGTCATTCGACGGGCGTTGCCGGGAGTCGGCCTCGAACTGACCCTCGACACGTCACTGCAGTACGTGGCCGAACACGTCCTCGCGCGCCAGCTCACGGCGACTCACGCCCTGTCGGGCGTCGCAATTGTCATGGACGTGAAGACCGGTGAAATCCTCGCCGACGCTTCGCTCGTCAACACCCAGACGAAGGCCGGGGTGCTCGGGCCGGTCCCGGCGTGGGGCACCGACGTTGGTGTGGCGGGCGTCCAACAGACGATCAACAATCTCGCCTTCTCCCAGACCTACGAGCCCGGTTCGGTCTTTAAGGTCGTGACGTTCTCCGCCGCCCTGCAGCTCGGTCTCATCACACCGTCCACGGTCTTCACCGTTCCCAACTCCGTTACCGTCGGTGGGCGATTCTTCCACGACGCCGAACGCCACGCCACCGAACACCTCACGGCGACCCAGGTGCTCGCCCTCTCGTCCAATATCGGGACCTACGAGGTCGGCAAGCTCGTCGGCGAGAGTGGGCTCCTCGCCCAAGTGCAGCGGCTCGGCTTCGGCCAGACGACGCCGGTCAATTTTCCCGGCGAGTCGCCCGGCCTCCTCGTCAACGCGGCCACCTGGTACGCGAGCGACCAGGTGGCGCTCCCCATTGGCCAAGTTGATGCCGTGCCGCCGATGCAGGTGCTCGACGCCTACAACACGATCGCCAACGGCGGTATCTTCGTTGAGCCAAAGTTGGTGCGAGGATTGGTCTACGCCAACGGCGCCCTGAAGGCGACCGCCCGAAGTGGACAGCGCGTCGCACTCTCCCCGAGGGCCGACGCCACCATGGTCAAGATGCTCGAACAGGTCGTGCTGTCGGGTACGGGCACGAACGCGATTATCCCGGGTTACAGCGTCGCGGGTAAGACCGGCACCGCGACCATGCCCTACCCCGGCAAGGACAAGTTGCTCATTGGCCAATACAACGCCAGCTTCGTTGGCTTCGCTCCGGCGAACGCGCCGGTGTTGTCAATGATCGTGGTGGTCGAACGTCCCCAGACGACGATCTTCGGGGGCGCGGTGGCGGCGCCAATCTTCCAAACCGTTATGTCCTACGCCCTGCACCACTACGGCATACCGTCCAATGGCACCATCGTCAAACCCCTCAAGGGACTGGGCGCCAGCATCGCCTCGGACGTGACCTGATGCAGCTCGGCGACATCCTCGACAATCTCACCCTCGATACCAAGACGGCCGTGATTGAGATCAGTCGCGTGGACCTCGACTCGCGACAGTGCGGGCCCGGTTCGTTGTTCTTCGCCTTCACGGATGGCGCGACCCGTGGCGGAGCCAACGCCCGCGACGCGGTGGCCCGCGGTGCCGTGTGCGTGGTCACGAGCGAACCGGTCGACATCGACGCTCCTCGCGTCATCGTTCCCGCGTCGCAGATGGGAGCCCTCTGCGCTCACGCCAGCGCGACAATCGTCGGCCATCCCGAGCTCCGCACCCCGCTCGTCGGCGTGACGGGTACGAACGGCAAGACGACGGTGACCACGATGATCAGCGCCCTCGCGCGCGGCCTGTCGTGGAACGGGGCGAACATCGGAACGTTGACGAGCGAGCGCACCACCCCGGCCGGCCCCGAACTTTTTCGAACTCTGGCCCGCCTGGTCGACGGATTCGACCACGACCTGGACCGGTCCGTCGTAGCGCTCGAAGTGTCCAGCCACGCCCTGGACCAGGATCGGATCGAGGGACTGCGTTTTTGCGTCGTGGCGTTCACCAACCTGAGCCACGACCACCTCGACTACCACAAGTCCATGGACGAGTATTTTCGCACGAAGGCGCGGCTCTTCACCGAAGAACACGCGAAGCGCGCCGTGATCTGGGTCGATGACGACTACGGATCGCGCCTCGCCGCGTCGACGGCGTTGCCGGTCACCCCCGTCTCGCGCACCGACGCGACCGAGGTCGCCACGTCAATCACCGGCTCCTCCTTCTTCTGGCGCAATCACCTCGTCAACTCCCCGTTGGTCGGTGACTACAACGTCGACAACGCCCTCATCGCCATGACGATCCTCAGCGAACTCGGTGGTCCCGACGCACAGATCGCCGCCGCGATGGGCCAGGTGCCAGCGATTCCCGGTCGTTTCGACGTCGTTCGCGGACGCGATGTCACCGTCGTGGTCGACTACGCGCACACCCCCGAGGGCCTTCGACGACTGCTCATCGACGTCCGGGCCATCGTGACGAAGGGTCGAATCATTACGGTCTTTGGGTGCGGGGGAGAGCGCGACCGCACTAAGCGCCCCGAAATGGGAGCGATTGCGTCGAGCTTTTCCGACATAACCATCGTGACCTCGGATAACCCTCGTTCCGAGCCGCCAGATGTCATTATTGATGCCATCATGTCGGGCGCTCTTCCAAACGCGACGGTGTTTCGTGAGAGCGACCGACGTGCGGCCATTGCGCGGGCCGTGGCGCGGGCCGAGCCCGGAGACGTGGTGGTGCTGGCGGGCAAGGGTCACGAGACGACCCAGACGATCGGCGACGAGGTCACGCCCTTCGACGATCGCGTGATCGTCCGCGAGCTGCTGCGATGAGGGCCCGATGCTGAGCCTCATGGAGTCCGGTGGCGTTGGCTTCCTCTGCGCGCTGCTGTCAACGCCGCTGTGGATCCGGTTCCTGCGTGATCGTTCGCTTGGTCAGCGGATCCGTGAGGACGTCCCGTCGACTCACCACGTCAAGGCGGGCACGCCCACGATGGGTGGGGTGGTCATCGTGCTGTCGGCAGTGGCCGGCTACCTGATGGGTCACGTCGGCACGTCCATTGTCTTTACCAGTGGCGGCATCTTGGCAATCTCGGTCACGATCGCCTCGGGAGTCCTGGGTTTTCTCGACGACTACCTGGGCATTCGCAACGCTCGCAACCTAGGCCTCAACAAGCGGGGCAAGTTGGTCGGCCAGCTGCTCATCGCCGCGGTCTTCGCGGTCCTCTCAATCGACTGGGTGCACACGTCGACCAACCTCTCGTTCACCCGGTCGACACTGCCGGGATGGAACCTCACCGCCGTCGGGTGGATGCTCTTTGCCATCTTCGTCATCGTCGCGACGTCCAATGCGGTGAACCTCACCGATGGTCTTGACGGGCTCGCCGCCGGATCGGCGACAATGTGCTTCGGGGTCCTGGCGATCATTGGCTACTGGCAGTTCCGTCATTTCAAGATCTACCACCTCGGCGCGGCGCTCGACCTCGGCCTCGTCGCCGTCGCACTGGTCGGCGCGTGCCTGGGATTCCTCTGGTGGAACGCCGCGCCCGCGCGCATCATGATGGGCGACACCGGTTCCCTGGCGGTCGGTACGGGACTCGGCGCACTGTGCCTCTTGATGAACCTCGACCTGCTGCTCGTCGTCATCGGGGGACTGTTCGTCGCCGAGACCGCGTCGGTGATCCTCCAAGTCCTCAGTTTTCGCATCTTCGGGCGCCGCGTCTTTCGCATGGCCCCCTTCCACCACCACTTCGAACTGCGGGGATGGCCCGAGATCACGGTGATCATCAGGTTCTGGATTCTCGCGGGTCTGCTGGCGATGCTGGGGCTGGGTATGTTCTACGGCGACTTCTTGAAGATCGCCAAGGTGGTCTGACGATGGCCGCACGCGAACGGTTCGGGGGACTGTGGCAGCCCCTGCCGCGCGGTGGCGCGAACGGCCGGGTCCTGCTCTTGATCACCGCGATGCTCATCACCCTCGGCACAGTCGCCGTGGCGTCGGCGAGCGAGGGGCAGGCGTCGGCCAACGGCGGCTCGACCTGGTCGATCATGATCCACGACCTCGTCTTCTTGGGCTTCGGACTCTTCGCCCTCTACGTCATGGCGCGCGTTCGCCTCGATCGACTCGTGCAGAGCGCCCCGGTGCTCATCAGCGTCGGTATCGTGCTGCTGCTCGCGGTGAAGGCAATCGGCGTCACGTCCAACGGCGGCAAGCGGTGGCTGAACCTGCACGCCATCTACCTCCAGCCGTCCGAGCTGTTCAAGCTCTGCACGGTGCTGTTCATTGCCTGGGTCGTCCAACGACATCACGAGGAGATCGGTGATTGGCGACGTCTGGCCATGTGGACGGTGCCGGTCAGCGCCGGCTCCGTCCTCGTCGTCGTCGAACCGGACATTGGAACGTCCTCCATCATTGTGGCGATCGCCTTCGCCACGCTCGCGGTCGCGGGGCTGTCGCGGCGACTGCTCGGTCGCGTGGCGTTGCTCGGGGCCGCCGCCTTCGGTGCGTACATGATCTACAAGCCCTACTCGTCGAAGCGGTTCTTCTCCTTCCTGCACCCCAACGCGGACCTGCTCGGCAGTGGTTACCAACTCATGCAGTCGCGCATTGGACTGGGCAGCGGTGGTGTCGCCGGTCTCGGACTGGGGCACAGTCGAGAGAAGTGGAGCTTCCTGCCGAACCCCCACACCGACTTCATCTTCTCGATCATCGGCGAGGAGCTCGGACTGATCGGCACGCTGCTGGTCATCGGCCTCTTCGTGGCCTTCCTCTTTGCCGCGATTCGCATCGCGCGCCAGTGCCCCAACGACGTGTACCGGCTGATCGTCGTGGGCATCACGACGTGGATCTGCCTGGAGGCGATCGTCAATATTGCGTCGGTGGTCGGATGGTGGGCGGTGACCGGGATTCCCCTGCCCTTCTTCTCCTACGGCGGGACGGCCCTCATCTCGGAACTGGCGGCCGTGGGACTGCTCTACAACATCGCGCACGACCGCAGTCGGTCACGGGACGTCTCGATCCACGCACCGCGCGTCCTGCGGTCGAGGTCCGGACCTCCTCGCGCCGCGCCGTCGCGGCCCGTCGTACGTGCGCGCGAAAGCCACGACGCGCGCCGGCGCTACTAATGACGGGCCCCATCGTCATCACCGGCGGTGGGACCGGCGGACACATCTTTCCGATGGCGGCGATCGCCGAGCGGCTGATGGCGCTCGGGATCGGGGCGAATGATGTGCGCTTCGTGGGAAGTCGTCGGGGCCAGGAGTCGACACTGCTCGGCTCGGGCGAGAACGTCCTGACCCGGTTGCCCGGTCGGGGCCTCCAGCGTTCCCTCGCGCCGCGAGCCCTCGGGGCCAACGTCGGCGCCCTCGCCGGTCTCGCCGGGGCATTCGTCGCGGCCCTGGTCGCCGTGGGCCGCTGGCGCCCGTCGGTCGTCGTGTCGGTCGGGGGCTACGCGTCACTCGCGACGTCACTCGCCGCGATCGTCTGGCGACGTCCGCTCGTTCTGGTGGAGTTCGACGCCACCCCGGGCGCGACCCATCGACTACTCGGTCGCTTCGCGACCCGTCGCTGCAGCGCCTTTCCTTCCAACGACCCCTCGACCGTCGTCACCGGCGCGCCGCTGCGTGACGCCATCGTCGCGATCGACCGTTCCCCCAGCGGCCGCCTGGCCGCCCGGGACCTCATGGTGCCGCCCATCGACGAGCGTCGCCTGGTGGTGGTCGTGATGACCGGCTCGCTCGGTTCGACGAGCGTGAATCGAGCGGTGAGCGACCTCGCAGCGCGATGGTCCGATCGCCACGACCGCACCCTCATTCACGTCGCCGGTCGGCGCGACTTCGCGTCGATCGACGCCCGTCGCCCGGCCACGCACGGACTCGACTACCGCGTCGAGGAGTTCGCCGACATGGCCCGGCTCTGGGCCGTCGCCGACGTTGCCGTCTGTCGGGCGGGCGCCCTGACCGTGGCGGAGCTGGCCGCGCTCATGATTCCCTCGATTCTCGTGCCTCTACCTGGCGCGCCCGGCGATCATCAGGGATTGAACGCGCGCGCCATGGTCGCGGTGGGGGGAGCCCGAGTGGTCGATGACGGCGCGTGCACCGGGCAACTCCTCGCCACGACGCTCGATGAGATCGCCGACGTCGCGGTGCGCGACACAATGGCGCGCGGCGCCGGTTCCCTCGCCCGCGTGGACGCGGCGACGGCGATCGCGCACGTGGTCTTGCAGGTGGGCGGCTTCGAGTGAGTGTGGTCCAGATCGGCACGCGCGTGCACATCATCGGGGTGGGCGGCGCGGGCATGAGCGGACTCGGTCGTCTGTTGGGCGAGATGGGGGCCGTGGTGAGCGGCAGTGACCTGGTTGACTCTCCGGTGCTCGACGCACTGCGCACCACGGGCGTCGACGTCGGCGTCGGTCACGACGCCGCGCGCGTGCGCGACGTCGACGTGGTGATGTGGTCGCCCGCGGTGCCGGTGAACGACGTGGAGCTCGCGGCGGCGAGGGCCGCGGGCTCGAGGCTCATGACGAGGGCCGAGGTGCTCGCGGACCTGGAGGGACTGCGCCGGGTCATTGGACTGACGGGCACTCACGGCAAGACGACCGCGACGTCCATGATGGTCCAGGTCATGGTGGCGAGCGGCGCGGACGACGGGTGGCTCCTCGGCGCGGACGTCCTTGGCGTCGGGGCCAACGGCCACTGGGGGAGTGGCGACCTCATCCTCGAGGTCGACGAGAGTTACGGGACGTTCGCGCTGCTGCGCCCCTACGCGCTCGGTCTGTTGAACGTCGAGGCCGACCACCTGGACCACTACGGAACGCTCGAGGCCCTCGACCACGCGTTCGCCCGTCTGGTCGATCGGGTCCGTGGTCCGGTCGTCGTGTGGCACGATGACCCGGGCGTGCGGCGAGTGACGACGGGCGCGTCGCGCGACCTCATTCGGGTTGGGACCGACTCGTCGTGCGACTGGCAGGTGACCGACGTGGTGGTCGCGCGACGTCGCTCAACGTTCACGATGCGGGGCCCGCGCGAGTCCTTCGACGTCGCGCTCGGAGTCACCGGGGTCCATAACGTCGCCAACGCCGCCGTCGTGGCGGTGCTCGCGAGGTCGCTCGGGGTCGCGAGCGAAGCGGTCGTCGAGGGACTGCGCCGGTTCGCGGGCGCGCCGCGGCGCTTCCAGTTCCTCGGGACCTGGCGTGACTGCGACGTCTACGAGGACTACGCGCACCTCCCCGGCGAAATCGCCGCGACGCTGGCGGCGACGCGCGCGTCGGGTTACCAACGCATCATCGCGGTCTTTCAGCCGCACCGGATCACGCGCACCATCGCCCTCGCCAGTTCCTTCGCGCCGGCCTTCGACGGGGCGACCCACGTGGTCGTCACCGACGTCTACGCCGCGGGCGAATCGAACCCCACCGGCGTCACCGGCGAGGTGGTGGCCAATGCCATCCGGGCCCGTCGCGGCGCCGGCGCCGTCTCGTACTGTCCCACCCTCGACGACGTGGTCACTGCGCTCGTCGGCGCCAACGTCGAGGCCGACGTCATTGCCCTGCTCGGCGCCGGCGACGTGGCCTCGGTCTACGCCCAACTGTCCGAGAACTCCCCGACGTGACGCTGGAGCAGTTGGTCGAGCGCGGCGGGGACCGGGTGGTGGAGCACGCGCCCTTCGGAGCGCGCACGACCTACCGGGTCGGGGGGACGGTCCGCGCTCTCGTGACGCTCTCGAGCGTCGCCGACCTCGACGAACTGGGACCGCTCATGGTGAGCTGCGGCCTGGACCGGTGCGTGCTCGGTAACGGTTCGAACCTTCTCGTGGCCGAGGGCGAACACGACGTGCTGGGGGTGCACCTGCGCGGGACGTTCGAGGCGATCGAGTGGCGCGACGACGGCCCGACCGTTGTCGTCGACGCCGGCGCCGGACTCGGGCTGCCAATCGCGGCACGGCGCCTCGCCAAGGCGGGGATTGCGGGCTTCGAGTGGGCGGTCGGCGTTCCGGGGACCTTTGGCGGGGCGGTCGTGATGAACGCCGGCGGCCACGGATCGGAGATGGCCGCGTCGGTGCGCACGGTGACCACGTGGAGTCACACGGGGTGGCGCACGTGGTCGAGCGAGGAGCTGCGCTTCGCGTACCGCTCGAGCGCCCTCGATTCGGGCGCGCTCGTCACGAGCGTGCGCCTCGCCCTCGCGAAGGGCGACGCGGAGCGGTCCCAGGAAGTAATACGCGAGATCGTGCGGTGGCGACGCGAGAACCAGCCCGGGGGTGCCAACGCCGGGAGCGTCTTTCGAAACCCGATTGGGGACCACGCCGGTCGCTTGATCGAAGCGGCGGGGTGCAAGGGCCTGCGCGTCGGCACGTCCCAGGTGAGTGAGAAGCACGCCAACTTCATCATCGCCGATGCCGAGGGGCGGGCGAACGACGTGTTTCGGCTCTTGCGCGAGGTCCGGGCCCGCGTGGAGGCGTCAACGGGCGTGCGCCTCGTCAGTGAACACCGGTTCCTCGGCTTCGAGGGAGAGACGTGAGCCGGCGGCGCCCGTGGCGCCCTGGCGCGCCGACCAGGGGG
>JANYFR010000030.1 GCA_025362585.1 Acidimicrobiales bacterium | reverse complement strand
CAACGAGCAGCGACGCCACAGCGAGGAGCACGATGGACGGCCCTGATGATGTCCGTGTCCAGACGGCTTCGCCCTTGGAGGAACCCACGAGCACCAATCTATTTCAGGGTCAGGACCCCTGTTTCATTACGAAGGGATTTGCCCGTGAGTGATGGAATGGACAGAACCTTCAGATCGAACGTAGGTTTCGAGGGCAATGCAAGACGAATGGTGATCGGACCGGTAGCCACTGCGTGGACCACCACGTGCAGACGATTGCAGATGTCAACCTTGATTCTTCGAGACTCGGCAACGATTCCCGCGATAGAACTACCAGCTAGCGCACGTCACGTCGGCGGTGAACGACGAGCGACTCTGTGCACCGGTGACGACGAGCGTAGAGGCCCAGCCGCGGTGCGCGAGGTTGATGTCGGACTCGGCAACGTAGGCGTAAGTGGCGTTGCCACCGGAAAAGCTGTTCGATCCGTAGTGAGCGCCACCGCCCACAGGGACCATTCCCTTAGGACAGTTGACATTCGCGATCCGGGTGGCGTTGGATGCGACACTGTACGTCTTTTCGACGACCAAGTAGTGCGGCGTCGCGCCGCCGGCGCCCAGACTGAGACCACCTGCGGCGAAGCCGACCAAGGTTGCAACGCCGAGTAATGCACCAATCTTGATTCGGGTCATTGACATCGCCTTTCGAGATACTTCGGTCGGCTCATCCAACCTTGCCCATCATGTCATCGGTTCCACTAGGGGACAACAACTTTCAGTGAGAACGTGAACAAGTAGTTGTAGCAATCTCGAAGGTCTGCGGTTGGAATGTCACCGGGTTAGCGAAACATACAGCATCGTGGGACGTAACGTTGCGCGTCACCACGTGTGCCAGGGGTGAGCGAATGAAGGATGTGCTCCGTCACTTTCTTATTCCACGACGGTCCAAATCCAATATGCAACCTGCAGGTAACCGTGTGCGCCACTGCAACGATCTGATTCGAACGGGTCCGAACGCGACCCCAGTAATCTCCAAGAACCGGTGTTCAACCGATGCGGATCATCTTCTTGTTCACGAACTCGTCCGCACCAATACGGCCGAGTTCACGTCCGGTGCCCGATCGCTTGATTCCACCAAAGGGAAGCTCGGCGCCGTCGGCGCCGACGAGGTTCACGAACACCATTCCGGCGTCAATGCGATTGGCGACTCGAAGCGCCTGTTCGGGGTCATTGGTGAACAGGTACGAACCGAGACCAAACGGCGTGTCGTTGGCCAGCTCGACCGCCTCGTCTTCTGACTTCACTCGATGGACCGTGGCGACCGGTCCGAAGAACTCCTCGTAGTAGGCGTCGTTGCCGGGCTTCACGTCGACGAGCACCGCTGGAGAGAAGTAGTTGCCCGTGCGCTCGCCGCCCGTGAGCAGTCGAGCGCCCTGAGCGACGGCCCGCGTGAGTTGATCCTGCAGTCCGTCGGCGGCACCGGTCGAAGAGAGGGGACCGAGGACCGAGTCGGGTGATGAGGGGTCGCTGGCCTTCGTCGCGGCCATTGCGGCAGTGAACTTCTCGATGAACGGTTGATAAAGCTCATCAATCACGATAAACCGCTTGGCGGCGTTGCAGGACTGCCCACTATTGTCCAAACGACTGGCCACCGCTGCTGCCACGGCTCCGTCGAGGTCGTCAGTAGCGAGCAGGATGAAGGGATCCGAGCCACCGAGTTCAAGAACGACCTTCTTCAAGTTGCGTCCGGCGATCTCTGCGACTGCGGCCCCGGCCGCCTCGGAACCGGTCAGCGAGACGCCGAGAACTCGCTTGTCAGCGATGACCGAACCGACTTGGTCGGTCGACGCGTAGATGTTGACGTAGGCCCCCTCGGGGAAGCCCGCATCACGGAAGATCTGCTCCATGGCCTCAGCCGACTCCGGGCACTGCGACGCGTGCTTGAGCAAGATGGTGTTGCCGATGACGAGGTTCGGACCAGCGAAGCGAGCGACCTGGTAGTAGGGGAAGTTCCACGGCATGATGCCCAAGAGCACCCCCAACGAGTTGCGACGGATGAAGGCGGTGCCATCGCCCGCGAGCAGTTGAATCGGGTCGTCCTTCATCAGATCGACGCCGTTGTCGGCGTAGAACTCGTAGATGGCCGCGCTGAAGTCGATCTCGCCGAGCGCCTGGGCAACGGGCTTGCCCATCTCCCGCACGATGATCGCCGCCAAATGATCGCGTCGTTCCGTATGCAGCTCCCCGACGCGGCGCACTAGGGCGCATCGCTCCTGGACGGTGGTGGAACGCGACCATCCCCGGTGCGCGCCATCGGCCAACGCGATCTTCGCGCTCAGCTGCTCGTCCGATAGGGAGGGGTAACTCTTCACTGCTTCGCCGGTTCCCGGGTTGACCACTGCGTACGTGCTCATGCTGCGTTGTTCTCCTGTGCGCATGACGTTTTTCACACCCTGATAGGTGTGCGGTCATGCACCTCTTTCGACAAATCTAGTCCGGATGGTGAGTGTCAGTCCCGCGACTGAGATGGGGGCATTCCCAGTATCCCAAGGTCATCGCGCTGCTCGGATTCGATGTTCGCCAGCCCGCCCCGTCGTCCGCATATGTCGCCGCACGCTGGAAATTGCGTTACGTCGTTTTGCCAGTTAAGCCCGAACTCGGACCGACCGACCTCGCACTTCGTACCCTGGAGCCCCGCGAGCGCTTCGGCGAGGATGAGTCCGGCGGGACCAGTCGGTCCATGTCGGCGCGGGCTCGCTATCTCTTCGGTCCCTAGAT
>JANYFR010000038.1 GCA_025362585.1 Acidimicrobiales bacterium | reverse complement strand
CGTAAAATCCGGCCCTACCTAGCACCAACGGTAACCCAAAGGAGTCAAAAAATTGAACATTTGATCGAGTTTTGGGATGTGGTCGTCGTGTTCACTGTGACGTCCCCGACGGCGCAGTTAGTCAAGAAAAGGGACCTCACGTCACCACCACCACTTGCTCAGTGGTTTACCTCGGCCAGTTCAAAGTCATCCCTTGACGTAGGAGAGCTTCTCGGCGACCTTTCCGTCGCGAACCAAGAAGACGTCGACACCACGAACGTGACCACCATCCCACGAATAGCACCATCGCTGGACGACCCGGTCACCAGCGGCGAAGGTCTCTTCGGCGTCGAATCGCGCACTGAGGTCGCTGAAAATTGGACCCCAGGCCGCTCGCAGCGCCTCGTGACCCACGCAGCGTGTCCCGTCCGGTGCCGGTTCGGTGTTGTCAAAGACGCAGTCCTCCGTTGTCAACGCAATGGCCCCTTCAAGGTCGTGGGCGGCCCAGGCCGCACCGAAGATGTTGACCACGTCGAGGGCGTCCACGCCGGCCAAACTAATGAACGGGATGGTCGTTGTCAACCAGGGGTGGGGTGCGGCGGACAGGCCGTTGCTGGGCGACGTCGGGCCCGCTCTGTCAACTTGGGGCCCTTAGTCGCCGTTTGACGTTCGAGTTGGTGCCTTGGTGGCTCCAGGGTGGCCCTCAATGAAGTACCTCGATTGCCGATCCGTCTCGCGAGAGAGTCCGATGCGCGAGGATCGCGCGATGATGAGAGCTCCCGGAATATCGAGAGCCTTCCGGAAACTTATTCGTTCAACCGATCGTCTACAGCAGTCGAGGCCGTTGTCGGCGCCCGTCACACGAAGGCCTCGCGTCAAATTGCCCGGACCGCGGAGCAGCCGGTTGGTCTCGTGACCTGCATCGACGTCATCGACGGGGTACAGAACTTCAGCCGCTCGCAACAGAACGGCGCCGGCCCGTCCGAGACCGTCCGTCACGACGTTCATGCACCAATGCAGGCCGTAGATCCGGTAGACGTAGAGGTGCCCCGCGGGGCCAAACATCACCTCGCACCGTCGGGTCGGTCCACGGAATGCGTGTGACGCGGCATCGTCGTCACCCCCGTACGCCTCAGTCTCCACAATCAGTACTCTCGTCACCCGCTCCTCGTCTCGTACCACGAGCGTTGCACCCACGAGGTCACGGGCGACGTCGTCGGGGGCTCGACTGAAGAAGGAACGGCCGAGTCGCCGGTCACCGCTCGTGGTGCGACCGGAGGTCGTCCGGGCTTGGGCATCGTTTACCCCAGCGAACCGAGGCGTTGGGGATTGCGCGTCATTCTGTTCCCAGATCATTGCAAGTAGTGCTAGACCGTCTCAACGCTTCGCGTCGCTGGCGCACGAGGGTCGTGGCCGAACTCGCGCAACGCTTGGCGTGGACGGAGCAGGTTCCAGCACTGGTTCAGCGCCTCTGCGAGGTGGGCGAGCCGATCCCGATCACGCTGTTCACTCTGACGCAGGCTCTTCTCTTCATCGACTCGTTCGCCGAGTCGTTCCTGGATGTCCTCGTCAGCCATCACGTAACCCCAGTCGTCGCCACCACACTCTCGACGAGGGTCGCTGTCAGTCGTCGACGTTCGGCGTCGCCTCGTCCGTCGTCGCTTCGATGGTACCTGGGTCGCGGAGCCGCGTCTACGGCCCCTCAGGTAGCTCTCTAGATGGCTGAGCCGCTCGGTCGCTGGTCGATACGGCCCCTGCGCACACAACTCTTCGACAACCGCCGGAACCCTTCGCACTTTGCCAGTAGAACAGTCTCATGGTCCGACTAATTGACCGGCGACACCGGCAGCGTCGGTTGGCGGTGATCCCTGCGCTCGTCATCGCGGTCGGGACCTTCGTCGCTTCGTCCGTCACCGTCCTCGCGGCCGATCGGCAAGTGGTCGCCGCCGGGCCGTTGAGCGCTCGAGCGCCTCATCAGGTATTGACTCGAACTGGATGTCGCGTCTTTCCCGACAACAACGTGTGGAATACGCCGATTGACGGATTGCCGGTCAACGCGAAGAGTGTGACGTGGTTGGCGTCGATGGCGGCCTCGACGACGAACCTTCATCCGGACTATGGACCATCGGGGGACCCCCGTCGGCCCTACGGCATCCCGTGGACTGTGGTCCGTCGTGCGGCGAACTTCACGCGAATTTCGTTCCATTATCAGTCCGAAAGCGATCGTCGCCCCTACCCCCTCACCGCCGCGACGCCTATCGAAGGCGGATCCGACCGACACGCGCTCATGGTCGATCCGTACCGGTCGTCCACTTCGGCCCCGTGCACACTGTTTGAGACGTACGCTACGGTCTTTCGGCCTCGGGGACGCTCAACGGCGGGATCCGGTGCCGTCTGGAATCTCAACTCCAATTCGCTGCGCCCGGCGGGCTACACGTCAGCCGACGCGGCCGGTCTGCCGATCCTGCCCGGACTGGTGAACTTCGACCAAGTGGCGTCGGGCACGATGGACCACGCCATCCGCTTCACTGTCGCCTGTACGCAACAGTCGTTCCTCTGGCCCGCGCGACACCAGGCCGGCCAAGCGACTGTCTCGTGCCCCCCAATGGGAGCCCGGTTCCGGCTGAACGCCTCGTTTTCACTCACCCCGTCGCAGTGCTCCGCCTTCTGTCAGACGGTCGTGACGACGATGAAGACCTACGGAATGATCCTCGCGGACAATGGGAGTAACTGGTACTTTCAGGGAACCGCGGACACCAGGTGGACATCGAGTGCGATGGACCAGCTGAAACTGATCCCGGCGAACCAGTTCGTCGCGGTCGACGAATCCTGTCTGATGGTCAGTCCTAACTCCGGCGAAGCAGTGCAACCGGGCAGCGCGGCATTTCTGGCCCGTTGTGCTCGATAACGTCCGATGGTGTGCGGACCGTAGTTCCGAGAGGTACGTCCGCGGCCACGCGAGGTGGCCAAAGGTCGGCTGGCCCGGACTCGGTATCGTTCACACTGCTCTTGGTCGTACGTCAGTGATGCGACGTACGCTGGAGGCCAAGAGATGTACTGAGTGGCCCAGGAGCATCAATGACGACCCTTCCAAATCGACCGAACACCGCGCTCATCGTCATCGACGTCCAAAACGGTGTCGTGGCCAATGCCCACAATCGTGACGAGGTGATCGCGAATATCAACACCCTCGTCGACCAGGCCCGTGCGCAAGAGGTACCGGTCGTCTGGGTACAGCACTCGGACGACGACCTCCCGCGAGACAGTGTCAATTGGCAGTACGTACTCGAACTCATCCGACTCGATTCCGAGCCACTGGTGCACAAGAGTTACGGAGATTCGTTTGAGGAGACCAACCTCGAAGAGTTGTTGGCCGAACGTCGAGTTGGACATCTGGTGGTAGCGGGGGCCCAAACTGACGCGTGCATCCGTTCGACACTTCACGGTGCGTTCGTGCGCGGCTACGACGCAACGCTCGTCGGCGACGCCCACACCACGGAAGATCTCAGTGAGTACGGCGCGCCTCCGCCCGACAAAGTGATTGCCCACACCAACCTCTATTGGCAGTGGCAGAACGCTCCCGGCCGACGGGGCGCAACCGTCGAGACCACCACTGTCAGCTTCGGGGCACCCGACAGAAGCTGAGGCCAATGGGGTCGTTGTGGGGTGTCTCGACCAGAGAATTAGCCGGCCCCGTCGTGTGGCCCCAGAGCTTCTGCGCGAATGACCGAATTGGAGCTGTCGGCCGGGGTGGGGTTCCGCATCGTCGCGCTGGGGAAGCGCCAGGTGAGGTCCCCGTCAAGTTGGAGCA
>JANYFR010000025.1 GCA_025362585.1 Acidimicrobiales bacterium | reverse complement strand
GTGGACCTTGAGTCACACAATACGAACCGGCGCTTCTCTCATTTCATGTAACTTCTTATAGACAATAAGTACTAGGCTACACACATGACAAAGTCCGAGAACAACTCGACTGGCAAGCTCCTACGACAAGCACGCGTCAGCGCCCGGCTGTCGCAGACCGATGTTGCACGTCGTGCGCACGTGGCTCAAAGCGTGATCAGTGCATACGAGTCCGGCCGCAGGGAACCATCGGTCTCGACGCTCGAACGTCTCGTACGCGCGACGGGACACCGCCTGGTCCTTGACCTCGAGCGATCGAGCGATTACCCGCCCGGCCTCCCTGACACCCCTCTTGGTCGTCGGCTCCGTCAGCGCCGACGCTCGGTACTCGCCTGTGCGGCGCGCCATGGCGCGAGCAATGTCCGCGTCTTTGGAAGTACTGCGCGGGGCGAGGACTGGCAAGATAGCGACGTCGATTTGGTAGTCGACTTGGATAAGGGAACAGGGCTATTTGCCTTGGAAGCACTACGCAGGGAACTCTCGGAGATCCTTGGCGTGCCAGTTGACGTCGCTCCGTCGGACAGCCTCCGACCTCGGGTTCGAGTTGAGGTCGAACGCGAGGCCATCCCACTATGAGCTCACGGCACGACGAAGAGCGCCTCGCCGACATTGTTGACGCGATTACCGCAATCAAGAGTCACCTCACTCGTGGCGATCTCTCCGACGGACTCATTTTCGACGCCGTTCGGGTACGTCTGATTGAAATTGGCGAGGCAGTGAAGTTGTTAGATCCCAAGCTCGTCGTGAGTGAACCAGATGTCAGGTGGTCGGACGCAGCTGGTATGCGCGACTGGCTTGCGCACCACTACTTCGACACTTCCCACGCAGTGGTCGAAGCAACTATCACTCAGGATCTCCCGCCACTCGCAGCAGCCATCCTGCGGCTTCAGGCGCGCCTTGAAGTCTCTAAACAGCGCATGCGCAACGTTCCAGGTCAGGAGCGGGATGACAATCGTGGGTTTGGGCGCTAGCGCACAGATGACACCAGCGACGATGACTCAGGGTGCTGGGGAGTGCGACGTCGTGAGTCCTCGGTGGGCGCTGAGGGACTCGAACCCCCGACCTGCTGAGTGTAAATCAGCTGCTCTAACCAACTGAGCTAAGCGCCCGAGCGTGAAGAGCCTAGAGGGTTCCAGCCAGTACCAACGTCGAGAGTAGTTCGTCACTCGCCGCGATCAACGGGCGTCGCAGTACATTGTCTGAGGTTTCGAGCTCTTCGCCGTGGTAGTCGGTCGTGGCACATCCCGCCTCGCGCGCTATCAAGAGACCGGCGAGGTAGTCCCACGTGTTGAGCGTGGAGTTTTGGGCGACGCCGTAAGCGTCGAGCGAACCGTCTCCCACGAGACAGATCTCCAAACTCGCCGCGCCGAGTGAACGGTTCTGGGCCCAGCCCAAGTGCCGACTGGCGAGTCCCGAGAACCCAACGATTGCCTGCGTGATGTCGCGCTGGCCGCTCGAACGGATCAATTGCCCATCGCGCGTGGCCCCACTCCCCTTCTCCCCCGCGAAAATCGTGCCAGTGGCCTGGTTCATCACGAGGCCCGCGATCAACTCATTGCCGCGCATCACCGCGAGGCTGGTGGCATAAAACGGGATACCTCGATCACAGTTCGTCGAACCGTCGATGGGGTCGACCACGATCGTCAACTCTCCCTCGCCGTTGACGCCGGACTCTTCACTGACCACGCGATACCCGGCGCCGAGCAGTATCCGCAGAGCGACCTCGTCGGCGGCCACGTCCAGGTGATACTGCGTCGGCCGTTGACCGGAGAAACCTCGACCGCGATGACTTTTAACCGCTTCGCCAATCTCGAGCGCGCATTCGCGCAGCGTCTCCAGAAGTGAATTGTTCACGAAGCCACGGTAGCGGTCTGCGAGAGTATCCTGAGAGGCAATGGCCGCTATAGACGTCGCTGGATTCGTCGCAGACCTCAAAGATCATGCGGTCACTCACGGTTTCCACGTTCACGACGAACGACACTTTGTCGAGACCTACTCCCTGCGTCAGGCGTGGGAAGTCGACCTGCACCCCGAGGATGGCTGCGGCGGACCGGTCGATCTGCACATCGAGCTCGACGTCGATCCGCGAACGCTGCTCGCGTTCGAGGACGCCGTGCTCGGACTGCCCGATGACGTCGATCCACCGGACGAGTTCCACTTTCCACTGGTGCTGACCTGGAGCCTGCCCCCAATGCCCAACGGCCCGGACCTGCTGCGACTGGCCATCGACCTCGCCCCGATTGGCGGCGTCGAGATGCCGCTCGAAGTGACCGCGACCGACTCGTTCGCCTCGCCGACTGAGAGCAGCGAACGGCGCATCTCCATCGTCGCACGACGTGCCATCTCTCTGAGCCAAGTGGCCAAGGGTGAAGACCCGTTGTGTGACATCTTCGAACGTGGGCATAGCGTCAGCGATTTCTTGTTGCAGGCCGCCGACTCGTGGCTCGGCTAGTCCCTCGCGGCCTCGCTCTCGTCTCGTTGGCGGTGGCGAGCGTGGCGCTCAGCGCTTGCGGCTCCGGAGGGGCCGTGGCCGACGCGCGCGCCTCCTGTCGAAGCGTTCACCGGGCGCTGGTGCTCGAGCGGCGCAGTGAAGAACCGGGGCTGAGCGTTGCCCAACGAGCGAAGTTGCAGGCCAACGCCATGAGCGAACTTCTAAAGGCCACGCCGGCCGCCGCGGCCGCGACGTCCATCGACGGCAGTTGGAACGCCCTCATGACGACAATCAACGAGGCCGAGCGGGTGCCTCTGGTCGACCTCGTGCCTTCATTAACACGACTGTGCCAAGTGGCGAACTCGTCGACGCCGTACCTCTAGGCGGACGCTTGAGGGAATCGCTCGTAGAGCCACGCCAACGAATTCTCCTCGAGCATGGCGTCCTCCCAACCGAGCAACTGGTCCTCCAGTGAGGTCAATGACGCGACCTTGCCGACGATCACGATCGTGAGGTCGCTGACCATTTCATCAGAAACGTGGAAGTCCCCGAAGATGTCCTCATTGACCACCGCGTCGGGCTCGACCATCAGGTAGAGCTCGCCAGTCGCCTCGACCCACGACAACTCATATTCGTTGTCCGAGGCGTCGCTCCACTCACTGCCAAATTCAAACTCGGCGCTTTCGCGTCGGGCCTCGTTCTGCTCGTAGAAGGATTCGATGTCCATTCCGGCAGCCTACGTCGCGAGCATGTGCGTCGTGATGTGCGTGGAACGGGGCATCGTGACCGGAATGGAAAAGGTACACCGTAGTGGCGCCCCGAGGTTCGTCGGCCACTGCGTGGCGGGCCGTCTACTGGTGGCCATGACAAGCCAAACCGACGTACTGGGAATGATGCGCAGAGAGTGGCAGCACGTGGGCCGCACGGTGAGGGCGCGCCAGGCGCTCGAGCGGCTGCGCTGTCGCCATCCGGCGCTCGATCTAGCGCCAATGGTCGACCTCTGTGACGTCGTGACGACCCTCGAAGCCCGTGGCGGTCGCACTGTCCTCGAGCGCGCCGCCATTGTTCGCGCCTTGCTCGAAGAGGCCGGCGACCCCGAGATTCACCGCACGCTCCTGCAGACGCTGATTCCCGGAATCGTCAGCGTCTGTCGTCAACTGCGCTTTGGCGACGGCATTATCACCGAGCCAAGTGACACCGTCGCCATGGCGCTCGGTCTGGCCAGCGAACTACTCGTGGACTGGTCGGGCCAGTCGCGCCAGTACGCGGCGCCCGATATCCTTTCGGCCCTGCGGGGCCGGTTGCGGCGATGGCTCCTCAAGGAGAAGCTGGCG
The DNA here is from genome assembly GCA_025362585.1 of Acidimicrobiales bacterium. Lineage (GTDB taxonomy): Bacteria > Actinomycetota > Acidimicrobiia > Acidimicrobiales > RAAP-2 > RAAP-2. The sequence continues at coordinate 67,031 of JANYFR010000025.1, read as the reverse complement.
CTGCGCAGCGTGTCGAGCTTCGAGCGTGGTGACGAACCCGCCACCGAGTCGTCGCCCCTGCTCACTCGACTGACCAGTTTCCGGGGGGGCCAGTATGACCGGCTGGCGCGCCTGACCTACGCGCGCGTGTTCGAGGGGCTCTCCCTGCGCGAGGTTGCGGCGGGCGACCACTCGGCGCCGGGGAGTCTGCAAAAGGAACTGCAGCACTTCGCCATCAACTTTCTCATCTAGGCGAATCAAGGGACAATCGATGTCGAATCGCTTTTTCGTGCCACCACCACTACCCTTCGAAACGAAAGGCATTAATGCATTCACCCCTGAAGGCCACCCACCTGCTGATGTGGTCGAGTCCGATCCTCCTGGTCGTCCTGGTCTTTACCTTCACGACGACGTCTGGATCCCACGACAGCGCCCCTCGAGCGTCGACGACCACCACGGCGACGCCAGTGACTTCCCCGTCGACCTCGCCACCGACGACTACACCATCCCCAACGACCACCTCAACGCCGACGACGACGCCCGCAGCGAAGGTCCCGTTAACACCGACGCGTACGACGGCGTCCGGATCCCCACCAGCGACCTTCGTCGAGCCCGTCGTGCCCAGATCCTCCAACTCGACCGTTTCGACCGTGCGGCCCGACGCGCCCGCGAGCGCCGTGAGCGTGAGCAGCGGCGTTCTCGCCGGCCAGCTGACATCGGACCTTGGAGTCGTCGACGTTCCGTTGCGGGGTCCGGGGATCTGGAGTCTGCAGACCAGCGCCCCGACCTCCCAGTCGCTCACTTGCGGCGCCTTGACGAGCGACGCGACTTCTCGAATCGTGGTGGGCAACGACAGTTGTCAACTCGAGATCGCGTCAGTCGATCGAGGGGTGACGGTGGCGTGGCAACTCACCCCGACATCCTGAGGCAGCGGTTCGCAGGACCGCTCCAGGGCACCGCGCTGGCGGTCTACTTCGTACTCTTGCCCTACGTCGTGATCACGAGGTGGAACCTCGCGCCACGCCAGTCCGGTGGCCCCGTGGTCCATCTGCTCCTGAGCGTTCTCGCCCTCTTCTGGGTCGTCTTCCTCGTGCAACTCGGACTCAACGTCCGTGGGCTGCACCGCGGACAGCGTTCTAGCGGGGGTGGCAGTGCGTGGCTGGCCGGCCTCGTCGTCGCGGTCGTCCCGTTCCTCGCTCCCACGACCGGGATCTACCCGGCGTCGTCGCTTGCTCACCACCAGGCGGCGGCGGCGACGGGCCATCCCCAACGCCACGCGTCGCAGCGAACCGTGCGGTCGCCCGGGCGCCCGGCACTGCCGGCGCTGACACTCGGTGCGGTCCCCCTCGCACTGATGGCCAAGCGACGGGGTGACCTCCTGCGCCAGCACCAGTTCACCGACGTCAGTCCCACGGACGTCAACGTGGACGAGACAATCGAGCTGCTGCGGGTGCGCGACCCCGAACTGATTGCCCGGCTCCGCCACCTGACCGGCACGCGACGTGAGGGCGTCCTCGAGGTCGCCGCGGACTCGGACACGACCATCGAAACGACGAGCAGTGATCCGATGGTCGTGTGCTATCTCGGCGAAAGGGGAACCGGTTCGCTGGTGTCGTTCGCGCGAGAGGGCGGATGCCTCCGGGTCGATTCATCGTGGGCCAGCGATGAGCTACGCCGAGCCGTGGTGGCGTTGCACGACGGACGGCTCATCTTCGCCGACGACTACCACGAACTCCTGCGCTCCCTCGCGACGCGCACGGTCCGCACCACCATCGTGATCTACCTCGGCGACGGCTCGCGCCTCGACGAGGAGTTGCGCGCCTGCGCGGTGACGGTGGGTCCCTACGTCGCGTCCGCCATCAGCGCCACCGGCGCGTCGGGGCACCGGGTCAGCGTGGCGCCACCGCGCGACGCACCGCCGGGCGGGGTTCGCGTCGACCTGCTGCGCGCCGATCCTCAGGTCGTCGGACTGCGCGAACCACTGGCGCCCACCCTGCGACGTCGGTGCGTCGAAATGTTGTCGTACCTCGCACTCCATCGCCACGAACCCGTCACCGGCGACCGACTGCGCACACGAGTCCTCACCCACGCCGACGTCGACGCGTCGACTCGCACCCTCGCCAATACCGCCAGCGCCCTGCGGCGAAGTCTCGGCGCCGACGACCAGGGTCCGCGCCTCCACGCGGTCACCTCGTCGGGTCTGTACGTGACCCACGGCGTTTCGAGTGACGTCGAGGCCTTCGCGTCCCTCGTCGGCCGGGCCCGCCAGCTGCCCGTCGCCGACGCCGCCCCGCTCGCCCGTCGCGCACTCGCGCTGGTCACGGGCGAACCCCTCGCCAGCGCCCTACGCGGCTTCGAATGGTTTCTCGCCGAGGGCCACGGTGCTCGACTCGCGCGCGACGGCGAATGGGCGGCCCTGGCGCTACATCACGACGCGTTGTCGCACGGTCAGTACGAACTGGCCTTCTGGGCCCTCCAGCGGGGACTGCTCATCGACCCCTACAGCGACGCGCTGCTCGAGGCGATCGCTCGCGTCCCTCGACTACGCGAGTTTGGCGGCGATGGCGCCGGCCCGTCGAAGTACCAGCCCGTCCGCGCCGGCCGAGCTGTAGCGATGAGCTGGTCGTTCCACGGCCTCAGCCACGAGGTCACCCAGTAGCTGAGAGAACGCGAGCGGCGGATCGACGAACAGGTGCTTGGAGAGCGAACCCGGGATCGTGTTGATCTCGTTGACGTAGAGCTCCTCGCCGTTGGCGAGAAAGTCGACGCGCGCGACGCCGCGCACCGTGGCGACGTTGGCAATGGTGCGAACGTACTCCTCGATCAGTTGGCCCTGGCCGGGGGCGAGTGTCGCGGGGAGCTCGCGCGGCGCCGTCACCATGCCTTCGCCCCCCACGTACTTATCGGCGTAGTTGAGGATCTCGGCCCCCGCGCTTCGCCGGATCGGTCGCTCGACGGCCGAGAGCGACAACTGGGGATAGGTGCGCAGCGCAATCTGCAGGTCGGTCAGATCATCGCGGAACGGTTCGATGACGCAGCCGCGCGCGAGGTGGCCGTTCGCGTCGAGGCGTGCGAGGGCCGTCGCCAGGTCGGCAACCACGTCGATTCCTATGGAGGAACCCCCGAAGCGGGGTTTCAAGATGTAGGGGCCGGGAAACGACAACTCGGTGGTGGCGCGGCTCAAGAGGGCTCGGGGCAGTGTCGGAAGACCGGCCGCCTGGACGACCGCGGCGAACGCGAGCTTGTCCATGCCGAGAGCGGCCCCGGCAGCGCTCGGCCCGGTGTAGGCCAGACCGGCGAGGTCGAGCGCCGCCTGGAGCGAACCGTCCTCCCCGGGGCCGCCATGCGTCGCGAGCACGACCACTCCCAGATCGAGTCGACGCTCGCGCCCGAGCCGGCCACCGACTGCGAAGAAACCACCATCGATTCCGAGACGCAGGCTCAACTCACTCGAACCCTTGGGTAGTCCGTCGAGGAAGGACTCGGCCTCCACGTCGTTCGGCACCGAGAAGAACAGTCCGGTCTTGGTCCAGTAGATACCGACCACGTCGTGCGTCGACCTCGCCAACTCGACCAGGGCCTGCAGTCCAGTAAGAATTGAGATGTCGTGTTCGGGCGTCGGACCGCCAAAGAGCACACCGGTTGTCACCAAACTCCTCTGATTGCCTGCGTCAAGCACTCAAGGGTAGTGGTCGGGCAGGTCGTTGAGGTACAACACGCCGTCACCAATGACGAGCGACGAGCGAACCCACGCGACCGCCTCGTCGCGGTGCTCGAAGCGGCGCACGGACCCCTCGAAGCCGGCCTCGAGCGCTCGGACGTTCGTGCGCCCCACGACGACCAGCTCGGCGCCGGCGAAGGCCACCTTCTTGGCGAACGAGAGGTTCTCGGGGTACTGGTCCGGACCCAGTTCAATCATTCCGGGGGTGACGACGACGCGCCGACCGGCAAGTCGTTCGGCCGTGAGCGCCGCCAGCGCCGCCAGCGCGCTCGCCGGATTCGCGTTGAAGGTGTCGTCAAGCACGACAACACCGGACGCGGCACGCGTGACATTCAAGCGGTTGGGCACGGTCGTGACGGCGCGCGCGCGCGAAACGACCTCGAGTACCGGAAGCCCGAGCTCGAGGGCGGCGCCAATCGCGCAGGCCAGATTGGTCGGCTGGACCCCGACGACGGCATCGATCGTGCCCAGAGTGGCCCCGTCCACAATGATCGTCCAATGGCCCTCGTCGAGCACGACGCGCACCGAGGCGTCCGCGCGGGTGCTCGCGGCCGAGCGCACGCGGACGCCCAACGACTCAAGTCGCTCGGGCCAACGCGCGAGTCGGGTGTCGTCGACGTTCACCACGACCGCTTTCGCCCGCTCGGTCACCTCGAACTTGGCACCTTCGACGCCGTCGAGGGTCTTCATCCGCTCGAGGTGCACCGGTCCGATCGCCGTGACGACCGCAATCTCGGGGACGCACCACGAACAGAGCTCGCGGATCTCGCCGGGGCCGTAGGTGCCCATCTCGGCGATGAAGACGCGACTGCCGTCGGCGAGGTTCTCGTTGATGGCCCGCGAGAGTCCCGCGCGATTGTTGAAGCTGCGCGGCGAGGCAACCACGCCACCGTCGCCTCGCAGTAGGTCGATCAGGTGATTTTTCGTCGACGTCTTGCCGTACGAGCCGGTGATCGCCACGACGCGCGGCGCCACGCGGGCCAGTCGCGCCGTCGCCAGGTCGACGAAGTGCTGCGCGCGACGAGACTCGTAGGGAGCGAGTGCGCGGGTCGTGACGTCGAGCACCACCGGCACCGCCCAGACCGCGGCCGCGCCGAGCAGCCACGGCCGTGGGGCGAACAGGCCGAGCAGGGCGACAACGACCGAGACGGCGCTCGCCACGACCGCGACCGTCGTCAGTCGACGGGTCCACTCGAGTTTGCTGGTGCGGCCCTTGATCGAGAGACCGACGGGACAGAGCACGCCGTAGAGCACCGTGACAACGATGACGAGCGCGTCAAGCCTCGCCACCACCGTCACGAAGAGGGCCACCACGAGTAGGTGGCTCAACGTCAACGGCCGTTGACCTCGGACCCGGCGGGGTGCCGACGCCGCGCGAACCTGGGGCGACGTCCATCGACCGAGGAAGCGACGCAGCGCACTGGGATCGTAGTGTTCGCGCTGCAACACTCGAAGCCAACGAAGCATCTGCGCCGCGAACGCGGCGACCAGGGCGAGCACCGCCCCGACGTCCAGAGCGACGCGCATCAGGCGAGGGCCTCGCGCACGACCGCAGCGAGTTCGCGCGGCGCCTCGGTCGGTACCAGATGGCCGACGCCCGCCAGTCGACGAAGGGTGTGCCGGCCCGAAAGGAACGTCGCGGCGCGAGTCGCCACATCAATCGATACCTCGTGGTCCTCGTCGCCCCAGACCATCGTCACGGGCGCGGCCACGCGCGCCAGTTCCGACTCGTAGCCCTCGTTGACGACGACGACCAGGACCTCACGCATTACGCCACGCGCGTGGCGATAGTCGGTCGAACCGTACTGTTGGCGCGCCGCCTCCAAACGTCGATCACTGAGGAGCCCGCGACGATGCAACCATCGCGTCGCGCGATAGACCAAGGGCGACCGCACCGACGCTGTCGGTCCCAGCAGCGGCACGCCGGTGAGGACGAGGGCCCGCACGAGCTCGGGCCGCGTGGCCGCGAGCACCGTCGCGACACGTCCCCCGAAGGAGTGTCCCACCAGGACCAGTGGCGCGTCGCCCATCGCCGCGAGCGCCGGCGCGACCAAATCGGCGTAGTGACGTGCTCCACCGGCGACCGCCGGCGGCGGCGTTGCCCCGAAGCCCGGCAGGTCGAGCGCCACCGAAGCGACGCCACCCTCGGCCAACGTCGTGGCGGCGGCGGCGAAGTCCTGGCCCCGACGGCCCCACCCGTGGAGCCACACCACCCGCACGGGGCCTTCGCCGTAGGGCTCTCCAAAGAGATCTCCTTCACCGTAGGCGCGCAGCACGTCCTTCAGGTTACTGACGTGGGACCTCGCGCAACTGACGTCACCGCGTACCGGTAGCGTCGTGGTGACCATGAGCGACGAGTCAACATTCACCCAAGATCTCCTCGTGGGCCTCACGCCCGAGCAACGCGAGGCCGTGATGTCACCGGCCCGTCGCCTCCTCGTTCGCGCCACCGCCGGGTCGGGCAAGACCCACGTTCTCACCCTCCGCATCCAGCGACGGATCGCCGACCAGGAGTTCACCTCGGACCAGGTCCTCGCCATGACATTTACTCGCAAGGCCGGCGACGAACTGCGAAAGCGTCTCTTTCGCGCGGGCATTCGCGACGTACGCGCCGGCACCTTCCACCGCGCCGCCCTCACGCTGGTCACGCAGTATCGCGAGGACCACCACCTCAAGCCACTCGCCCTCGAAGCGAGTCGACGTCGCCTGGTCGGAGCGCTCGCGACCCAACTCCGCCACAGCGACGACCTGCAGCTCGAAGAGTGGCAGCTGCCTCGCGTGGAGCAAGAGATCGGATGGGCCCTCAGTCAAGGGTTCAATGGCACCCTCTACGCCAAGAGCGCCCGTCGCCTGCGCCGCGACGCGCCGTTGCCCCCCGCGCTCTTCGCCGAGGTCCTCGACCGCTACGTCGGTCTCTGTCGCAGTCGTGGCGTCTTGGACTTCGACCTCCTGCTCAGTGAGGCGATCACGCTGTTGCGCGACGAGCCCAACGTCCTCGCCTCCTTTCGCCACCGCAACAAGTCCATCTACGTCGATGAGACCCAAGACATGAACCCCCTGCAGTTCATGCTGCTGCGACAGATGGCCGGCGACGATCCCGATCTCTTTTGCGTCGGGGACCCCAATCAGTCGATCTACGGTTTCAACGGCGCCAATCCCCAGCTGCTCAACGAGATCATCCGCACCTGGCCCGACACGGTGGTGCTCGACCTCACCCGCAACCACCGATCGACGGCCAACATCATCGCGGTCGCCAACACCCTTCTGGAGGACGGCGCCCAGGGAATCATGCCGGCCAAGGACGACGGCGACGTCCCCATGGTGCGTAGCTACAACACCGACGCCGAAGAGGCCCAGCACGTCGCGACCTGGCTGACCGTGAAGCACCGACCCGGCACGCCGTGGCGCTCGATGGCGGTGCTCGCACGTACCAACGCTCAGCTCGAGGTCATCGCCGGCCACCTCGACGCCGCCGACGTGCCGAACGAACGACGCGGACCGGAACACTCGCCGGCCTCGGATCTGTTTATCGTGCCCGACGCCTCCACGCGGCGCGTCGAGGACGACCAGCGCGACGCCGTCGCCCTCTCGACGATCCATCGCTCCAAGGGCCTCGAGTTCCAGCACGTCGCCGCCGTGGGCTGGGCGGAGGGCCAGTTGCCCAACTACAACGCGACGACCGCGGCGGAGATCGCCGAAGAGCAACGGCTCGCCTACGTGGCGCTGAGTCGCGCGGAGGACTCACTGCTCATCACCTGGAGTCGCGGGCGCAACGACCCTCGATACCCCGATCGTGCGCCGTCACGCTTCCTCGCCGCTATAGAAAAGGTGATCGCTGACATCGAGTCGCGCAACGCCCCGCTCACCGGCGACGCGCGAAGGGCGCGCCTCGCCGCGATCAGGGCCAACCTCGAGGCGTCCGAGGCCCTGGCCGAACCGGCCCCACCTCGCTCGTTGCGCTAAGGCCCGACGTTATAGTTCGCACGAGTGACCAATTGAGGGGGACGACCATGACGGACGTGACGCAGCGTGACACCACGAACAAGCGTCACGAGGTGATGCCCGCGCCCCCGACGTTCGATTCGTTCGAGGCGGAGCGTCGCCACCGCCAAGAGCGCCTCGCGGGCGCGTTGCGAATCTTTGGTCGCCTCGGTTTCTCTGAAGGCGTGGCCGGTCACATCACCGCGCGCGATCCCGAGCATCTCGACCACTTTTGGGTCAATCCCTTTGGCATGAACTTTCGCCACGTCCGCGTGTCGGACCTGATTCTCGTCAACCACGCCGGCGATGTCGTCGAGGGCGAGCGCCCCGTGAACCGCGCCGCCTTCGTCATCCACGCCGCGGTCCACGCCGCGCGACCCGACGTCGTCGCGGCGGCCCACGCCCACTCCATCTACGGCAAGGCGTTCTCCTCGCTCGGGCGCGAGCTGAGCCCGATCACCCAGGACGCCTGCATCTTCTTCGAGGACCACGCCCTCGTCACCGAAGGCGCCGGCCGCGTGGCCTTCGACGAAGAGAGTGGACGGGCCATCGCCCGCGGCCTCGGCGCCGCGAAGGCCGCGATCCATCAGAACCATGGCCTCTTCACGGTCGGCCAGTCCGTCGACGAAGCGGCGTGGTGGTTCATCACGATGGAGCGGACGTGTCAGGCCCAACTGCTCGCCGAGGCGGCCGGGGCTCCGATCCACGTCGACGCCGACAACGCTCGCTACACCCGTGACCAGACCGGCTTTCCGCTGGCCGGCTGGTTCTCCTTCCAGCCCCTGTGGGACGACATCGTGCGCACCGACCCCGAGCTGTTCGACTGAACTGTCCCATCACCTTCGAGGGGCCTTCACCATGAACGGTGCCCACGCGTTACTCGAGACCCTTCGCGCGAATCACGTCACGGCCTGCTTCGCGAACCCCGGCACCTCCGAGATGCACTTCGTCGCGGGCCTCGACGACGTCCCCGAGGTCCGGGCCATCCTGTGCCTCTTCGAGGGTGTGGCGACCGGGGCCGCCGACGGCTTCGCACGCGTCAGCGCCACGCCCGCCGCGACCCTGCTGCACCTGGGACCGGGCCTCGCCAACGGCTGGGCGAACCTCCACAACGCGCGCCGGGCGAGGTCCCCAGTCCTCAACATCGTGGGTGACCACGCGACGTACCACGGACGTTTCGACGCCGCGCTCCAGAGCGACATCGAAGCCGTCGCGTCGGCGCTCGAGGGCTGGTACCGGCGAACGCTGCGTGCCGAGGACCTGGCCGTGGACGTCGCCGACGCCCTGAGCGCCGCCTACGGTCCCCCGGGCCGGGTCGCCACGCTCGTGCTCCCCGCCGACGTGTCGTGGAGCGAGGTGCCGACCGTGCCGCCTACCTGGCCCGTCGCGGTGCGCCCCCGGCTCTCGCAACCCCACGACGACGAGCTCGAACGTGCGCTCGAGGTGCTGCGCCGCGGGCGCAGCGCGCTTCTGGTCGGGGGCGGCGCCCTCGACGCCGCGCAACTGGAGCTCGCCGGGCGCGTCGCCGCGGCGACGTCCTCCAAACTCATCGTCGAGACGTTCCCCGCGATCATCGACCGCGGCGCGGGACGCGTCGAGCCCGAGCGCCTCATCTACTTGAGCGAGTTCGCGATCGCCCAACTCGCGGACCTTGAGGCACTGGTGCTCGTGGGGGCGAAGGTGCCGGTCGGCTTCTTTGCCTACCCCGACGTCGCGAGCCAATTGGTCGGTAGCGGCTGCGCGGTGGTCGACCTGGCGCCTCCGGGCACCGACACCCGGGCGGCGCTGGCGCATCTCGTCGACGCGCTCCGCGCCGGCCCCATCGTCCACGACGCTCCGTCCCTGGTGGAGGCGCCGACCGGCGAACTCAACGTCCGCTCGATGGCCGCCGCGGTCGGGGCCACGATGCCTGAAGGGGTCCTCGTCTCGGACGAGTCGAACACCAGCGTCGTGCACCTCTGGGGGGCGACGGCGTCCTCGCCACCACACCGGTGGATGACCCTCACCGGTGGCGCGATCGGCATGGGCCTCCCCCTGGCCGTCGGCGCCGCGGTCGCGAGCGGCGGTCGGGTCCTCGCCCTCGAGTCCGACGGCTCAATGATGTACACCCCCCAGGCGCTGTGGACGATGGCGCGCGAGGGCCTCGACGTGACGATCCTCGGACTCTCCAACCGCAGTTACGCGATTCTGAACCTCGAACGCCAGCGCGTAGGCGCGACGAGCGACGGGGCCGTCAGCCAGCGGATGCTCGACCTCGACAGTCCCGCGCTGGACCTGCACGCCCTCGCGGCCAGTCTGGGAGTGCCGAGCGTGCGCGTCACCACGGCCGACGAACTGGTCGCGGCCCTGCGGCGTTCCTACGCGACGCCCGGGCCGATGTTCATCGAGGTGATGCTGCCCAAGGGCCTCAGTTAGGTCTCTTCGTCAGGTCAAACTCTCCGAACACCGGGGCGTGGTCGGAGGGTTTCTCGCCCTTTCGCGCGTCGCGGTCGACGTAGCTCGCCGTCACGGTGGCGCGCAGGCTCTCGTCGACGTAGAGCAGGTCGATACGCAGTCCCCATCCACGGTGGAAGGCGCCGTTGCGGTAGTCCCACCACGAGAATGACGGTTCGTCGGGGTGCAGGGACCTCGTGAGGTCCACGAGGCCCGTCGCTTCAATCGCGCGCAGGGCGGCGCGCTCGGGCTCGCTCACGTGAGTCGCGCCCACGAAGACGGCCGGGTCGTAGCAGTCAAGGTCCGTGGGGGCCACGTTGAAGTCGCCGCCCACCACCACGGGTGTCGAGCGGTCGCGCTGTTCGAGCAGGTCGCGAAGTTTGGCGAGCCACTGCAGTTTGTAAGCGTAGTGCGGGTCGTCGAGGGCGCGGCCGTTGGGAACGTAGCACGAGTAGAACCGCACACCACCACAGGTCGCCCCAATGAAGCGCGCCTCCGGGTCCTCATCGCCGAATCCCCGCGTCACGTCCCCGAGTCCGACCTTGGAGAAGATGGCCACGCCGTTCCACTGACCTTGCCCGTGGTGCGCCGCCGCGTAGCCGCGTTCGGCGAGGGCCTCGAAGGGGAACTTCGCGTCGGTCTGCTTCGTCTCTTGAATCAACACGACGTCGGGCTGGTGCTCGAGCAGCCACGACTCGACCCGGGGCCAGCGGGCCGTCAGCGAATTCACGTTCCAGGTGGCTACCCTCATGCCCGGTCGGCCAGGATGAACAGAATGTCGGCCTCGGCCGCCACTTGGCCATCAACGCTCGCACGTCCGTGACCCTTGCCGCCACGCGCCGAGAGCTGGGTCATCTCGCACTCGAGCAGCACCGTGTCACCGGGCACGACTTGGCGACGGAAACGCGCCCGCTCGACGCCCCCAAAGAGCGGCAGCCGTCCGGTGTACTTGGGATCGGCCAAGACGGCGACGGCCCCGCACTGGGCAATGGCTTCGAGGAGCAGGACGCCCGGCGTCGTCGGTCGGCCCGGAAAGTGGCCGGGAAAGAACCACTCGTCACCGCGCAGGGTCCACCGTCCACTCGCGCGCCGCCCCGGCTCGATGCTCACCATCGAATCGACCAACAGAAACGGCGCGCGGTGGGGCAGCCAATCTGTCGGGTCGAGCGACGGGCCGCTCACGAAAGAGCCAATTCCGCAATTCGTCGATCAACGTCGACGGTCGTCAGGCGAAACGTGCGTCGGTCGCCGCGCTGCAAGACGTCGCGCGCGCGCGCGGGAGCCGGATCGCCCAGCCCCGTCGTGGGCGCGTAGCACGCAATCTGCTGGCCCCCCTTCAGGGTCACCTTGATCACTGCGCCGTGCGACGTGAAGGCCGTGACCTCACCTTCGACCTTCGCGCCGAGACGGTGCGCGTGGCGAAAGGCCGTGAATTCGGCCTCGGGGTTGACGGGATGGCGCCCTCGCTGTAGGGCAACCGTCGGGGCCGGGGAGACCGTCGACGCGGGTGCCTTGGCGGTGCGTCGCGGGGCCCTCACGGCGACCTCGGCCACCGTTTCGGTGCCCTTCTTCGTCGCCGGCTTCTTGGCCGGTACCCGCTTGGCCGCCTTCTTGGCGGGTGCCTCGTCCAGCTTTGGGGCCTTCTTCGTCGCCTTCACGGTCGCCTTCGCCGGTTTGGCCGCCGCCTTCTTCACGAGGGACTTTTCTGTCTTCACCGGGGTCAGGGTCGTGCCAATGGACGGCTTCACGCCGCCCGCCAGAGTCACCGAGAGCTTCTTGGCGCCGCGGGTGGACTTGATTCCGCGCACCGGTAGTCGGGGCGTGAAGACCCACCCGACGCCGTGCACCGGCTTTCCTCCAATGAGCCGACCCACGTCGAAGAGCCACGGGTACTCGTCGTGAAACTCTTGGAACGAGTCGTTGCTGAGTACCACGCCGTTGATCCGGTCGGCGATCTTCAAGATGAAGGCGTCGCCTCGACCCACGGCGCCCGCCGGCGGGGTCACAATCTCGCCGGCCAGTTCGGCCTCCTTGAAGCGCGCTCGCTCTCCCGACGCGACGCGATGCTCGAAGCTGGCGTCGGCGACGACGATCATCTCGGCGTGGGGGTGCTCGTCCAAAAAGGCCCGAACGGCCTCGTCGAGCTGGGCGAGGCTCGGCACGACGCGACCCTCGGTCGCGAAGTTCGATCCGTCGACAATAACGCGTTCGCGCGGGCTCTTGGGGGGGGTCATCCGATGGCCCGAACGAGAAGGTCGGCCTGCTCGGCGCCGTGAATCAGGCCGCTACCCGTCGCGGGGCTGGCCGACTCCGCGCGCGCCACGTGGCTGACCGCCCGGCCGCGGAACTGGTCGTGCATCCGATGGTGGACGAAGGGCCAGGCGCCCATGTTCTCGGGCTCCTCTTGGAGCCACACGATCTCGTGGAGGTTCGGGTAGTTCGCGAGCACCGACTCGAGGACGCCGGCCGGCCACGGGTAGAGCTGTTCCACCCGGATGACCGCCACCGCGTCACGTCCGAGCTCATTGCGCCGCGCGATCGCCTCGTGGGCCACCTTGCCGGACGCCACGACCGCGCGGGTGACGGCCAACGCGTTGATCACGGAGTCGTCAAGGACGCTCTGGAACGAACCTCGTTCGAAGTCGGTCAACGGCGACCGGGTCTGGTTGGCACGCAGCAGTGACTTCGGCGTGAAGACCACCAACGGGGTCGGGCGATCACGCAGTACCTGGCTGCGCAGGAGGTGGAAGTACTGCGCGGCGGTCGTTGGTTGCGCGACGCGAATGTTGTTGCGTGCGCACAGCGACAGGAAGCGCTCGATGCGTCCACTCGAGTGTTCGGGTCCCTGGCCCTCGTAGCCGTGGGGTAGGAGCATCACCAGGCTCGCCAGTTGGCCCCACTTGTCCTCGGCCGCGACGAGGAAATTGTCGATAATGACCTCCGCGCCGTTCATGAAGTCGCCAAACTGGGCCTCCCACGCGACCAGCGTGTTGTGGGCCTCGACCGAATAGCCGTACTCGAAGCCGAGCGCCGCGTACTCACTCAGGAACGAGTCGCGCACCGTGAAGAACCCCGGCGCACCCATGCTCGCGAGCGGCACGTACTGAGCGCCGGTGTCGTAGTCAATGAGGGCGGCGTGACGGTGCGAGAACGTGCCCCGGCGCGAGTCTTGGCCCATCAACCGGACGTTGGAGCCTTCGACCACGAGGGTGCCAAAGGCCAGCGCCTCACCGAGCGCCCAGTCCACCTCACCGCCTTCGACAAGGGTGCGACGCTGGGCGAACTGGCGCTCGAGTTTGGGGTGGATGGTGAATCCCTCGGGCGCGCTGACCGTCGCGCGAGCGATCTCGAGCAGGGTCTCTCGGTCCACGCCGGTGTCGGGCGCCGGGGCGTCGTCGGGCACCTCGGCGACCGGAACGCCGGTGAGTTCGGGCACCGGCACCGCGCGCACCTCGTCAAGCACACTCTGGAGGCGAGCGTTGAAGTCGTTGAGCGCCTCTTCGGCCTCATCGATCGAGATATCACCACGGCGCACCAGGGTCTCGGTGTACACCTTTCGAACCGAGCGCATCTGGTCGATGACCTTGTACATCTGGGGCTGGGTGTAGCTGGGGTCGTCACCCTCGTTGTGACCGAATCGTCGGTAGCAGACAATGTCCAGCACGACGTCGCGGTGGAACGTCTCGCGGTAGTCGTAGGCGAGACGTGCGGCTCGCGCGCAGGCCTCGGGGTCGTCGCCGTTCACGTGAAAGATGGGCGCCTGGATCATCTTGGCGACGTCGGTCGGGTAGAAGCTCGAGCGCGCCGAGTCGGGGGCCGTCGTGAAGCCCACCTGATTGTTGATGACGATGTGCAGCGCCCCGCCGACGTGGTAGCCCGAGAGCTGGGACATGTTGAGGGTCTCGGCGACGACGCCCTGTCCGGCGAAGGCCGCGTCACCGTGGATGAGGATCGCCAAGTACGGGAAGTGAGTCCCGGGCTGGTCGACCGTGACGACGTCGCTCGGTCGAAGGACGAGGTCCTGCTTGGCCCGCACGATGCCTTCGACCACGGGACTGACCGCTTCGAGGTGTGATGGGTTCGAGGCCATCGAGACCTCGACCGTCGCGCCCCGGGGGTTTTTGAACACGCCGCGCGCGCCCTTGTGGTACTTGACGTCTCCGCTGCCCTGGACGCTTTCGGGGTCGAGGTTACCCTCGAACTCCGAGAAAATGTCACTGTAGGACTTGCCGACGATGTTGGCGAGCACGTTCAGTCGCCCCCGGTGGGCCATCGCGATGACCGCCTCGCGGGTCCCCTCGTCGGCGGCGACGTCGAGGATGGTCTGGAGCGCCACGATGGTCGACTCCCCTCCCTCGAGACCGAATCGCTTTTGACCGACGTAGCGAGAGTGCAGGAACCGCTCGAAGACCTCGGCCTCGTTGAGGGCTTCGAGAACGCGATGCTGTTGGTCAACGCCCATCGCAGGGTTCACGCCCTCCACTCGTTCTTGGATCCAACGCTTCTGGACGGGGTCCATGATGTGGCCGTACTCAATACCAATCGTCCGACAGTACGCGTCACGCAGGATCGCCAGGATCTCCTCGAGCGTCGCCACGCTGCGCCCGGCCAGCCGGTCGACCACGAAGCTGCGTTGCAGGTCCCAGATGGTCAGTCCGTAGTTAGCGAGGTCCAGTTCCGCGTGCAGCGCCGGCGGCTCGCTGTGCAGGGGGTCCAAGTGCGCGTTCAGGTGCCCGCGGACCCGATACATGTTGATGAGCTCCTGGACCCGGATCTGTTTCAGAATCCTTTCGGCGTCGCCGTCGCTGAGCGAGGGGTTGCGGTCCATGGCCCACCTCGCCGGTTCGTACGGGATCCCGAGGGCCTCGAAGACCTCGTCGTAGAACCGGTGCTGGCCGGTCAGGCACTCGGCGACGAACTTGAGAAAGAGACCTGACTCGGCGCCCTGAATGATGCGGTGGTCGTACGTCGACGTCAACGTCATCACTTTGCCCACCCCGAGTTCAGCCAGTGCGCGAGGATCGGCCGCTTCAAAGCCCGCGGGCCACGTGAGTGATCCGACACCAATGATCGCGCCCTGGCCCGGCATCAGTCGAGGCACCGACTGGACCGTGCCGAGCGTGCCGGGATTGGTGAGCGTGACCGTCGCGCCGACGAAGTCGTCGGCGCCGAAACTGACGTTATGCACCTTGCGCACCAGGTCCTCGTAGGCGAAGAGGAACTCACGAAAGTTCAGGGTGTCGGCGTCACGAATCACCGGCACCAGGAGATTGCGGGTGCCGTCGGGCCGTTGCACGTCGACGGCGAGGCCGAGTCCGACGTGCTCGTGGTGGCGCACGCCCGGCGTGCCCTTCTCGTCGACGGCGTCGACGAACGTTGCGTTGAGCGAGGGAATCGCGGCGAGGCCCTTGATGACGGCGAAGGCAATGAAGTGGGTGAAGGAGACCTTCGCGCCACTCGATCGCGCGAGCGACTCGTTGAGGCCCGCACGGTTGATCTCGAGGAGCCGCGCCGAGACGGTCCGCACGCTCGTGGCGGTGGGAACGGCGAGACTCGCGTTCATATTCGCGACAATGCGCGCCGCGGCGCCGCGAAGCGGCGTCGCGTCGGCGTCGATCGCGACCTTGGGCTTGACGGCGACGGGGTTCGCGATGGCGACGGACGGGACCGTCGAGCGCTGGTAGCCCGCGAAGAACTCACGCCAACTCTCGGCCACGGAATCGGGATTGGCCAGAAAGCGGTCGTACATATCGTCGACGAGCCAGGCGTTTGGTCCAAAGGACCCCTTGCTCGATTGAGAGGGCGAGGCGTCCGAGGGCGTGGTCACCCCTCTAGCCTAGGGGTCTATCCGTCGCCAACGTAGGTTCGCGACGGTCACGAGCCAGTAGATTCTCTGGGTGAGTTCCACTGCGACGCCGCCGCTCGGACTCCACCACGTCGTCGCAACCCCGGTGGCGGGACTCGCACTACTCGAGCGCCGCGTCGAACATCCCGAAGCGACGATTGTGTGCGTGCACGGTGGCCTCGATCGGGGCGGCTCGTTCGCGCGATTGGCGCGGCGAACCGAACGATTCGACCTCGTCGCCTACGACCGCCGCGGCTACCAGGCCTCGCGCGAACTCCGTCCCCTCGGCTTCGAGCGCGACATCGCCGACTTGGTCGACGTTGCGCGAAGAGAAGCGGCCCGCGGACCCGTCATCGCCCTCGGCCACAGCTTTGGCGGCGTCGTGACCCTCGGTGCGGCCGTGAGTGAACCGTCGCTTTTCGAACTCGCGGTGCTCTACGAAGCACCGCTGCCGTGGATTCTCCCTCGCGACCGCGCCCGTCCGCCCCTCGGCGCCAATCCCGCCACCGAAGCCGAGCACTTCTTTCGTCGCAT
This sequence comes from Acidimicrobiales bacterium, assembly GCA_025362585.1. GTDB lineage: Bacteria > Actinomycetota > Acidimicrobiia > Acidimicrobiales > RAAP-2 > RAAP-2. The sequence continues at coordinate 50,538 of JANYFR010000025.1, read as the reverse complement.
TGTCTCCAATGGGGCGTGGGAGCGTTTGAGCGAGCGTGAACGTGATTCGCGTCGCCTCGACGGCCCGGCCCTCGTGAGCGACCTAACGAGCCTTCGCCAACCCAACGCCCCCTTCGACCTCGCTCAGTTGACGGTGCCCTGTGTCTACGTCTACGGTGACGGGCTCCTGCACGAGTACTACGCCAAACTATGCAACGAGCTCGTCAAGGCGAACCCTGGCATCGAGTGCCGCGCCTTCGCCAACGCCAGTCACGGCGCGCACCTGTCGACGCCCGATCAACTCGCCGAGCAGATTGACGCGGAATGGGACCGGGTATGCGAATCGGTGTAACGGGGGCCTCGGGCTTCATTGGCTCGGCCCTGGTCGAGGCGCTGCGCGAGCGCGGCGACGACGTCATCTGCTTTATCCGACCGTCGACGCGCGCGAATGCTCCGGCTGGCATTCGCTGGGACCCGTCGAGCGGCGACGTCGATGAACGGGACCTGGCGCGCGTCGGCGGCTTTGACGCCGTCGTGAACCTCGCGGGCGCCGGCATCGCCGATCGACGATGGACGCCAGCGCGACGAGACGAGATTCTCAGGTCACGCACCGCTTCGACAGAACTCCTCGTGCGCGCCATTGGTTCCATGAAGTCCGGTGCACCCATGCTCGCCAGCGGATCGGCGATTGGCTTCTACGGTTCTCGTGGCGACGAACGGCTTAACGAAACCTCATCACCCGGCAACGATTTCCTCGCGGACGTCTGTCGTCAGTGGGAGCAGGCCGCCCTGGCGCTCGGGCGCCAGGGCGCTACGGTCGCCCTCTTGCGCACGGGAATTGTGATGAGTTCTCGTGGCGGGGCTCTGAAGCGGCAACTGCCTCTTTTCCGCCTCGGCCTCGGGGGTCGGTTGGCCTCGGGCCAGCAGTGGGTAAGTCCCATCTCACTCGTTGACGAAGTGCGAGCGATCCTCTGGGTGCTCGATCATCGAAGTGCCGGACCCTTCAACCTCGCCGCCCCCCAGCCGCTCACGAACGTCGACTTCACAATGGCGCTCGCGCGCCAGTTGCGCCGCCGCGCGCCATTCGCCGTCCCCGCCGCCGCGCTTCGAATGGCCCTCGGCGCCCCACTCGCCATTGAGGTGGTCCTCGCGAGCCAGCGCGTCGAACCCCGAGCCCTAGAGGGTGCGGGATTCGTCTTCGAACACGCCAACGCCGCGCAGATCCTTCGCGCCGCGCTCGTTCGCTGACGATGCAGGCCCAGAGACAACGCCGCGAGGTGCGTACTTCCGACCGACGAAAAGTCGTAAGTTTGCTGATGAACCGATTGTCGTGACGTCAGCGTTGGCGACCCACGGGCCCACCAGAACTAGAGAAGGCCACTCGACATGCAACTAAGTCGCCGAGCTCGCGTCAGCGGCATTCTCGTGGCGGCGATCAGCGCCACGTCAATTTTTCTCGCGCACCCGGGCGTCAGTACTGCCGCCACCCCCGCGGGCACCATCACGTTTGCCGAGGCCGCCGGGGCGAGCCCCAATTACATCTTTCCCTTTATGGGCTGCGCCTACTTCTCGATCAACAACGTCAATCAGTTTCAAGAGTTGATGTTCCGGCCCCTCTACTGGTTCGGGGTGGGTGGATCGAGCGCCTTCGCGCCGAGCGTCTCCCTCGCTAAACCCCCGCAGTTCAGTCACGGCAATCGGACCGTCACCATAGCGATGAAGGGATGGCGATTTGCCGACGGCCAAGTGGTCGACGCCCGATCGGTCATGTTCTTTCTCAATATGTACCGAGCCGACCCGACCTCGTACTGCGGCTACACGGCGAACGTGGGCATCCCGGACCAGGTGATCTCCGCGTCGGCGCTCGCCAATGCCGTCACGATCACCTTTGCGACACCGGTCGATCATCAGTGGGTGCTCTCGAACTACCTTTCACAGATCACGCCCATGCCGAACGCCTGGGACTTCACGGCTCCCGGCGTACGAGGTCACTGCGCTAGCGGCGACTTCGGGGCGAGCACTACCACCGCGGCCTGTCTCAACGTCGAGCACTATCTCGACGCCACGGCGACGAAGACGTCGACCTACACCGGTTCGATGTGGCAGAGCGGCGTCGACGGGCCCTGGAAACTGACCAACTTTGACAACGGCGGCAACGTTACCTTTCAGCCCAACGCGCGCTACTCCGGACCCCAGCGGCCCATGGTGCGCTACGTACGCGAGGTCGCGTTCACGACCTCGTTAGCGGAAGAGAACCGGCTGCAAGCCGGCTCGCTCGACATTGGCTACGTGGACACGTCAGTTCTGCCCACGCCCGCTCCCCGACCGGGCGTGGCGGGGGCCAACTGGGGTCCGTTGTCGAGTCGCTACCGACTGTTCGCAGCATCTCCGTGGGCCTTTAACTACGCCGCGTTTAACTTCAGTCCGACGGACCCCAAGGCGGCGGCCCTCGCCCAGCTCTACATCCGCCAAGCCCTCCAGACGGCGGTCGACCAGTCGGGCATCATCACCCGGGCCTTCCGGGGCTACGCGTTCCCGTCCTACAGCCCACTCCCTCCGAGCACCCCGACAGCAATCGGGGGGCGGCTGGTCAATCCCTATCCCTTCAATCTGACGGCGGCGAAGAACCTCCTCATTGGACACGGGTGGACGCTCCAGAACGGCGTGATGACGTGCACCACGCCGGGTTCTGCAGCGAACCAGTGCGGCGCGAACATTTCGGTCCACTACACCCTCAACTTCAACATGGTGTGGACTGCCGGCTCGCCGTCGCTCGATCTGGCGTTCGCCAATGAGACTGCCGCCTGGTCGTCGATCGGCATCATCGTCACCCATGCAACCGAGAGCAACGACAAGGTGATTGCGGACTGCGGCGGTGCGTCGGGTTTCGAGATCTGCTCCTGGGCCGGCGGCTGGTCCTACCAGCCGGCCTACTTCCCCTCCGGCGAGCGCCTGTTCAACCCCACGAGTGACTTCAACGTCGGCTCCTACAGCAGTCCGCAGATGACGTCACTCATTGGTGCGACGGTAACGGGCAGCGCGAACTTGGCGGCGTACGCGAAGTACGCGGCCGTACAGCTACCCGTTCTCTACGAGCCCACACCGGCCAGAGCCATTGAAGTCATTCGTACTCTGCGAAGCAAGGTCGGTGTCGTCCCGAGCCCCCTGGGCAACTTCATGCCCGAGTACCTTCACTTCTAACTCCCTTCGCCCACGTAGAGGTCGTTTTGACCCAAACAACCTGTAGGGGGTCTCACGATGAACCCTCGGGCACGATTTAGCGAGATTTGCATCATTTCTTACAATCACTGGGCTTCCAACGACACGTAGGCCCAAGAAATTCAAAGATTTCAACAAATTCGCCCTGGGGTGAACGTGTAGCACTTCTTAAGGAGGGATACAGTTGCTTCGACTCCATCTGAGATGGAACGGCAAATTTACTGTGACCACAATGTGGCACTGGGAGGCAATTTATTATGCAACTTGGACGCAGACTCCGGCTTGCGATGACAATTGGCGTCGCCGCCAGTGCGTTATCGATAGGCCTCATTGCTCCGACTGTTAGCGGTGCCAGCGCTCCTTCGGGAACCATCGTTTGGGCCGATGCACCAGGGGCGAGCGCTAACTACATATTCCCGTATATGAGTTGCACGTACTTCAATGTCAATAACATCAACCAGTTCCAATTCATGATGTTCCGTCCGCTCTACTGGTTCGGCCTTCCTGGAACTGCGGGAATCTCCTATCCACTTTCGCCGGCGAAGGCTCCTGTCTTTACTAATGGGAACAAGACCGCGACCATCACCATGAAGGGTTGGAAGTTCGCGGACGGCCAGACCGTCAACGCGCAGTCCGTCATGTTCTTCTTGAACATGTACGCGGCCGACCCGGGTGGTTACTGTGGCAACAACGGCTCGCTCTCGATCCCGGCCCTCATTAAGTCAGCCTCGGGACATGGCAACACCGTGAAGATCAACTTCACCAAGTCGTTGAACCCCGGCTACGCGCTGTACAACAACCTTTCGATGCTCGTGCCGATGCCAAAGGCGTGGGACACCACCGGTGGCGGCGTCGCCGGTAAGTGCTCGACAGGTGTCTACGGTGCGACGTCGACCAACGTGGCGTGTAAGAACGTCGAGGCGTATTTGAACGCGCAGTCGGCAAACTTCGCAACGTACACCGGCAAGCTCTGGCAGAGCGGCGTGGACGGTCCATGGCGTCTGACCCATTTCGACAGCCTGGGTAACGCGACGTTCCAGCCGAACAACCGCTACAGCGGACCGGTAAAGGCGAAAGTCGCCTTCGTGAAGCAGGTGGCCTACACGACGGCCACGGCCGAAGAGAACGACCTCCAAGCGGGCAAAGTCACGCTCGGCTACGTGGACGCGTCAGTCCTCACGTCACCGGCAAAGGCGCCGGGAGTCGCGGGGCCGAACTGGGCCCCGTTGGTTTCGCGGTACAACCTGCTGTCGGGTTCGTCGTGGGCATTTAACTACGCACCGCTGAACTTCAACCCGAGCGACCCGAAGGCCGCGTTGATCAAGCAGTTGTACGTGCGCCAAGCCCTCCAGTTGGGCATTGACCAGACTGGCATCATCAACAACATTTTCAAGGGTTATGGATTCGTGACTTCGAGCCCGCTGCCGCCGTTCGCTCCCGCCTCGATTAGTGCTCCGGTCAACAATCCGTACCCCTTTGACCTCGCCAAGGCCAAGGCCCTGCTGACCTCACATGGCTGGACGATTCAGAACAACGTGCAGACCTGCACTAGTCCTGGCGCCGGAGCCAACCAGTGCGGCGCCGGCATCGCCCAAGGGGCAACCTTGAGCTTCGGCGTGATCTGGTCCAGTGGTTCACCGTCCTTTGACCAGCAGTGGGCGACGCAGATCGCCGACTGGGCCTCCATCGGCATCCAGTTCACTCACTCCACGGGCCGCTTCAACACGATTGCGGCGGGCTGTGCGTCAGCGACCTCGGGGTACGAGATGTGCCAGTTTGGTGGATGGGTCTACGCACCCGACTACTACCCGTCAGGTGAGTCACTGTTCTCGAGCCAGGGAGGATTCAACGTCGGTACCTACAGCGACCCCCAGATGGAGACGCTGATCAAGGACACGATCTTTGGAACCGCGAAGTTGACCGCGTTCGAGAACTTCGCCGCGCAGCAGCTGCCGGTCCTCTTCGAACCCAACAGCGCGGGCCTTGCAGAAGTCCTCAAGACGCTCAAGAGCACCAACGGCTTCAAGGCCGACCCGCTCTTGAACTTCATGCCGGAGTACTACCACTACTAGACCGAGTCCTTTGACTCCGTCACCTAATGGAAGAAGGAGGCCCCGGAAGGGGCCTCCTTCTTCTGTAGTGTATGGCGAGGTCTCGACCAGTGCTGGAGCGTAGTGCGCTGCTAGCATTTTGACATGGGAACCTACATTCTCCGACGACTCTTTCAGTCGGTCATCGTTCTCATCATGGTCTTATTAATCACCTTCACGTTGCCCTATTTCCAGCCGCACGGTATCGTGGCGCCGGCCTACGAAGTTCTGGGCACTCACGCCAACACGCGCACGGTGGCCCTGTGGGGCGCCCAACACGGAATGAACCACTCGTACATTGTGCGTTTCTTCGCCTACGTGAATCAGATCGTTTTTCACTTCAATCTCGGTCACTCCTACAAGCAGAACCTCTCGGTGTGGGCGATCATCGCCCTCTACGTTCCGCGCACCATCTGGCTCGCGCTTTCATCGTTGATCCTGACGGTCGTCATCGCCATTCCCCTTGGCGTCATGCAGGCCGCGCGTCGCAACACGGCCTTTGACTACGCGGCCACCGGTTCGGCTTTCGTCCTCTACGCGATGCCGTCGTTCCTGCTCTGCATGCTGATGATTGATGCGTTCAGCTTTCACTCACTGCACCTGCCGAGTTCGCCGCCGACCCAGGTCGCGCCGTGGGCGATGTTCACGGATCCAATCGGCTTCATCCTTCCCGTGGCGAGTTTGACAATGCTCTCCGTGGCCGGTATCAGCCGGTACATGCGTGGCACTGTTCTTGAAGTGATGGTCCAGGACTACGTCCGCACCGCCCGAGCCAAGGGCTGCAGCAGCCGCCGCACGCTCTTTCGCCACGCATTTCGCAACGCCCTTGGTCCCATTGTGACCATTCTCGGACTCTCCATCCCGGGTCTGCTCGGTGGGGCACTGATCGTCGAGAGCGTCTTCAACTATTCCGGGCTCGGGATCCAAACGGTAATCGCCGCCACCGACCTCGACATCCCGACCGTTATGGGTATTACGTTGTTGGTGTCGATTTTGACGCTGGCGGGCAACCTCATCGCGGACGTCACCCTGGGCTTGGTCAACCCCCGGATTCGAATTGAAGGTACCCGGTGACCACGAACATCGAGAACCGTATTTCGTCGGAGCTGGCGGCCACCGCGACAGCATCGGCGTCGGGTGATCGTGGCGACCACGTCATACCGATGTGGAAGCAACGGTTCCGTATATTCACGCACAACAAGTTGGCGATCGCCTCGGTGGTCTTCCTCTTTCTGCTCACGCTGGCCTGTTACCTCGGGCCCCTCATTCACCCCACCAACCAGACCAACCAAGCCTTGACATTCGGCTACAAGTGGAACGCTCCACCATCACTCCACCACCCCCTCGGCACCGACAGTTCGGGGTTTGATGAGCTCGGCCGCATCTTCTACGGGGGCGAGTACTCGCTGACGCTCGGGTTCCTCGCCGGGTTTATTACCATCGTGATTGGGACCCTCTACGGCATGATTTCCGGATTCTTTGGCGGACTGGCCGACACCATGATGATGCGCCTGCTCGACGCCTTCCTCTCAATTCCCTACATCTTCCTACTGCTCACCCTGATTGCCGTCTTCAATCGCTCAACGACGTTCTTGATTGCCGTCATTGGCCTCACCGGATGGTGGGGAAACGCCCGAATCATTCGCGGTGATGCCCTGCTCATTCGAAATCTCGAGTACTCCCAGGCCGCCACGGCGATGGGAGCGAGCAAGATGCACATCGTGCGTCGACACGTCTTCCCCAACTCAATCAGCAACATTGTGACGGTCGCCACGTTCTCGGTGGCCGACGCAATCCTCTTTCTCTCCGCGCTCGGGTTCCTCGGTCTGGGAATCCAAACGCCGCAGACCGACTGGGGCACGATGCTCCAATCGGGAACGAGTCAGGTGCAGAACGGTTTCTGGTGGGAGATCTACCCACTCGCCGCGGTCTTCATCCTCGTCGTCGTGTCGATCAACTACATCGGCGACGCCCTGCGTGACGCCTTTGAAGTGCGCCTCATTGAGCGATAGGCGCTGCCGACCTTCACAGTGCTGAAGGGTTCGCGGTCCTATTCGGACGAGGAAGTGCGCGTCGCCAGCGCCACGGGAGTGCGCAACGGGAAGTGACAGGCCGCTTGGTGAAAACCGCCGAAGTTCTCGAACGGTGGTTCGACATTGGCGCAGACGTCCTGAGCGCGACTGCAACGGGTTCGGAAGCGGCAGCCCGAAGGCGGATGGACCGGGGAAGGAAGCTCACCCTTCACCTGTTGGCCCCGCCGGGCACGCGCTTCCTTCGGATCCGGAACCGGGACGGCCTCGAGGAGCCCCTGGGTGTAGGGGTGCGCCGGAGTGCGAAACACCGACTCGGCGTCGCCGATCTCCACGATCTTGCCCAGGTACATGACGCCGATCGTGTCCGCCATGTAGTACACGACGGCGAGGTCGTGGCTGACGAAGATGTAGGAGAGGTTGTGCTCGCGCTGGAGCTCTTTCATGAGATTGAGAATCTGCGCCTGGACCGAGACGTCGAGGGCCGATACTGGCTCGTCGGCGACGATCAGGCGGGGATTGAGCGCGAGGGCCCTCGCGAGGCCAATGCGCTGGCGCTGACCCCCGGAGAACTCGTGTGGGTAGCGATCGGCCGCGAGCGGCTCGAGTCCGACCGACAACAGGAGTTCGTTGACCCGGGCTTCCTGCTGGGCATTGTTGCCTTCGCGCTGAACGGTGAGGGGCTCTTGGATGATCTGCCCGACCTTCATGCGAGGGTTCAGTGAGGAGTAGGGGTCTTGAAACATCATCTGTCGTTGGCGCCGATCAGCGCGCGAGGGCTTATGACTCTTGGACGACACGACGTTGCCTTCGAACGATATCTGGCCATCCGTGGGCGCTTCGAGGCCGACGACCATGCGACCGATGGTCGTCTTGCCACAGCCCGATTCGCCGACGAGCCCGAACGTTTCGCCCTCGTTGATCGTGAAGTCGACATTCGACACGGCGTGGATTGCCCCAACCTTGTGCCGGACGAGACCGGCCTTGATGGAGAACTCCTTGACGAGCCCCTCGACCCGAAGAATCTCCTTGGGCTGTGCGGTCCGCGCGACGCGCTCGTTCGGCGCGTGCACCACGATTGGCAGCGGTCCCGACACAGGGTGGAAGCACGCGTAGGCGTGGTCGCCCTCGAAGGTGAGTGGGGGATCTTCGTCGCGACAGCGTTGGGTCGCGTAGGCGCAGCGCGGGGCAAATCGACAGCCGACAATCTCTTTGGTGAGATCGGGCGGCAGACCAGCAATCGAGGCCAGTTCGTGCTTGGACGTGTTCTCGAGATTGGGCATCGACGCGAGAAGGGCCTGAGAGTAGGGGTGGCGCATCGAACCGAACAACTCATCGGTCGTCGCCTCCTCGGCCTTCTTTCCGCCGTACATCACGACGACGCGGTCGGTGCGACCGGCGATGACGCCCATGTCGTGGGTAATGAGCAGCACACCCATGTTGAGGTGAGAACGCAGCGAGTCGATGATGTTGAGAATCTGGGCCTGAATCGTGACATCAAGGGCCGTGGTCGGCTCGTCCGCAATCAAGAGGCGAGGTTCACAGACCAGACCCATGGCAATGATGACGCGCTGGCGGAGTCCACCGGAGAGCTCGAACGGATACTGGTCGAGCCGTTCGGCGGGACGGGGCATCTCCACCATCTCGAGGACCTCGAGGGCGCGCTTGCGGGCCTCGTCCTCGCTCGCTCCGTTATGAATGCGCAGTCCTTCACCGATCTGACGACCAATTTTCATTGTCGGATTGAGCGAACTCATCGGGTCTTGGGGGATGAGAGCCACGGTGCGGCCCCGCTGGCTCTGCATTTCGCTCTCGGAGAGTGACGCCAGGTCGACGCCATCGAGCAGGATGTGGCCTTCGGCGATCCTGCCATTGCCGGGCAAGAGCCGCATGATGGCCAGTCCCGTCGTCGTCTTGCCACAACCCGATTCGCCGACGAGCCCGACGCACTCGCCCGGATTGATCGTGAGTGAAAAGTCGTCGACGGCGGTAACGAAAGTCTTGCGGGTTGAGAACTGCACCCTCAGACTGTTGACGGAGAGCAGCGAGGACATAGTTGGTCCATCCTACCCGTCAGGGACCATTTTCCTGATGCGCCGGACCCTTGTTGTCCCCGTCATCCACGGGATCACGCCAGCCGCCGCTCCGGTAGTTGCCACGATCGACGATGGTACGTCGTCGGTCCCCACTGCCGAATCGCCTCCAGGTGGCTCGCGGCACCGTATCCCTTATTGCCGGCCCATCCGTACTGGGAGAACTGGTCGTGCAACCCGACCATAAACCGGTCGCGCGAGACCTTGGCCAGGACCGAGGCGGCCGCGATTGACGCGCACGCCTGATCACCGCGAACGACGGTCGTGACGGCCAGGTTCTCGTAGGCGAGGCGCGGCGCCCCCTCGACGTCGAACGCCCCGTTGAGTGGCGCGCGCAGCAGATTGAACGACCCGTCGACGAGGGCGTACGTCGGCACGATGGTCAGCCCCGCGAGGGCCCGAGTCGCGGCGACCGCTAGTGCGAGGCGCAGGCCCCAGGCGTCAATCTCCTCGGCGCTCGCCGATCCAAGGGACCAATCGGCGGCCCACGACTGCAGCGGCCCCACTAGTGCAGAACGCTGTCGGGCGGTAAGCCGCTTCGAGTCGTCGAGCCCCTCGGGTGGTGCGCCGACGACGTCGAGCACCACCGCACCTACCGTCAACGGTCCCGCCAGCGCACCACGACCGACTTCGTCGACGCCGACCACAATCTCGCCTCGCTCGATCAACGTTCGCTCGTAGACGAGGAGGTCGAGCGAGACAGCGGTCACCTTCGTAAGGGTATCGAAGGCGGCGCCACGTATCATGCACCTCCATGACCAACGACGCCTTCGTGGTTCCGATCAAAGCGTTCACGATTGCAAAGGAGCGACTTCGCGCCGGCGGCGTCCCGGACGTCAGTGCCCTCGCGCGAACGTTGGCGTCGCACGTTCTCGCGGCCTGCGCACCACGAAAGGTAATCGTCCTCAGCGACAGCGAGGAGGTGACGACCTTCACGCGTGCCCTCGACGTCGAGGTGGTCGAATCGTACGGCACGTCACTCAACGAGGTGGTCGCCGGCGCGTACGAGCTGCTCGGCGATCGCTACGACCGCCTCATCATTGTCCACGGCGATCTGCTCCGTCCCGAGGGACTCGGCCAGTACCGCCCGCTCGCGACCGTCACCATCGTGGCCGACCATCACGGAACCGGGACCAACGTGCTCACGCTCCCGACGGGACTGGACTTTCGCTTCGCCTACGGACCTGATTCGGCGCGTCGGCACCTGTTCGAGGCACGACGTCTCCACATTGACTGTGAGGTCGTACGAGATAGTCCCTGGCGCTTCGACGTCGACGAGCCGAGCGACCTGGAGTGAGCCCAACAACAGGAAAGGGGGGCCCGAAGGCCCCCCTCGCCGCGGCTCCCCGAAGGGGGCCCAAGACTCCTACTTCTTGGCGGCGGCCCTCTTGGCCGGACGCTTCGCCGCCTTCTTGGCCGGACGCTTCGCCGCCTTCTTGGCCGGACGCTTCGCCGCCTTCTTGGCCGGACGCTTCGCCGCCTTCTTGGCCGGAGCCTTCTTGGCTACCTTCTTAGCAGCGGCCTTCTTCGCAGGGGCCTTCTTCTTCGCCGGAGCCTTCTTGGCAGCAGCCTTCTTCTTAGCTGGGGCCTTCTTGGCCGGAGCCTTCTTCTTCGCGGCTATAGCCACTTTCCCTCCTTGGGACTCAACGTTGAATCAATTTGGGACCTCGAGGGCGCCACCGTGGCGTTCTCGAAATCGGGTACCGCATTGACCGACGTGAACTCGCTCATGTGCCACCCAGCCTCACGGCTGTGCAGCGACTGATCGCAGTGCACGGTCCTACGCGAAGAAGCGCTTCGTAAATCGTTGCGGGCAACGATTTACTCTTCGTTCACCTCCTCCGCAGAAGGACAATCAAAAGTTCACTCGTTTTGAAGACCAATGTCAAGCATTTCCAAGATTTTTACAACAGATGTCTTCGGTGAGCAACTGCGCGGGCATCTACTTCGGTCGAGGTGATGACGGTGACGCCATGAGTGGTCACGAGCGATCGACACTCGTGTTGGGTCCGAGTCGTAGTGGAAAGACGTCATCCATTGTCGTTCCGAATCTCCTGATCACCACTCGTTCTTGCGTTGTCACGTCGACGAAAAACGACATCGTCTCGATGATGAGTCACGCGCGCAGTGACGGCGCGACGTTGCTCTTCGATCCATCGGGAACCGTTCCCACACCACCAGGCGTACACCGAATTGGTTACTCCCCAATTCGACAGTCTCTTTCGTGGGACGGTGCCGTGTTGGCCTCTCGGACCCTCATCGACGTCGCGCGACGGGGTCGAGGTGAACGTGGCGACGATCACTGGACGGAGCGTGCCGGCACCCTCGTCGCTCCCATGCTGCACGCCGCGGCGTTGCGCGACGAGTCGCTCGGCCAACTCGCCACGCGCGTCGATGAGCGAAACTGCGACGACATCACTCGTGAACTGAGTGAACGCCACGGTGAACACCATCCGTCCGTCTCGTCACTTCGCGGCGTCCTCGCCACGGAAGAGCGCGAGCGCTCGGCCATCTGGTCGACTGCCGCGGGGCTCTTTGCCGGCGTGCGCACCGACGCGGCTCGCGCGTCAGCGCGTGAGGCTCCCCTCGACGTCGATGCCTTCCTCGCCGGTCCCCACCAACTCCACATCGTGGCGCCCAGTCGACACCAGGCCGTGTCGATTCCGCTCGTGGTGGGCCTCATCGAGGAGCTGGTGCACGCGACCTACGACCGTCACGATCAGGGAGCACGTCTCTTGCTGGCCCTCGACGAACTGGCCAACGTCGCTCCCCTGCCGCGCCTCGCGGCCATCGTCTCCGAGGGCGGAGGACAGGGTGTCCTCACCCTCGCGTGTCTCCAGGACCTCAGCCAGGCCCGAAGTCGTTGGGGCGCCGCCGCGGACGGCTTTCTCTCGCTCTTCCCCACGACCGTGGTGCTCGGGGGCATTGCCGACCGCTCGACCCTCGAAATGCTCCGACACTTGGCGGGAAGGACCATGGAGCCGACGCCGACGACCCAGTACGGCCCGCGAGGCCGACAGGCCGGGCGTTCGACGAGCTGGGTCGAACGCGACCGCGCCTCGATCAGCGAACTGGCCCAGGGGCGCCCGGGCCACGCCATCGCTCTCGACGCCGCGAAGCGTATGCGGTGGGTCGGTCTCACTCCCGCGCACGAGGACGTGAGATTCCGCGGCTACCTCGAGCGCTCGGAGCGGTCGCGCGATTCGTCGAGCGAGCGCTCGCGCGACCGTTGACGCCACCGTGCGAGTTCGGGATCCTCGAGGGGCCGAGGGCCGTGCTCGCGCACGAGTGACGTCATTCGAGCTTCGCGCACCGAGATGGTCGGTTCGCGCACGCCCCGGGCGCCCCCGAGCGACGGAAAGAGATCGGCGAGTGCGGCGTCCGCACGTTGGGGGTGCTGACCAAAGCTCGCGGCGTTCGACCACGCTTGGAGAACGTGTCGCCGGGCCACGTCGGGGCGACCCTCGAGGGCGCCGGCGAACGAATGCTCGTCGAGACTGGTCCGACTCCGCGTCGGTGCCCCGAGGAAACCTTCCGGTTCGAAGCGCTCGAGGTCCTTCGCCCACGCCGTCACGGTCTCGGCCCTCCCCCACTGGAGCTTCTGACCGCGATCGCGGTGGTGGCCGCCCCAAAGGACTCGGTACCCTTCGTCGAGACCGACAACATGCTCGACGCCCTCGAAGGAGCGCCACGCCGACCACGGAGTGCGCTCGGCGAGCTCGTACCGCAGCGACGCACGATAGAGGGCATCGGCCGCCGTCGCGTGCGCGAAGAGCGCGCGACTGTCGAGAACGGTGCCCGCGCCATCGGGACGGGCGCCGACCAGCACGTGGTCGTGCAAGTGCGGCTCGCCGTGACGGTTGACGCCGTGGGTGTAGGCAACGATGCTGCGCCACGTACCGGCCCCGTCACGGTCCTGGCCGTGGCGGCGATCACGCACGACGACCGCGTGGCGCTCTAGGTAGTCAACGGCCGCGGCCACTGACGCGCGATGGGCCTCAATGACGCCCCCACCATGCGCGGGGTCGACGGCGAGCAGTATCGAGACCGGACGAGGAGCCGCCACGACGATGTCGTAGCCCTTGACCGCCGAGCGCTCGGTCGTCTGGAGGACCCGGGCGACCTGGCGGCAGTCGCCCGTGTCGCCGTCGCCGCGCAGCCATCGCCCCGGGCCCCCCTCACGCAGGCCGTCGATCTCCCGGGCCCGGTCGTCGGTGAAATAGCGAACGTCGTCTGAACGTCGCACGAACAGTCGTAGCACCGTGCACCCCCGGGGCCCAACGGTCGTTACTACAGCTGGCTGGCGATCCTCTTGGCGAGATCGTGGCCGGCCTTGGCGAACGCGGGCGTCGCCACGACAGCCCCGGCGCCCGCACGGAGCATTAGGTAATCAAGGAACTGCTCTCCGCTCACCCGAAACTTCACGGCGTGGCGCCCGTCGGGCAGGGCGCACCACTGAGCGTTGGGCAGCGGTTCGAACAGCCACCGCAGGTGCGACTCCACGATGACGATGACCTCGTCACCCTCGTCGCCCACCTGGGTGAGCCAGTTCGCCACGGCGTCCATGGGTCGCTCCTCGGTGGTGGGCGAGGTGGCGACAATGGCGTTGATTCGGTCGACTCGAAACGTTCGCCACGCCACCCGCGTGGTGCAGTAGGCCCGGACGTAGGTGTGGCCGTTCAGCACCTTGATCTCGCGCGGCTCGATTGAACGGGTCCCCGGTTGTTCGTCGACGCCCGAGGTGTAGAGGATCTTGATCTGGAGGCCTTCGTCGATGGCCCGCGTCACGTCGGCGAGCAGCGTTTCGTTCGTCGTCATTTCGACCTGCACGTACGAACTGGTCGCCGCTTCGATCTTCTCGATGGCGGAAAAGATCGAGGGGTCCCGGTAGACACGCGAGGCCTCGCGCAACGCAATGTTCAGCTCGAACAGATCACGCCACATGAAGGGCGACGGCTCGTCGACACCCTCGGGCAGGTCACTGAAGTCGGCGCGGTAGGTCGAGTCGTCGTGGGCCTCGTCGTCCCAGTCGTCGCAGTCCTTGATCACGTGGGCCGGGAAGGCACCCGTGCCGTCGGTCGATCCGACCATGGGCTCGAGCGAGACCAGTCGGTCCATTATCAGGCGTACGTGCGCGGGATCGAGGGCGAATCGGTGCGCGAGCTCACTGACGCGCAGTCCATCTTCAGCGACGTACACGGCGTGCAGCAGTTGCAGGGTCTGACCCAGGACGTCGTTCGTCGCTGGACCACCGAACTTCAGCGCGTCGAGAGATCGGGCCTTGCCGCGGTTCACGTTGTTCAGCCACGCGGCCAGTTCGGCCCGCAACGACTTGGGAGACTCCAGGCGGACCCGGTCCGCGGCGTCGAGCACGAAGCGCAGCGCCTGGCGAGGGCTGTCGAGGCTCAGACCGACCTCGACACGACCGTCCTTCTTGTTCGCCGCGAGGGCGCCGCGATACTGGCGTACGAGCAGGTCGGCGTAGTTCTCGTTGGTCGTCACCACGAGGTCGATCGGCGTCGGTGATTTGGTGAACTCCGGCCGCCAGGCCTTCGCGATGGCGAGAGTCTCCTCACTGGGCTCGAAGCCGTCGGGCAGCACGATGGGCATCGACGTCATGCGGCTGAAGCGGTAGCCCTTGATCTCCTCGGCACCCATCACTCGCGCGACGAGATACGAGACGCCGCCAAAGACGCCAATGAGCAGCGGATCGACCATCCGGGGCTTGTTGGCACCCGACTGGTAATCGAAGGTCAGTGATCGGTGCAGGTGCAGAGCGCGCAGGACCGGCGTGAAGTACATGGAGGACTCGAGACCGCCGTCGCTCGCGGGGACTTCGTTAAAGACGCTGAACGCGCCCGACGAGCCAAAGCCGCACAGGCGCAGCGCGAGTTTGACCACGCGTTCCTCGTCGGGGGTGAAGTAGATCAGTGGCGCGTAGCCACTCGAGGGGTCGATCTTGTAGCCGACACCTCCGTCGTCGTGGCTCTCGGTCTCGATCTCGAAACCGAGCTCGCGGATACGGGCCTTGTCGCGTTCGAACTTCTGGCGCACGGCACCCTCGTTGCCCTCATAGGCGAGGACCTTGTGCGGCCCCTTCGCCGACATCGGGTATTCGTCGATCTTCAGTTCGCGAACGATCTGGTCCTGGGTCAACGCCCCGTACTGCCACGCGCGCTGGAGCAGCAGCACGAGCGCAATCAAGCGCTCACGGCTCTGTTCGACACCACCACGGATACTGCTCATCGATCTCCTTCGTCACCCCGAGGGTACCGGTCGCCGCGGACCGGGACACCGATTCGAACTAGGGGGTCGGTTCCGCGACGTCGCTCGCTGCGAGGTCCTCTTCACGGCGGTAGGTCCCTGATCGCCCGCCCGACTTCTCCCAGATCGCCACCGCTTCAATGGTCATCGAGCGGTCGGCGGACTTACACATGTCGTAGACGGTGAGCGCCGTGACGGTCACTGCCATGAGGGCCTCCATCTCCACGCCGGTGCGGTCCACAGTGTCCACACTCGCCTCGACGTCAATGAAGGTGTCACCAATCGTGAAGTTCACGTAGACGTTGCCCACGAGGACCGGGTGCGACATTGGCAACAACGAAGAAGCCTGCTTGGCCGCCTGGATCCCCGCGACCCGGGCAGTCGCGAGGACGTCACCCTTGTGCATCGCGTTGGCCGCCACGGCGGCCGTCGTCGTCGCCAGCATGTTGATACGACATTTCGCGAGCGCGCGCCGGGCCGAGATCTCCGAAGGTCCGAGGTCGCGGGAGAATGCTCCCGCGCCCGAAGGACGGCGCAGTTGGTGGAAGTCGTCCACCGCGTAATGATACCGACGGCGCGGACCGACCACGGACGGGGCGAGTAAACTGCGCTAGCCACGCCCTAGCACGAGAGAGACGAATGCCGACCTACGAATACGAGTGCCAGACGTGCCACGAGAGGCTGGAGGCAGTGCAGAAGTTCGCCGATTCCGCGCTCACCACCTGCCCACGATGCGCCGGCGAGCTGCGCAAGGTCTTCTCCGCCGTGGGCATTGTCTTTAAGGGCAGCGGTTTCTACAAGAACGATAGTCGCGCGACGAGTAAAACCTCCACGACGCCCGTCGCGGCACCGAGTGACGCGACGTCCGCGTCGGTGCCGGCCGTGCCGGCGGCCACGCCCGCCACGCCCGCCACGCCCGCCCCGGCGCCCAGCGCTTCGACGAGCTCGTCGTCGAGCGGCGACTAAGAGCCCGAGAGGGCGATTCCCTCGATGGCGACGGTCTGGCCCGCCGCACTGCCCGCCAACCATTCGACGTCTCGACCGACGTGCAGAACGCCGAGCAACATTCGTTGGAGCGTGGAGGCAACGGTGACCTCGCGGATCGGCTCCGCCAACTGGCCGTCGCGGATTATGAGACCCGTGACGCCCACCGAGAAGTCGCCCGAGACCGGATTGACCCCCGAGTGCACCCCCATCAGCGACTCGACGAACACGCCGTTGCCGACGCGACGAAAGATCTCCGCCTGATCGAGGTCGCCCGGCGCGAGCTGCAACGCGCGGCACCCCGCGCTCGGGGAGCCGGCAATGCCGCCGCGCACGGCGCTGCCGGTCGAGGACGTACCGGCGCGGCGCGCCGAGACCGTGTCGTAGACGAAGGACCGCAACTGACCGTTCTCAATCAGCACGTTGCGACGACAGGCGAGGCCCTCACCGTCAAAGACGCTCGCCGAAAAGTGCCGGGGGTCCGTCGGGTCGTCGAGCAGCGTGAAGAGCGGCGAGGCCACCGTCTCACCGATCCGACCGGTGAAGAAGGATCGACCCCGCACCACCGCCTCGCCACTGCAGGCGCCGCCGATGATGGCGAACAAGGTGGCGGCGGTGCGCGGATCAAAGACCGCGGTGCACTTCATTGACGCCGGTTTGACCGCACCGAGCATGCGCGTGGCCCGCGTCACGGCGTCGTTCGCGGCTCGGTGCAGGTCGAGATCGCTCGGCGCTCGTCCCGTCGAGAGTCCCCAACCAGTCTGGTCGTCGCCGCCGTCGTTGGCGATCGCCTCAACCGAAAGGTACGCCCCCGAGCGCGCGTAGGAGGCCCGAATACCGGTCGAGGAGAGGATGGCGGCTTCGGCGACGTAGTCGGAGTAATCGGCCGACTCGACCTGGCGGATGCGCCGGTCCGAGGATCGCACCATCCGCTCGAGTTCGATCGCCATGGCGATCTTCTCGTGAAGCGGCGTGGACGTAACGGCGTCACCGCTCAGATCGAGCGACACCGGCGCGACGCCGTCGGGTCGTGCGAGGGCCACGTACTCGTCGGGCGTCGCGAAGCGGACGTTGTCGCGGGCGTCACGCAGCGCCCCCGCCACGGCGTCCTCGTCAAGCGACCCCGCCCACGCGGTGCCCACCTGGGCTCCCGCGGCGCCGTCCACGAGCACGCGGATGCCGATCCCCGACGAGACCGCGGTCGAAAGGTTCTCGACGGCACCGTCGTAGGCGCGAACCTCGGTGTCGGTCCCTCGAGAGACGTAGACCTCGACCTGCTCGCGG
The DNA here is from genome assembly GCA_025362585.1 of Acidimicrobiales bacterium. Classification (GTDB taxonomy): domain Bacteria; phylum Actinomycetota; class Acidimicrobiia; order Acidimicrobiales; family RAAP-2; genus RAAP-2. The sequence goes on along the minus strand of JANYFR010000025.1, from coordinate 32,595 downwards.
GCGGTGGCTGACGAGAGAATTCGCTCGGCCAGTTCGAGCAGATCGCTCATCAGGCCGCCCCGCCGATGGTGACGCCCGTGAGGCGCATCGTGGCCTGTCCGGTGCCGACGGGCACGCTCTGACCGTCCTTACCGCAGGTGCCGGGCGTCATGGAGAAGTCCGAGGCCACCGCGTCGACGCGCTGGAGGACATCGGGGCCGTTGCCAATGAGGTTGCAGTCACGAAGCGGCGTCGTGATGCGGCCGTTCTCGATCATGAAGGCGGCGGTCATCCCAAAGACGAAGTCGCCGGTTGCGGTGTTCACTTGGCCCCCACCGAGCTGGGCCACGTAGACGCCCCGAGGCGTCTGGGCAATGATCTCCTCGGCGTCGGCGTCCCCCTCGAGCAGGTAGGTATTGGTCATGCGCACCATGGGCAGGTGCTGGTAGCTCTGACGGCGACCGTTGCCCGACGAGACGCGACCTTCTTTTCGTGCGCGCAGGTGGTCCCACATGTAGTCGGTCAGTACGCCGTTCTCGATGAGTACGTTGCGCGAGCCCGGTCGACCTTCGTCGTCGAGTGCGAGGTAGCCCCACTCGCCCTCGACGGTGCCGTCGTCGACCAGCGTGACGAGCGGACTGGCGACCTGCTGGCCGAGCCGTCCGGCGTAGACCGACGACCTTTTCAAGATCGCGTCGGCCTCGAGTCCGTGGCCGCAGGCCTCGTGGAACAAGATGCCCCCCGATCCCCCGGCGAGGACCACGGGCAGGTCGCCCGACGGCGCCGGTCGCGCGTCGAGTTTGGTGATGGCCTGGCGCGCGGCGCCGCTCGCCGCCTCCCCGACCGCCTCGGGACTGAGCATCTCGAATCCCCGGGTACCGGCGATCGGCCGGTAGCCGGTCTGCATGCCCGTGTCGCCGGTGGCGATGCACGAGATGTTGAAGCGCGTACGCACTTGATGGTCGGCGGCGTAGACGCCCTCAGAGTTGGCCACGACGAAGCGCCGCGTCGAATCGCCGAGAGCGACCTGCACTTGGCTGATCGCCGCGCCCGTCGAACGTGCCACGTCGTCGGCGTGCACTAAGAGTTCAATCTTACGAGCCTTGTCGACGTCGCCCGGCATGGTGGCGACGCGCGTTCGACGCTCCACCAGCGTGTCGAGCGCCACCGCGCGCACCCCCCCGCCGCCGCGCGCCACCGACGCGGCGGCCTGGGCGGCGCGGAGCAGTCCCCGTTCGCTGAGATCGGCGGTGTGGGCGAAGCCCGTCGTGTCACCGACCACGACCCGTACACCGGCCCCGCGATCGCGACCGGAGCTCAACTCCTCGACGCGGCGCTGATCGAGTGTGGCCGACGAGGTCGACCGGTCCTCGACGAAGACTTCGGCAAAGTCGCCGCCGTGACCCATCGCCTCGCGCAGTACTCGTTCGAGGACGTCTCGTTCTACCAGGGTCGAATTCATGAGCAGAGCGTACCGGAAGGACCACGGCACCCCTCGTAGCGAAATTGCGTCGCCGGTAGGCTGGCGAGGTGATTCTCCCGTCCATCGAAACTCCCACCGACCTGAAGGCGCTCTCCTACGCCGAACTGAATCAACTGAGCGAGGAGATTCGAGAGTTCATTATTCAGACGGTGACGACCACGGGCGGCCACCTGGGCTCCAACCTCGGGGTCGTTGAACTGACCCTCGCCCTGCATCGCGTCTTCAACTCGCCCCAGGACATCATCCTGTGGGACACCGGGCACCAGTCCTACGTCCACAAGCTGTTGACCGGGCGGCGCTACGGCTTCAAGAACCTGCGCCAGCGCGGCGGTCTATCGGGCTACCCCAGTCGCTCGGAGAGCCAGCACGACTGGATTGAGTCGAGCCACGCGTCCACGGCCCTCTCCTACGCTCACGGCCTGTCGGTAGCGCTCGAGCAGAAACAGCAGTTGGTCGGACACGGCGGCAAGCGCCACGTGGTCGCGGTCGTCGGCGACGGCTCGCTGACCGGTGGCATGGCCTACGAGGCGCTCAATAACCTGGGCCACTCCGGCCAACGGGTGGTGATCGTGCTCAATGACAACGGCCGTAGCTACGGCCCGACGATCTCGCGGCTCTCGGGCTCGCTCACGACGCTGCGACTCAACAAGCACTACCTCACCCTGCGCGAACGGCTGCGCCGAATGGTCCCGCACTTGCCGCGCGTCGGCAAGGAGGCCTACCGCGGCATCGACGCCGTCACGTCGGTGGTGCGCGAAATGGTCACGCCCCACACGTTTTTCGAGAACCTCGGCGTGCGCTACATCGGACCCATCGACGGCCACAACATCGAATCGCTCGAAACGACACTCAAGAGCGCCGCGACGTGGGACGGGCCAATCATCGTCCACGTGCTCACTCAGAAGGGTCGGGGCTACGCCCCCGCCGTCAGCGACGACCTGAAGATGCACGACTTCAAGCTCCCCCCGCGCCTGAACGATGAGGAGGTCGCCCCCAAGTCGTTCACCCAGGCATTCTCCGACGCACTCGTGGCCCTCGCGAGCGCCGACGACCGTATTGTCGCGATTACCGCGGCGATGGCGGGACCGACCGGTCTCTTGAACTTCCAGGACCACTTCCCGAAGCGCTTTTTCGACGTCGGCATCGCCGAGCAGCACGCCGTGACGGCGGCCGCGGGCATGGCCATGGGCGGCTTGAAACCGGTCGTGGCGATTTACTCCACGTTCTTCTCTCGCGCCTTCGACCAGGCTCATCTCGACGTGGGTCTCTTGAACCTGCCGGTCGTCTTCGTCTTTGACCGCGCCGGGATCACCGGCGACGACGGTCCGAGCCACCACGGGGTCCTCGACATCGCACTCTGCCTCGCGATCCCCAACATGACGATCTTCGCACCCTCCTCGGCCGAGGAGGTCCCGGGCATGCTCGCGACGGCGCTTTCGATGAGCACGCCGACCGCCCTACGGTTCCCCAAGACCCTCCCGAAGCCCTTCGACGCGAAGGTCGGCGACGGCCTCGAGGCCCGCAAGGTGACCTGCGGCGACGGTTCGCTCTGCGTGCTCGCGGTGGGCAAGATGGCGCCCACCGCCTTTCGGGCGCTCGAACTGCTCGGCGAGGACGCCGAGCGAGTGACCCTCTACGACGTGCGGGTCCTGCCGCCCGATACCGACATGATCGACGACGCTCTTGCTCACGATCGGGTCATCACCGTCGAGGACGGCACTCGTCACGGCGGTGCCGGCACGTTGATGGTCTCGGCGATTCGGGGTCGCGCCCAGGAGACGTCGCGCCGCTTTCCGTCGACGAGAATCCTCGGCGTGCCCCGGGCCTACCTCGAACAGCACCGCCCCGACGCCCTGCTCTCCGAGTTGGGCCTCGACCCCGAGGGTCTCGCCGGCGCCTTCACCCGGCTCTTGCACGACGAGCCCGAGTTTCCGCGCGTCGTGCCCGAGTCGCCGCGCCCTCGCTACCTGTAACGCGGGCAGCGGTGCGCGAGACCGTTAGTTTGTGACAATGAAATTCGACATCGAAAAGTCCGACGCCCAGTGGCGCGATGAGCTCACCGCCGACCGCTACGCGGTCTTGCGCGAGGCCGCGACTGAGCCGCCGTTCACCGGCTCGCTGCTCAACGTGAACGCCAACGGGACGTACACCTGCGCGGGATGCGGTCAGGTCCTGTTCAATAGCGGACAGAAATTCGACTCGCACTGCGGCTGGCCGAGCTTCGACTCCTGCGAGCCCGGCACGATCATCGAACGGACCGACAAGTCCCTCTTTCGCTCGCGAACCGAGATTCTCTGTGCGAAATGCGGCGGTCACCTCGGGCACGTCTTTGACGATGGCCCGACCCCGACGGGTCTGCGCTACTGCGTGAACTCTCTGGCCATTGACTTTGATGAAGAGAAGAGTTAGACGTCGAGGAATCGCCGGATCGCGATTGCCGAGCCGACCGAGCCAATCAGTACCCCGACAATCAGGACCACGGCATCGGTCCCGATGAGGGCGCTCGAGTTCAGCTGAAACTCATTGTGTAACGGGTACCAGGTGTGCAGTGCTGTCACGGCCAACATCGCGACCGCCGAACCGAGCAGACCTTGGATGAATCCTTCGGTGATGTAGGGAATGCGAATGAACCAGTTCGTGGCGCCCACGAGCTTCATCACGGATACCTCTCGACGCCTCGCGAAGATGGCCATGCGAATTGTGTTGAGGATGAGGACCGTCGCCGAGAGCAAGAGCACCCCGGCGAGCGCCAAGAAGACGATCTGCAGTACACGAATCGCGTGGTTCATCTGACGAATCTGTTGATCGGGCGCGGTGACCTGGAAGATCCCCGGTTGACCGGCAAAGGTCGACTCGACGGTGAAGGCGTCAGCCGGGATGGTCGGGACGCAACGAAAGGAGGTCGGCATATCCGCGACCTTCAGCCCACCGGTCTCCGAACGCGGTAGGAGGATGATGGCCTCCTGGTAGTCCTGCTGTTGGGTGTAGAAGACGCAACTCTTCACAATCGGGAGGTTGGCCAACTGGGACTTCACGTTGGTTAGTTCACTCGTGGTCGCGGTCGGCTGCATCCAGATGGTGACGTGCGTACCCTGCTGCCACTGGGCCGAGGCCTGGGCGGCGCTCTGCTTCAATAACAGCGCCGAGCCGACGAGCGACAGCGAAACGGCGACCGTCAGCACCGCGGCGATCGTCATCATCCGGTTGCGCCAGAGGTTGGAGAAGGTCTCCTTGACCGCGTAGCGAAGGTAGACGCGCACTAGAGCATCACGCCCTCGTCGACGCCGTACACGCCGCGAACCTGGTCGCGGATCATCTCGCCCCGGTCGAGTTCGACGACGCGCCGGCGCATCCGGTCCACGAGTGCCTTGTCGTGGGTCGCCATGACAACAGTGGTGCCGGTACGGTTGATGCGCTCTAACAGCGCCATGATGGACTCGGAGTTGGAGGGGTCGAGGTTGCCGGTCGGCTCGTCGGCGAGCAAGATCAGCGGACGGTTGACGAACGCGCGCGCGACGGCCACGCGCTGCTGTTCGCCACCCGACAGTTCGCCGGGCAGGTTCTTCGATTTGTCGCTCAGACCGACGAGCTCGAGGATCTGGGGGACCTGGGAGTCGACGGTCGAGCGCGGTCGCCCGATCACCTCGAGCGCGAACGCCACGTTCTCGAAGACCGTCTTGTTCGGCAGGAGTCGAAAGTCCTGGAAGACGCAACCGATGTTGCGTCGAAGGTACGGCACGCGCCACTTGGGCAGTTCGCCGATGTCGCGTCCCGCCTCGAGGATCCGACCGTGGTCGGGCAACTCTTCGCGCAACAAGAGGCGCAGGAAGGTGGTCTTGCCCGAACCGGACGCGCCGACGAGGAAGACGAATTCGCCCTTCTCGATGTCGAGGCTGACATCCTTCAGGGCCGGGGTGCCGTTCCTATACGTCTTGGAGACGTTCTCGAATCGGATCATGGCAACACCCCCTTCGGGTTAGCTCAACTCAGCGCGCGGTGCTGATCTACGTAGGGACCATTCTAGTTTGATGGCCCCAACAATCCATGCCAGCAAACGTTGGCGTTACAGGGTTCTAAAATTTCTTATGATCGCGCCCGCAGTCGGCGGAGCTCCGCCTCCATGAAGCCGTCGAGTTCACCATCGAGCACCGCTTCGACGTTTCCCGTCTCGAAGTCGGTGCGGTGATCTTTCACCAGTTGGTACGGCGCCTGCACGTAACTGCGAATCTGAGAGCCCCAGGCGTTGTCGCCGCGGTTGCCCGAGAGCGCGTCCATCTCGGCCTGGCGCTGCGCGCGCGCCCGGTCGGCGAGCTTCGCCTCGAGGATCTGCATGGCCCGCGCCCGGTTCTGGTGTTGGCTGCGCTCGTTCTGACAGCTCACCACGATGTTGGTGGGCAGGTGGGTGATGCGAATGGCCGAGTCCGTCTTGTTGATGTGCTGACCACCGGCGCCCGAGGAACGGAACGTGTCGACGCGCAGGTCCTTCTCGTCGATCTCGACCTCACTCGCGTCGTCGTTGAGGAGCGGCGTCACGTCGAGGCTGGCGAAGCTCGTCTGGCGTCGCGCCTGCGAGTCGAACGGGCTCATTCGCACGAGGCGGTGCACACCCCGTTCGGCCGAGAGCCAGCCGTAGGCGAATCGGCCCTTCATGATGAACGTCGCCGACAAGAGCCCGGCCTCCTGACCCTCCGTTGCTTCGTCGAGCTCCACCCCGAATCCCCGGCGCTCGGCCCAGCGCGAGTACATGCGCACGAGCATCTCGGTCCAGTCCTGGGCGTCGGTGCCGCCAGCCCCGGCGTGCAGTTCGACGATGGCGTCGTTCTCGTCGTACTGCCCGGTAAAGAGGCTGCGCGTCTCGAGCGCGGTGATGGAGGTGTCGAGCGAGGCGACGGTGGCATCGAGCTCGTTCAACAACGACCAGTCCGGTTCGCCGTTCGCCATTGCCTCACGCGAGAACTCCACCAGCACCAGACTGTCATCGAGCGCCGCGCGCAGCTCATCGAAGGAGCCCAAATCGTTGGTCAGCCGTCCCAGCTCGGTCGTGACCTCGCGGGCGTGGTCCTGGTGGTGCCAGAGATCGGGATCGGCCACGTCGGCGGTGAGGACCACGTGGCGTGCGCGGCTGGCGTCGATCTTTAGGTAGTCGCGCGCCGCGCTCCAGCGGGCCTCGAGGTCCTCGATCGTGGCCAGCGCCTCGCGAAGCGCGTTCTCGGCCTTAGGGTCGGCCATGGCACTGCTTGAACTTCCGGCCCGAGCCGCACCAGCACGGCTCGTTGCGGCCGATCTTGTCGCCCTCTTTGGCGAGCGCCTTCTTCGAGTCACCGTGCACCGGGAGCTCGGTCGACCCGGGCGCGACCTCGTTCGCGTTGGTGACGGCTCGTTCGAGTCCCTCGTCGGCCGCGGACTCGTCGGCGACCGCTTCGACGTGGGTGATGTAGCGCACGAAGTCGTTGTCGACGTTGTCGAGAAGTTGCTCAAAGAGGAGGTACCCCTCCTTCTGCCACGCGTTGAGGGGGTCCTGCTGGGCGACCTGACGAAGGTGAATGCCGTCACGCAGATAGTCCATGTCCGAGAGATGGTCACGCCAACGTTGGTCGAGAATCTGGAGCATGACGTCGCGTTCGATCTCCTTGGCCGTGTCGAGGCCGCCGGGGAAGTTCTCACACTTCTCCTCGTACTGGGCCAGGGCATCTTCGATCACGATCGCCACAATCTCATCTCGGTCGTCGTAGAGCGCCAGGGCGTCGGCTTTCAGCCGCGACGGATAGTAGTTGAGAAGTTCGGTGGCGAGGAGGTTGAGGTCCCACTCTTCGGCGAACTCCGCGCTCAGCTGTTCGTTCACGACCTTCGTGAGACTCTCCTCAATCATCTCAATCGTGGCGTCGTGGATGTCCTCGCCGTCGATGACCTGCTGGCGTCGACCGTAGATGACCTTGCGCTGCTCGTTCATCACCTCGTCGTACTTAAGGACGTCCTTGCGGATTTCGGCGTTTCGACCCTCGACCGTGTTCTGGGCCCGTTCGATGGCCTTGGAGACCATCTTCGCCTCAATCGGTACGTCCTCGGGCATCGCGCGGTCCATGACCCACGAGACCGCGCCCGTCGCGAACAGTCGCAGCAGCTCGTCTTCGAGCGAAAGGTAGAAGCGACTGTCGCCGGGATCACCCTGACGACCGGAACGTCCGCGAAGCTGATTGTCAATGCGGCGCGAGTCGTGGCGTTCGGTGCCGAGCACGTACAGCCCTCCGAGAGCACGAACCTCGTTGCCCTCGGCTTCGCAGAGTGGCCTGAAGGTCGCCAGCGCGCTCTGGTAGGCCGCGTCGTACTCTTCGGTGCCGACCTCGAAGCCGCGCCCAAGCGCCTCGCGCATCGCGAGACCTTCGAAGTTACCGCCGAGAATCACGTCGACGCCTCGTCCGGCCATGTTGGTCGCCACGGTCACGGCGTGCTTGCGTCCGGCCTGCGCCACGATTTCGGCCTCGCGAAAGTGCTGCTTGGCGTTGAGGACCTCGTGGTCGATGCCCGCGTTGCTCAGCGCCTTCGACAGCAGTTCGGACTTCTCGACCGACGCCGTGCCGAGCAGGATCGGTTGGCCCTGGTCGCTGCGTTCACGGACCTCTTTGACGATCGAGTCGAACTTCGCGGCCTCGGTCTTGTAGATAAGGTCGGGCAGGTCCAGGCGCACCATTGGCCGGTTGGTCGGGATCGGGACGACCGACAACTTGTAGGTGTTGCCGAACTCGGCCGCCTCGGTCTCGGCGGTACCAGTCATGCCGGCGAGCTTCTCGTAGAGGCGGAAGTAGTTCTGCAGCGTCACCGTTGCCCAGGTGTGATTCTCCTCCTGGATCCGCACTCGCTCCTTCGCCTCGACGGCCTGGTGCAGACCGTCGGACCAGCGCCGCCCGTCGAGCGTGCGCCCGGTGAACTCGTCGACGATCTTCACGTCGCCGCCCGCGACCAGGTAGTCCTTATCGCGATGGAAGAGCTCCTTCGCACGCAATGCCTGGCCCAGCTGGTGGACGTAGTTGGTGGCGACGGCGTCGTAGAGGTTGGTGACGCCGAGCTGGCGTTCGACCTTCTCAATGCCGGCCTCGGTCGGCACGACGGTCTTCTTCTCCTCGTCGACCTCGTAGTCGACGTCGCGAGTAAGGGAGCGCGCGATCGACGCGAACTGGTAGTAGAGCTTGGTGACGTCCGAGGCCGGGCCCGAGATGATGAGGGGCGTCCGGGCCTCGTCAATGAGGATGGAGTCGACCTCGTCGACAATGGCGTAGTGGTGGCCACGCTGGACCATGTGCTCGCGACGGCGCGCCATGTTGTCGCGCAGGTAGTCGAAGCCGAACTCGGTGTTCGTGCCGTAGGTCACGTCACACTCGTAGGCCTCACGCTTCTGTTCGAAGTCGGGCATGTCCGGCCCGACCCGTCCGACGCTGATACCGAGGAAGCGGTGAAGCTGGCCCATCCAGTTGGCGTCACGGGTGGCGAGGTAGTCGTTCACCGTCACCACGTGCACGCCCTGGCCGGCGAGGGCGTTGAGGTAGACCGGCAGCGTCGAGACCAGGGTCTTACCCTCGCCGGTCTTCATCTCGGCAATCCACCCGAAGTGCAGCGCCATGCCACCCATCAGTTGGACGTCGTAGTGGCGCTGTCCAAGGACTCGTGTCGCACCCTCGCGCACCACCGCGAAGGCCTCAATCAAGATGTCATCCAGCGTCTCGCCCTCGGCGAGGCGCTCGCGAAAGAGCTCGGTCTGGGCGCGCAGTTCGCCATCAGTCATGGCCGCCATCTGGTCCGACAACTCGTTGATGGGTCCGACGAGTTCGGCCAACTGGCGAACCCGTTTGCCCTCCCCCGCCTTCAAAATCTTGCTGAACACACTCATATCTCGATGTACCCTACCGGTCCTCTTCGTCATTTCACTAGGGCTGCGAGTGCTGACCTGGTCTTTGACCCCACACTTGCCTGCAGCGGTGTCCGTACGCGTCGCCGGCAGCACGAGGCTCTCCGGCGGCGTAGCCGCACACTTCACCGGCGCTCGAATCGATCGATCTGACCGGTCCGAGGCAGGACTTACTTCTAAACCGCGCCATGCTCAGCGTCAATAAGACGCCTTACGTGGGTCGTTTTGCCCGCGACTGGCTTCGACTTGCAACCACAGAACCACTCGCAGCCCTCCAGTGATTCTAGACGTTGGCGCTGGTCAGGCCGTAGGGCGGATGATCAGGACTACGCAGAGCCGTACTCCCAGCACCAGCGAGGCGAGCGGCGCCAGCAGCCGGCGAAAGCCCCGGGCCGTCTGCCACTCGAACCGCAGCGCACTGCGGTGATGCGCGATAAGCATGTCGCGCGAGGCGCGCGAGCGCGAAAGGCCCTCGATGTGGGTGACGACCGCCTCGGAGGTGGCCGCGGCCCCCCAGCCCCGTTCGCGCAGCGCCCAACAGAGGGCCATGTCCTCGGCGAACATGAAGTAGCGCTCGTCAAAGCCGCCCACCGACTCGAAGGCCTCACGGCGAACGAGGAAGAAGGCACCCGACACCCAGTCGACGCTGCCGTCGGCGCGCGGCGACCGGTACCGGCGCGTCGCGGGATTACCCGGCCAGATCGGAGCAAGCAGCGCGTGGAGCCCGGCCAGCCAGAAGTTGGGAAAGACGCGCTGGGATGGATAGACGGTGCCGTCGGGTCGCACGATCTGGGGTCCGACGATGCCGACGCTCGCGCTCTGGTCGAGGAAGTGCACGAGCGCCGTGACGCAGCCGTCGTGCACGATCACGTCGGGATTGGAGACGAGCAGGTACGGGCGCGGCGACGCGAGCGCGGCGCCACGGTTGACGCCCCGTCCGTAGCCGAGGTTCATATTGGGCTCGACGAGCACGACGCGCTGCCCGGAAAGTCCCGGCATCGTCGAACCGGCCTCGCCGTTCTCCACCACGACGATGTCGGCGACGCCGTTCGCGTGCAGGGAGTCAACGCAGTCACTCAGTGCCTGGCCCGCGTGGAAGTCAACGATCACTGCGGCGACGTCGTTGGCGACGTCGATCATGACCGGTCGGGTCGTCGAGCACGGTCGAGGACGAGGCGCTCGACCCCGTCGCGCCACTCCGGCAGGTGACTCCAACGATGGGCGAACTTCGTCGTGGCGAGGTCGCTACGCGTCGGGCGCGTCGCGAGTGGTGCGGGGTCGAGCTGCGCGGTCGCAATGGCCGTGGCGAAGTCGTCGCCCCGCCCGAGCAGGGCCCCCACGTGGGCCGCCACGTCGAACCACGTGGTCGTGCCGGTGTTCGCGACGTGCCAGGTGCCCCCGGGCCGCTCGCGCACCAACGTGACGAGCGCCCGCGCGAGATCGCTCGCGGCCGTGACCGTACCGGTCTGGTCGCTGACGAAGCGCACGGTGGCGCCACTGAGCGCACGCTCGGCGATCACGTGCACGACGTTCTTGCCCCGTACCCCCATCACCCACGAGGTGCGCACGATGGTGTCTTCCTCGCGACAGAGCAACTCGCCCGCGAACTTCGACGCGCCGTAGACGCTGAGCGGGTTCGCGGCATCGTCCTCGACGTAGGCCGCACCCTTTTCACCATCGAAGACGTAGTCGGTCGAGATCGAGATCAGGTGGGCGCCAGTCTCCATCGCCGCGAACGACATGGTCTCGGTCGCGGTCGCGTTCACTGCGAAGCAGCTAAGGCTGTCCCCTTCGGCGCGGTCGACGGCGGTGTAGGCGGCGAGGTGCACGATCACGTCGGGGTGCACCGCCTCGACGCAGCGCAGCACGGCGTCATGATCGGTGATGTCTAGTTCGTGTCGCGTCAGACCCAACACCTCGAATTCGTCGCGCCCGACGGGTCGCCCGTCGGGTTGAAACGTCTCGTCGCCGCCGAGCGGCGTCAAGCCCGCCAGGACGTCCAACAGGTCGAGGCCGACCTGACCGGCCGATCCGGTGACGAGGACGCGAAGGGGCCGCTCCATCACGCCTCGTCCGTCGTGCGCACGTGCACCACGTCGCCCACCGCGAAGGCCGTCGAGACACCGTCCAGATCGAGCACCAGGCGCCCGGCCCGGTCAATCGACGTGGCGAGCCCGACGACGGTGTCGTGCTGCCGTTCGAGACGGACATGACGGCCGATCGTCGCGAGGGCGCGCTCGTACTCGTTACGCAGCGAGGCCCGCCCCTTGACATCGTCGAGCAGCGCACGTCGCGGTTCGAGCTCATCGAGCAGAATGTCGAGTAGCGCCTCGGCCGTGATCGTCACGCCGGTCTGTTCGAGGACGCTGGTCGCGGCCACGTCATCGGGGCCGGCGTACGTGAGGTTCACGCCCAACCCCACGACGATACCTTGGCCCGTCGCGCCCCGGACCAGTTCGGCGAGGAGGCCTCCAATCTTTTCATCGCCGATGATGAGATCGTTGGGCCACTTGAGGGCGGGGCGCAGTCCGCTCAGACGCACGAGGGCCGCGCGCGCCGACAGCGCCACCGACGCGACGACCAGCTGCAAGTCATCGGGTCCGACGTTCGGACGAAGGAGGATCGAGCAGAGGAGGGAGCCGCCAACCGTCGACTCCCAGGTGCGTTCGAGACGCCCGCGACCGGCGCGCTGGTGATCGGCGAAGACGACGAGGCCCTCGGCGGCGCCCTCGGCGGCCCGGACGCTCAGCCACGTGTTGGTGGAGTCGATCTCCGCCAAGTGCTCTCGACGCCAGATCATTGCGGACATAGCAAGAGATTAGGGTTTTGGTCCAGGGTGGTAGAAAATGACAGGCAGTAGACGGAGGTTCGCGTGCTGAAGAAGGTGCTCATCGCCAATCGTGGCGAGATCGCGGTTCGCGTCATGCGCACCTGCCGTGAGATGGGGATCGCGACCGTCGCGGTCTACTCCGAGCTCGACCGTGACGCCTTGCACGTTCGTCTCGCCGACGAGGCCTACGGCCTCGGGGGCCAGAGTGCGGCCGAGAGCTACCTGAACACCGAGGCGATCCTCGACGTGATCGAGCGCTGCGGCGCGGACGCCGTGCATCCGGGCTACGGGTTCTTCTCCGAGAACACCGACTTTGCCAGGGCCATCACGTCACGCGGCGTCATCTTTGTCGGTCCCCCGCCCGAGGCCATCGAGGTGATGGGCGACAAGATCTCCTCGCGTCTGGCCGCGCAGAAGGCCGGTGTCCAAGGGGTGCCGGGCCTCAATGAGACCCTGACCGATCCATCCCAGGTCCAAGCATTCGGCGACGAGTTCGGGTGGCCCGTCGCGATCAAGGCCGCCTTCGGGGGCGGCGGTCGAGGCATGAAGGTCGTCAACGTGTCGAGCGAAGCGAAGGAGGCGTTGGAAAGTGCGCAGCGTGAGGCGCTGAGCTACTTCGGGCGATCCGAATGCTACGTCGAGCGCTACTTGACCTGGCCCCGTCACATCGAGATGCAGGTCCTGGCCGACGTCCAGGGCCACACGTTGTGGCTCGGCGAGCGCGACTGCTCGGCGCAACGCCGACACCAGAAGCTCGTCGAAGAGTCCCCAGCGCCCAACTTCCCCGACGACGTGCGCCGCGCCATGGGCGCCGCCGCCGTCAAGGTCTCGCGGGCCTGCGGGTACGTCAACGCCGGCACGGTCGAATTCCTCTATCAGGACGGCGAGTTCTACTTCCTAGAGATGAACACGCGCCTCCAGGTCGAACACCCCGTCACCGAACTCGTGACCGGACTCGACCTCGTCGAGTGGCAGCTGCGGATCGCTGCCGGCGAGTCGCTCGACTTCACCCAGGACGAGGTGACGCGAACCGGCCACGCCATCGAGGTGCGCATCAACGCCGAGGACCCGTCGGACGGTCGTTTCGCCCCGTCCCCGGGCACCATCACCCGCTTCGACCAGCCCTCGGGGCCTGGAGTGCGCCTCGACGCCGGGTACCAGGCCGGCGACACGATCTCGCAGTACTACGACAACCTGATCGCCAAACTCGTGGTTTGGGGCTCGGACCGCGAGAAGGCGCGGCGCCGAATGCTGCGCGCCATCGAAGAGACCGTCATTGAGGGAGTGGCGACCACGCTGCCCGCCGACGTCATCATTCTCTCCGACGAGGAGTTCGTCAACGGGACCCACTCGACGAAGTGGGTCGAAACGGACCTCGATTTTTCGGTGCTCGAGAGCGTGGCGTCGAGCGGAGCGGCACTCGGCGACGGCACGGTCCGCAAGGACGTCACGGCCGAAGTGAACGGCCGTCGGGTCAACGTCGCCCTCTGGCTTCCCGACCTCGACGACACCGGACTGGCGCGCGCGCGCAGCACCGCCGCCAAGCCCCGCCGCCAGCACCACCCCGGCGTCGTGGGCAGCGGCTCCGATAGCGTCACGGTGCCGATGCAGGGCACCGTGGTCAAAGTCAACGTCGAGGTCGGCCAACAAGTCGAGGCCGGTGAGACGGTGATTATCCTCGAAGCCATGAAAATGGAGAACTCGGTCAACGCCGAAAAGGCGGGGATCGTCAAGAGCATCCGCGTCGCCGCCGGGGACTCGGTGAGTGCCGGCGACGTCGTCGTGGTGATCGAATGACGGCCCGCGACGACGCCACCGCGGCGATCAACGCGGCGCGCCAGGAGCTCGTTGACTTGAGCCACTTCGTGCACGGCCACCCCGAGCTCGGCTACGAGGAGTACGAGAGCAGCGCCGCGGTAGCAAACGCCGTCGAGCGCGCCGGCTTCACACTCGAGCGCGGCCTCGCCGGACTAGCCACCGCCTTTCGCGCCACCCGGGGCAGCGGCGAGCTCCACATCGTGTTCTGCGCCGAGTTCGACGCGCTGCCCGACGTCGGCCACGCCTGCGGGCACAACATCATCGCCGCCTCCTCGCTCGGGGCGGCTATCGGTCTCGGCGCCGTGGCCGACGAGTTAAACCTTCGCGTGACGCTCCTCGGCACGCCCTCCGAAGAGGGCGGTGGGGGCAAGATCGACCTCATCAACGCCGGCTGCTTCGACGACGTGCACGCCGCGATGATGGTGCACCCGTGGCCGGACGAACGACTAGAGGCGACGTGTCTGGCCGTCGACCACTTCGACGTCACCTACGCGGGCAAAGAGGCGCACGCGTCGGCGGCCCCGTGGGAGGGCGTCAACGCCCTCGACGCCCTGACCATTGCCCAGGTCGCCGTGGGACTCCTGCGCCAACAGCTGCGTCCGGGCGACCAGGTCCACAGCTACGTCGCCGAGGGCGGTTCGGCCGCGAACATCATTCCGAGCCGAGCGGTCGGGCGCTACATGGCCCGTTCGCTAACGAGTGAGCGCCTCGCCGAGTGGCGTCGTCGCCTGCACGGTTGCTTCGAGGCCGGCGCCCTCGCCACGGGCGCGACACTCGAGATCAGAGAGCTCGGCCACGCGTTCTCCCACATGGAGTCCGACGCTGAGCTGCTCGCCCACTACCGCGTCGAGGCCGAAGGAATCGGACGCCGCTTCAGCCTCGACGACGAGGGCGTGGCGCGCCCAACGATCTCGACCGACATGGCCAACGTCTCACTGGTCGTGCCGACGATCCATCCGTTGCTCGCAATACCGACCCACGGGGCGGTGAACCACCAGCCCGAGTTCACCCTCGCCTGCATCACCCCCGAGGCCGATCGCGCCATGGTCGATGGCGCGATTGCACTGGCGCGCACTGCCGTGGCCGTCGCGCAGGACGGCCCCTTGCGACGGCGACTACTCTCGCGCGCATGATCCTCGAACACGCACTCCTTCCAGTCACCGCCGGCCGTGAGCAGGAGTTCGAGGCCTCGGTGGTGAGGGCCCTGCCCATCATCGAGTCGGCCCCCGACTGCTTTGGGGCGGAGGTGCGCCGTCAGGACGAGGACGATTCGACGTACCTCCTATTGGTGCGATGGGGGTCGGTGCAGGCCCATATGGCCTTTCGCGCTTCACCTCTCTTTGACGAGTGGCGAAGCCTGACGCACCCGTTCTACCGCGAGCGACCGAGCGTGACGCACTTTCACGAGCCGATCAAGCGCTAGCCGGGCTGGTACACGCCGAACTCGGTGCGTAACACGTCGGCGACCTCCCCGAGGGTGGCTCTGGACGACAGCGCCACCTTCATTGGATAGAGCAGGTTGGCCGACCCGCGCGCGGCGGTGGCGACGTCAATCAGGGCAGCGCGCACCGCGTGCGCGTCGCGCGACGACTTGAGCGCCGTCACCCGCGCAACCTGGTCGCGCTGCTGCTCGACGTTCACCGGGAAGACGTCGGCCTTGGTCGACGCGGTCTCGCTGAAGCGGTTGACCCCGACCACGACCTTGTCGCCGCGGTCGACGGCCTTGGCGAACTCGTAGGCCGCGGTCTCGATCTCGTTCTGCATGTAGCGCGACTCGATCGCCGCCACGGCGCCGCCCTGGGCGTCGATCGCCTCGAGGTAGACACGCGCCAGGCGTTCGACCTCGTTGGTCAGCGACTCGACGTAGTACGAACCGGCGAGCGGATCGACGGTGTCGGCGACGCCCGACTCGAAGCCGAGCACCTGCTGAGTACGCAGCGCCAACTTCGCCGCTCGTTCGGTCGGTAGCCCCAGGGCCTCGTCGAAACCGTTGGTGTGCAGACTCTGGGTTCCGCCGAGTGCGGCCGCCAGCGCCTGGACGGTGACGCGCACGATGTTGTTCTCGGGTTGCTGGGCGGTCAGCGTCGATCCGCCCGTTTGAGTATGGAAGCGCAGCATCAGGGACTTGGGATCGGTCGCACCAAAGCGGTCGCGCATGATCGTTGCCCAGAGTCGCCGGGCGGCCCGGTACTTCGCGACCTCCTCGAAGAGGTTGTTGTGCGCGTTAAAGAAGAAGCTGAGCCGGGGCGCGAAGTCGTCAAGGACCAGACCGGCCGCGAGCGCGGCCTCCACGTAGGCAACGCCGTTCGCGAGCGTGAAGGCGACCTCTTGGACCGCGGTCGAACCGGCCTCACGAATGTGGTAGCCCGAAATCGAAATCGTGTTCCAGTTCGGCATCTCGACGGCGCAGTAGGCGAAGGTGTCGACGATGAGCCGCATCGAGGGTCGGGGTGGGTAGATGTACGTCCCGCGGGCAACGTACTCCTTCAAGATGTCGTTTTGAATCGTGCCGCGGAGGCGGTCGCCCGTCACGCCCTGATCCTCCCCGACGAGCTGATACAACAAGAGCAGCGTCGAGGCGGTCGAGTTGATCGTCATCGACGTCGTGACCTCGTCGAGCGGGAGCCCGGCGAGCAGGAGCCGCATGTCCTCGAGCGACGAGATCGCCACGCCGACCTTGCCGACCTCGCCCTCGGCGCGAGGGTGATCGGCGTCGTAGCCCATCTGGGTGGGCAGGTCGAAGGCGCACGAGAGCCCCGTCTGGCCGGCGCCCAGCAGGAATTTGAAACGCTCGTTGGTCGCCTCGGCGGTGCCGAAGCCGGCGTACTGACGCATCGTCCAAAGTCGCCCGCGGTACATGGTCGGCTGGACGCCGCGGGTGTAGGGGTAGGCGCCGGGCTCGCCGAGCAACGCCGCCTCGTCGAAGCCCTCGAGGTCGTGGGCGTCGTAGACCGGTCGCACCTCGATGCCCGAATCGGTCCGTCGATCCTCTGGTGTCACGTTGGCCACGTTAGGCGCTGGTCGCCCGGACCCCGGAGCCTGAAGAACTTGCTCGCTGGATCAATTCGCGTCCCCGTAACACGCTGTAGAAAGATGTGCGGATGCACTGCGCCACCTGCGGCTCTCAAGTGACGACGCCGACCTGTCGTCACTGCGGCGCGGTGGCGCCAGATTCGCGCAACGTCGACACCGCGACGGGTCTGGTGTTGACGGGCTGGTGGCGTCGCGTGGGCGCCACGTTCGCCGACAACGTCATCTTGTTCCTGCCGCTGTACTTCGCGCTGGCGCTGTTCACGTCGACGTCGGGGGCGCTCCTAGGCTTCCTGGCCGTCGTCGCGCTCCAGGGCCTCTACCTCGTGAAACTGCTCTCGACGGCCCCGGGCCAGACCGTTGGTAACCGCATCGCCGTCACCCGGGTCCGCGACGCCCGGACCGGTCAGGCGTTGTCGTTTCGTCAAGCGACGATGCGCTGGGCCCCGGTTGGCGCCTACCAGGTCGTCATTGCCCTGGTCGCTGGTCGCTACTCGTTCGTCGCCTTCGTCGTCGCCACGGCGATCGACGATCTCACGCCACTCTGTAGTGGCCGCAAGCAGACCCTGCACGACATGGTCGCCGGCACGATTGTGGTGATGGCCTAAGCGTGCACCGGATGGGGCATGCACAGGTCGTCGTACTCGGCGATCTGGATCGGCGCCGCGTCCTCGCCGCAGGCCGGGCACGACGGGTCGCGGCGCACTTTGAAGGTCCGAAAACTCTGATCGAGGGCGTCGTACGTGAGCAGGCGCCCGATGAGTGGCTCTCCCAGGTGGAGGAGTAGCTTGATCGTCTCGACGGCCTGAATGGACCCGACGATGCCGGGCAGAACGCCGAGCACGCCCGCCTCGGCGCAGCTCGGGGCCAGTTCGGGCGGCGGCGGCTCGGGGATCATGCACCGATAGCAGGGACCGACGTAGGGGCTGAAGACGGTGACCTGCCCGTCGAACCGGAAAATCGAACCGTGCACCACCGGGATGTCCTTTACGAGCGCCGCGTCGTTGACGAGGTAGCGCGTCGGGAAGTTGTCCGTGCCGTCAAGAATCACGTCGTACCCGTCAATGATGTCGAGGATGTTGTCGGCGCCGAGGCGAGTGTCGTAGGTAATGACCTTCAGGTCGGGATTCATGGCGGTCAGCGTCAACTTCGCGCTCTCGACCTTGCGCATGCCGACCCGTTCCAGATTGTGCAGTATCTGACGCTGCAGGTTCGACGAGTCGACGACGTCCATGTCGATAATGCCGAGAGTGCCGACACCGGCGGCGGCGAGGTAGAGCGCGGCCGGAGAACCGAGACCGCCCGCTCCGAGCAGCAGGACCTTCGAGTCGAGCAGTTTCATCTGGCCCGCTTCGCCCACCTCGGGCAGCAGCACGTGACGGTGGTAGCGCACGCGCTGGTCCTGCGTCATGGTGCGCGGCGTCGTCCACGCCAGACCGGTGTCCTTCCACTTGTTGAAGCCGCCGATTATGGAGACGACGTCGGCGTACCCAAGGTCCTGCAGCGTCTTGGCGGCGAAGGCCGAGCGGACGCCGCCGGCGCAGTAGACCGCGATTGGCACGCTCTTATCGGGCAGGCGCCCTTCGACGCTGAACTCGAGTTGGCCGCGAGGAACATGGACCGC
Organism: Acidimicrobiales bacterium; assembly: GCA_025362585.1. GTDB lineage: Bacteria > Actinomycetota > Acidimicrobiia > Acidimicrobiales > RAAP-2 > RAAP-2. The sequence continues at coordinate 13,931 of JANYFR010000025.1, read as the reverse complement.
GCCCGCGACGGCACCCTGCTCGTACTCGTCGGGCTCTCGCACGTCGAGCAGGGTGAAGTGGTCCAGTCGCGCACCGACCTCCTGGGGCTCGACTTCGCGAATCTCGGCCTTTGCGGCGTTCAACAGATCTCGGGGCGTTGACAACGGTCACTCCTTTGTGTTTCGAAATCTTACCTGCCGAGTCAACATTCACGGTCATCACGGCTGCTAGACCCAACGCGTGGAACTACGCGATCTCCTAGCCCGACGCCGCATGGTTCGTTCCTTCGACGGGACGCCCGTCGAACCGGACTGGCTCGACGAACTTTGCGCGCAGGCCCTGTGGGCGCCGACCGCGGGCAACTCCGCGGGAGTTCGTATGCACACCCTCGGCGCCGATCAGGTCGGCGCGTACCTTGCGCTGGCGACCGACGAGGCGTGGCGCGCGTCGTCGCGACGGGCCGAAGGCCTCGCGAGGGCCGGCGGCGCCGTGCTCGTGACCTCGCGCCCCCAGGACTACCTCGCGCGTTACGCGGAACCCGACAAGGCAACGTCGGGCCTCGACGTCGAGGCGGCGTGGTCGGTTCCCTACTGGCACACCGACGCCGCGATGGCGACGATGGCCCTGCTCTTGCTGATCGAAGAGGCCGGCTGGCAGGCGACGATCTGGGGAAGCTTTCGCCACGCGAAGGAACTGCTCGACTGGATCGGTGCACCAGACGACGAACTGTTGGGCACGGTACTGGTGGGCCGTGGTGACGGACTGGACGTCACCTCGGCGTCGCTCGAACGCGACGTGCCCTCGCGGACGTCGCGTGTTCGACGTGTACGAACCTAGGACCTCGCGGCGTCGTTAGCGCACGCTTCGAGGAATGCGACGATCGCTCTCGCGCTAAAGGCGGTCGCCCCCTTCGTGGTGTAGCCGCGGCTGACATCGGACCGGGCGGGTCCCGCGATGTCGAGGTGCACCCACGGACAGCCGTCGGTGAACCGTTGGAGGATGAGGGCCGCCGAGATCATCCCGGCGCTACCGGCCTTGCCGGTGTTCTTCATGTCGGCGACGTCGGACTCGACGTGGGTTTCGTAGGCGGCGTGCAGCGGCATCCGCCAGAGCGATTCGCCACTGAGGGCACTGGCCGCCGCGAGTCGTTCGCCGAGTTGGTCAGTGGTGGCGAAGAAGGCCCCGATCTCGTCACCGAGCGCCACGCGCTGGGCGCCGGTCAACGTCGCGACGTCCACAATGGCGTCGGGCCGGGCCTCGACCGCGAGGCACAGGCCGTCGGCGAGGATCAGTCGACCCTCGGCGTCGGTGTTCAAAACCTCAATGGTCATGCCGTTGCGGATGGTCAGCACGTCACCGGGCTTCAGTGCTTTGTCGCTGGGGAGGTTCTCGGTCATCGGGGCGATGGCCGTGATGCGTAACGCCAACTCGAGTTGGCTCGCCATCGACACCGCCGCCATCACGACGGCGGCGCCGGTCATGTCGGTCTTCATGGTCTCCTGGCTCGCGGGCGGCTTGAGCGAGAGACCTCCAGAGTCGAAGGTGACTCCCTTGCCGACGAGCGCCACGTGCGGGAGTGACGCGCCCGGCTGGGGGTCGTAGACGGCGTACACCAGGCGCGTTGGCTGGGCCGAGCCCTCACCGACGCCGAGCAGTCCCCCGAGGCGCTCGTCCTTAATTTTCGGTTCGGTCCAGACTTCGACTCGGACGAAGGATTCGCCCTCCAACCTGTCGGCGACCTCGCGGGCCAACTCTCGAGGCGGCATCGACGCCGGCGGCGCGTCGATCAGACGCTTGGCCCAGTTGACCGCGTCGGCCACGACCGCGCCGCGCGCGACGCCCTCGCTCACGGCGTCGTGCACCGCCACGCTCGGCAAGGGCGTGCCGAGCGCGACCACGTCGAAGTTCCACTCTGTCGAGCCCCCTTTGTAGCGGTAGGTGGAGAGCAGCGCGCCCTCGACCAGCGCCTGGGCCACCTCGCGGGGTCGCTCGATCTCCTCGGTCGGGACGAGGAACGCGACCGAGGCGTCGTTGGCGCAGCGCACCGCGCAGGCGCCCGCCAGGCGGTACGACTCGAGCGCTCCGTCGTTCACCCCCAGGCTCACGAGGGCGACACTGGTGCCGAACACCGAGCGCAGCACCGTGGCACTGCCGGGCTCGCTCAGGAGGCCCCGTTGCGCGCACCACTCTTTCGTGAGCGTTCGCGGCAGTTCGTGTTCACCAATAGTTCCCGGCACCGACCCGTCAATCAATCCCACGCCGTCCTCGAAGGTCACCGGCACTACCACCGTGGGTAGGGCGAGGCCGTCGGCGAGCGTCGAGATCCGAGCGATGGGTGACATTTGGTTCCTTCCTAGTCGTGGACGCGCGTCGTGCGGTGGTGCGATCCCTCGGCGTAGCGGGCCATTGTCCACACGAGGTCACTCAGTCGATTGAGGTAGGCCACCACGAAGGAGTCCTCGAGCGGATAGCTGACCGCAATCCGCTCGGCGCGCCGCACGACCGTGCGCGCCACGTCGAGCGAGGCCGACAGTCGGTTCTCTCCCGGCACGACGAACTCTTTGGGCATCTCGATCTCCTCGGAGAGCGCGTCGATTCGCTCTTCGAGCCTGACGACCATGGCGCTCGTGACGAGAGACTTGTTGGCGGTCAGTTTGTGACGGTTGGCGGACGACGTCGCTACTTCGGCCATCAGCACCCAGAGGTCTCGTTCGAGGGTGACGAGCAGGTCGTTGAGCGGCGCGTCGGGTTCACTCAACGAGCGCGCCGCGCCGAGGGCCGCCTGGGCCTCGTCAACCGCGCCGTTCACCTCGATCTGATCAGAACTCTTCGCAACTCGGCCACCGAAGTAGAGACCCGTCGTGCCGTCGTCGCCGTCACGCGTGTAGATCTTCACGACGTCAGCGTAGTGAGTCACGACGGCGCCGGTAGCCTGAGTGGTCAATGGAGTCCCGCGTCTACCAGCCCTTCGCTCGTCCGAGCGAGCACGACCCCTACCTCGCGGCACTGGCCAATCGCGTGTTGATCTACGACGGCGCTACCGGGACGAACCTGCAACTCCAGGACTTACACGCCGACGACTTCGGCGGCGAGGCCCTCGAGGGCTGCAACGAGATCCTGACCGTGACGAGGCCGGACGCCATTGAACGGCTCCACCGGTCGTTCCTCGACGTCGGCGTGGACGTGATCGAGACCGATTCGTTTGGGACCTTCTCCGTCGTCCTGGCCGAGTACGGCATCGCTGAACGGACCCACGAACTGGCCCTCGCCTCCGCCGTGATCGCACGGCGCGTCGCCGACGAGTACGCGAGTGCCGGATCGCCGAGGTTCGTCGCGGGTTCAATCGGCCCGGGCACGAAGTTTCCGACGCTCGGCCAGATCTCGTACGACGCGCTGTCGGCGAGCTACGAGGAGTTGGCGTACGGCCTGCTCGAGGGCGGCGTCGACCTGCTGCTCGTGGAGACGGTCTACGACCTGCTCTCGGGCAAGGCGGCGATCGCCGCCTGTCATCGCGCCATGGTGCGCCACGGCCGGATCGTCCCCATCCAGGCCCAGGTCACGATCGAGATCACTGGGCGGATGCTGCCGGGCACCGAGATCGGCGCCGCGATCACGGCCCTCGCCCCCCTCGGCGTCGACGTCGTGGGCCTCAACTGCGCGACCGGGCCGGTCGAGATGTACGAGCCCCTGCGCCAACTCTCCGAGACGGCCCCCGTGGCGTTGTCGTGCCTGCCCAACGCCGGCCTGCCGAGCGTCGTCAACGGCAAGATGCACTACGACCTCTCGCCCGACGCGCTCGCCGAGCACCTCGGCAAGTTCGTCACCGAGTACGGCGTGCAGATCGTCGGGGGCTGTTGTGGCACGACGCCCGAGCATCTGGCGCGCGTCGTGGACGTGGTGCGACCACTGCGCGCGGCCTCGCGTACGCCGGTGCTTGAGCCGGCCGTCGCGTCGATCTACTCGGCCACCACCTACCAACAGGACCGGTCGGTGCTGCTGGTTGGCGAGCGGACCAATGCCAACGGGTCCAAGAAGTTTCGCGAGGCGATGCTCGACGGTGACTGGGACACGTGCGTCGCGATAGGACGAGACCAGATCAAAGAGGGCGCCCACGTACTGGACGTCTGCGTCGACTTCACCGGCGCCGACGGCGTCGCCGACATGAACGAGATCATGGGTCGGTTCGCCACGCAATCATCAGTACCGGTCATGGTCGACACCACCGAGACGAAGGTGGCCCGTCAGGCCCTCACGTGGCTCGGGGGCAAGGCAATCCTCAACTCGGTGAACCTCGAAGAGGGTGACGGCCCCGGTACCCGACTGGACGGTTTCCTGTCGTTGGCCTCCGAGTTCGGCGCCGCGGTCGTCGCGACCTGCATCGACGAAGAGGGCCAGGCCCGAACCGCCGACTGGAAGGTCCGCGCCGCCCAGAACATCACCGACCTCGCCGTCTCGCGCTACGGGCTCGACGCGCACGACATCTTCATCGACACGCTCGCGCTCCCGCTGTCGACCGGCATGGTCGAGTCGCGGCGCGACGGCATCGAGACGCTCGAGGCGATTCGGCGCATCAAGGCCGAGCTGCCCGGCGTTCGCACAATCCTCGGTCTCTCCAACATCTCGTTCGGCCTCAACCCGGCCGCGCGTCAGGTCCTCAATAGTGTCTTCCTGCACGAGGCTGCCGAGGCGGGTCTCGACGCCGCCATCGTCCACGCCTCCAAGCTCCTCCCCCTCAATCGCGTCGACGAAGAGGCTCGTCGGGTCTGTCTCGACCTCATCTACAACCGACGCAACGACGACTACGACCCGCTCACCGTGCTGCTCGGGCTCTTCGAGGGCCTGTCGAGTTCGACGACGACGACCGAATCGCTGGCTGACCTGCCCCTGCACGATCGCCTGCGACGGCGCATCATCGACGGGGCGCGCGTCGGACTGGAGACCGACCTCGAGCAAGCAATGCGCGAGGGCATGGCGCCGCTCTCGATTGTGAACGACCTGCTGCTCGACGGCATGCGCGAAGTGGGCGACCTCTTCGCCTCGGGCGAGATGCAGTTGCCCTTCGTGCTGCAGAGCGCCGAGACCATGAAGTCGGCCGTGTCGTACCTCGAGCCGCACATGGAAAAGAGCGATCAGGGCGGCCGAGGTCGCGTCGTTATTGCGACGGTCAAGGGCGACGTTCACGACATTGGCAAGAACCTCGTCGACATCATCCTCACCAACAACGGCTACGAGGTGATCAACCTCGGTATCAAGGTCGGCGTCAACGAGATGCTGAACGCGGTCGAAGAGCACCAGGCCGACGCGCTCGGGATGAGCGGTCTGCTCGTGAAGTCGACCCTCATCATGCGCGAGAACCTCGAGCTGATGAACGAGCGAGGGATGAGCGCAGTGCCGGTGCTGCTCGGCGGCGCGGCCCTCACGCGCACCTACGTGGAACGGGACCTACGAGAGGTCTACCAGGGTCGCGTCTTCTACGGCAAGGACGCCTTCGAGGGCCTGCGCGTGCTCGACCGGCTCGGTGAGTTGCGTCGCGGCGAGGACGTCGACCCGACCTTCGGTCGAGTGATCTCGGAGAGGAAGGTCTCTCGCCGAATCCGGGGCGACAACGGTGACGTTCCCGAAGGACTACCGTCGCGGAGCCCCGACGTCGACCCGGATAGTCCCCTCTTCGCGCCGCCCTTCCTCGGAAGTCGCGTCGCGAAGGGCATGTCCATCGACGAGATCAGCGACTACCTCAACCTCACTGCGCTCTTTCGAAACCAATGGGGCTTTCGACCCGAGCAAGGTGAGGACGACCCCGCCTTCAAGGAGCGGGTCGGCGCGACGCTGCGAGAACAGATCGCCATCGCCAAGGAAGAGAATCTCCTCGTGCCCCAGGTCGTCTGGGGCCACTTTCCCGTCGCCGCCGACGGCAACGACCTGGTCGTCTACGGCGACGATGATCGCCGCGTCGAGGCCGCGCGATTCACTTTCCCGCGCCAACGTCAGGCCCCCTTTCTCTGCGTCGCCGACTTCTTTCGCCCCACCGCCAGCCCCGACCACGACTACGCGGCGTTCATGCTCGTCACCATGGGTTCAAGGGTCTCGGAACGGTGCGCCGAGCTCTTTGCAGAGAATCGATACAACGACTACCTGATGCTGCACGGCCTAGGTGTCGAGATGGCCGAGGCGCTGGCGGAGAAGTGGCACCGCAGAATCCGTGAGGAGTTGGGGTTTGCCCAAGAGGACGGTCCGACGTTGACGGGCCTGTTCCGCCAGCAGTATCGGGGGGGGCGCTACTCGTGGGGCTACCCCGCCTGTCCGGACCTCGCCGACAACGCGAAAGTTGCCGCGCTGCTCGAGGCGGATCGAATTGGCGTCACCGTGTCAGAGGGATTCCAGTTGCACCCCGAGCAGACCACCGACGCGATTATCTGTCATCATCCGATGGCCAAGTACTTCGTGGCTTAGGTAGGACTGGGCTCATGTTGGAGCAGACGTCGCCGCATCGCACCCCCGCCATCGACCTGAGAAGCGGAAATGAACGAATTAACGACGAGAATGTTGGTCGCCGTGACGGGCTTTGCGGCCATTAATCTCGCGCGACGAGCGTCGTCGCCGCACTGCCCAATCACTGGCTCCCCACGCAATCCTCTCGGGCGAAGGACAGTTCTTCCCTCGTCACTACGAAGCGTCGACAAAATGGCGTGCGGGGCCTCCTCTGGAGACTCGACGGGACCGTCGATGGATTGATCAATTCCGAAGTGGTCCTTCCAGGGGCATTGATCATCGAGCGCTCGCCACCCCGGCGGGACCACGTCTCTCGACGGCCCGCAGTGCCTACTTGTCGTCCGACCAATCAAACTCGTAGGAGATCCAGTTGGAGTTCTTGAAGGAGAGGTCGAATCCCTCGGCCTTGGCCGTGAAGGAGCCGACGCCACAGTCACCCTTTTGCCAGATGAACCCATCGGGCAAGACGATCTGGGCGTCGTGGGGCTCGCCCGTCACTGGATTCTTGAAGTGGTCACCCACGCCACGTCCCACACCTTCGGCGTTCAGGGTGATGGAGAGTCCAGCACCTTCTGCCGTGATGCGGGCCTTCACCAGACCGGCGATTTCGAAGGTGGTACCCAAGATGGCCCAGGGGTTGCCGCCCAGCTGACCGGTGTAGATCTGCGACAGGCAACCGATCTGCTCGTCGGTTACTTCTGGCTCGACGACGAAGACGGCCTTGCCGTTGCCGTCGTGAATCGCCTTCGGCCAGTCCATAATTGCTATGGCCTTGAGGCCTGCGAGATCCACGTCGCCGCAACGGCCTTCGTCGATGAAGTTCCCGACGAACGCCTTGCAACTTCCATCGGATGAACTGGGGAAACCCGAGAAGTTGCAACTGCACCCGGGTGCGCAGTTGCAGAATTCGTAGCCCCTGCCTTTGAGGAACCATTTGGTTTGGGTGGTCGTGACGGTCATTGCCATTTCTCCTTTGCTACGTCAGAGTTCCTACGGTCGTCGGTGCGATCAAGAGAACGACGCCCAAGGCGAGAAAGATCATTCCCGCACCTTTGGCGACGTACTCGCCAACGGAGGTCACCTTTTCGATGAATACCAGCAGGGCGACAATCGCCATCCACGCCAGCTGCATGGTGCCAAAGGCTACGAGCACCGCCATGAGCATCCAGCAGCAACCGAGGCAGTACAGCCCATGTCGGACACCCAGTGTGAGCGCTCCAGCGTCGGAGCGAAGATTTCTGGCGTGCGCCATAAAGAAGTTGAGCGGCGAGCGGCAGTGTCGGAGACACGAAGCCTTGAGCGGCGAGAACTGGTAGACCGCTGCGCCGATCAGCACCGTGCCCACAACACGACCGACCGTCGGCGTCGCCTGCGACAATGGGAGCTGCAGATATCGCCACGCCACGTACGTTGGCAGACCAACGGCCGACCAGATCACCGCGTAGCCGGCGATGAAGTAGGCCGCGGGCGCCACGGCGCCCCGAGCGGCCGCACGTTGGTAGAGCCGGACCACAGGAAGTACCGCCGGCAGCATCATCGCGGCCATCATCGCCACCCAGGCGACCATGAAGGACGACAGTGACATCGCGACCATGACGCCGCTCACGTTCATTGATGGCGTCATCGATGATGACGTTGCGACTGATAACCACCAACCCAGCGCGGCGACTGCCAAAAGAGTCAAGGGCATCATGTAGTTGCGGGCCTGTGCGGCTCGAATCTCACCTGGGTACGCCATCTCGATCCCCCGATCGACGATTGTGTGAATGTATCATTCCGCGCGCGACAAAACTTGAGACGTACGGGCTCGCAAGATTCGATTCCCAGGTCACCGACTCCCTGTCAATACATAATGTTGGGAATCCATTGACCTCCACCAACGAGATCGCCCTCGACCAATCCCACAACGCTTCAAGGCCCCCGGAGTTCTTCCAAACGATCGAATCCCGTCGATGGGCCCGATTTTCGCGTGCGTCACGTGGTTAAGTAACGGCAATCACCCTGCTCGATCCGATCTGGCGAAGAACCACGAGACTCGCCTGATGGTGCCGGGAATCGTGGTGTCAGACGGCCCTGATAGACCTAGTTGTGGTCGTACACCACGGTCACTTTGATGAAGATGCTGCCCCTCGGGGTGGAGACGGAGATACAACAAATGAGATTAATTCCTACGAGGTCAAGCCGACTACCGATGGTGGTCGCCGCGGCTCTACTCTTTCCCTTCGCCGCGACCTTGGCGAGCTCTCCTGCTGGTGCGGACGCCCAAGAAGGTCACAGTCAAGCAATTTATGACAGCACAGTTCGTCCACTTCCAGGGAATTTGGTCAGTCAGGCGTTTCAGGCTCAGCAGGTATCGGAGTTCGGCAATCAAATCGCCTTTGGCGGGACAGCGCGCAACTTGAAGAACGTCGTGGTCACCATGAGCAGCTGGGGCTGTCAATCCGGAAATTGGAACCTCGGCAACTGCGTCACCACGCCGGGATCGACCTTTAGCGAGCCGATTACCCTCAACCTCTATAACGTCGGACCCCTGGGTGCCGTGGGGAGTCTGATAGCGACGACCACCAAGGTCTTTAATATCCCCTACCGCCCATCGGCGGCTGGTGCGACGCTCTGTCCCACCACTCCCGAAAAATGGTTTAGCGCGAAGGACAACACTTGTAACAACGGCGTGGCCGTCAACATCAGCTTCAAGTTCAGTACACAGGTGCACCTTCCCGACAGCCTCATATTTGGGGTTGCATTCAACACCAGCGGTTACGGGGCGACGCCGCACGGCTATAGCACGACGTGTGCCCAGACGCCTGCGGGCTGCGGTTACGACTCACTGAACGTTGCTCTCGCGACCGTCAATCCCCAGCCGGCTGTCGGGAGTGATCCACTTCAAGGGACCACTTACGGGAACTCCATTACACCCTTGTACTACTGCGACAAAGGGCTGGCGGGAGTCGGTACCTTCAGGCTGGATTCATCAACTTCCGCCTGCTGGGGCGTCAGCGGCGATTTCACCACTGCTCCGTGGTACGTGCCGGCCGTGCGTTTCAACGCCAGCGGAAATGGCCATTCGAATGGCGAGGGTGGCGACGGTAACGAAAGTTGAGGCGCACACTACTCGTTCCAACTATGACTTAACAACAAACGGGCGACCCTGCGAAAGGGTCGCCCGTTTGTTTGAATGCGCCAGATTTATAGCTCAGTTCTAGGGACTCGAGATTCGATGAAGTAGCGTCGGCCTTCGGCGGGTGCCGGATTTCGCAGTACGTTGCGAGCTGCTTCGTGCGCGGACATCACCGAGATTGCGAAGCGCCCTTAGTAGGCTTAAAGCGATGATGCGCCATAATCGTTGGCTGCAAAGCAAAAGAAAACCTAGCGCAATCGGTGGCTTCACCTTGCTCGAAGTTCTCATCGTCATCGTGGTTCTAGGCATCTTGTCGGCGGTCGTGATCTTTGCTCTGGGCGGCGTAGTCAGCAAAACTGCCTCTGCTTCCTGTCAGGCCGATGGTGCGACCTTGGCCAACGCAATACAGATCTACAAGAGTCAGAACGAAAATACTCCCGATGCCACGCCCGTGGTTTCGAAATTACTCAGTGGAACTTCCACCAACGGATTACACCCGTACATCTTGTCGTGGCCCTCTAATCTGCCCCACTACGCTTTTGGACTGATCGCGGGCGTGCTCTATATTGAGATTGCCGGCACCTCGACGTGGAATTCGTCTCCGACCCCTGGTAGCTCGCTGTCAACCGGGACCGTATACACCAGTTCTGCGCTGTGTGCGACTGCCGCGTAAACGGGCTCCCTTCGACGTGACACGGAGTTTCGATCCGGCGCTCGGCATTTCGGCCTTCGATGCACCGGTTCCTCTGCTACTCATTGAGTGCGACGCCGGGGCCGGGAAACGAGAGGTCTTTCAACAATCTGCTGCCTGCACTCCATACGTAAATCTCTCGCGTAGGACGCCGTGGCTCTCTTCAGTGTGTCAAGTCGGCAGCGGACCAGCAGGAGGCCGGTTGAATGCCGTGACCCCGACTACCGGCGGCCAAGAAAATGTCGAGATCGACCGACGTCAACGGCCTCGCAATGTAGTGACCTTGACCAACGTCGGCGCCAATGCTCTGCAGGATGCGCAGGACGTCGCCCTCTTCGATACCTTCGGCGACCAGGCTGAGGTCGAGGGCGCGCGAGAGCTCAATGGCGGATCTCACAATCGCTTGTGCACGAGAATCGCCGCAAAGTCCAATGATGAACGACTTGTCAACCTTGAGCTCGTCGATAGCCAGCCCCAACAATTGCGACATTGAGGAATAGCCAACCCCAAAGTCATCGATTGATATCCGGACACCCTTCGCACGAAGTTCGTACACACATTCGGCCGATCGGACCGGGTCGCTGCCAAGAACTGATTCCGTGATCTCCAGCGTGAGCTGATGGGCGGGATAGTCGTTCTCATGAAGCAGCTGCTCGATGAAATCAGGCAGTGTCTTGTCGACGAGGTCGTGACGTGAGATATTCACACTCATTTGCAGATCGTGTCCAGATTGATGCAGGTGGGCCGCTTGAACCACGGCCTGTTGGAGAACGAACCGAGTGAGCTTCGGCATCAGACCGATTCGCTCGACTATCGGTATGAAGGCGTCCGGATACAGCATTCCCAGTTCGGGGTGTTGCCATCGAGCAAGTGCCTCCACGCCTCGGACGTTTGCTGACTGCATGTCGAGTGTCGGCTGATAGTAAAGAACCAGCGCGTGTTGGTCAATGGCGTCACGAAGATCGGCCACGAGGGCCAATGCTTCTCGGCTGTGTGGATCATTCTCCGCCTTGTAGGTCTCGACGTCAATCTTGAGGCGCTTCGCCTCGTACATGGCGACGTCAGCGCTGCGTAACACCTCGATAACACTGGACTTTTCCTTCGACGCGACCGCTACGCCCATACTGGCGTGGACCTGAACCGAGACACCATCAATGACGCACGGCTCGATCAGGGTGGCCTGAAGGGCGTTGGCCATTGTCACGAGCTCATCTTCCGAACGGACGAACGACGTGAAGGCGAATTCGTCGCCTCCGAGGCGAGCCAACATTCCGCGTTGGGACGTTTCACTCTCGAACCGTTTCGCTATGGCGCAGAGAAGCTCGTCACCCGCTCCGTGCCCGAGTGCGTCGTTGACCTCCTTAAAGCCGTCAAGATCGATGAGAACGACACCGGCCGCACGACCCTCCTTCGGTTCAATCATTGACTGAACTTCTTCAAACAGCGATCGACGATTCGGCAGGCCCGTCAGCGCATCAGTGCGAGCATCTTGGAAATTGACCAGCGAACGACGCTCTTCGCGCAGCGTCATGCGCATCCGTATGATCACCAGTGTCAACGCCGCCAGCGCCAGAAATAGTACCACTGGTGACGTGTAATTGTTCGCGACCGCCGTCGCCATGACGCCGACGGACAGCAGGCCGGACACCACCGGAACCGAGGCGACGCTACTGGACACAACCTTTCCGCTCCGGGCACGTTCGACCCTGCGTCGATCGTGCACCGATGCCGCCAGACCCATCAGCCACACGCCAATGACCCACGATGACGCCAAGAAAGTTCCGTTCATCGCCCGGTCCGTCGACTGCCAGTTCAAATTAATGACGTCGCCCACCACGAAACTCAACGCACCGAGGACCAACAGCACTGTCGACCAATTAGGTCGATAGCGGTTTGGTGCAAGTCCGGCGACCAGAAGGGTGATCAGCACGAGGTCGGAGACGGGAAACGCAATCGCCACCGCTATGGCGGAGGGATTGCCGCTCACCGTTAACACGCGGTCGAGCCACAGAAGACCGGCGGCCGATGCCAAGGCGAGCCCGGCGATGAGACCATCGAGACGTACGCTCGCGTTTGCGCGACCCACCCGGCCCTGGGTCAACAGTGCGACGCCGACAATGAAGGTCGCGTACGAGAGAAAGTTGACAATGGTCGCGTCCGAAAGGGTCATCCTCGATTGGACGTTCGAGGGGACTGCCTGAGCCAGACCGCCACCGCCGTGATAAGAGAACAACAGGCTGCCGACGGCGTTGAGCATGGTGCCCACCGCCATGAACCTCCACGCCGTTCGAAATTCTGGCGAACGTTTCACGCACCACATCATGGGGATCACGGGCAACGCGTAGTCAATGTGCTGGACCCAACCGTCCCAGAACACGTTGTAGCCCTGGTGCCTATGAATTGTCAACGTCGAGACGGCGTAGGCCGCGACCATGACACCAATGAAGACCTGTAGGCCGATCTCGCGACGAAGGGCCAACCTCGGCCGACCGAACTTTCCACTGTGGTCACTCAGCCACGTTGTCGGATCGGACGAAATGACGACCCTCGACCCAGCTTCGCTTCTTGGGCGGTTGAGTCGCCGTTCCCACCAGGTATCCGGAGAAAGTGACGTGTCGCGTCCAAAACCATCCATTTAAGATTGTTGATTTCATTCATCAACATGACATCTACGGATTCTCAACTTAATCCCAACTTATTCAATTGTATAGAAAAGCCGTACGTGAATGCTGAGGAGTCCGTGTTCGAGCGCACCACGCAATCGGTGACTGGTTGCGAGCATCCGAAGTGATCTTTGGCGGACGTGCACCGTCACTGATTCAGTCGAATTGCACTATAAGGATGTTCGGCTACTTCAATGAACACCGGCTGACGCGTGACACGTCAACACGCACGACCATCCGATGAACCGAGCGGAGAACGAACCCGTCGCTCGCGCGTTCCTCTCGTTCCCAGACGGCCGTCGCCCAACTATGTCAGTGGCTCGGTCGCTTCCGATCGCCTCATAATTCAATCGCTCCGAACGGAGAATGTTCAAATAGCTATCGCGTAATTTGATTTGCTACTTCTGCGCCGTGTTCGTGGGGCGGACCGGGCAGTCCACCCTCCATACTCTGCAGCGCGGGCATCAGTGTCGCACTGACGAAGTTGTCGTAACTCTCTTTCGAGTCCCACACCGCGACGACGAGCCAGCCGTCATCGGTCGGTCCAGCAGCGTGATAGGACTGCCCGGGAGGCAGGACGCCGCCGGTGTGGACCGCCTCAAGGGTCTTGTGGTACTGGGCGGAAGTGCCACCTGCGAAAAAATGCGAAATTACGTATGCCATGCTTCCTCTTTCCTTGTCGTACCGGACAATAGCCACTGACGGAACCCTTCGCTGCTCCAACTTGACGGGGACCTCACCTGGCGCTTCCCCAGCGCGACGACGCGGTACCCCGCCCCGGCCGACAGCTCCAATTCGGTCATTCGCGCAGAAGCTCTGGTGCCACTTGACTGGGCCGGCTAATTCTCTGGTCGAGACACCCAGCTACGACCCCATTAGCCTCAGCTGTCGAGTGCCCCGAAGCTGACAGCGGTGGTCTCGACGGTTGCGCCCCGTCGGCCGGGAGCGTTCTGCCACTGCCAATAGAGGTTGGTGTGGGCAATCACTTTG
>JANYFR010000063.1 GCA_025362585.1 Acidimicrobiales bacterium | reverse complement strand
GGGCGAATACTCGTCGACCAAGAGTTCGCGGTGACACGGGTCTTTTTCCCGACCGAGAGTCGATATCCCAAGGCGATTGATGACTTCCTACTGGCGAGAGAGTATCGAATCGATTTCGGTGAGTTGCCCGTCATGGAGATCTCGGAATGGTTCCTACCCGCCCTCGAGGACTTCATCGTCCGCCAACGATAGGGACATCGGCTAGCTCCTTCGCTGGTCGAAAATTACAATGTGCCGCTATAGACCACTTCAGGATCTATCGGTCATGGTTCCACGAGATTTCGGTTGGCGTTGCGATGTGACGCGTACGGCACGAGCGATCGATGGGTGTGCCGAGCGATTGAAAATCTGCTTCAGGGGCGCGACTAGGGAATGCGGGCCGGTACGAGCCAATTCGTACGAAACAACGTTGCAATTGTTAAGGCGGGGCCATGAGTGCCCGCTAGTTCATTGGCCAGTGGTCTTTGGCGTAACGCACCCTCTCGCGCTCGGCATTTCCTGCGCCGAGGCGTCCCTATCCGAATTTCTTGCGAATCCCAACATTTGATGAGCGGTGGCAGAGATCACGTCCGGAGAGTGTTGTCCAACGATTGAAAACGTCGCAGTCGATTACCAAAATCGAGCGAAATTGACCGGTAGATCTGGTCGCGCGGACTGGACGCTCGCCACGCCATGGCCAGGGTGCGAAATGGCGGCTTTGTGAATTGGCGAACGACGATGCCATTACCCGCCCGCGCTTCGACGGAGGCCGCCGTCACGGGAAGGAGCGTTGCGCCGACTCCAGCCGCGACCATCTGAACGAGCGTCGAAAGACTCGTTGCGCGTAGGTCGGTCACCTTGGCGTGGGTCGTGCCACAGATGTCGAGGGCCTGGTCGCGAAGACAGTGGCCTTCGTCGAGGAGCAGGACGTTGAGTCGCGCCAACACGGAAAGTGGCAGTGGGCCAGCGCCACGGGCCAGTTCACTCGTGCTACTCACTGCCAGTAAGAACGGATCATGCAGTAGTGGGTAACTGACGAGATCGGTCTGATTGACCGGGAGGGCGCAGAGGGCCACGTCGATTGACCCCGCGCGCAGCGCCGTCAGCAGCTCTCGTGTGGGCAACTCCTCGAAGCGAAGTGTCGCTTCGCCGTGGGCACCCAAGACGGCGGGGACGAAATCGCCGAGTACGTAGGGCGCCACCGTGGGAATCGCTCCTACGACGAGCGGACCGTGGAGTTCGTTCGAGGTCACGTGCGCCGCTTGGGTCATCTCGTCAACGTCACGCAGGACCCGACGGGCCCGGGTTACGACGTCGACGCCCTCGGGGGTGAGCAGGATCCCCTTCGGCAGTCGCTCCACCAACGCCGCACCCATGCGATCCTCGAGCTCCTTGATCTGGCTGGAGAGTCCTGGTTGGGAGATCCCGCAGGCATCGGCAGCGCGCCCGAAGTGACCTTCATCAGCCAAGGCGACGAAGTACGACAGTTGCTGCAGCGTGGGTTTATTCATAAGTGGAACTTATCATAAAGCAATTTATTATCTATTGGACTTTCCACACGTTCGAACCTAGATTGGTGCAAGAAGTTGGCAATCGAGGAGCGCAGGTATGGAAAACGAGAGCAAGTGTCCCGTCATGAATGGCGGTCCGACCAATCGCGACTGGTGGCCCAATCAGTTGAACCTGAAGAAGCTCACCCGTAATTCGCTCACCGCTGATCCGATGGACGAGACCTTCGATTACGCCGAGGAGTTCAAGTCACTCGACTTGGAGGCAGTGAAGAAGGACGTCATTGATCTCATGACCGCGTCCCAGAATTGGTGGCCCGCCGACTTCGGTCACTACGGTCCCTTGTTCATTCGCATGGCGTGGCACAGCGCCGGCACGTACCGCATCAGTGACGGCCGCGGGGGCGCGCACTCGGGTGACCAACGTTTTGCACCACTCAACAGTTGGCCCGACAACGTCAACCTCGACAAGGCCCGTCGGTTGCTCTGGCCAATCAAGCAGAAGTACGGCCGCAAGATCTCCTGGGCCGACCTGATGATTCTGGCCGGCACGTTGGCCATCGAATCCATGGGACTGAAGCCTTACGGTTATGGGGGCGGACGCGTGGACGCGTGGGAGCCCGAAGACGACACCAACTGGGGACCGGAGACTACCTGGCTCGGCGACGAGCGCTACAGCGGCGAACGTGAACTCGAAAACCCCCTCGGTGCCGTGCAGATGGGTCTCATCTACGTGAATCCTGAGGGGCCCAATGGCAATGCGGACCCGATCGCCGCCGCCCACGACATTCGCGAGACCTTTCGTCGCATGGCCATGAATGACGAAGAGACCGTCGCGCTGATCGCCGGCGGTCACACCTTCGGGAAGGCCCACGGTGCGGGCGACCCCACCACGCACGTCGGCTCCGAGCCCGAAGCGGCCTCGCTCGAAGAGATGGGCTTTGGCTGGAAGGACTCCCTCGGCAACGGTAACGCCGAGAGCACCATTACGAGCGGGCTCGAGGGTGCGTGGACCACGCACCCGGCCCGATGGGACAACAACTTCTTCGACAACCTCTTCGCCTTTGAGTGGGAGCAGATGAAGAGTCCCGCCGGTGCCACCCAGTGGACTCCGAAGGGTGGCATGGCCGTGGAGACCGTGCCCGACGCTCACGATCCATCGAAGAGGCACGCGCCGATGATGTTCACGACGGACCTGGCCCTGCGCATGGACCCCGCCTACGAGAGGATCTCGCGTCACTTTCACGAAAACCCCGACGAGTTCGCGGCGGCGTTCTCGAAGGCGTGGTACAAATTGACGCACCGCGACATGGGGCCGCGATCACGCTACCTGGGACCGTGGGTTCCCGCGGAGCCGCTGCTGTGGCAGGACCCGGTCCCCGAAGTCAATCACGAGCTCGTCGACGCTGCCGACGTCGCTGCCTTGAAAGCGACGATTCTCGTCTCGGGCCTCTCCATATCCCAACTGGTCACGACTGCCTGGGCGTCCGCCGCGACGTTCCGGGGCACCGACATGCGCGGCGGCGCTAATGGTGCGCGTCTGCGTCTCGTTCCACAGCGGGAGTGGGCGGTCAACAGCCCCTTCGAACTGGCGACGGTGCTCGCGACATTCGAAAAGGTCCACGCGGAGTTCAACGCGGCCCAGTCTGGTGGCAAGGCAATCTCCCTCGCCGACCTCGTCGTCCTCGGTGGCTGCGCTGCAGTGGAACAGGCGGCGAGGAACGCCGGACACTACGTGCAGGTCCCCTTCGCGCCGGGTCGCACTGACGCGTCCCAAGAAGAGACGGACGTCGAGTCTTTCGCGGTCCTCGAACCAACGGCCGACGGTTTCCGAAACTACCTGCACGAGGGACACCATCGTTCGCCCGAAGAACTGCTCGTGGAGAAGGCGCAGCAGCTGACGCTGAGTGCGCCAGAGATGGTCGTGTTACTCGGCGGCATGCGCGCGTTGAACGCCAATTTTAACAAGTCCGAGCACGGTGTCTTCACTGAGCGCCCGGAGTCGTTGACCAATGACTACTTCGTTAACCTCACCGACATCGCGACGACCTGGCACGCGACGACACCGTCCGAAGTCTTGTTCGAAGGACGCGATCGTGCTACGGAAGAGTTGAAGTGGACCGGCACTCGTGTCGACCTCGTCGTCGGATCGAATCCGCAGCTGCGGGCCATCGCCGAGGTCTACGCGAGCAGCGACGCCGGGGAGAAGTTCGTGCGCGACTACGTGAAGGCGTGGGACAAGGTAATGAACCTCGACCGATTCGACCTCGCCTGAGCAGAAGGACCTCCACCGGTTATTCGAGCCCTCCGAAGTAGCTGGCCGGCGAGGTGACGCAACGTCGTAGGGCGCCTCGTCACCGGGTGAGCGTCATAGAGCGTCCCGCAGATTCCATATTTCGACCCGCCCTGAAGAGTTGCGTGGGGTAACGCTCGCCGTAATGCGGAGCATGCGTCGCTGGTCACTGCATTGGCGACGTGAAGTCAGTGGGAGGGGTCCTTGAGTGGCGATAGCGGGCGTGTCCGGCCCCAGGTCCCAGCCTCGTGATCGTCATCGACGGGTACCCGTCTTCCTTGACGGCCATGAACCGGGAACATTCGTGATCCCCGGACGCCCGGGGCCGGCCAAATGGTGCGGGGACCACGATGCATCGTCGCCGTGGAAATAAGGTGGACTCATGCGCATTGCGAACTCCCTGCTCGACCTCATTGGCGAGACGCCCCTCGTTCGGTTCAACCGCGTGGCGACGCCGCCGGGTGTCGACGTCCTCGTGAAGCTCGAGACGACGAATCCCGGGGGCAGTTCGAAGGACCGCCCGGCCCTCACGATGATCGACGCCGCCGAGCGTGACGGTCTCCTCATGCCCGGCGGGGTCATTGTCGAGCCGACGAGCGGCAACACCGGCGTCGGGCTCGCGATCGTGGCCGCCCAACGCGGCTACCGGTGCATCTTCGTGATGAGTGACAAAATGGCGCCAGAGAAGGTCCGGCTCCTCGAGGCGTATGGCGCCGAGGTCATTGTCTGTCCGACCGCGGTCGCGCCCGAAGATCCCAACTCGTACTACTCGACGGCCGAGCGGCTGACCCGTGAGACCCCGGGCGCCTTTCGTCCGGACCAGTACTCCAACCCGGCCAATCCGCTGGCCCACTACCAGTCGACCGGTCCCGAGATCTGGCGCGACACCGATGGCACCGTGACGCACTTCGTCGCGGGCGCCGGGACCGGCGGCACCATCAGTGGCGTCTCCAAATACTTGAAGGAGCAGAACCCGGCCATCCGGGTCATCGCCGCCGACCCCGAGGGATCGGTCTTCTCCGGCGGCGCGGGACGCCCCTATCTCACCGAGGGGGTCGGTGAGGACTTCTGGCCCGCCAACTACGACCCTCAACTGGTCGACGAGGTCATTGCCGTCAGTGACGCCGACGCCTTCGCCATGGCGCGGCGCGTCACCCACGAAGAGGGCATGCTGATCGGCGGCTCGGGCGGCACCGCGGTCGCCGCGGCGCTGCGGGTGGCGGCGACCGCGCCCGAGGGCTCGCGAATCGTGGTGCTCGTTCCCGACTCGGGTCGCGGGTATCTCTCGAAGGTCTTCAACGACACGTGGATGCGCGACTATGGGTTCCTCACGACGTCTACGGGGCCGAACGCGGGGGACATCCTCGACGCGAAGGGGGGTGACGCGAACGATCTGATCCTCGCGCGCGTCGACCAGAGCGTGCGCGAAGTGACTGCGCTGATGCGCGAACGTGGCGTCTCCCAGGTCGTCATCGCGGTGACCGACGAGCTACCGCTCGCTGCCAAAGAGGTCGTTGGCACTGCCTTCGAACTGGACTTGATGGAGCTCGGCTTCAAGGACCCTACGATGCTCGATCGACCGATCGAGACGGTGATGGGTCCAGTCCTCGAGACGATCGGCGTCGGCGAGCCGCTGGAATCAATCACTCGTCGACTCTCCTCGGCGCCCGCCCTGCTGGTCCTCGCCGACGGACGGCCGCGCGGCGTCGTGGCCGCCTCGGACGTACTGCGCTTCCTCTCCAACACCTCGCCGAGCGCTCGGTAGAAGGAGGGCACCGTGCACTTCTCCACTCGGGCCATTCACGACGGCCAAGAGCCCGAGGCGACGACCGGCGCGGTGAACGTGCCGGTCTTCCTCACCTCCACTTACGCCCAAGAGTCCGTCGGCGTCGTCAAGTTCGCCGACTACGCGCGCGGTGATAACCCGACGCGCGCGGCCCTCGAGGCCGTCCTCGCGAGCCTCGAAGACGCCGAGTTCGCCGTGGCCTTCTCCTCGGGCCTGTCGGCCGTTGACGCGGTGTTGCGCACGCTCCAGCCGGGACAGCGCGTCATGATGTCGACCGACGCCTACGGCGGCACCTACCGGATGCTCACCAACGTCTTCGGGTCCTGGGGACTGCGGACCGACATCGTCGATCTGTCCGACCTCGAGGCGGTCGCCTCCTCATGGGTCGACGGCACCGCGATGGTGTGGGCCGAGACGCCGAGCAACCCGTTCTTGCGTATTGTCGACATCGCCGCCCTCGCCGAGCTGGCGCACGCGCGCGGCGCCCAGCTCGTCGTCGACAACACGTTCGCGACGCCGTACCTGCAGACGCCGTTGACCCTCGGCGCCGACGTCGTCGTACACTCCACGACCAAGTACCTCGGCGGCCACTCCGACGTGATCGGTGGCGCCGTCGTGACTAACGACGCGGTGCTCGCCGAAAGAGTCAAGTTCCTCCAGTACGCCGTGGGGGCGATTCCCGGTCCCCTGGACTGCTACCTCGTGATGCGCGGCATCCGGACCCTCGGCGTTCGCATGGACCGCCACCAGGAGAACGCCGAACGAGTCGTCGCGTTTCTAAGTGGTCACGTCGACGTTGAGCGCGTCTGGTACCCCGGTCTCGCGTCGCACCCGAATCACGACGTGGCCGCCAAGCAGATGAGCGGCTTTGGGGGAATGGTGAGCGTCGAGGTGAGTGGCGGCGCGGCTCGAGCGAAATGGTTCGTCGAACGCACCAGGCTGTTCACCCTCGCCGAGTCGCTCGGCGGCGTCGAGAGCTTGATCGAAGTCCCCGCGTCGATGACGCACCTCTCGACGGGCGGGACGCTGCTCGAAGTGCCCGGCAACCTGGTACGCCTGAGCGTGGGGATCGAGGACGCCGCGGACCTCGTGGAGGACCTGCGCCAAGCGCTCGCTTAGGTTGTCGTCGTCACGAACGACGGGGAGCCAATCCACTTCAGTTGCGTGCCTGATTTTGTCGTGACGACCTTGATCGACAGTCGCAGTGAGTGGGCGAGGTTGAAGGCCGCGTTGCCCGCGATGGCGAGCGGATCACCGCCGTGCTGTCCGAGCACCACGGCGTAGAAGAGGATGGTGTACTTGCCCACGGTCATGTTGACGGCCATCACGTCACACCCTCCGGCCAGGTCGGTGTAGCCGGACTTCACGCCCACGACGCCGTTGGTGCCAACGAACGGAGTGAAGGAGATGACGACGCCCGCGTCGGGCAGCGCGACGCTCGGCAGTGTCACGATCTGGTCGACGATTGGCTCAGAGGTCATCAGATCGACTGCCATTCTTCCCTGGTCTTTCGCGGTCGAGCGGTCGAGCGGACTGATGCCGGTCAGGTCCACGTAGTGGGTGTGGGTGAGACCAAGGACCCGGGCGTCACGATTCATGACCCCTACGAACGTCGCCAAGTTCCAACCGATGAGGCGCATCAGTAGCTCGGCGTAGTTCCCGGCCGAGTGCACGAGCAGTCCCCGCATGAGGGTGCCCTCACAGAGCTGTTCACCGAGGACGATGCGTGCGTTCGATTGACCGGATCGCACGTCGTACTTCCACTGGGCCACGTCGTTGGCGTTGACCGTGAGGCAGGGACCGACCTGGTTGTAGGCGAGGGGCAGATGGTGCAGCACGACCCACGCGGTCATCATTTTGGTGAGACTGGCGACGGGCACTACGGGCTGGCTCGGCGATCTCCCGCCGATACAGAGTTGGGGGATGACGACCGCGGCACTGCCAGCGGTGGGCCACGCGATTGGAATCCTTTTGGGAACTGTGGTGGTCGTGGTCGTCGGCGGCGTCCGCACTGTGGTGGTCGTCGTTGGGATGGTGGAGGTGGTCGTGGACGAGGGGATCGTCGTCGTCGTTGACGTGGTCGTCGACGAGGGGATCGTCGTCGTCGAGGGGATCGTTGTGGTCGTTGTTGACGTTGTGGTTGAGGTGGTCGTCGTCCGCACTGTGGTCGTGGTCGTCGTCCGCACTGTCGTCGTCGTCGAGGGGATCGAGGTCCTCGCCGAGGCGCAGGCGAACACCACGGGCGCCGTGGCGGTTGCCGGACCGGCCATCAACGGAACGATCGCGATCGCGCCCAACATCGTCGCGACGGTCAGGGCTCCACGACGGAACCAGGTGATTCGGCGTGGATTCATCTCTACGAACCTACCGTTTCGGCCCTCCCGTCAGGAGGCGCCCGAGCGCCCCAGCTGGCAATTTTCGTGAGTTAAGTAAATGGTGACGTCAGTTCCAACGGTGAGACGTCACCCGACGGATTCGATCCGGTCATTTTTGTGCCGGTCGAGCTCCGGATTTCGAAATGATCAGAAAGTGACGCCACACGACTGGCACGCCCAGCGCACCCCGAATCCTCTCGTCAAATTCGTGCCCGAGAATTGGCACGTTCTGCCGTCCAAAAGAGAGAGAACAGTCCGGGGACGACCAGTGTGGCCCCGGTCCGTCACTCGGTGACGTGGTCACGATTCGTCACCCGGGGGTCGTGGCGAACGCGATGACCCGGTCGGTGCTGGTCGCCACCAACAGACCGCCACCGACACTCGGCGTCGGGAAGTGGTTGGCCGCGACGCCGAGCGTCGCTCGTTGGCGCAGCGCCCCCGCGGATTCGCTGAGACCGTAAAGAACGCCGTCTGCGCCGATCGTCCACACCAGTCTGCCGGCGACGATTGGCGGACCCCCTCCGTGCGAGGACGACCAGAGCAGGTGCAGCAACGGGGAAGTAGGGCCCACGCGGACAGCGGAAATGCCACCCAGACACGGGAGATACACGGTGCGGCCACGCACCGCGCTGCCCCCGATGATCTCCTGAGGGCAGCTCGACTCGAGGCTCGCCACCTCGTGACCAATGCCCCCGAGATGCGTGGCATTGAGGAGATAGGCAATGCGCGACTTCCCGGCGACGACGACCTCGCCGTTCGCGAGCAGTGCCGGGGGCATGGACATGTCGAGGTCGCTCGCGTTGTTCGACGCCCAGTCGCTCGGCGCGAAGTACTGGCGCAGGTGCAGGCGCGCCGAGAGGTCGAGGATGGCGTCGCTGTGGTCGTAGGGGGCCGACGAGGCCTGCGACGATCCGTTGCCGGTACTCACCCAGACGTTGCCGCGCGCGTCGATCACCGGGGCCGCGCCGCCCATCCAGACAGCCCCCTGACTCTGTCCGGCCCCGCCGTCGACGAGGTAGTGCCACGTTGGTCCCCGGGACTCGGCGACCGACATCACGGTGCCGCGGTACCTTCCGCAGTCGCCGTAGAGGCCGCCGAAGCCAAAGACGACGCGGCCAGCGTCGATGGTGAGCCCGGTGCGCTGGAGCAGCGCGGCCGAGTCCGAGCCCGGAGGATCGACGCGTCGACGCATCTCGAGAGCGCCAGTGGTGGCGTTGAGACCGTAGAGAACGTGGACCGGAGTGCCGTGAAGGACCAGCTCGGCGACGACGAAGAGCTCGTTGCGTGCTTGGTCGATCACGGGCGTCCCAGTGATGCCGACCTCGGGTGCGATGTTCCCGCACGGCAGGGCCGACGAGGCCACGGACTGGCCGACGTGCTTCGCCCAGCGCACCGTCCCGGTCGCCGCCGACAGAGCGTAAATCGTGTCGTGCTCGGTCGCCACGTAGACCGCGCCCGACCAGATCAGGGGCTCGCCGTAGAGTTGGCCGTCGAGGATCGGCGACGTCCACACGGGTGCGCGCGTGTCGACGGCGCGCACCGTCGTCGAGAGTCCGGTGCCCCTGGTGTCACCGTGGTACACCGTCCACGCGTCCGTGCCTGGGTTCGATGCAGCCACCGTCGACACTGTGGGCAGCCACAGCCAAGTGACCGTCAGCAGTACTGGTACGGCGAGAAGGCGAACGACGAACGACTGGTGGGCCACGCGTCGCCGGAATGAGTGGCGGGCCATGGAGAGCACCGTACCGGCTCCTCGACGGGCGCGGTCACCGTCGGACGCCGCGCGACTTCTCTCGACGGGTTGCGCGTCTCCCGCTACGCTGCGAACCAGTGCTGAAGACCACCTCCGCCGGGCGTCCGTGTCGCGCCGGCGTTGTCGTGCTCTCGCTGGCGACTGCCGTCGCGGTCGGCCCGTTGCTTGTCTCGTCGTCCTCCCACGGTGCCACGACCGGGCTCGCGCCATTCGCCTCGCACGTGTCGAAGGTCAACGCCGCTCAGTTAGGGCGGTCGTGGCGCCCTGGATGTCCGGTCGCACCGACGCAACTTAGACTGCTCCGCCTTCGCTACGTGGGATTCGACCAGCGCGCGCACGACGGATTAATGATCGTGAACGTGAGAGTCGTCCCGTCGGTAATTCGAATCTTCGCGACGCTCTACGGCAAGCGTTTCCCAATCCACTCCATGGCGCCCGCATCGAGTTACGGCGGTTCGGATCCGGTGTCGATGGCCGCCGACAACACCTCGGGCTTCAACTGCCGTTACGCCGTCGCCCCGGGGCCGCCGCGGTGGTCGGTCCACGCCTTTGGCGAGGCCATCGACGTGAATCCCGTACAGAATCCCTACCTGATTGGTCGCGTCACCGAACCGACGGCCGGTACCGGCTTCGAGAACCGTGCCGTGGTTCGTCCCGGCATGGCAGTTCGCGACGGCGTACTCGTAAGCGCCTTCACCTCCGTAGGGTGGTACTGGGGAGGACGATGGAGCGCCACACCGGACTACCAGCATTTCTCCTCCACTGGGGGCTAGGTGTCGTGGCGGCCGTGACGATGTTGCTGGTCGCGGCCCCGGGCGGTGCCAGTGTGTCGTTGCAGAGGCCGTCGCCAGCTCAGTTGCACTCGAGGATCGCCGCGTGCGACGTCGACGCCAACGCGGTTGCTGGCGCGTCGCACGCCAATGAACTGATAATGGTCATCGCGCCCTCGAGCCACGCCCAGACCGCCTCCGTCGAGCTCTTTCGCCGGAGTGGCGGCTGCTTTCGTTCGATTGCCGGACCCTACGGTGCGTTCGTGGGGGTCCACGGACTCTCCGCACATCACCGCGAGGGTGACGGGACGACCCCGCTCGGTCTCTTCGGCCTGCGCCCGATGATCTACGGAGCAGCGGCCAATCCCGGACTGGCGTCGCCCTACCACCGACTCGTTTGCGGCGATTGGTGGGACGAAGATCCGCGCACCAACAACTACAACCGCTTCGTGCACGTGGCCTGTGGCGCGACACCACCGTTCGCTGGCAACTCCGAGGCCCTGTGGCAGAAGGTTCCCCAGTACAACTACTTCGCTGTCGTTTCCTACAACATGAACCCGACCGTGAAGGGCCGGGGTTCGGCGATCTTCCTGCACGTACAAAAGGGCAGTCCCACGACCGGTTGCGTGAGCCTCGCGCAGAACCACCTGATCACGGTCCTGAGCGACTTGCGGGCGTCACTACACCCGCTCATTGACATCACGACGAGGACCCTGCTGCAGCGCTAGCGTCGCCCATTCGACCGACGCGGTGAATCCGGGCACGACGCAACGTCCATCGTCGGGGGTGAGCGAGGGCCACGAACGAAGTCCGCGATGCGGTTCCCCGTGTCGCGGTCGTGCTTCGCGGCGTCGTAGCTGTGTTCAGTGGCGAGGGTGGGCGAGAGAAGGGCCGTAGGTCCCGCCACCGATCTCGCAGGTGACTACTAACGTTTCGGGTGACGTCGACCCTCGAGGGGACGCGCCGCCACACC
>JANYFR010000048.1 GCA_025362585.1 Acidimicrobiales bacterium | reverse complement strand
TTGAAAGCCGCCTAAAACTAAAGACCCAACCTGAGACCCATATCGTCAGCAGCCCCTTTCTCACTCCGCAGATCTCAACTATGGACTCGAATCTGTGCTGCGTACAATTTGCAAGTGAATCGAATGGCGCGAATCCTGAACGGAAATTGAGCAGTGCCTCTTACTCCGAATTTCGCCATCCCGAATCGACTCGGGCGCAAAATTAGTCTTGCTTGTACATCATGTGCGTGGTCGGCTGCAATTACCCTCCTCATACTTGGATTTTTGATAGTGACGTCAGCCGCATCTTTGCTCGGATTTCTTGCGATCCAAGCTTGGCACTACGACTGGACTGCGAGAGCAATAACCTTCGTTCTTTTTCTGTCCTCGCCGGCGGTGACGTCAACGGCGTTCTTCGACTATCGCAACACGCGGGATCTGGATGCGACAAGGAAACGACTGGCCTGTTTGGGCGTAAGCCTCGCGATTTTGGGGAGCCTTGAATTGGTCCTTGCAATATCCGAGTTCTTTTTATTGGTCGCAATCGTCGGTGGCGGAATTTACTGAACGCACAAGACATGGACTGTCGTAGGGCCGGTGGGGATCGAACCCACGACCGAGGGATTATGAGTCCCCTGCTCTAACCACTGAGCTACGGCCCTTCGCGGTCACAACGAAGTGAAGCTCCCAGAGCAGGACTCGAACCTGCAACCTAGCGATTAACAGTCGCTTGCTCTGCCAATTGAGCTATCTGGGAATGCACCCGAAGGTAGAACGTTAGCACCGGACCGCCTGTCCTACTGTTGAGCAAACCATTCCTGCAGCCGTTCAACTTCCGGACTCTGGCGGACCGCGCGACGGGATCGTTCGATACGTTTCGTCATCCCTTGACGAGTGATGCCGTACTCACGAGCAATCTCTTCGACGGACGCAGTATGGAAGGTGTACTGCCAGAACGCGGCGAAGTCGTCTCCACAAATCCGACGCAGGGCCTCGATGACCCATGGGGGCGCGTCGGTGGGATCGCTACGCGGTTTCCAGTTGGCCACCTCGTTCAGTTCCGTTGAGTCAAACCGACGGGCCTGGAGTTCGCGGCTCAACTGCATGACCTCGTGCGCCTTCGCCTGCGAAACCCCGAGTGCTCGTGCGACTTCGCGTTTCGTGAACTGCTTGTCGGGATTCGTGCGTCCGAGCTTTTGCACCTGTAGGATCAACCGCATCTCGGAGTCGCTCAGCCCCGCCTGTTGTTGGACCGCCTGATTGACCAGTTTCCTGATCCAGTAGTTGGCGTACGTCGAGAATCGTGTCCCCTGGTCAGGATTGAACCGCCGCAGTGCGTTCACGAGGCCCTCGACGCCCGCGGCCTCGAGCTCGTCGTTGCCAAATCGGTAGCCCCGCTCCATTACGCGGGTCCGTACGAGACCGAGCGTTGCACGCAGCAGGACCGCCTCGGCCTCCTGCCCTGCGTGGCGTTCTCGCGCGAGCCGGCGACGCTGAGCCGGGTCCCGGGTAGTGCTCTGCTCGAGGAGATCGTGCGCCCGGCGACCCTGCTGGATTACCGGGTGGAGACGTCGTTCCTCTTCAACGTCGAGCGGAGCGGTCATTTCGAGCCCGCCAATAATGCCGAAGCCGGTGCGCGTCACGACGGTGCTGACAACGATCGTTCAGCGAGCCACCCACGCAGATCTTGCTCAGCGCTCTCGCTCCGCGCCGTCTCCAATAGTTCGATCCTCTCCTTGACGTCGCGAATCGTGGCCATCGCCGCCTCGGGCGACATTCGCCCATCGCGCAGGTCGCGTTCGACGTTCTTCAGTTCAAACTTTACGGCGCTGCGAATCAATTGGGAGACCACCGCCGTCACGTCGTCGGCCGTGTAGTCACGGTCAAGTTCGTCAACCGCGAGTTGGGCCAGTACTTGGGACGCCTCTTCCTCGCCGCGGCGTTGTAGGTCGTCGATGACTTCGGAGAGGGAACGCTCCGTCGCGATGCCTTCGTAGATCTCGCGCTGGACTTCATTCGTGAAGTACTCAGCTATCAATCGATCCTTCACGTCAATCGGAAAGTGCACACGCAGACGCAGCGCCTCGAGCCCGGGACGCGGCAGCGGCCCGCTGGGAAAGGGCGGTCGAACGGGTGAGTATTCGCGGGGACGCTCTTCAACAACGCGCAGTGCGGGATTGCGGGCAAGCTCGCCGACCCGGGGACGAAGCGTCGCGACGTCGAGGCGAAGTCGGTCGGCAACCTGCATCACGTACTGGTCGCGTACCAGATCGCTCGGATGTTGCGCGAGCACCACCATGGCGTGCTCGGCGGCACGGGCCCGACCTTCGGCCGTTGCGACGTTCGCACCCTCGAGTACTCGTTCCAGTCGAAACTGAAGGAACGGTACCGCGTCGGCGACGGCCTGGCGGAGGGCCTCGGGATCTCGTTGGGCCAGCTCGGCGGGGTCGCTGCCGCGCGGGAGACGCGCGACGGCGACGTCGACCTCGTGCTGTCGCTCCCACTGGTACACCGACGCCGCGGCGCTCTGTCCGGCCTGGTCGGCGTCGTAGGCGAGAACGATGCGCTTAGCGAAGTTACGCATGGTGCGAAAGTGTTCTTCGCCAAGGGCGGTGCCACAGGTCGCCACGGCCCGAGGCATGCCCGCCGCGAAGAACGCTATGACGTCGGTGTAGCCCTCGCAGACAATGATCTCACCCGACCGGATGATGTCGTCCTTGGCCCAATTGAGAGCGTACAGCGTTCGGCGCTTCGAATAGATGGGCGTCTCGGGACTGTTCTTGTACTTTGCTTCGACGCGTCCGTCATCGCGTGGGAGCGAATCGTAGGGCGGGGGCAGGATCCGACCGCCCACGGCAATCGCCTTACCGGCCGGGTCGAAGATCGGAAAGATGACCCGTGCGCGAAGTGCGTCCTGGCGTCGGTCACCCTTATTGACGAAACCGAGTCCGGTGCCGAGCAGGACCTTCTCGTTGAGTTTGAGGGCTTTCGTCAGTCCATCCCATTCGTCGGGCGCCCATCCGAGCTTGAACCGGCGCGCAACGTCACCGCCGATTCCACGAGTGCGCAAGTACTCCCGGGCGCCGCGAGCGTCGGTCCCGTGCAACAGGCGCTCGTGATACCAGTCGACCGCCTTCTCCATCGTTGTGAGGAACTCCTGTCGGTCCTTCCTCGCCGGCCCGGTGTTGGAGTCCTCGTGCAGCTCGATACCGGCTCGGTCGGCGAGCAGTCGCAGGGCGTCCATAAAGTCGAGATGCTGGGTCTCGCGGACCCACGTGATCTGGTCCCCCGAGGCGCGGCACCCGAAGCAGTAGTACCGACCCTCTTCAGCATTCACCGAGAACGAGGGGGTCTTCTCACCGTGAAACGGACAGAGTCCCGACCAGCGCCGACCCGATTTCTTCAACGCGACCTGCTCGGTGATCAAGGCCACGATGTCCGTCGCGGCGCGCACCTGCGCGATCTCGCTCTCAGAAAAGGCCATAGGAAGAACGTACCGGTTCTCCCTCACTTCAGAAACAAGCATGTCGCAACCCCTGCCTAGACTGCAAGCCATGTCCGAGTACGCCGTGGAAGCCGTCAATATCGTTCGAACGTTCAATGACGGGAAGTTTCGGGCACTCGACGACGTCACGCTCAGAGTGCCGACGGGCCAAGTCTTCGGCCTGCTGGGCCCGAACGGCTCGGGCAAGACCACCATGGTTCGAATCCTCTCGACGGTCCTCAACCCATCTGAGGGCCACGCCACCGTGGGTGGTTTCGACGTCGTCAAGCAACCGGGTCACGTTCGACGGGTGATCGGACTGGCCGGCCAGTTCGCCGCCGTAGACGAGAACTTGACCGGATTCGAAAACCTGCGAATGGTTGGCTTCCTGAACCACATGGAAAAGTCCAGGGCGATTACGCGATCACGGGAACTCTTAATCGAATTCGGACTCCACGAATTCTCCAACAAGTTAGCGAAGACGTACTCCGGGGGGATGCGCCGGCGACTCGACTTGGCGGCGGCGCTCGTCGCTGATCCACCGATTCTGTTCCTCGACGAGCCGACGACCGGCCTCGACCCCCAGAGTCGTCAGGACCTGTGGGCCATCATCGAGGGTCTCGTCGAAGGCGGCACGACCGTGTTGCTCACGACGCAGTACCTCGAAGAGGCCGACCGGCTCTGCAAACAGCTAGTCGTGCTCGATCACGGCAAGATCATTGCCGAGGGCACCTCGGCAGAGTTGAAGAGCCAACTGGGCAATACCGTGCTCGTTCTTACCTTCAACTCGACCACTGATGCGCAACGGGCCATCGGTTTGATTGCGGACCTGTCGTCGAAACCGCCCAACGAAGAGGGTACGGTCCTCGAGTTAACCGTCAATCGTGGCCCGGCCTCGGCCGCTGACGCCCTTCGACGCATCGACGCCGCCGGGATAATCCTGATGGGACTCCAACTGCGTGAACCGAGCCTCGACGACGTGTTTTTGAACCTCACTGGCCACAAGACCGACGAGGATCGACTCGAAGAGGCTCCGCTTGATCGACGCGTCAAACGAACGGCGAAGGCATGACCAACATCACACCGACCGGGACCAATGACACTGGTCTCTCATCGATTCGGTGGGCGGTGAGTGACGTCCTCACCCTGGCCCGTCGCGACCTCTTGGCTCTCTTTCGGATACCGACGGCGATTGTCTTCGCCATGATCCAGCCGATCATGTTCGTGCTCCTATTCCGATACGTCTTTGGAGGAGTGATTCGCGTTCCGGGTGGCCAGTACGTCAATTACCTTATTCCCGGCATCCTCGTCCAGACGGTGATCTTCGGCGCCGTTGGCACCGCCATCGGACTCGCGGAGGACCTGCAACGTGGACTCATCGAACGGTTCAAGGCCCTGCCGATGGCCCGCATGGCGGTGCTCGGAGGACGGACCATCGCGGACATGTTCCGAAACGTCATGGTGCTCGTGATCATCACCGCTGTCGGTTTCGCCGTCGGCTTTCGCCCGCACGGCGGGTTCCTTCACTACATCGCGGCCTGTCTGATCATGCTCCTCTTTGCGTACTGTCTCTCGTGGGGATTCGCCTTCATCGGTCTCGTGGCGCCAAACTCAGAGGCCGCCCAGGCCATGACTTTCCCACTCATCTTTCCGATGGTCTTCGCGTCAGTCATCTTCGTACCGTTGCAGGGACTCCCGTGGTGGCTACGAGGTTTTGCCCACAACCAACCCATCAGTCAGACTGCCATTGCCGTACGGGGGCTAATGAACGGGACGGCAATCGGTAACTCGGCCTGGGTCTCATTGGCCTGGGCCCTGGGCCTCATCGCGTTCCTCGCGCCCCTCGCCGTGAACCGATTCCGCAAAGTCGCCTGAGCAACCATGCCGGTCTTGGGCGTGGTGCAACTCCAAGCAATTCTGAGTGAGGCCTTCCCCGACGTCGCCACGCCAGTGGTTGACGACGTCAACGATGTGTTCGCTCTCTTGAGTTTCCCCGTATCCGCGAATCACGGTCGCCCCGGCGGCACACTGTCGGGGCCGGTGATGATGAGCCTCGCCGACACTGCGGCCTGGGTCGCGATCATGTCTCAGATCGGTCCGGTGCTGCTCGCCGTCACGACGAGCTTGCACATTGACTTCCTGCGCAAGCCGAGTCTCGACCTCGACCTGATGGCGAGGGCGCGACTATTGAAGCTCGGTCGCAAACTCGCGGTCGTCGATGTTGAACTCTTTTCACGTGGCGCCGACGAGCTGGTGGCGAAGGCCCAAGTGACCTACGCTCTACCGTCCAGTGCCGCCTGAGACCGCGATCGGGCGACCGGGCGACCGCTAGTCTCGAACAGAATCCGAGAGCAGAGCGATGACGACCGATACGACGCCGACGACGAAGAGGCCCCTCACTAATCTGTTGATTACCCTTATGGCGCTCGCCATTGGCATCATCGTCGCCAACCTCTACTATCTGCAGCCCCTCCTGCATCAGATGACGCGCGACTTCCACGTCGGCGCGGCGAGTGCCTCACTGCTCATCACCTTCACCCAAATTGGCTACGCCGCCGGCCTGGCCTTCATCGTGCCGCTGGGTGACCTGATCGCTCGCCGACGTCTCGTGGTCACGATCTTTTTGGTATCGGCCACGATGATGGCCCTCGGCGCCACGTTGACGTCGTTCGTCCTACTCGTCGTCGTCACGCTGATCATCGGACTCTCTTCGGTCGGCGGCCAGGTCATCATCCCCTTCGCGGCCGACCTCGCGGAGCCGGCCCAACGCGGACGGGTGATTGCCCGCGTCATGACCGGCCTCTTAATGGGCATCCTGCTGTCGCGCACCGTAGCGGGCCTGCTCGCCCAGGCGGCCGGGTGGCGCACGGTTTACTGGACGGCCGCGGGCATGCTCCTCATCATGGGCGTGGTGTTGTCGCGGGTACTGCCCGACGAGTCCGCACGTCCGCACGTCACCTACCGCGCACTGGTAATCGGGTCTATAGGACTTCTCGTCACCGAGAGTCAGCTCCGTCGACGAGCCTGGTTCGGCGCGCTGGTCTTCGCGGAGTTCAGCGCCATGTGGACCACCCTGTCGTTCCACTTGTCGAGCGCACCCTTTCACTACTCGAACGCCGTCATTGGCTTGTTCGGACTGTTCGGCGTCGCCGGCGTCGTCGCGGCCAACGTCGCGGGACATCACGCCGACAAGCAGCGCACGCGCGCCGCGACCATCATCTCGTCGTTGCTGTTCATTGGCTCCTACGCCGTTTTGTGGTTCGGGCGCAACTCCTTTTGGGCGCTGGCCTTGGGCATCATGGCCCTCGACACTGGCATGCAGGGAATGCAGATCTCGAATCAGTCAATCATTTACTCGTTGCTGCCCGACGCACGCAGCCGCATCAACAGCGCCTACATGGTCTGCTGTTTCACCGGCGCGTCAATCGGGTCCTACGCGGCGGGCCAACTCTACGCGGCCTCCGGTTGGGGCGGCGTCTGCGCGCTGGGCGTCGTGGTCGGCGCCGGACTCCTGGTGCCGGCGCTCTGGTGGCGCTCCCCTCGCGTGACCGCCTAGGCGCGCGCGCCGCCGAACGACGGCGCCGTGCAGCGCCATCGGCAGATTCACCACGCCGTCGTGGGAGCGCCGCGCTGGTGGCGCGGTTCGCGCTCCATCGTGCGACGCTTCTCGTCGCGCATCACTATTGCCCAGGAGAATGTGGCGAACAGCGAAAACACCTCATCGAGGGAGAGGGTGCGCGTCCAGTCGAAGCGAACGCGCCGCGCTTCGTGGAACGGGCCGCCCGAGGGCAACTCGGTTGTCCAACCGCGGCGGCCGGTGGCGGACTCGGCCGGTGCGCGTCGTACTACTCGGCCACCGTCCCACAGGACAGCCCGCGAGCGTCGTTGGTCATCTCACGAAGTGCCCGAGCGCGTGCGAATCGTCGTGAGCAGATCGTCGATGGCAACGCGCACCTGAGCGGTCGTGTCGCGGTCGCGCACGGTGACCGCTCGGTCCTCGAGGGTGTCGAAATCGACCGTCACGCAGTACGGCGTGCCGACCTCGTCCTGGCGGCGGTAGCGCCGGCCGATCGACTGGGTGACGTCGTAGTCGCACATGAAGTGGGGCTGCAGTGCGGCGAGGACCTCCCTCGAGACGCTCTCCAGTTCGGGCTTCTTCGAGAGCGGCAGCACCGCGACCTGGTGGGGTGCGAGGCGCCAGTCGAGGCGCAGCACCGTGCGGCTCTCGCCCTCAACCACGTCCTCGTGGTAAGCAGCGAGCAGGAACGCCATCATCGCGCGGGTGGCGCCGGCGGCCGGTTCAATGACGTAGGGCGTGTAGCGCTCGCCCGTCGCCTGGTCGAAGTACTCGAGCTTGGTGCCCGAAGCGTTCGAGTGCTGGGTGAGGTCGTAGTCGCCTCGATTGGCGATTCCCTCGAGTTCATCCCAGCCCCAGGGGAAGGCGAACTCGACGTCGGTCGTGGCGCGCGAGTAGTGCGAGAGGTCCTCGGGGGCGTGCTCGTGGAGCCGCAGGGACTGCTCAGGAATGCCGAGGTCGAGGTACCAGTCGTAACGGGCCTGCACCCAGTAGCGGTACCACTCGTCGGCCTCGACGGGCGCCACGAAGTACTCCATCTCCATCTGCTCGAACTCGCGCGTGCGAAAGACGAAGTTCTGAGGCGTGATCTCGTTACGGAACGATTTGCCGATCTGGGCAATGCCGAAGGGCGGTCGCTTGCGAGTGGTGGCGAGCACGTTGGCGAAGTTCGTGAACATGCCCTGGGCGGTCTCGGGCCGCAGGTAGGCCGTAGCGCCGTCGCCCTCGACCGGTCCGGCCTGGGTCTTGAACATCAAGTTGAAGGCTCGAGGCTCGGTGAACTCGGTCGAGCCACAGTTGGGACAGACCCCGTCGATCTTGTCCTCGCGCCAGCGTTCCTTGCACTTCTTGCAGTCAACGAGAGGGTCGGTAAAGGTCTCCAGGTGGCCCGAGGCGGCCCAGACCGCGGGCGGACCGAGGATCGCCGCGTCGAGGCCCACGACGTCCGTGCGGCCCTGGACCATCGTACGCCACCAGGCCTGTTTGACGTTGCGCAACATGTTCACACCGAGTGGGCCGTAGTCGTAGGTGGAGCGGAACCCGCCGTAGATTTCGGCCGACTGGAAGATGAACCCGCGGCGTTTGGCGAGATTGGTGACCTTCTCGAGCAGCGCGGGATCGGACGTTGGCGTAGATTCCATCAACGCAGGCTACCGGACTAATTACCGCTCTTTAGCCGGACGATGACCTGGTTGGCGAGCAGTCGGCCGTTCGTCGTCAGCGTGACGCGTCCGTCGTGCACCGCGACGAGGTGCGCGATCTCGTCGAGTGAATCGAACGCCTCGGCCGGTACGCCGCGCCTCGTGCGCAAGGCGAGTGAGTCGCGCTCGAACTCCCTCGTGCCCTCGTCGAGCCTCTCTTCGCCACCGAGCGGCCGCTGAGCGTCGCGCACC
The DNA here is from genome assembly GCA_025362585.1 of Acidimicrobiales bacterium. Lineage (GTDB taxonomy): Bacteria > Actinomycetota > Acidimicrobiia > Acidimicrobiales > RAAP-2 > RAAP-2. The sequence goes on along the minus strand of JANYFR010000048.1, from coordinate 17,497 downwards.
ATTGCGATGTAGCGATCGGGCGTGCGCACGTTCCAGTAGCGACGGCCGTGCGCGTGGCTGTGCGCGGCCGAGCCGAAGCCCACGTAGTCCCCCTGTTCCCAGTAGACGTGGTTGTGGCGACACTCGTGGCCCGGCAGGGCCCAGTTGGAGATCTCCTCCCACTGGTAGCCACGTGCCTCGAGGACCGCGTTCACGAGTTCGTAGGCGTCGGCGGTCTCGTCCTCGTCAGGGTGACGAGAGGAATCTTCGCCGAGGGGCGTGCCGGGCTCGGGGGTGAGGACGTAGCAGCTGAGATGCGGTGGCGGGTGCTCGAGGTTGAGCAGGTCGTCGAGGGTACGGCGAACGTCGTCGAGGGACTCGGCGCGACTGCCGATGATCAGGTCCATGTTCCAGGTCACGAAGCCGGCCTGGTGTACCGCCTGGGCGACCTCGCGGTGGGCCATCGTGCCGTGGCGCCGACCGAGATCGGCGAGGACCGCCGGCTGGGTCGACTGCACGCCGAAGCTCATTCGCGTCACCCCACCGGCGCGATAGGCCGCCAATCGCTCGACTGAGGCGTCCTCGGGATTGCACTCGACGGTGACCTCGGCGTCGTCGGTGCGCACTACCGCGTCGAGGACCCGCAATAACTGTTCGGGTGCGAGACGCGACGGCGTGCCGCCGCCGAAGAAGACCGAAGTCGCCGGGCGAAGACCCTCGGCGCGCGCCCAGCCGACCTCGGTGAGCACCGCCTCCACGTAGTCGTCCATGAGGTGATCGCGGTCGGCGTACGTCGCGAAGGCGCAGTAGTCGCATCGGTGCGCGCAGAACGGGACGTGCACGTAGACGCCAAAGGGCGTCAACGAGGTCAGCGGTGGACTCGCAGTTGCGGGCGTCATCGCGGTCACGTCGCACCTTCGCGGTCGAGCAACGGGGGCGCGAGCGGCGGACTCGAGCGCGCGGCGCGCAGGTGACGTCCGAAGTGGGCCTCGATGGCGTCGAGGGCGAGCGCCATCACCTCGCCCGATCCCGTGGGCGGCTCGGCGCGCAGCACTGCACCGAGGTCGCCACCGACGATGCGACGAACGAGCGCCAACGCGTCGGGCGAGATCGACGTGCCCGTGCGGCAGTTGACGCACAGCGCACCACCAACCTGGGCATCGAAGGCCACGAGCGGTCCCATCGATTCGCAGTTGACGCAGGCATCGACGACGGGCTCGGAGCCGTCGTGGGCGAGCAGTCGAAAGTAGAATGACGTTGGCACCAGCGCCGGATCGAACGACGCGTCGTCGAGGGTGCGCAGCACCTTGGTCAGCAGTTCAAAGATACCCTCATCGGCGACGTCGTCTGACGGGATGGCGTCGACTACCTCCACGACCGCGTAACCGGCGTTGATCCGCGAATAGGACGAACGCAGCGTCGTCAAGCGCTCGCGGTGCGCGACGTGGCGCGCAATGTAGAACTCACCACGCGTCTTCACGAGGTCGACGTTCACGTACGCGAGGGTCTCGAGGTTTCCGCCCAGTCGACTGGTCGACTTGCGGACGCCCTTCGCGAGGACCCGGACCTTACCGTGTTCGCGGGTCCACAGCACCACCACGCGATCGGACTCACCCGACCGGTACGTGCGCAGCACCACCGCGTCATCGCGGAACTCCTTCACTGCTCCTTCTCATCACGGCGGTCGTCGAACTTTGGTCGACGCGGACTGATCCCCATGAAGCGCTGCAGCGCCACGCCGAGGGCGATCATGACCGCGAGCACGAGGGGGATCACGAGCGGCGCGACGAGGCTCGAGGCACCGTTGACGGCGAGGACCCACAAGAAGGCGTAACCGAGGAGTCCGAACAGTATCGTGGCGCGCGTCACTCTCACTTGTCGAGGCCCCCGAATCGTCGCTCGCGGCGCTGAAACTCCTGGACCGCTTCGAAGAGGTTCTCGCGTCGAAAATCCGGCCACAATACGTCGGTAAAGATCATCTCGGAGTAGGCCATCTCCCATAGCAGGAAGTTCGAAATCCGGAACTCGCCCGAGGTGCGCACGACGAGGTCGGGGTCGGCAATCTCGGGGTGGTAGAGCCGTGCGCGGATGGCCTTTTCGTCGACCTTGTCTGCCGCGAGTCCGTCGCTGACGAGGCGTCGCACCGCGTCGACGATCTCGGCGCGGCCGCCGTAGTTGAAGGCGATGTTGAGGGTCATGACCTTGTTCTTCGCGGTCAGGGCGGCCGCCTCGTCCATATTGGCCAGCACGCGCTTGGGCACCCGCCAGTCGCGTCGTCCCGAGAAGGTGATCCGCACCCCCTCGTCGTGTAGTTCGTGCTCGCGGCGCTGGAGCAGGCTCTGATTGAAATTCATGAGATACCGGACCTCATCGATCGGACGTCGCCAGTTCTCCGTCGAGAAGGCGTAGACGGTCAGCACCCGCACCCCAATGGACAGTGCCCCGTACGTCGTGTCGAGCAGTGAGGCCTCACCGGCGCCGTGGCCGACAGTGCGAGCCAGGCCCTGGCGTTGGGCCCAGCGGCCGTTTCCGTCCATGACCACGGCGACGTGGTGCGGCACACTCGCGAGGTCGATCGACGCGGGCACCGGAGTCGGGCGAGGATCGGGCACGGATAAAACCTAGTTCGTCGTCATCTCGAATCGATCCGGGTTAACCCGTAGGGTCTAGCCGTGCAAAGTTTCGATCCCGACGAGGAGACCGTCTCCGCCGAGGCGCCCGATGGTGACGGTATCCAACTCGACGAGGACGTCGTCGAGATCGACGCCGAGCGGGCCCTGGTGCTCCTCGATCGCATCACCGCCGACCTGCCCGGAGGCGGCGAGAGCCGCGAGGGGCAGCGTCAGATGGTGCGCACGGTCGCCGCCGCATTCTCTCGGCGCACGACCACGATCGTCGAGGCCGGTACTGGCGTGGGCAAGTCCCTCGCGTACCTCGTACCGGCCGCCATGTCGGGACAGCGCGTCGTCGTGGCGACCGCCACCAAAAACCTGCAGGACCAACTGGCGAGCAAGGACGCCCCGACGGTCGCGGCCCACGCGCGTGGCGTGCGGGTGGCGGTCTTGAAGGGCCGACAGAACTACCTCTGTCGCAATCGCGCCCAGAGCGTCTCGGGTGGGGTCCAGCTGAGCTTCGACGACGGAACGGAAGTTCCTCAGGGCGTCGCGGACCAGATGCGACGAATCCTGCGCTGGTCGAATGAGACGGTGAGTGGCGACCGCGACGAGCTGCCGTTTGAGGTCGACCATCGCGCATGGCGCGGCCTCTCGGTCACCCCGCAGGAGTGTCTCGGCCGCGCCAAGTGCCCCCAGGGGCACAACTGCTTCGCCGAGGCCGCGAAAGACCGCGCCGCGGAGAGCTCGATTCTCATTGTCAACACGCACCTCTACGCCTCGCACCTCGCGTCGGGCTCGATGCTGCTGCCGGCCCACGAGTTCGTTGTCTTTGACGAAGCCCACGAGATCGTCGACATCTTCGCTTCGCTGCTCGGCACCTCGCTGAGCGCCACACGACTACGCGCCCTCGCCGCCGTCGCGCGGCCGCTGCTCGGCTCCGAGTTCGCCGAGCGTTGTGCTGAGCTCTCGGCCGTCGCCGACGCCCTGGCGACCGCACTGACGGCCCAGTACGAACGCAATCAACTGACCGGACTCGACGAGGTGTGCGGGCGCGAACTCGGGCGCGCCAACGAACTGGTGACGATCATCATCGAAGGGGTGCGCACCCACCCCACGTCCAGTCCGGACGAGGAGGCCCGTAAGGCGAGGACGCTCGGGCCCGCAGTGCACCTGGGCAACGACCTGGATCGAGTGAGCAAGGTTCGTGACGGCGAGCTGCTCTACCTCGCCCGCCGCGAGCGCGAAGTCGAGCTCGAGATATCGCTCGTCGACGTCGGACCGCGACTCGCCAACGAACTCTGGGGAACGATCACCGCGGTACTGACGAGCGCGACGATTCCCGACACTCTGGCCAAGAGCCTTGGTCTCGACGCCACGCCGATCGAGCACGTCGAGAGTCCCTTCGACTACCAGACTCACTCGCTGCTCTACGTGCCCGAGGGCTTCCCCGATCGCAACTCCCCCGAGGCCGAGCGGGCCATCATCGACGAACTGGTCGAACTGATCGGTGCGGCGGGCGGTCGGACGCTCGCGTTGTTCACCAATCGCTCGGTCATGAACCGCGTTGCCGAAGCGGTCGCTCCACGGCTCGAGACTGAGGTCCTGGTCCAGGGAACCCTGTCTCGTCAACGGATCATCGAGGAGTTCCGCGATGCCGCGTCGGCGAGCCTCTTCGCGGTGACCAGTTTTTGGCAAGGCATCGACGTACCCGGTCATTCACTCAGCCTCGTCACCATTGATCGCCTCCCGTTCGCCGTACCGAACGACCCACTTGCGGTAGCCCGTCGCGCGAAGTCCGATCACCCCTTCTACGAGGTCGACCTGCCGCGCGCGACGATGCTGCTGGCCCAGGGCGTCGGACGACTCATCCGCAACCGCACTGATCGGGGTGTCGTCGCGGTGCTCGACACGCGTCTCGCTCAGGCGAGCTACCGATCCGCGTTGTTCAAAAAGCTCCCACCGATGCAGCGAACCCGCAACAAATCCCAGGTGCACGACTTCCTCCGCACTCTTCGCGACACCCCCCAAAACCCTTAAGTTGTAGGCCGAACCGGTCATTCGGCCGGTTCCCCCCCTCGAGTCCGGGAATAAACTACTATTTCACTAGATAATATTCATCATTCGGGAGCGACGACATGCACATTGACCTCTACCTAGTTCTCGGCAGTGCCGTCGTGGGCCTTCTCGTCGGTCTCACCGGCATGGGCGGGGGCGCGTTGATGACCCCGATGCTCGTCCTGATCTTTGGCGTGACGCCCTCGGCGGCGATCGCGTCGGACCTCATGGCCGCGCTGTTCATGAAGCCGGCGGGCGTCGCCATCCACTGGAGTCGACGCACCGTCAACTCTGACGTCGTGAAATTCCTGTGCCTCGGGTCCGTGCCGGCGGCCTTCGCTGGTACCTACGTCATGTACCTCCTGGGCCAGAGCAAGGCGGCCGAACACGAACTACAGATTCTCCTCGGCTCGGCGCTCATCATCGGCGCGCTGGCCATTCTCTATCGCTCGATCTTCGTCGAAGCGGCGCCCAAGGGCGCCGACCACGTCGCGGTTCGTCGACTGCCCACGGTCGCGATCGGCGTCGTCGGCGGCTTCATGGTGGGACTTACCTCGGTCGGTGCCGGCTCGTTGATCCTCGTGCTGCTCGTGATGGTCTACCCCACGTTGCGTAACGATCACCTGGTGGGTACCGACCTCGCCCAGTCCCTGCCGCTCACGCTGAGCGCCACGCTGGGGGCGCTCACCTTTGGTCACGTGAACTTCTCACTGACCACCTCGATCATCATCGGCAGCGTGCCCATGGTCGTCGTCGGCTCGCTGTTGTCGAGTCGCTCAAACGGCTACCTGCTGCGCCGAATCATCACGGGCGTGGTCCTGTTGAGCGGCCTCAAGTACGTGGGACTGCCGACCGACGCGCTCGGCGTCGTCGCGGTGCTGGCCGTGGTGCTCATCGTCGTCGTGGCGGTGCGCCACCGCGTCGCGGCGGTGCACCACGACGTTCGGACGTCGGCCCTAGTAGCCCAACCGGTCGAGGATGTCGTCACGCTTCTGCCAACCGGGTTCGACCGAGACCTTTAACTCGAGGTAGCAGCCCTCGGGTAGTTGACGGCGCGCGGCGATGCCGACGTCCTTTAACAGCTGTCCGCCCTTGCCAATGACCATGCCCTTTTGGGACTCGCGTTCGACGAGGATCTCCACGGTGATATGAGGCCACTCAAACTCAATGACCCGACAGTGGATTGAGTGAGGTAGCTCCTGCTTGGTCTTGCGCACCAGTTGCTCACGCACTAGTTCCGCGACCCACATCGCCTCGGGCACGTCACTGACCTCGCCTTCGGCGAAGAGGAAGGGTGACTCGGGCATGGCCGCCTTCACGTAATTGATCAGGGCCGGAGTTCCCTCGCCGGTCTTGGCCGAAACCGGGAAATACTCAACGCGGGACGCGGCGTCCGCGAGATTCAGCTCGTCGGCAATCTCTGCGACGGCGAAGGTCGCGGCCAGCAACTGGGCGGCCACCGCTTCGCGCCCGGTCCGGTCCATCTTGTTCACAACGAGGCACGGTCGAGGACCGTGCTCGCCGCGCGCATTCTGGAGCATCGTGGCGATGACGGTGCGGTCGCCGGGGCCGATCGCCGCCCCGGCTTCGATCACCGCGAGGATGACGTCGACGTCGTCGGCGGCGGCGCGCGCCGTGTTGTTGAGGCGCCCACCGAGGGAGGTCTTCGGTCGGTGGATCCCCGGAGTGTCGACAAAGATGATCTGCACATCCTCCTCGGTGAGGATCCCTCGAATCGCCTGGCGCGTCGTGTTGGGCGACGCGGCAGTGATCGACACCTTGGTCCCGATGACCTGGTTGAGCAGCGTCGACTTGCCGACGTTGGGACGCCCGATAATCGCGGCGAAGCCCGAGCGCGTCATTCGAGTTCCGCGAGCGGTTCGACGAGCACCTCTTCGACCCGGCGCCCATCGAGGCGAACCACGGTCACGCGGTAGCGGTCGGTCGTATAGACGTCGCCCTCCTGGGGCACGCCGCCCGCGAGGTCGAGGACCAGTCCCCCCACCGTGTCCCAACCGTCCTTGGGCAGCGCCAGTCCGTACTCGTCGTTGGCGTCGTCAATGTTGAGGCGGCCGCTCAGCACGAGGCCCTGTTCGATCGTTTGGTCGTCATCGCGAGCGTTCTCGAACGTCGGGTCGGACTCGTCGGTGATCTCACCGACGAGCTCTTCGAGGATGTCCTCTAGGGTGACCAGTCCGGCCGTCCCGCCGTACTCGTCAACGACCACGAAGAGGTGGGTCTTCACTCGACGGATTTCGGTCAGCAGCGACGCGACCCGTTTGGTCTCGGGTACGAAGTGGGGTGTGCCCATGTGGTCGCGCACGAGAGCAGTGCCGGTACCGTTGGCGACGAGGGCGGCGAGGTGTCGCAAGTTGACCATGCCCACCACGTCGTCGACGCCCTCGCCCAGCACCGGGATGCGCGAGCGGCCGGTGCGGATCGCGAGGTCCAGTGCCTCGCGCACGGTGGCGGTGTGCGAGACGTCGACCATGTCGATACGTGGCACCATGACCTCACGCACGATCGTGTCACCGAACTCAATGACCGAGCGGATGAAGTTGCGCTCCGAGGACTCAATGGCCTTGTCCTCGTGAGCCACGTCGGCCATCGCGAGCACCTCGAATTCGGTCATGCGCTGCGAACGACTCGTTGGACCGAACCAGCTGATGACGAAGTCCGCGAAGGAGAGGAGCAGTTTCGAGATCCACTTGATCGGCCAGAACCGCAGGATCCGTCCAACGATCGGCGCCGTCAGCAACGCTGCGGCGTCGGGGTGCTGCACGGCGAAGTTCTTCGGAATCGCCTCGAAGATGACGAAGATAACGACGACTTCGCCGAAGGTGGCGACGAAAACGCCGGCGGCGCCGAACAGTCGACCGGCGAGGAGCCCGACCAACGTCGCCGAGACCAGCTGGCAGATGAGCACGAGTAGCAACAGGGGGTTCAGGAACTGGTTCGGGGATTCGGCCAGCGCGACGAGGGCCTTCGCGCCGTGGCGGCCCTGGTCACGTAGCGATCGGGCCCGTGACTTGTTCATGCGCACCAGTGAGGTCTCGGCGAGCGCGAAGAAGCCCGAGAGGACCAGCAGCACCAGGACCGTGACGCCCAGGTAGGTGTCGCTCATGCTCCACGAGGCGGCGATCACGGGGTCCTCGTGTAGTGGCGCGCGAGCAGGGCCCGCTCTCGCGCCTCCATCCGCTCGGCCTCGGCGTCGACCACGTGGTCCCAGCCGAGGAGGTGCAAGACGCCGTGCACGACGAGCAGGGCCACCTCGTCGTCGAAGGAGCAGTCGTGCTCGAGCGCATTTCGCGCGGCGACCGCCGGGCAGATCACGATATCGCCAATCATCTGGGGAATCTCGGGCTGGGACGGCTCGCCCGGTCCGCTGCCGCCGGCGTCGGGCACCCGCCCAGTGGGCTCGGGCTCGGTGTCGATCGGGAAACTCAGCACGTCGGTCGGGCCCGTCGCTCCCATGAACTGCGCGTTGAGCGCCGCGATCGTCGGCTCGTCGAGGAAGATCAGCGAGACCTCGCAGAGGCCCCGAACGCCCTCGTCGGTCAGGGCGCCGTTGGCGAGGGCGACCCACCGTTCGAGGTCGATCGCGTGATCGTGCTGCTCGTCAGCGGCGTAGATGTCGATGGTCATGGCTGGAGCTGTTCGTACGCGGCGACGATGTCCGCCACGATGCGGTGACGCACCACGTCCTTCGAACTGAGGTGGATGAAACTGATGCCCTCGACGTTCCAGAGAATCTTTTCGATGGTGGCGAGCCCGCTGTGCTTGCCGTTGAGATCGACCTGGGTCACGTCGCCGGTGACGACGGCCTTCGAGTTGAATCCAATGCGCGTGAGGAACATCTTCATCTGTTCCGGCGTCGTGTTCTGGGCCTCGTCAAGGATGATGAACGAGTCGTTCAGCGTGCGTCCGCGCATGAACGCGAGCGGCGCGACTTCAATGGTGCCGTTCGCGATGAGGCGCTGAGCGCCCTCGGGTCCGACCATGTCGTAGAGCGCGTCGTAGAGGGGGCGCAAGTAGGGGTCGACTTTCGCCATGAGGTCCCCGGGCAGGAAGCCGAGGTGCTCGCCCGCCTCCACGGCCGGGCGAGTGAGCACGATGCGCTGGACCTGACGACGGTGCAACGCCTGGACGGCCTGGGCGACGGCCAGGTAGCTCTTGCCCGTCCCCGCCGGTCCGATGCCGAAGGTGATAATCGAGGCATCGATCGCGTCGGTATAGCGTTTCTGACCGGCGGTCGAGGGCCTGATGGCCTTGCCCTTCGCCCCGCGCACGACTTCGTGGCGCAGCACCTCGCTCGGACGCAGATCGTCGTCGACCATGTCGATCGTGCGGGCGATCTTGGCCGGGTCGAGGGCCTGACCGCTCTCGAGCACCAGCACCAGTTCGTCAAAGAGCCGCAACACCTTGGCCGCGTCGGGACCGGTGACCGAGATCTGGTTGCCCTGCACGCGGATCTTGGAACCCGGAAAGGACCGCTCGACGACGCGCAAATGATCGTCGCGCGGTCCGAGCAGTCCGGACATGAGGTGCGTGTTGGGAACGAAGGTGGTCGCCGTGAGGGCCTCGTGGGCCGAGGCATCAAAGGTCATCCGGGGGGCCACTCCATTCGACGTCCGCCGAGCACGTGCATGTGCAAGTGCGGCACGGTCATCTGCGCGTCCGGTCCGACGTTCATGACGAGTCGGTAGCCACTCTCTCGCACGCCTTCTAACTCGACCACCCGTTGGGCGAGGACCACGAGGTCGTCGACGACGCCGCGATGGGTCTGGGCAATCTCGTCGGCGCTCGTGATGTGACTCTTGCTCACCACGAGCACGTGCACCGGGGCCTGGGGCGCGACGTCGGCAAACGCGTACGCGGTGTCACTCTGAGCCACGGCCTTCGACGGAATCTCTCCCGCCACGATTTTGCAAAAAAGACAGTCACTCATGTAGTGCTCTCATCATTACCCATGGCGTTCACCATCGATGGTAAATCCCCACTCACCAGCACCAAACGCCAGCAGCGCCGCTGCGGCGACCGCCGCGGTTTCGGCGCGCAGCACCGTGGGGCCGAGCGTGAGACGGCGCCGGTCACTCCCCCACTCTTCGGGCGACCAGCCGCCCTCGGGACCGATGGCGACGGACCGTACGCCGCGCCAGTCCGCGTCGCCGTCAAAGTCCGCGACGGCAACACTGTCCGGCACGTCACGAACGTCGAGCGGCTCGTCGACGACGACGTCGAAGGTCCGTCGGCACTGGCCGACGGCCTCCACGGCGATCCGACGCCACCGCGACACGACCTTGTGGCGCACGTCGCCCTTGAACTTGACGACGAGGCGGTGGCTGATCAGTGGCACGATACGGCTGACGCCGAGTTCGGTCGCTTTGGCGACGGCCCACTCGCTGCGGTCACCCTTCAACGGCGCGAGGTACAGGGTCGACTCGGGCGGCGCGACGTCCACGTGCACTGGCGTGACCCGGTGCAGTGCGAGGTCGCCGACCTCACAGAGCGACCACGCGCCGCATCCGTCGGTCACGACCACCTCTTCGCCACTCCGGGCGCGCAGTACAGTGCGCAGGTGGTGTTCGTCGTCCATGGAGAGCGTCGGGTGCTCGGGGTCGGTGACGTGAAACTGTCCAACGGCGCCCACGCGCCGCAGCCATTCGCGGTTGGTCACCGCTTCGCGCCGCGGCGTCGATGGAACAGACCCCCGCTGCGCTCGTGTACCGGTTCGTCGCGGTGCGTGGCCAACTGACGCAGTAGCTCTTCGCTCTGCTCGTCGAGCGTGCTCGGCACATCAACGACGAGATGGACGTAGAGGTCGCCTCGACCCCGGCCGTGCAGGTGCTCGACCCCCTCGTGACGCAGGCGATGGACGGTGCCGTTGGCGCTGCCCGCTTCGACGTCGATGGTCGTCGTCGTGCGCAGCGTCGGCACCTCGATGGTGGCACCGAGCGCCGCTTGGGTGAAGGCGACGTGGGCCTCGTGGTGCAGGTCGTCACCGTGGCGTTCGAATCGCTCGTCGGGGCGAACCCGCAGGTGCACGAACAGCCGTCCATTGGCGCCACCGCGCACGCCGGCCGGGCCTCGGTCGCTCAGGCGCATGGTCGAACCGTCCTCGACGCCCGCCGGCACCTGCACACTCAGCGTGGTCGTCTCGTTGCGTCGGCCCTCGCCGTGGCAGTCCTCGCACGGACTCTCGATGCGCGATCCCAAGCCCTGGCAGCGCGGGCAGACCATGGCCGTGACCATCTGCCCGAGGATTGAGTTGCGCACCCGGCGCACCTCACCTACTCCGGCGCACTCGAGGCACGTGATCGGCGTGGTGCCCGGCTCGGCGCCCGTGCCGTCGCACGTGGTGCAGCGTTGAGCCAGCGTGAGCGTGACGTCGTGGCTCGCGCCAAAGGCGGCGTCGTCGAGGGTGACGTCGAGCGTGATCTCGGCGTCGGGGCCCGGTTGGGGTCCGCGGCGCTGTTGTCCATGCGCGCCCATGCCGCCAAAGAACATGTCGAAGATGTCCTGCACCGAGTTGGCGCCGAAGGGGCTGCCACCCGCGCCGACGTCCGAGCCGAAGCGGTCATAGTTGGCCCGCCGCTCGGGATCGGACAGAATTTCGTAGGCTTGGGAGACCTCCTTGAAACGAGCCTCCGCGGCGCTGTCGCCGTCGTTGGCGTCGGGGTGGTACTGACGCGCCAGTCGTCGGTAGGCGCGCTTCAACTCGTCGGGGGTTGCGTTGGGCTCGGTCTCGAGCACCGCGTAGAGGTCGGTGTTAGCCACGATCGTCCTCGCCAGCGAAGTGGCGCGTCAGGTGCTGGGAGACGACTTCGGCCGCCGCCAGGGCCTCGCGGTACTTCATGCGCGTCGGGCCGAGCAGGCCCACTGCGCCGGCCTGCTGACCGTCGACGGTGACCGGCGCGACAATCACCGCGCAGGCCGACAGCGACTCGAATCCGTGCTCCGCGCCGATCGCGACCGACAGCCCCTGATCGAGGATGTCCTGGACCAGTGAGACGACGAGGAGCTCCTGTTCGAGTATCGAGAGGACCTGGCGCACGGTTTCGACGCCATCGAAGACCTGAGCAACCTTCGATGAGCCGCCAATGAAGACCTTCTCACCGTCCACCTGGGGCTTTTCGGCGTGCAGGACACTGACCGACTCGCGCACCAGAGCCGACACGTTGTCGTGGCGCGATGGAACTTGCACCGTCGACTCGAGGGTCGTGCCAATGAGCAACGCGTGTAGCTGGCGTGACGCCTCGGTGACGTCGACGTGACTCGACTCGAAGGCCGGCGTGACGCTGTGCTTGACGACCGAGCCGTCCGAGAAGACCGCGACTAACAGGTGGTGGCGCGGGTCGAGGTTGACGAGCTGGACGCTGAGAATCGTCGTGTGCGCGTGGCTCGCACCGACGACGACCGAGGTGTAGCTCGTCAGTTGGCTGAGCAGCGTCGAAGTCTGTTCGAGCACGTCCTCCACCTCGCCGCGGACGTTGGCGAAGAACTCTCGCACCTGGTGCTGCTGGACGTTGCCGAGGACCCCGGACTTCAGGTGGTCGACGAAGTAGCGATAGCCCTTATCGGTCGGGATGCGTCCGGCCGAGGTGTGGGGCTGGGCGAGGTAGCCCTCGCGCTCGAGGGTGACCATCTCGGATCGAACGGTCGCCGGCGAGACTTGGAGGTCGGCGCTCGCGGCGACGGCCGACGAACCGACCGGCTGGGCGGTATCGATGTGCTCAACGACAACCGCCTCGAGAATCGTGGCCTTGCGCGCGTCGAGGTCGCTCGGCGGCGCCGCCGGTGCCTTTGCACTTCCCCTCGCCATTCTTCCTCCTTGTTGGCACTCAATTCTACCGAGTGCCAACGGTCCGCGATCGATCAATCTATTCTGTGGCCATGGAGACCATTGGCACCCCCGAACGTATTCGGCCACCGGACCACGGAGACGAGAACACCGTCCTGCCCGCCTGGCTCGACTACTACCGCGCGACGTTGCTCGTGAAGTGTGCCGGGCTCACTCTCGAGCAGTTGGGGCGCCGGGCCGTGGCGCCCTCGAGCCTGTCACTGCTGGGAATGCTGCGCCACATGACTCGCGTAGAGCAACTCTGGTTCGACGTGCGCTTCGCGGGCCACGACGTCACGCGCTACTACGTCGATCCGAATGACCTTGACGCCGAGTTCAACGACCTCGACAGTGCCCCACTGGATGACGTGGTGAACGGGTACCGTGGGGCCTGCGCGCGTTCACGGGAACTGGCCGCCGGGCACTCTCTCGACGAGCGTGTGAAGACGATCGAGCACCACGCCGACGTCGACTTGCGCTGCATCTACATCCACATGATCGAGGAGTACGCGCGCCACTGCGGCCACGCGGACCTGCTTCGCGAGTGCATCGACGGGGCGACCGGCGACTGATTAGTCCTCGAGCTTGAGCGCCGCGACGAAGGCCTCCTGGGGCACTTCGACGCGTCCGAGATTCTTCATGCGCTTCTTGCCTTCCTTCTGTTTTTCGAGGAGCTTGCGCTTGCGCGTGATGTCGCCGCCGTAACACTTGGCGAGGACGTCCTTGCGACGGGCCTTCACCGTCTCTCGCGAGATGATCCGACCGCCGACCGCGGCCTGGATCGGCACGTCGAACATCTGACGCGGAATCAACTCCTTTAACCGCTCGGCCATTCGACGGCCGTAGTAGTCGGCGTTGGATTTGTGGACAATCGTGGAGAAGGCGTCAACCGGCTCGTGGTTGATCAAGAGGTCCACCCGAACCAACTGCGACGTGATATAGCCGCTCGGTTCATAGTCGAGGCTGGCGTAGCCCTTGGTCCGGCTCTTCAGCGCGTCGAAGAAGTCGATCACCACCTCGGCGAGCGGAATCGTGTAGCGCAGTTCGACGCGCTCGGTCGAGAGGTAATCCATCTTGACCATCTCGCCACGGCGCGTCTGGCAGAGATCCATTACCGAGCCGAGGTACTCCGACGGGGTGAGGATCGTGATGTCGAGCATCGGTTCGTCAATATGATCGAGTCGGCTCGCTTCGGGCAGCTCCGTTGGATTGTCGACGAGTAACTCGGTGCCGTCGGTGAGAAACGCTCGGTAGACCACCGAGGGGGCCGTTGCGATGATCGCCAGGTCGAACTCGCGTTCCAGTCGCTCGCGCACGATCTCCATGTGGAGCAAGCCCAGAAAGCCGCAACGAAATCCGAATCCCAGGGCTTTGGAGGACTCCGGTTCGTAGGTGATGGAAGCGTCGTTGAGCTTCAGCTTGTCGAGGGCGTCGCGAAGGTCCGGAAGGTCGTCACCGTCAATTGGGTAAATGCCGCAAAAGACCATGGGTTTAGGGTCGAGGTAACCGTCGAGCGCCTGCACCGCGGGCCGGCTCGCTTCGGTGATGGTCTCGCCCGAGCGCGCGCCGCCCACGTCTTTGATACCGGCGACGATAAAGCCCACTTCGCCGGGGCCTAGTTGGCTGACGGTGACGAGTTCGGGAGTGCGAACGCCGATCTCCTCAATCTCGTGGTTCTCGCCGGCCTGCATCATGCGAATTCGCGTATCGCCGTGCAGTGTCCCGTCGATGACGCGGATGGAGCTGATCACGCCACGGTACTGGTCGTAGTAGGAGTCGAAGATCAGCGCCCGCAACGCCGCGTGGGGATCGCCGGTGGGGGCCGGGATGCGGGCGATGACTGCACTCAAGAGGTCGCGCACGCCTTCACCGGTCTTGGCCGAGATCGACAGGACCTCGTTGGCGGGCAGTCCGAGGACACGTTCAAGCTCCTCCTTGCACCGCTCGGGATCAGCGGCCGGCAGATCGATCTTGTTGAGAACGGCCACGATCTCGAGGTTGTGCTCGAGCGCTTGGTAGCAGTTGGCCAGGGTCTGGGCCTGAATGCCCTGGCTCGCGTCAACGAGCAGCACGGCACCCTCGCAGGCGGCGAGGCTGCGCGACACCTCGTAGCCGAAGTCCACGTGGCCCGGGGTGTCGATCAGCTGAATGATGTGGCCCTCGTAGTGGACTCGCACGTTCTGGGCCTTGATGGTGATACCGCGCTCGCGCTCGATATCCATGGAGTCGAGGTACTGGGCGCGCATCAGGCGCGGGTCGACCGCACCGGTAATTTCGAGGATGCGATCGGACAGCGTCGACTTGCCGTGGTCGATGTGCGCAATAATGCTGATGTTGCGGATTTTGCCGGAATCTACGGTCGAAGTTGGAGCAGCCACGGTCACCCAAGGCTACCCGCATCGTGCGAATTCCTTCGGCGAGTGCACGCCAAAGACCCTCTGCTAGCATCAATAGGCCCGCCGGACAGGATCCGAGCACGTAGAACGAGGTTTTTCGTGGCGAACATCAAGAGCCAGATCAAACGCAACAAGCAGAACGAGGTCGACCGCGAGCGCAATAAGGCCGTGAAGTCCGAGATGCGCACGCGCACGAAGAACGCCGTCGCCGCGATTGGTACCGAGAACGAGGAGATCGCGCTGCGCGCCGCTATCAAGCGCATCGATAAGGCCGCCGCCAAGGGCATCATCCACAAGAATCAGGCCGCCAACAAGAAGAGTGGGCTGATGAAGCGAATTGCGACAGCCCAGCACGAGGCTTAGTCCTTCTCGTTCTCGATCTCGATGTAGTCCCGCACCACGTTGACCACGGGGCCCTCGCTGAAGTGATTCGTTGCGTCGCGGGAGCTCGTCCGCCAGTCTGACAGCGTCACTCACGTGCGCCACTACCGTCGAGCCAGCGACGGATCGGGTACACCACATCGACGGACCGAGGAGTTGATTGACGTTCGCGTCGTGGGAATCTCCCCATCGTCTCCGTCGTCGTGGCGCCGGTAGCCTCGGCGAATGGACCGATCGAATCACGAGCACTGGGAACAGTTGGCGGCCCTGCATGGGATTGGCACCGACCGCTACTACGACCTCGACCGGCTCATCGCCGGTGGCACGCTCATGGGCACCGAGGAGGCGGCGGCGCTGCGCCGCGCCACGTTCGACGCCGGAGTCGTCGGCCTCGAGGTGATGCACCTGCAATGCCACATTGGCTGTGACGCGATCACCATGGCCCGCAGTGGCGCTCGCGTCACCGGCGTCGACTTCTCGGCGACGGCGTTGGCGCGCCTGCGCGACCTCGCGCAACGATGCGGCGTCGACGTCGCCACGATCGAAGCCGATTCGCGCGACCTCCCCCACGATCTCGACGGTCGGTTCGACCTGGTCTACGCGACCATCGGGGTCCTCTGTTGGATTGACGACCTCGACGCGTGGATGGGGGGTGTCGCGCGGGTCCTTCGTCCAGGCGGACGTCTCGTCTTGGTCGAACTGCACCCGTTGCTCCTCATGGTTGGCTCGGTCGATCCCCTAGTCGTCGACTCCCCCTACGCCTTCGACGGCGCCCACATCTACAGCGGCACCGGGTCGTACGCGAACCGCGACGCCGACGTCGCGTGGACGGTGTCGGAGTACGCGCACGGCCTCGCCGAAGTGGTGATGGCTGCCGAGCGCTCGGGCCTCCGCACGACGCACCTGCAAGAGCACACCGACATGAGCTTCGACCCGAGAGGCATGGGCGGTGGCATCGAGCCCGACGGCCGATTTCGACTGCGCCTCGGGCGCGGTTCGAGCGACCTCACCTCGACCGCGCCTCCCCCTCCGATGCCCATTCTCTTCACCCTGATCGTCGAGAGGACCTAGCGCCGACGCGCGCCCTGCGTCATCTTCGCGAGGCGCGCGACAAGGATCTCAATGACGGTCAGCTCCGTGACGTCCATATCGGTATTGAGATCCTTGCCGCCGAAGTGCACGCCACCCTTCAAGGCCACGTCGGCGTTGGCGATCCAATGGACGGCCGACGCGATCCGTTCGGTGCCGAGCCGTTGGGACATCTGCAGGGCCTTGGTCGCGGGGAACCCGCGAATCCCAAGGAGTGCGGCCGCGTCGTCGCCGCCACGGACCCCGCTGCCTTCGAGGCGCGCCATCCGCAGGTAGTGGCGTTGCAGCATATTCACGATCTGCAGGCCGGCTCGGCCCTTTGAATCGAGCATTCGCCGTGCCACGACGATCGCCTTCGTGGCGTCACCGCCGTCAATCGCGTCGGTGAGATCCCATTCAGGCACGTCACCGGCGTCGCCGAGGTAGGGCTCTATGTGACCGAAGTGGAGGGGGGCGGTGCCGTAGATCGACGACAGGGTCCGCGCCAACGCGTCGACGCGCGCTACGTCGTCGCCCACCTGGTCCGCCACCTTCTGCGCCGTATCGTGGTCGATACCCACTCGATACTCGCCAAACTTGGACTCGACAAACGAGATTCGTTCGGCCGAGCGCGAACCGACGTTGACTTCCACGACCTCGCCGGCGGCCTTCACGAGCTTGTGCGCCTTCGTACCGACGACCGCGATCACGAAGTGGACCTGCGGAGCGGGGTCGCCGATCCACTCGATCAGCGCCGCGACCTCGTTGGCGAGCAGCGACTGGGCATCACGCAACACGACGACACGCTTCTCGACGAGGAACGGCGGCGTATTCAGTGCTTCCAGCACTTTCGGCGTCACGGACTCCCCACCCGATGAGGTTACGTCCTTCGCGGTGAAGTCCTGGAGCGCGAAGGAGGGGTCCAAATCGGCCAGCGCGTGCGCGATGACGTTGTGCACGGCGTCGTAGACCATCGTCGCGTCAGTGCCGACCACGCAGATGGTCGCCGTCACGACGCGGCCTCCACCAGTCGGGCGATGGTGTCGCGTACCCGTACGGCACCCGGGACGTCGTGGACGCGCACGACGCGACAGCCGGCCGCGATGCCGAGTGCGGTCGCGGCGAGCGAGGGCTCACGTCGCTGTTGGTCCGGGGGGGCGGAA
>JANYFR010000032.1 GCA_025362585.1 Acidimicrobiales bacterium | reverse complement strand
GCCTCCGTCCGATAGTGGCGGACGGCATCGCCCAGTGATGCAGGCGTATAGATCCGGAAGGGACCTCGGGTCGGATTGGGCTCGTGGTCTGTCGGCATAATCCGACATTGTAGCAAAGATAGGATATCCCGACAAGTACTCAATGTTGGGATATCTCGACACGTCTGCCAAGCGCGGATATTGCGACCTGGCAGATATGGGAGGACCGTAGCTCGGCCCCCCTACTCCAAAGAGCAGCCTGTCGATGATCTCGTCTGGCGGCGACTTCGCCCAGGCCCTGGCAATCAGAGCGACGGAGGAAGCTGCCGCCGGCCGACCGGAAAGCGCGGCACTGATGGTGGCTGGACTCAATCTCGCCTCCCTCGGCAAGCCCACTGGAGTTCGGTACACACCCCACCAACGAAAGTCCAGTAAAGGGTCGGCTTGCGAGGATCGGTCCCTTGTTTGCTTTGGGTAAAGGTGATTTCTGGCGTCGGCGATCAGAGACCGAAGGCCGGTCTGTCCAACCACCACGCCGCGTGGCGCAACAGGCGCTCGGGGGAGTAGCGCACGGGGTCGCTCAGGACTAGGAGCGCGTACTGGTCGGCGATCGCCGACATGACCCGAGCAGTCAACTCGGCTTCGAAGACGGCAACGTGCTGCAGCGACGGTTCTACGGTGCGCGTCAACTGTTCGAGTACGGCGCGGCGACCGTCGGCGACCGTCTCGCGAAGCGACTCCGGGGCGCCGGCCGGTGGCATGAGCACGAGTCGCCACGTCGCCGGGTGGTCACGTACTGCGCAGAGGTAGCCCCCCAAACTCTCGAGCATGCGCTGCTGAGCGTTGCCGCCAGCGAGGGTCGACAGGGCGGTCGCCGTTATCTGTGCCACTGCCCGACTCGTCTCGCGGCGAATGACCTCCTCGAGGAGGGTCGCTAAGTCGCCGAACTGTTGGTAGACGACCGCCCGAGTGATGCCGGCTCGCCGGGCGACTGCCCCGACCGTTACCGCGTGAAATCCCTCGTCGACGACGAGTGCCGTGGTGACGTCGAGTAACTGGCTGCGGCGATCGGCCGCCTGCATTCGTCGGGCGGGCCGGGGAGTGGTGGGCATGACGCGCCCATGTTACGGTGATACAACTAACAGCACTGTTAGTTGTCACCCACTGCGCCTGTGGGACCTGACCGCTCAGTCCGTGAGCGCGTGTTTTGCACTCGCGAGACGGACTGACAACCGGGGGCACCGCCAGACGAACGACCGAGGAGCACGAGCACGATGGCCGAATTCGACTTCAAGAAACTGGATATCACCAAGCAGAACGTGGCCGTCGAGAAGACCCTCGCCGCCACCGTGAACCCGCGGCACCGCTACATGCTGCAGGCCTACCTTCGCCACCGCTACCTCGAGTCGGCCGGACGTTGGGAGGAGATCCTCGACCCCGCGCTCACCGTGGAACACCCGTACTACCGCTTCAACATGATCACGCAGGGCAAGTTCGTGCTCAACGGCCGTGACGAGGTATCCGCGGTGTACGGGCACTGGACGGCGACGAATCAATCCGTGTTCTACGTGGAGGACGAGACCGTCGCGGTCGGCGACCACATGATCGTCAGTCGGGGCATTGGCTACCAGCAGACCCTGGGCTCCGAACTCGCCGCTATGGGAATCGACGCTGACCCCGAGGCCATGTATCTCACGAAGTCCCAGATCATGATGTTGTGGCCCTACGACGACCAGTGCCGACTCATCGGCGAGGACGTCTGGGAGTATGACGACGCGGAGAAGGCCCACTACAAGCTCGACCCCGCCGACGTGCTGACCGCCGAGCAGGCCGGAGTACTGTTGGCGCCGTTCATCAAGCCGCTCCCGCCCTTTGACGACAGCCTGCTCCCTCAGTGAAGGCCGTCGTCTGCGAGGAGGGCCAGCTAACGGTCGCCGAACTGGATTCCCCGGTGCCGGGACAGCGTCAGGTGCTCTTGGACGTCACCGGCTGCGGGATCTGCGGATCTGACCTGCACGCGCGCCACCATGCCGACGAGCAGGCCGACGTTCTCGCCGAGGCCGGCTACGACGGGTTCATGCGGTCAAATCAGCGGGTCGTCATGGGTCACGAATTCGTCGGCACGGTCGCCAGCTACGGGCCGAAGGCGAAGAGGAAGCTCGAGCCGGGAACTCCCGTCGTGGCGCTCCCGCTGGTGCGCAGTGGCAAGGAGATGCACGCCATTGGACTCTCGGCCTCAGCCCCGGGAGCCTACGCCGAACAGGTCGTCGTCGAAGAGTCGCTGATGTTCGAACTGCCCGAGGGACTCTCGCCGGCACTGGCGGTGTTGACCGAGCCGATGGCCATTGGCTACCACGCCGTGCGCCGTTCCGAGATTGGCCGCAAGGACGTGGCCATCGTGATCGGGTGCGGGCCGGTAGGACTCGCCGTGATCTGCATGCTCAAGGTCCGAGGTGTCCGCACCATTGTCGCCAGCGACTTCTGCGCCGGGCGCCGGGCGCTCGCCACTGCTTGCGGGGCCGACGTGGTCGTCGATCCCACGAAAGACTCGCCTTACGACTCATTCGACGACAAGGGCGTTTTGAGGACGGTGCCCGACGCCGTCGCGCTGGCGGTGGGCACCATCGAGAAGCTTCAGCGGTTGCCCGTGTTGCCCTGGCACGCCGTGTGGCGCGCCGCCGAGAAGATGGGAGCTGGACCGAAGCGTCCGGTGATCTTCGAGTGCGTCGGACTGCCTGGCATCATCGACGGCATCATCACCGGCGCACCGCTCTTCTCGCGCGTCGTCGTGGTCGGGGTCTGCATGGAGCCCGACCGGTTCCGTCCGGTGATGGCCATCAACAAGGAGATCGACCTTCGATTCGTCGTTGGTTACACGCCGCCCGAGTTCTACGACACGCTGCAACTTCTCGCCGAAGGGAAGGTCGTGGCGGCGCCCATCGTGACCGGGACTGTAGGACTACCCGGCGTGGCCGCCGCGTTCGACGTACTTCGTGAACCCGGTCGGCACGCCAAGATCGTGATCGATCCACGGAGCACCGCCACTGGGCCAGGCGCCGGTTCCTGATTAGTGGCGTGGTGGCCCGAGCGGTCTCCACTAAGAGGGGACGAGTTCCACTCTCGCCTCCGACCCTCGTGGCGTCGGCCGACGAGTCGTCGTCGAAGTGAGTGTGCTGTCGCCGCAGTGCTGTCGTTCACGTCGTGTCCCGTCGGGCCACCGTTGATGAATCAGGTCTGACGCTGCGGCTGGACCCCAGTTGTCTGCGCGGAGTAAGGAATCGTCAGGCTACGAGTGGCCAATGTGGTACTGCTTGCACGTTCCACACTTGTAGGCGCTCATGGACTGTTTGGTCGCGGCGGCCCGCTTTTTGGCGGCGTCCTGGGCCACGTCCATTGAGCCATACCCGCGTTTCGCAGAGCCGTGGGCGTTGACGTGGCTCGATGAGGTACGACGCAGCGACGTGCCGCCCGAACGCTTCACGTCGGAGAGCCGTGACAGCCCAAAGATCGCGAGCGCGATGAGGACCAGGATGATGATGGGCACTAGCAACGGGACCTCCCGGCGCTGCGCAGATAGCGAACGAACGGCCTTCGATGAGACGCCCGATTACGCGTTGCCCGGCTCACGTCGTTGGGGATTCGAGGAAGGGGCCACGGGCGCTCGGGGAACGGCTTTCGGCGTGCGCCCGCTCGGCCAGTTGCTGTATCGTCAACAGTCGGCGGTCCCAACGTGTGGCCACTTCGGACAACGCGCTGGTTGCTTCGGTGAGCCGTTGGGCGCGTACCTCGTAGTGGACCTCGCGGCCCTGGCGGTGCCCGTCAATCAGTCCCACTCGCTGCAAGAGCATGAGGTGTTTGGAAATTGCTTGACGACTGACGGGCATGTCCGCGCTAAGCGTGGTCGCCGTGGCGCGACCGCGAGCAACGAGCAGATCGAGCAGCTTGCGGCGGGTGGGATCCGCCACTGCCTCCCAGAGTTCGTCGTCGTCAGGTGGTGGGAGCATCACGATGTCTCTAAGTGAAGAGATCGCGCAAGCGGTCGCCCTGGACCCGCCAACCGTGACTGTGTTCATCGAAGAATTTCTGCTTCTCGTCGTCGGGCATGTCCATGGCATCGAGACCACTTTCCACGACGCGCAGTCGGGTCCGTTCGTCGCCGTCTGCGACCAACGTGAACGTGACGAGCGTCGAGTTGACCTCCGTCGCGCGCTCGCCGGGCGGGTAGACCCAACGGTACGAGAAGCGGTGGGGACGATCAGCTTCGAGGACCGTGATGCCGACGACCATGGGGCTGTCCGAGTCGGCACGGAACGTGAGCGAACCGACGGCGCCCGGTCGCGCTGCGACATCGGCCACGTCGCTGAACCACGTACGAATCAAGTTCGGTTCGGTGATGGTGCGCCAGACGACCTCCACCGGAGCGTCGATTTCGATGTCGCGTTCGATCGTGTAGTTCTTCATCGTCACAGTCTCGTACAACGGTCGCGCGCGTCGCCGCATTGCGTGACGAGTTCGCCCGGCGTCTTTGCAACCGACCCGAGTTTGGTACGAGGCGTGGTCACGACGCCGACCGGTCACGCGGCTCGTTCGAGCGGCCCTCGCCAGTTTCCAGGAACTGGTTCAGGCTGGGCATGAAGTGGTCCCAACCGGCGCGGCACTGGTCGTAGCACTCGAGCGCCGGTCCGAGTCCGACGTGGCGGAACTCGATGTCGCACGATCCCTCATCGTTGCGCCGTACCGAGAAGGTGGGCTTCGTACCGATCCAGTCCGACAGTACGCACGCGGTGACGTTCCAGGCGACGTCGTCGGTTCCCACTGGGTGCTCAACGGTGAAATCAACGAGAGTGTCGCCATTGCCCATGAAGAGCCGCACGTCGTCGCCGTGTCGCTCGGAGCGTGTCGCCGAGGTCCACCACTGGGTGATGGCAGTGTCGTCGGTCAGGGCCGAGAGGCTTTGCGCCAGTGGAACATCGACGTGCAGGTCGTAAGTGTAGTCGTCCGACGATGCCGTGACCGGCGGGGTGGTGGGTGAAGGTGTGGTCATCACTGCTCCTCGTGTCGTCCTCGGGCCTTTCCCGAAACGCGCAACTCATCATTGCACGTTTTCCGGAGATGCGCAACTATTAGTTGCGCATAGTGCGGAGAACCTGACGATTGCAGACTGCGTCAATCCAGTAGCTTTGCCCACGTGTGAAGGGCACGGTCCCTTAAGTGAACTCTGGGTCGGTGGCCACAATGTGACCAACAGGGTGCTTGCGCTCGGCTGCGATCGCGACGCTTTCCGTTGGTTAACTCTGAGCGCGTCGAAGGTCCAACAATCAGTCGACGCCGGCAGTTCAAGTCTCTCGGACGAATCGTTCACGACGTTGCGCGCTGGAACGCCGCGCCGGGATTGTGGCTGCTCGCCCTTCGCTGGTGGATGCGCAGTGGTGAGGCGAATGGTGAGCGAATTGGGCAAGGCTTGAGCGCGCGTAGGGCGATATTTGCACTGTGACTGGGAGAATTGTCCTTCGAAACTGGAGGGCACATGGTTCGACTCTCGACGCAGAGTCTACGGAAAGCGTTGACCCTCGTCGCGCTGATCGCGGCCAGCAACGTGGCCTTTCAGATGACGGTCTCGCGGGCGACGGCGACCACGCCCTGGACAGTGGCGCAGGTTACGTCTCCTACGGGCGGCTGGTCCACCGTCAACTTTCTTCACGGCCACTGGATTGCGTTCAGCCACGCCGGGCTAATTGCCACTTCGAGTAACGGCGCCACGTGGACTGAGCAACCGGTCCCGGTCGGATCGTGGCAGACCGCGGCGTACGGCACCGGTCGCTTCGTCGCCCTGTCGTCGGCCGACGCCGTGCCCAATGAGATGGTCTCCACTGACGGCGTGCAGTGGTCGCCACTGCCCGGCCCCCCGGGAACGCCCTACCAGGCCGGCCATCCGGTCCTGCACGGTCAGTGGACGGGGATCACCTTCGGCCACGGCCTTTTCGCCGCCGTGAGTTCGGTCGGCACGCTCGCCACCTCGGTCGACGGCGTCACGTGGTCGCGGCGATTCTGGCGGCCCCAGGACAGCTTCTCGTCGATCACCTACGGCGACGGTCGGTTCATCGCCGTCGACGCTACCCAGGGCGACGTCCTCATGTCGCTCGACGGACTCCACTGGAGCCTCATTCAGCATCCCCTGACGGGCGTCGTCGCGGCGCCGCCCGGTGGACTGCACCTCAGCGCCGTCGCCTACGGCAACGGCAACTTCGTCGCCTTCGGCGCGGGCGCGGGCTCGGGCTACGTCGCGACGTCGGTCTACGGCTACGTCTGGGCACTGCACCAGTACGCGCCCGCGCAAGGTGTCAACGGCGCCACATTTGGCTGCGGTTCCTTCGTCGCCGCCGGCCAGTCGAAGGGAGCGCTCAACTCCGTCATCGTCTCGCCGACCGGAACGTCGTGGGTGCCGCACTCTGTGGCGACGACGACCGCCTCGCCCTGGACCGCGCTCGCCTACGGAACCGGACGGTACGTCGCCGTGGACGCCGCGGGCGACATCGCTTCGTCGCCCACCAACGCGAACTGCGCGGCCTCCGTTCCCTCGCCTCCCGAGCAAGTGTCGGGCAATGTCCACAGCGGTGAGGTGTGGACCTACATGCACCCACCGCAGAGTCCCGGTGCGGCACCGGTGCTCGGCTACCGCGTCGCCATCACCGACGGGGACTCGACCACGTACTGCGGAGCGCCCGTCTACTACGAGCCGAACTGCATCATTCGCGGCCTCCAGAACCACAAGGTCTACTGGGTCACGACGCAGGCCTACAACCGCTTCGGCTACTCGGCGCCGACCGACCCGGAGTTCGTGATCCCGGTCGCCGTCTGGAGTCTCGATGCCGAAACGGCGCCTCATGTGTCGACCTCGACGTCGACAGTGGTGCAGATCACCGGAATCCAGGCGAACTCGCTCGGGTTCTACCCGGTCACCACTGTCTCTGTCCACCTCGGGGCGCGCCTCGTCGCCTGTCAACCCAGTCCCTTTGGCGAGTGCGTGATTGCCGTCGATCACGCGCCGCCCGGCGCAGTTCCTTTGTACGTGACCTACGTCGGTTACGGACATTCCTACCGGTCGCCAACGCACGAGGTCAAGGTCGCGGCACTCGCCGCCCCGTGACGAGTGGACCCTGTAGCTGCGCGTAACTTTCGTTCGTCGAAAGCCATCTGGACACAGCACCACTTTGACTTCGCAACGCGATGACTGACTGGCGCGAAGAGTTCATCCTCATACATCGTCCCTCGGACCACTTGGCAAGAAGACGACCTCTACGAAACAATGGCGGCCAGTCGCAGCGCCAGGAACTCGTGCTCGACCGCGTTGTCGGTGAGAGCGATCGCTACTTCATAGGCGTCACGGGCCTCGTCGAGGCGATTCAGGCGGCTTAAAAAGTCGGCCCTGGCGGCGGCGAGGTAGCGATACGACGCGAGTTGCGGTTCAGTGGTTAATTCGTCGAGGGCGACGAGTCCGGCGGCGGGACCCTCGGCCAGACCGATCGCGACCGCGCGGTTAAGTGCGACGACGGGGGAGGGCCAGATGCGTACGAGCAGTTCGTACAGCCCCACGAGTTCGCGCCAGTCAGTCGCCGACCAACTCGGAGCTTCGGCGTGGACCGCCGCAATCGCCGCCATCAATGCGAAGCGACCTGGCGGACGTCGTTGCAACGCTTCGCGGACGAGCGACAGTCCCTCGGCGATCTCCGCGGCGTCCCACTGGCTTCGATCCTGATCCGAGAGGAGTGCGAGGGAGCCGTCCGTAGCGACCCGGGTCCTGCTTCGAGCATCGGCGAGAAGAATGAGCGCCAACAGTCCCGCAACGTCGGGACTGTCCGGCAGCAACGAGCGGAGCATGCGCGCCAGGACCAACGAGCGCTCCACGAGGTCGCGACGAACGAGCTCGGAGCCACCGGGCGCCGTGTGGCCGGTCGTGAATAGCAGATGCACGACCGTGAGAACCGCGTCGATCCGTTCGGGCAATTCGTCGGACGAGGGTACGCGGTAGGGAACTCTCGCCGCGACAATCTTCTTCTTGGCGCGAGTGATGCGCGCGGCCATCGTTGATTCGGGCACGAGAAACATTCGGGCCACCTCACTCGTCGTGAGACCACAAAGCAGTCGTAAGGTCAACGCAATCTGAGCTTCGGAGGAAAGCGCCGGGTGACAACACGTGAAGATAAGGCGTAGTCGGTCGTCGGACATCGCCGTAATGTTGGTCTCAACGCCGTCTTCACTTTCGACGACGTACAAGCCCTGAAGTACACGGTCGCGGACGTTGCGTTGACGGAGATGATCGATGGCGCGGCGACGCGCGACGGTCGTGAGCCATGCTCCGGGCTTGGTCGGAATGCCACTGACGGGCCACGTCGCCAATGCCCTCGCGTACGCGTCCTGGACGCACTCTTCGGCGAGGTCGATGTCGCCCGCGACGCGCACCGTCGCGGCGAGCACGTAGGCCCACTCGCAACGGTGCGCATCGGCGACCGCAGTCTCTACCGAGACGTCAGGTGTTCGATCGTTGTTCAGACGTTCCGGATTGGTCGAACCTCGATGCCACCAAACGGCATCGGGATCTGCTTCGCAATTGCGATGGCCTCGTCGAGGTCGGCCGCCTCGACGACGTAATAACCACCGAGTGCTTCCTTGGTCTCGGCGAAGGGGCCGTCAGTGATTGCGTAACCACCTGATCCATTTTCGCGCACCGACGTCGCCGTGCTCGACGGCGCAAGGGCGTTACCACCGCGAAGGGCGCCACCGTTGTTCTCTGCAAACTTGTTGTGACCCTCCATCATCGCTTCCATCGCCTTCGGGTCAGTGTCCGAAAATTTCGATTCGTCGCCGTGAATCAACAACAGGTACTCAGCCATGGTCTCTACCTCCGATTGGGGGGCCGACTCTCGAACCTCCCTGCATACTCGACGAACATACATTGCCCGAATCGACATCTCGCAACTATTTCCTCGAACTCGGTTTCCGACTAGGCATCGAGAGCTTCTTCATGGCGATAGTGGCCCGTTGAACGGAAGTAAGTTCGGTCGCAACAGGCCAATTCGGTGGGAGTGCCTTGGTGTCATTCCAGGCACATGGCGGCATTGGCCAATCGTCCATTGATGGCTCTTCGGCGAGAGAGCACCACACGTCGAGCAATAGATGAAGACCCGACGCCGATTTGAGAACGAGTTGTGTACGTGGAGTGTCTGTCGAGCGAATGTAACCGAAGTCCCATTGATTGACCAGGTGGTCATGTCTATTATCAGATGAGGACGAGTGTTAGATACCTGTCGGGAAATTCGTTCGCAAGAGGAGATCCGTGTCGAACGATCGTCGGACGCGACTCAGGAGGGTGGCGTCACCACGCGACACCGACCTGCCGTCGTCAACGATCGACGCGTCGTTCGATGACGTCGCTGCGCGGCTGGAGCTCGAGCAGGCCCGACTCGCCGCGACCTTCAGTTCGCTCCTCGATCCCTACGTCATACTTTGTCCAATACGCGATCGACGCGGCCGCATCACTAACTTCCAATACGTCGAGGCGAACGAAGCTGCAGTTGATTACGTCAACACCACTCGAGAGCGTCTGATCGGAGCGAAACTACTTGATCTGCTGCCGGGACCCGCCAGTCTCGACCTCTTTCAGAAGTACGTCAGTACCTTCGAGTCCGGCGAGCGCCTCGTCCTCGAGGATTGCGTCAATGGCGACGCCAGTGCCGGCGTCCAACGGCGCTACTCCTTGTGCGCGGTGAAGGTAGGTGACACGGTCGGCCTCTCGTGGCGCGACGTCACCGAGAAGAGCGACACGCTCGACCAGTTTCGCCTCCTCGCCGAGAACGCTTCGGATATCGTGCTGCGGGCCCAGTCCGACGGCCGCCTCATGTGGATCTCGCCGTCAGTCGAGAGTGAACTCGGATGGACACCAGGCGATTTAATTGGCACCCGGGCGCGCGACCTGGCCCATCCCGATGACCGAGAGTTGATCGCCAAGTCCACTGCCGAACTTACGTCAAATGGCTACGGCACGATGGAGTCGCGGATTCGGGCGAGCGACAATTCTTACCGCTACTACGAAGTGAACGCCCACCACGTCTTCGGACCCGACGGCGACGTAGAGACAATCGTGGCGAGCCTTCGCCGCATTGATTCAGAAGTGGCCACCCGCGAGGCGTGGCGCGTGGAGCGCGACATCCTTCGAGCGACCATGCGGGCCGAGCTCGATCCCCACGTCATCATGCGCGCGGTTCTCGATGACGGCGGGCGAATCGTTGACTTTGAGTACGTGGAGGTAAACGAAGCAGCGATTGCCTTCAACGAGACGACCCGCGAACAGTTGACTGGTGCGAGATTCTTGGATCTGTCGCCGGGGCACGTCGATTCGGGTCTGTTTGACTATTTCGTGCGAACCCTGGAGAGTGGCGAGCCGCTCGCGCTGGACGGTTTCTTCTACCACGACGAAGTTAACGACGCCGATCGCCACTTCGATGTCCGCGCCGTGAAAGTTGGCGACCTCTTAAGCAACACGTGGCGCGACGTATCGCAATCGCACGCAACCCTCAATCAGTACCGTTTACTCGCGGAGAACGCCGCGGACGTGGTCTTCGAGGTTGGTGTCGACTTTGTTATCAAGTGGGTCTCCCCGTCGGTCACGCATCTCTTCGGCTTTGATCCGAGCGAGGTCATCGGCCAGTCAATGACCGACGTCGTGCACCCCGACGACATCGTCGCCATTCTGGCGACTATTGAACTGACGGGGCCCAACGAACGCAACAGCACCGAAGCCCGGGTCCTCAACATCAGCGGCGACTACCAGTGGGTCTCCATCTTCGGTCGGATCATGGCCGACGAATTGGGCGTCACCATTGGCTACATCGGCAGTGTGCGCGACGCTCGTCAGGATCACGCGAACCGAGAGGCGCTGGTGGAGTCCGAGGAACGGTACCGTCTCCTCGCGGAGAACTCGTCGGACGTGGTCGTGGTCCACGACGGCCACGAGCAGTTCGAGTGGGTCTCGGAGTCGGTGAAGGACCTGCTCGGCTGGCGACCCGACCAGTTGATTGGTCGTCCGATCCTGGACTACGTGCACGCCGACGACGTCACGACCGTCCGCGCGGCGTGGCGAGCCCTACAGGAGACCCACGCCGAGACCTTCGAAGCCCGTTATCGTCGCACCGACAACTCCTATCACTGGGTCTCGGCGGCCGTGCGAGAGATTCGCCAGGATGGCGATGACGGGTACCTGCGTATTGCGTCGTGGCGCGACGTGCAAGACGAAGTCGAGGCTCGCCACTTGCTCGCCGAGTCCGAGGACCGCTTCCGACTGCTGGCGGAGAACGCGTCGGACATCATTTACGAGACCGACGCCGAAGGCTTCATCAAGTGGATCTCGCCCTCGGTGCGCCAGGAGCTCGGTTGGTTGCCGAGCGACCTCGTCGGCATGGACGGCACCGCACTGATCTTCGACGACGACGTGGAGCGGATGAAGGTCTGGCGCGCCATGGCGCAAGTGGGCGACAAGGTGCAACAGCACGAGACTCGCTACCGATCGGCCGACGGTGAGGTGATTTGGATGTCGGTTCAGGCCCACCCGATCCGCGACGAACGGGGTGTCACGACCGCGATCGTCGTGGCCCTGCGCAACTGCCAGAGCGAAGTGCAGACGCGCCGGGCGCTGACGACGCTCTCGGCGGGCAGTCGCAGCCTCGTGCGGGCCGAACACGAGTTGGACCTGCTGACCCAGATGTGTCAAGTGGCGGTCGACGAGGGGGGCTACCGATTTGCTTGGTACGGGCGAAAAGTCGACGACGTTGATCACACTGTCGAGAAGGTGACCTCGAGCGAAGCCCATCGCAACTACCTGAGTCGCATCCAGGTCACCTGGGGTGGGGGGACGCTCGGCCAGGGTCCCGTGGGACGGGCCATCCGCGACGGCGACACCGTGGTCTCGCAGGATCTACGATCGGACGTCCGCATGTCGCCGTGGGTCGAGGCGGCCCTCCACGAGGGCCTCCGCTCGGCCATCGGCCTGCCGGTGCGGGTGGGCGAGGAGATCGACGGCGCCTTCATGGTCTACGCCCCCGAGCCCGGGGCCTTCGACGACGCGGCCGTCTCGCTGCTCGAGGACCTCGCCGCCGAACTCGGTTTCGGTCTCAAGCGACTGCGCGACCGCGAACTGCTCATGAAATCGCTGAACGCACAGACGCTGTTGACGAGGGCGATCGACCAGGCCGGTGAGGCGATCGTCGTCAGCGATCCGTCATCGAACATCATTTATGCGAATCCCGCGGCGTTGCGCACGAGTGGCTACACCCTCGATGAGCTGATGGGGGAGAACCCGCGCATTTTCCAGAGTGGCTTGCAACCTCACGCGTTTTACGAGGACATGTGGGCTCAGTTGCTCGAGGGCCAGACGTGGCGCGGTGTCCTCCTCAATCGCAATAAAGAGGGCGATCTCTACGAAGAGGACGCCACAATCTCGCCCATCCACGACGCCGACGGGACGACCATTGCCTACGTGGCCGTGAAGCACGATTTCGCGACCCAACGGCGTCTCGAGGGACTCGAGCAGGATCTCTCGCGAGTGCAGGACGATCGCCACGCCATCGTGAACGTCATGCGTAACGTTCGAGTGGCCGACAACGTGCACGCCACGGCCGGGCTGTTCTGCGAGGCGGCCACGCAGTTGCCCCACGTCGACGTCGCGTGCGTGTTGCTGATCGAAGCGACGGGCAGCCTCCTTCCCATTGCCATGAGCGGTTCAGCGATCTTTGACGTCACGCTGGGTGAGTCCTTCCGCCCGGACAACGACGAGAGTCTCCAACGCGTCGAGAGGGGATCGGTCCTTCTGAGCTTGGATCCCGACGACTGGCCGGCCAATCCCCAGATCGCGCACCGGGCCCTCGCAGAGGGAATCGTGGCGCTCGTGCTGGCGCCGGTGCGCTGGGAGGACCGCCTCATCGGCGTCCTCGCGCTGGGTACCAGGGACCCACTCGCGGCGCAGGCGGTCCCGACGCGCCTGACCTACTTCGAAGAGCTCGGTTCCTACGCGGGTTCCCTCTTCGGGGCGCAGGCGAACGCGCACGCCAATCGCACCGCGCTGAGCCGCGAGATCCGCGACGTCATCGACAATCACCGCTTTCGTTCGGTCTTCCAACCGTTCGTTGACCTGTTCAGCGGTCACGTGGTGGGTTACGAGGCCCTCACGCGCTTCGACGACGGCCGAAGTCCCGAACTTCGATTCATCGAGGCCCAGTCGGTGGGCCTCGGCTCCGAGCTCGAAGCACTCTGCGTGACCGCCGCGTTCGAGGTGGCGCACGAGTTGGGTCCCGAGGAATTCCTTAGTGTCAACTTCTCTCCGGCGGCGCTGCTCGACGGCTCGGCCGCGAAGGCGCTGCGTGGACGGAGTCGCCGGACCGTCATCGAGGTCACCGAGCACGCCCAGATCGACAACTACGCCGCCGTTCGCAGCGCCGTCGACGACATTGGCTGCAAGCTCGCGGTCGACGACGCCGGCGCCGGCTACACCAGTCTGCGACATATTCTCGAGCTGCGACCCGAGTACGTAAAGCTCGATATTTCGATCGTGCGCAACATCGACAGCAGTCCTGAACGTCAGGCGATGGCCGCGGGGATGTGTCACTACGCCGAACAGGCGGGCACGATCATCATCGCCGAAGGGATCGAGTCAGAGGCTGAGGCGGAGGCCCTGCGCAACCTCGGCGTCACTCTCGGCAAGGGTGGCATCCTCGGTCAGGGCTACCACTTCGCCAAGCCGGGCCCGCTCGACTCGGTGGGCCGGGGGTAGCGCGTTAAAGGTGGTCAACATGGTCGTCGCTCCGTTCGTTGAGGGCAGGACGTAGGTCGTCCGGGCATTCGAGGAGTACGTTGAGGGGGTCAATCGACCAGCCGTGGCGTGCATCCTCGGCACTAAGAGGCGTCACCACGGTACCCAGAGCGGAGTAGGCATTGACGCCGCGGATCGTTGCGACGGCGATCGGTTCATCGGTTGTCGACCAGCGGGTCCATCCGTGAATGCCCTGTTCCACGGACGGACCGCCGGTATCGAGACGTCGCCCTTGCGTGATGCTGGTCATACACATATTGTCGGAAATGAATCTCATGACGCTCCCCGCAGCTTCCCAATTTCTGCCCAATTCGACACTCGATAAGTACTCGGACACTTCGATGATTGCGAATGGTGATCGTGGCGACGCAACGTTGGTCATCGTGGCGACGCGACCGACGTGAGACGGTCTGAGTCCGTGGCGCGTCGCTCGTGTTCATCGTCGATGAATCATGCGGCGCGAGGATCGTTGCAGTGCCACGTGTCGTGGGGGCGCACCATAGACAACAGCGGCTGCGCGTCTCTGGTGCAACGAAGTACAAAAATGCCCCAACATTGCTGGTCAGCGCATATATCGTGTGGGACCCCGCGGTGCGTCGGATTCGATCAGGGACGTGGACCATCACGCAAGGGCATGCTGGTGGTCCACCTCAGAAGGAACTGAGAACCGCCCTCGCGTGTTGCGAGGCAGGTTGATTGTGCCATCGAGATTGCCAATTTCTGCCGACTTGTTCGAGTTTTGGCGAAGGTTTGTTCGCACGTTGATTACGCGAGCAGAAAGGCACTCTCCCGCCTTCGTAGCAACGACGACTTCATCTCCCCGCCAATCGTTGCAGGTTCCATCGCCACTTAAAAAACACCACGGCGAGTGGTGGAGTCCGTCACCAGTCAACGCCGCGCGAGCTGTTCGTGTGGCACGCCGATCAACTTGCCGGCTCGACTGAATGATGCACTTGCTTCCCGAAGGCTCGTGTGCCACACGCCTGATTCGTCAACTGAACGCCAAGAGCAACGGCGACGGGCGGCGGTCACTTCGCGGATTGCGGGACCCACAAGGCCTTGATAGCGGACCAGCCTCTTTCAGTTCTCGCACCACCAGGCGAAGGGTTGACTCGGGCTCAACTGATATCGTCGCGGTGAAGAAGCCCTCTGGAACGCGGGGAAATTCCAGCCACGTGCAAGGGTGACGGAGAAGCGACGCGCCATGGTTAAGAAGAACACCTCGAGCAGTATCCCCGAAGAGGACGACGCCGTCGCGGCCGATCTCGTGGGGGCGCTCGCGGCCCATCAGTTCTTCCTCGTGTACCAACCAACCATCGATCTTCAGACCGGCGCCTTCGCCGGTGTTGAGTCGCTCATCCGATGGCGTCATCCGGTGCGCGGCGTCGTGGCGCCGGACCACTTCATCGCCGAACTCGAGTCGAGCGGTGACATCGTGCCCGTGGGCCGATGGGCCCTCCACACCGCGTGCGCCCAGGGAGCACTCTGGCACGCGAAGGGCTACCGGTTCACCGTCGCGGTAAACATTGCCCGCGGCCAATTCGATCGCGACGAGTTCGTTGCCGAGGTCTCGTCGGCTCTCGACGACAGTCGATTCGATCCGTCGCTGCTGGTGCTCGAGCTCTCACAGTCGACCCTCGTGAACGGCGGACCCGAGACGGCGCGACGACTGGAGCACCTCGCGGCCCTCGGCGTTCGTGTCGCCGTCGACGACTTCGCCCTCGGCCAGTCGTCCCTCGACGATCTTCTGCACTCCCCGGTGCAGATCGTGAAACTGAATCGTCTGTCAATTGAGGGCATCAAGGGTTCGAACAAAGTGGCGACCCTCGTCCACGAGCTGGTGGTGCGCGCCAAGGCGCTCGGCGTCCAGATCATCGCTTCTGGAATCGAGGACGTGGAACAGCGCGAGCGATTACAGGACGAGCAGGTCAGTGTCGGCCAGGGCTTCCTCTTCTCTCGACCCCACGAAGCGGCCGACATCGACCGTTTTCTCGAAGACTTCGCACTCTTCTCGGGCCAACCGCTCTAGCGATGGGGGAGAAGAAGCGCGAGGAGCGTCGACGCGCCGAGGCGACGAAGGTGAGCCACAAGGCCGAGCGCAACCGGGTTCTCGACGAAGCCCGCGCGGCGGTGCGCCGAACCCAACGCGTGGCAAGCCAGTTGCACCAACTGATTGCGGCGGCGATCACCGTCGGTGGCCTGCGCAGCGAACCCGAACTGCTGGCGAGCCTCGCCGCCAGCACCCGCGACGTCTTTGGCGCCGAGCGGGCAATTGTCGCACTCGAGGTTGGGGCTCTCGCGCCGTTGCGTGGCGTCGCGCTGCGGGGCGGGGCAGCGACCTGGGAGGATCCTCGCGACGCGGGCGGCCAAGCCGACCTGCCGACGTCACGCCGAGGTGGGGCCACCCCGTGGGTCGAAAACGACTGGCTGGTCGCGCCAATCCTCGAACGACGCGATCGCACGAGGGGCGTCATTGCCTTCTGTCGGGAGTCGGGTTCGGAGTTCGGCACTGAGGATAAGGAGGTGTTGACGCTGCTCGCCCAGATGGCGGCGACCGCCATCGTTGCCGTCGAGCTCAGTCGCACGATGCAGAACAGTGAAGCGCGCCTGCGTGTTCTCGTCGAGACGGCGCCGGTGGGGATCGTCGAGGTCGAACTCGACGGTGGCGTTCGTTGGTGGAACCGTCGAGCGAGCCGGATCTTCGCGTGGCCCGAACTGGCCGGGGGCGGCGGCGCCCATCCCGACTTCCCCGACTCAGCGCTCGAGGGACTTCAGACGCTCTGGACCGACGTCATGTCAAGGGACTCGGTGAGTGGTCGCGATCTTGATGACGTGGAAATCGGTACTCGACGTCGTGAACTCACCGCGTCGGCAGCATTGCTGCCGTCGACGGGCGACAACGCCGAATCGATCCTCACGCTGATTGACGACGTCACCGAAAGCCGGGAGTTGAAGGCCGAGGTACGCCACGCCCACACGATGGAAGTGCGCGGTCAGGTCGCCAGTCGAATCGCCCACGACTTCAATAATCTGCTGACCCTGATCACCGGCTACGCCGAGATCCTGGCGAGGGAACTCGGTGACGAACATCGCGACCTGCAGTTGGTGCGCGACATCCAAACCACGGCCTCGAGGGCGTCGCTGTTGACGAGCCAGCTGCAGACCATTGGTCGCACGAAGGTGCCCGAACCGGTGGTCTTCGCTCCCGTCGCCGTGATCCAGTCGAACGCGGAAGTCCTCGAACGCATCCTCGGCCCCGCCATCGACCTCCAGTGGTCCTGTGACGACGAGGTGGGCAACGTTCGCGTCGACGCCGACCAGTTCGAACAGCTGATTCTCAACCTGGCGATCAACGCCCGCGACGCCATGGCCGACGGGGGAACGCTGCGCATATCGCTCGCCGCGTCGCCGCTCGAGGGTGAGGCCGCCGCAGCCCTTGGACTACGAAGTGGACAGTACGTGCGCCTCGCGGTGAGCGACACCGGCGTGGGAATGGACGCGACCACGCGCGAGGCCTGCTTCGAGCCGCTCTTCACGACCAAGGGTCCCTTTCAGGGCACCGGCTTGGGCCTCGCGGCGGCCCGGCGATTCGTCGACGAGAGTGGCGGCGCGATCTGGTGCACCTCGACGCCCGGCGAGGGCACCACCTTCGAGATTGCGCTGCCGGTCGCGACTGGTGATGCCCAAGACGTCACGCGCGCCGGCGACGAATACGTGCGACCACGGGGATCGGCGACGGTGCTGCTCTCTGAGGACGATGAGGATCTGCGTCGACTGATGAGTCAGGTCCTCCAACGAAACGGCTATCGGGTCCTCGAAGCCGACTCGGGCGAACAGGCGCTCATCGTCGCCGGATCTTTCGAGGGAGCGATCGATCTGCTCCTCAGTGACGTCGTGATGGCCGAGTTGGACGGTGGGGCGCTCGCCCGAAGCCTGCAGACCGACCAACCGTCGTTGCGCGTGCTGCTCGTCTCGGGTACCGAGGACGAGTCGGTACTGTCCGACCTGCTGCCCGGGAGTGCGGAGTTCCTGCGCAAACCCTTCCGGCCCAGTCAGCTCATCGACAAGGTGCACGACCTGCTCGCGCGGCGCGAGTAGATCGACTCAGGATCCGTTGGCGTCGAGTTCGAACCGATAGCCCACGCCGCGCACCGTGGTAATCCAACGCGGGTGATCGGGGTCGGTCTCGAGTTTGGAGCGCAGTCGACGGATGTGCTCGGTGACCGTGGCCTCGTTCTGCCATTCGCCCGACGACTCCCACACGTGCTCGAGGAGCTGTTCTCGTGAGAAGACCTGGCGCGGCGAGCGCGCCAGGAAGGCCAGCAGGGAGAACTCCTTCGAGGTCAACTCGAGCAACTGGCCACCGAGGTGGACTTCGTGGGTGTTCTCATTGATGAGCAGTTCGCCGAAACGTAACGTCGGGGCGTCAATCCGGCGCTGGGCGATGTTGGCGCCCGCCCGACGCAGTACCGACTCGATCCGCGCCGAGACTTCGGCCAGTGAGAACGGTTTGACGACGTAGTCGTCGGCGCCCATCTTCAGTCCCGCGATCCTTTCGGACTCGAGTCCCCGGCCCGTGAGGAAGATCACCGGCACGTCACTTAAGAGGCGAATCTCCTTCATTACGTCGCGACCGTCTTCCTTGCCCAGTCCAATGTCGAGCAGGATCAGGTCGGGCTCTATGGACGACGTCGCCGTCACCGCTGACGGGCCGTCGGACACCACGGTGACCTCGAATCCTTCGCTTACGAGGAATTTGTTCAGCAGCGCGGCGTTCGCGGCGTCGTCTTCGACGACGAGGATCTTGGTCACGAGGGCCTTTCCTGGCAGTCGACGAATCTCGTCACAAATGACGAACCACGTCGTCCCAAATCACTCTCCGAGCGCCCCGTAGCAACTGTCATTGACATCACGGCGACCGGCATAACGTCCATTCTACGGAAAACGCCGGCGAATCTCGGTTGTCACCACGGATTTCTCCAAACGTGCTTGGAACGACGACGCCGCGTGGGGCTCTGGCTGGCGAATCGGGAGCGGTGAAAACTTCACGAGAAGTTAGGTGGGGGTTCCCCCACCGTCGAAGGGTCCTTAACTATGCTTTTTTAGATGTTGTCCGCAATTTGCGGTCCTTTCGAAGTCATTCGTCAGCAGAATAGGTGGGCAGTGAGCAACTCAATTGGTCGTCGCTACCGGTACGGCTCGAGTTTCGTTGACCAGGAGTCCGGCGTCCGGTTCGAAGGTCACCATCCGCTCGAGCGGCCCGACCTCTGGACGATGTACCTCAACGAGGCGGAGGGCAAGTACCGCAGCCGTGGGTTCGAAGGAACCCTGCGGCGCCAGGAGCTGGAGGACGGCGAGGGCGTGGCCCTCTTCTTCCTCGGTTTCAACCCCGGGGGCGAACCGGTGGCGGGCGTGCGATTCCACGGTCCCCTCGAAGGCAGCGATCAGGCGTATTTAATCGAAGAGATGGCCGATTCACCAGAGATCGAGGACATTCGCTCGATGATCGACCAGGAGATCCGCCTCGGCGCGCTCGAGGTGAAGGGTGCTTGGTCCAAGGGCGCCGCGGTGACCGGTGTACGCCTGATCGCGGCGATCACCCGATCGGTGACGCACGCCATGAACTGGCTGGGCGCCGAGTTCGCGATTGCGGCGGTCTCGGACACGCTGGTGTCGGTGGGCACGCCCGCCGGTGGCCGGATGGTCGGCACCGCGTCGGTGCCGTACCCCGACGAGCGCTACCAGACCGTCTGCGTCTCGTGGGATCGCAGTCGGAGTTACGAATTATGCAGTCCAGCGAATCAGCAGGCACTTCGTCGAGAGGCCGAGGAGTTAGGTCGTGGTCCGGCGCGACTCGGCGCCGGTGCCGTCGAATCGGCCTCGACGCGCACTCACGCGCGGCGCCCCCTCGTCTTGAACGTGGCCGGTCGATCGCACCGCGAGGTCCTGCGAGTCCTGCGCGAGGACGCGGCGCTCCAGGTGATTGACCGCTTCAACGAACAACGTGAACAACTCGATGCCATCATTCCCGCCGTGGGCGCCAATCTCACGGACGAGGGATCGCGCTGGGTCTACTACCCGTGGCGCCGCGCCGTCGTGCGCCTCCTCGCCCCGCGTTCGTTCTCGACGCTGCGACTAGACCGCAACCGCAACAAGATTACCCGTGCCGAGCAGGCGCGCCAGCGGTCGCTGCGTATTGGCATCGTCGGGCTCAGCGCCGGGCACTCGATCGCGCACGTGATTGCCATGGAGGGTCTCGCGGGCGAGCTGCGCCTCGCCGACTTCGACACCATCGAACTCTCCAACCTGAACCGGATCCCCGCGAGCGTCCTCGACCTCGGCATCAACAAGGCCGTCGTGGCGGCCCGGCGCATTGCCGAGATCGATCCGTACCTGCGGGTCGTCGTCGAACCCGAGGGCCTGCGCCCCGATAACCTCGGCCAGTTCCTCGACGGCCTTGACGTCGTGATCGAAGAGTGCGACTCTCTGGACATGAAGTTTCTCGTTCGCGAAGCCGCGCGCGAGCGCCGGATCCCCGTGCTAATGGAGACGAGCGACCGTGGTGTCCTCGACGTGGAGCGCTTCGACCTCGAGCCGGACCGTCCGATCTTCCACGGGCTTCTCGGCGATATGGACTCCTCGAAGTTGGCCGGCCTCTCCCAGGCCCAAAAGGCACCGTTCGTGATCCGCCTGGTGGGCGCGAAGGACGCGTCGTCGCGCGGGGCCGCGTCACTCCTCGAAGTCGGCCAGACCATCACCGGGTGGCCCCAGCTCGGCAGCGAGGTCACCCTCGGGGCCGCCACCATCGCCGCCGCCGTGCGACGGATTGGACTGGCCGGAGAGCTGCCGTCCGGTCGCGTGCGCTTTGACGTCGAGGAGATCCTGTCGGCGCTCGGGCCGGTCGAAGTCAATCTCGAGGCCGAGGCCGATCTCTTCACTCCTCCGCCCGAAGACCCGCCGTTGCAAAGCGACGACTCGATCGAACTCATTGTCGACGCGGCGAGGCGCGCCCCGTCGGGCGGCAACGTGCAGCCGTGGCGTTTCGAGGCCGATAACAAAGAAGTGCGATTCTTCATGAACCCCGAGCGCACTTCGACCATGGACGTTGCCTTTCGCGCCACCTACGTCGGCGTCGGGGCCGCGATCTTCAACGCCCGCGTTCAGGCGGCGTCGCTGAAAGTCCTCGGTCCGATCAAACTCTTCCCCGAAGGCAAACCCTCGCACCACGTCGCGACCATGCAACTCGGTGTCCAGGGTGACGTCGCCATCTCCCCCCTGAGCGCGTTTCTCCACACGCGCTCGTCCAACCGTCGAATCGGCGAGCCGGCCGCCGTGCCCACCGAGACTGTCGCGGCTCTCATGCGCGGCGTTGAGCGCGAGGGCGCGCGGCTGCACTTCGTGACTGATCGCGCCCGCATCAACTCGGGCGCGGACCTCCTCGCCGCCTCGGACCGCTTACGGTTCCTGTTGCCGACCGTGCATCAAGAGATGCTGGGCGAGATCCGCTGGCCGGGACGCGACTCGCTCGAAGACGGTCTGGACGTGCGCACTCTCGAGATGGATCCCGGCGGCTACGCGGCCCTCGACATCGTGAGTCGTCCCGACGTGATGGGCCACCTCGCTGACTGGCGGGCCGGTCAGGCGCTCGGGATGCGGATGAAGGCGTCGATCATGACCAGTTCGGCGTTGGCGGTCGTGACCGTGCCCAGGGCCGAACCACTCTGGTACGTTCGCGGCGGTGCCGCCATGGAGCGATTCTGGCTGAGCTGTGACATGTTCGGACTGGCCGTGCAACCCGCGTCACCGGTCTTTCTCTACGCCGTCAACGAGACCGACATTCAGCAACTGGCCGGGGAGCGCTACCGCGACGAGATGTTCCAGCTCTTCGAGCAGTTCAACGAGTTCTGGGGGATTGGCGACGGCGAAACGGCGATTATGGTCTTTCGCGTCTTCCAAGCGCCGCCGCCCTCGGTGCACAGCGTTCGTCTGCCCCTCGCCCACGTGCTGAGTCGCGACGTGGCGCAGGGTGAACCGACGGTGCCGATTTCATTGGAAAATTGGTGATTTCTGCGGAGAGCGTCCAATAATTTGGGGTTTACTCGGAACTACCTTTGTGTAATAATTGGAAATTGATACACAAAACATCCAGGGAACGGTCCGGACGACCCGACCCTCGGTGCTGGGCTTTTGTCGGCAAAGGTTGAATTCCAATGGAAAGTCTCGAAAACTCGAATCTCGCGAGGGCCGGCGAAGAGACCCGCCTCGTCGTCGAGACTCTCCTCCAGGTCGTGCCGGGTACCCAGATCGTCGCGGTGGTGACGAGTCGGGCCAAGGCAATTCCCGGATTCGAGCTCCAACCACTCGTGAACGAGGGATCAGAGACCGCGTTCGAACGCATTGGCGAGCGAGTGCGCGGTCAGTTACTCGGCGAGGCTCCCCTCGGGGCGTTCTCCACCGTCGTCCAGGGCGTCGAGTGGGGTGTCCTCGTCGATCCCATCAGGCTCCAAAATGGCGATATCGTCGGCGCGCTCGTCGTCTCGCGTCACGGGCGCACGTGGTCGGCGCGCGAGCGCTCACTGTCGAAGGCCTTTGGAAGTCTGCTGAGCCACGTCGCCACCCTCGCGACGCGCGAAGGGCTCTTGTTGCACCAGCGCCGACTCGACGAGCTGGTCGCCCAAGTCGCCGAACGACTGATGTCGGCCTCGGCCGAGACTCGCCAGGAGGTGCTCGACTGGGTCTGTCAGGTGCTCGCCGAATTCTTGGTGGCCGACGTTGCCCTCATTCGACGAAACGATCTGCCGCGCGAGCTCAGCATCCTCGTTGCCGAGTATCCAATTCGACTCGATAAGCCCAACCCCGACCCGCTCGGCGAAGTGGCCTTCGACTCGGACCCGATCTTCATGGCCACGCGCGATCTTCGTGCGCCCTATCTCACGGGCCTTGAGGACGTCACCGACGAGTACAAGGACCGTACGAAGTCGGCTGAACAGCCGACGCCGGCCGCCGGCGCCGCCGTGCCGTTGCTGCTGGGTGACTCGACGTGGGGCGTCCTCGGCTTCATTCACTTCAACATGCACGACTGGGTCCCGGCCGAGGTCAACGCGCTTCAGGCCGTGGCGTCAATGCTCGTCCAGCTGCAGGCGCGCATCGACGCGGAAGAGCGCACGCGCTACAACGCCGACCACGACGAAATGACCGGTCTGCCCAACCGCCGCGCCCTGATCCAAGAGCTGAAGAACCGCCTCGACGCCCGCCGCGAGACCGCCGTCATGGTGATCGACCTCGACCGATTCAAAGTCATGAACGACTTCCTCGGCCACGGCAGTGGCGACCGTCTCCTCATCACGATTGCCGACCGCATCCGCACCAGTATTCGCAGCAACGACTTCGCGGCGCGC
Source organism: Acidimicrobiales bacterium (assembly GCA_025362585.1). GTDB lineage: Bacteria > Actinomycetota > Acidimicrobiia > Acidimicrobiales > RAAP-2 > RAAP-2. Next base: position 14,633 of record JANYFR010000032.1, on the reverse strand, counting down.
TTGGGCGGCGACGAGTTCGTCTTCATTATCGACAAGGCGAAGAGTGAGTTAGAGGTTCTCGCGACCGCCTACCGGATCCTCGAGATCATCTCTCGGCCCGTCGCGATCTTCGGGCAGGAGGTCAGCCACACCGCCAGTATTGGTATCGTGCTCGCCGGGCAGGGTGAGTCGAGCGGCCTCGACCTACTGGGCTGGGCCGACGTGGCAATGTACGCGGCGAAGTCGCGTGGTGGAAACCAGGCGGTCGTCTTCGACGGCCAGCTCCGTGAAGAGGTCAACGAGCGCTCGCTCACCGAGTTGATGCTGCGCGAGGCGATTGACCTCGGGGGACTGCGCCTGCACTTCCAGCCCGAGGTCGACCTGCGCACCGGACGGGTTATCGCCGCCGAGGCGCTGGTGCGCTGGGAGCACCCGACGAGGGGACTGCTCGCCGCGTCGGAGTTCATTACGGTCGCCGAGGAGACCGGCCTCGTCACCGAGATCGGTCGCTGGGTCTTCGCCGAGGCCTGTCGCCAATTGGGCGTCTGGCAAGAACAGTTCCGCGACCTGCCGCTGATTGTGCGCATCAACATGTCCCCGGCCGACTTCAGGATGGGTGACCTTGTCGAGTTCGTCGAGCAGTGCCTAAAGGACAACAACGTGCCCGGGAACCGCCTGTGCATCGAGATCACCGAGTACGCGGTCGCCGACGAGCCCGAGCGCATCGCGCAGATTCTGCGCGGGTTCCAGGCGCTCGGTCTCGAGGTCGCCCTCGACGACTTCGGGACGGGTTTCGCCTCGATGACCCAGTTGAAGGATCTACCCGTCAACCTCTTGAAGCTCGACATGAGTTTCGTGCGCGGCATCACGACCGACAACTACGACCGGGCCATTGTCGAATCAATCATACGACTCGGCGCGGCGCTCAACCTGGGGGTCATCGCCGAGGGTATCGAGTCGAGCGTCATCATCGAAAAGCTCCTCGAATTGGGCTGTCACCGCGGGCAGGGCTACCTGATCTCGCGGCCCGTGCCGGCCGAACAGCTCGCTGAAATGCTGAGTCGCGGTTCCGTGTCAGAGTCAGTGTTGCGTCCGAGCAAGGGCACCTCGCTGGAACTGGCAGACTTACCGTTGTGAGCTCCAAGCGTGGACTAGCCGCCGACTCGGTTCGCCAGCCGAGCGAGCAGGACGACGAGAGAGAGTTGGAGGCGGTGTTGGATCCATTGCTCAACACTGGCTCGGACGACAGCGACGAATTCACCGACCGGGCCTACGAACCCTGGCTCTTCGAGACCATGCTGAGCGTCCTTTCCGAAAAGGAGCTCGGCGTCGGCTTCATCTACTCGGTGCTCGACATGTTCGCCAAGCGACACGGCCTCAATGACGTGGTCGTCGTGCTCGCGCACGACTCGTTCGGCACCCAGATGTTTCGCTTGCACGGCGGGGCGGTCACGCCCGAGATGGCGGCGCGCGTCGGCACCGATCCCGGGGTGTACTGCGCGCCCGACATCGTGCCCTCGGTCGAGTGCGACGCGATCCGCACGGCCTGCATGCTGGCGTTCTCGCTGCACCTCGCGCGCTTCAGCGCCGCCCACGATCCGCTCACCAATATCGCGAATCGCCGCAGTTTCGACGAGGCCCTCGAGGTCGCCGCCGCCCGTAGCGCACGCTACGGCTGGGCCTTCACCCTGGTGCTCATCGACCTCAACAACTTCAAGGACGTTAACGACCGCTCGGGCCACGAGTTCGGCGACAACACGCTGCGCCAGTTCGGCTTCGCGTTGCGCCAGGCCGTGCGTCAGGGCGACACCGCCGCACGCGTCGGCGGCGACGAGTTCGCGGTGATCCTCAGTAACGCGGAGGGTCACGAGTCCACGGGCTTCACCGAGCGACTGCGCGGTCACCTCACCTCGGTCGGCAATCTCGTGGACTTCACAATCGGCACGTCGACCTCACCGCGCGACTCGACCGATCCGGCCGAGTTGATGCGAATCGCCGACGGCCGCCTCTACCAGAAGAAGGAGAGCCGCCGCTGATGATGTCGCGAACCGAAGAGGACTTCGAACTCGAACTGCGCTCCCTGCCCGGGGTGCTCGGGGTCGGTAAGAGCCACCTCGACAACGGGGACGTGGACGTCGTGACGCTCGTGGTAAACACGAAAGACCCGACGGCGATTCGCAACGCGGCGATTCAGATCGCCAGCCTCTACTACCCCGAGGCCGTCGTGGTCGTCGAAGACGCCAATCACGGACTCGCGTCGTCGCGCGCCGAGGGTGCGCGCGTGGCGCTGGTGCGCGCCGACTACGACACCACCGACGGATTCTGCGAAGTGCAGCTGGCCATTGGTGGCCGCACGGGCATCGGCCGGGCCGGGAGCGGTCCGCTCATCGGTGGTGCCGAGGCGACGCTGGCGGCCCTGCGCGACCTCGGCTACGACGTCCCCTTCTCGCTCATGACGGTCACCAACGTCACCAACGGTCGTGACTGGCCGGTCATCGTGACCCTCCGGTCGCTCTCGAACGACGCCGACCGATTCGGGATTGCCCGCTCCGAGGACGACCTCATCTCCGCAGTGAAGGCAACGCTCGATTCGCTCAATCGGTTTCTCTCGACCCTCTAAGACCGGTTGACCGAGCCTCAATGGCTCCTAGACCGCCTCGTAGGTGCGTTCACGCAACTCGTCGATGCCGGCCGTGGCGAGCGTGCCCGACAGAGCCGCCGCGATGCCGGCCCCCGCGAGCGCGCCGTCGCGTGGTAGCACCAGCAGGACGTCGAGGGCGCCGCGCGCCAGGACCAGTCCCTGGGTACGGGTCTCGCGCGCCCAGCGCGCCACCTCGGCGGCGTCGGTCGTTCGCGCCAAACGCACCACCGGGTTGACGTAGTGGGTGCTGCGAAACGATCGCAGATCTCGAATCATCTGCAGTGAGTCGCGTCCGATCTTCACCGTCGAGCCGTTGATGTCGTCCCAGGTCACGTTGACCGGCGTCACCGCGAGCCCGAGCTGATCGGCCAGGTAGAGCATCTCGGCGTCGTAGATGAAACGGTCGTAGAAGCTGAGGAGCGCCAAGAGTCTCGCCGGGCCGAGCTGGAAGCCCTTGCAGCCGCACTGCGTGTCGCGCAGCGTCGTGCCGGTGTAGTGGCGCACCAGTCGGTTGAAGACCTTGCCGGCGATCGTGCGCAGCACCGTGTCGTAGGCAACCTGGCCCTCGTTGACCCGCGAACCCGGGGCCAGCGGACTCGTCTCGAGCGCCGCGAGGATTGCGGCGAAGTGCTGTGGGCGAATGGACATGTCGGCGTCGCTCGCGATCACGAGGGGTCCACGCGCCACCGCGACGCCCAACTTCACGGCGGCGCCCTTGCCCTTGTTGATCGGCTCCTGGACGAACAGGGTGTGGGGGAGGTGCCCAAAGACGTCGTGGGCCACGTGCAGGGTGTCATCGAGGGAGCCGTCGTCAACGACCACCACCTCGGTCTGGTCCGGACCCAACTCGTCGAGCACCGGGCGGAGCCGTTCGTAGCCCGCGGCGAGTCGCGTCGCCTCGTTGAAGGCGGGAATGATGATCGAGGTGGTGATGGTCACGGTGCTCAGTCTGGGGTCGGGACGTCGTGGCGCCCGGGCAGTTGATCAACTAACCGTAGTACGGACCGGTGGCGACGGGACCGTCGTACTGATGAACGGGTGGCTCGGCGCGACACTCGTTACGATGCTGGTTGGAGGTGACATTCGTGCACGCACTCAGACTGATGTCCGCCGGTCCTATGTTCTTCGTGAGTTCGTGGATCCTGATGCTCTTCGCCGGCATCGTGCACCACGACGTGGGTATCCACCCGTTCGGCTACGAGACGTCAATGATCGTGACCATTGGGTTGTGGCTCGTCATCGCTCCGGCGGTCGAAGCGCTGGCGCGTTCGTCGCGACGGAGCCACCACCGCGACTGACGGAGGTTTCGTCGCGCGAGGTCCTTCGGCCAATCGGTCGCCAACAGTGGGTAGGAGAGGGGTTCGCAAGATGGACGTACAGGAGCTCATGGCCAAGATGGGGACGAATCTGTCGGTGACGCGCGCCTTCGGCGCGGCGTACGAAAAGAACGGCGCCATGATCATTCCGGTGGCGATGGTCGCCGGTGGTGGCGGGGGTGGTGAAGGCACCAGTCCGCAGGCCGCCTTTGACGAGAACGGCAACTTCGAGGAGCAGGTAACCGAGACGCCGAGCGGCTCAGGAGCGGGCTTTGGCGGCATCGTGCTGCCGGTCGGGGCCTACGTCGTGAAGGACGACAACGTTCGTTGGATTCCGGCCTTCAACGCCAACCTGCTCATAATTGCGGTACTGGCGACCGTGCGCCTGCTCATCCGGTCGCTGGGTCGCCGACGTCGTCGCGCGTAGAGTCGATCGTCGCCGCTGACGTGCGGATTGCCGTCGTTGGCGCGAGCAGCACCGCCACTGTTCAGTTCGCCGCGGCACTGGCGCACTGGACCGACGAACAGGACACGCGCGGCACCGTGCAGCTCCGTCTCTTCGGCCGCGACGGGTACCGTCTCGGGGTCGTGACGAACGTCGTCACGCGAATCCTCCACGAGCGCGCGGCGGTGATGGCGACGACGCACCTCGAGACGTCGTTGCACGACGCCGACCTCGTGATGGTCCAGGCCCGCGTTGGAGGTCTCCCGGCGAGGCAGTTCGACGAGACCTTCCCCCAACTCGCGGACCTGCCCGGCGAGGAGACATTGGGACCCGGAGGACTGGCCAACGCCCTGCGCACGGTGCGCGAGCTCGCGCCGACCTTCGAGGCGATCGCGCGATGTGCCCCGAGCGCGCTCGTCCTGGTCCTCACGAATCCTGCGGGCATCGTTCGCCAGGCCGCGGCGTCCTACGGGCTGCGCGCCATTGAGGTCTGCGAGGCCCCGCACGTGCTACTCGGTCTCGTCGCGGATGTGCTGGATTGTCCAGTGGAGGAGCTGCTCGATCGTTACGTGGGGATGAATCACGTGGGGTTCTACGTGCCGCACGACGGGGACGAGCTGGCTCGACTGCACGGACTGGTGCCGATTGCCGGTGAGGAGATTGAACGGCTCGGAGTCCTGCCACTCGGGTACCTGCGCTACTACCTCGATCCCGGTGCGGCGTGGCGATCACAGTTGGGGCGACCCACGAGGGCTGAACAACTCATGGTGATTGAGCACGAGGCGCGAGTGCTGCTATCGGCAGTGGAGGTCCCCGATCCCCAAGCGCGACCGTCACCCTGGTACGCCCTCGCGGTACTGCCGATCATCGACGGAATTGTGCGTTCTTCCGGAGCGACAGTGCTGGCGGGCTGTGCCAACGACGCAAGAGTGGCGACGCTCCCCAACGCGGCGACAGTTGAAGGACCGGCGGTGGTGGAACGGAGCGGCCGCATTGCTACCCGAAACCTCCCTCTGCTGCCGGCGCCGGCGTTAGAACTGCTCGAAGCGCACGCGCACTACGAGGAGCGGGCGCTCGAGGCGTGTCGTCGACCAACGCGCTCGTCGGTGCGATCGGCGCTCGAGGCGAACCCGATGACGAAGGGTTCTTCGAAGGTGGACGCCCTGGTGGACGCGATCGCCAACTCCCCATTCGGTGTGCGCCTCAGTTAAGGTCTGAAAAGTCGAATGCCACGCCGAGGCGTGGCATTCGAGCAATCATCAGCGCAGTTGAGTGATGGTCAGTCACCGCCGCCGTTGCTGCCCCCGTTGTCGGAGCCGTTGCCGTTGCCGCCGCCCCCGTTGTCGGAGCCGTTGCCGTTGCTGCCGCCCCCGTTGTCGGAGCCGTTCCCGTTGCTGGAGCCCTGGCCGTCACCGTCGCCGTGGTCACCCTTGGATTGGCCTCCGTCGTCGTCACTCACTGCTGTCGTGGTCGTGGTCGTGGTCGTGGTCGTTGCGTCACCGTCATCGTTTTCGTCTTCGTCCTCACCGGTGACCGACAACGTCGTCGTGGTCGTGGGTGCGACCGACATCGTCGTCGTGGTCGTGGGCGGAACCGTCGTCGTGGTCGTCGTCGTGGTCGTCGTAGTGGTCGTGGGCGGGATCGTGGTCGTCACGTCATGGGGTGACGGTCCAGAACCCACGGCGCCGCTGACCATCACGAAGCCGGTGCTCCCGCCGATTACGAGGACGCTCGAGACGATAAATTTGGCGAGTCCAGTCGTTGGCATCAGTGAACCTCCGCTGTAACTTGGCTTACGCATCGTTGCCTCCTTCACACTGTCATTCCAGTTGTCACACGATGGTATTGCACACCTGTGAGAGCAATGTTGACGACCGAGTTACAAACCGCTCCGAAAGACAACTTCATCAAAAATCAGATAGTGAATCAGATACCATCGTCACAACGTCAAAACAATTTTCGCAGCGACCCGTTTTCACGTCGTAGTCGACAGTGCTTCGATGCCACGTGGCCGCATGGGCGTAAGCGTGTGCGGCCCTCGCGTCGCTCGACGAATCGGCGACGTCGCGGCGAATCGGCACAGCACCGAAGCCACGTGTCCGAATGGGAGTAGGCGTGTGCGGCCCTCGCGTCGCTCGACGAATCGGCGACGTCCCGGCGAATCGGCACAGCACCGATGCCACGCGTTGACGTGGTTAGTGCCAGTCGTACTGCTTTAAGTAAGGGCATCAAGGCATCAGCGCGCGCCACTACTTACACTGGGAGAAATAGCGGTGGGCCATCGGAGTCACGTTCGTTTCTTCGGTTCGTCGCGGCGAGGGCAGGGGCGATCTCTTGGAGGAAATCAGTCTTTCGTGGCACCACCTCATGGAGGCCATGCCCGACGGGACCGCACTGATTGACAACCTCGGCATCATGCACTTCGTGAACGACGAACTCTCGCAACTCACGGGGTACGCCCGCGGGGAGCTCGTGGGCCAGAACGTGCAGATGCTGGTCCCGTCGCGGCTGCGCCAACTCGAGGGCGAGGCCCGCAACGTCTACGCGCGCGACCCGAGGACCCGGATCATGTGGAACGACCGGGAGCTGACGGTGCTGCGTAAGGACGGCACCGAACTGCCAGTGGACTTCGCGCTCTCGCCCCTCACCGTCGACGGCAAGTTCTGGACGATCGGTTCAATTCGTGACAACTCAGCCCAGCGTCAGGCCGAACAGGCGCGCCAAGCCGCCGAACAACACTTTCGATTGGCCTTCGAGGACAATATGGCGCCGATGGTCTTCACCGACCTCGAGGACAGGATCTTTGCCGCCAACGATGCCTTCTACGAGATGGTCGGACGCACTGAAGAGGAGATCATCGGGTTCGACTCGAAACTCTTCACCCATCCCGACGACGTCGGCATTACCGAAGGGTCCCACGAACGCATTCTTCGAGGCGAAGTCGGCACGGTGCGGTACGTGAAGCGATACCTGCACAAGGACGGCCGAATGATCTACGCCGAAGTGTCCAAATCGTCGGCCCGCGACGAAGTCGGGAACACCCTCTACTTCATCATCTCCGAACGCGACATCACCGAAGAGCGCCTGCTCACCGATCAGCTCTCGCACCAGGCCCTCCACGACTCAATGACCGGCCTCGCGAACCGGGCGCTGTTCGAAGACCGGCTGAGCCAGGCGCGGTCGAGGGTGCAGCGTCAGGGCGGACGCAGCGCGCTGCTGTTGATTGACCTCGACGACTTCAAGAGGGTGAACGATACGCACGGACATCTCACGGGCGACGACGTTCTCATCGAAGTCGCCCGGCGACTCGACTCGGTGACCCGCTCGTCCGACACCCTCTGTCGCTTCGGCGGTGACGAGTTCCTCTACCTTGCTGAGGACGTCCGCGACGTGGAGGAGGCCCGACACATTGCTGCGCGACTGCTCGCCACCCTGGCGAGTCCGCTCATCGTGGGCGCGCTCACCATCGAGCAGCGGGCCAGCGTTGGCGTGGTCGTGTGGGGCAGAGAGAGTGATGCCAGCGTCGACCTCGTTCGTGACGCCGACCTCGCCCTGTACGAGGCGAAACGAATGGGCAAGGGTGGTCTCGTCATCCATCCGCCGGGCGGTCAATAACCGACGCCCGCGCCACAGCGTCACCCGGCCGTGGCGAGTAACCGTCCTCGACGTTGAGCAACCCCGATCGTCGATGTACCGACTTCCACCATCGTGGGCTTCGAGGGCGGTGCGGTGTCGTCACTCAGTGAGGATGGACGGCGCCCGAGAGCATCAAGATCACGTCGACATGAGCACCTTGACGACGTTACTGTGGCCCTTCGTCGCGGGCCGTCACCCAGGTGCGCGCGATACGAGTCACGCCTACGACGCCGAGCGCGCCGGCGCCAGCCATCAGCGTCATCGTGGCGACGATGCTGGGCGTGAAGGCCGAGACCGCAACGCCGACTCTCGAACCCCGCAAGAACCACGGTGCGTGGAGGCCAATCGACGACCACCACACCGCGGCGGCGATCGTGATGGTTGCCATGACGACACCGAGCGCTACGGCGAGCGCCGCCTCCACGCGAAGGGTCGCACTGCGCCACGGCACCAGTCGCACCCAGCGCGCCGCGACCTGCGTCCACTGGGCGAGGACGGCGGCGAACAGGAGACCACAGAGCAGAAACGCACTGACGTAGGCCACGTTGTGGCCATTGCGCTGAAGGGAGTTGAGGTGGTGCGCCCAAACCACGAGGCCAACGGTGGCGCCGAGCAGCACCACGCTCGTCGCCACGGCCCCCTGGACGCTTCGCCGGACCCGCACCCAACCGCCGCCACGCACGTATCTGGTGAGCGGCCCCAGTGCGACCACGGTGCCGACGATCACGATCGCCACCCCCGCCACCCCGAGGACGGCGACGACGTCGAAGGCGTGCTGGGCAACGGGACGCGCACTGGACGGCAGAGCCTGGGCAAAGTGCTCGGCGATCTTGGAAAAGCTGATCCCGGCCAGCACGAAAACGGCCCAGGAGAATAGGACGAGGACCGAACCGGCGCGCAGTCGCTCGAGCGGAGCGCCACTGGCGACGAGGCCGGTCTCGTGGGCTCGTTCGCGCACTCCGCTCCAGGCGGTCGAGAGACGTAGTCGCAGGTCGGGGCGACGTCCCGCGAGTTCGTCCTCCATCAGCGCGACCATCTCGTCGCCGTAACGCTCGCGCCACGTCGCGGGGTACCAGCGGAGCATCCTCGAAAGGTCCTTCCCGTAGCGCGTCATGCGAGGGCCGTGGTCGCGAGCTTCAGGCGCGACGCGCCGACGTCGGCGAGGTGACGCATCTCGGTGAGCGCGTCGCGAAGAGCCGTCTCGCCGGCACCAGTGATCCGGTAGGGTCGCCGCCGGTCGTCGCTGTCGAGGGGCGTAATCAGGCCCCGCTCTTCGAGTCGCGTGATTGCTCCGTAGAGTGCGCCCGGACTCAGCCGGACGCCGGCGAAGGTCGCCACGTCTTTCGCGAGCGCGTGCCCGTGCTTGGGGCCCTCGGCGAGACTCGTCAAAATGAGCAGCGGCGGGTCGTTGGTCCGGCGAAGACCTTCGGGGATTTTGGAAGTGGTCATGGACTGAGACTACTACGTAGTGCGTAGTAGTGCGCTGGTGGAGACAAGTCACTCGTCGAGGAGTTCGTGATGCGAAAGCCCTGCAACGAACGCGTTGCTGTGACCTTCGGCCCTGATAAGGCGCGCGACGTCGAATCTAAGTTGGGTACGAATAGTCGAGCGGGTGGGCCAGTTCCGGTCGCAAAGGGGGCTCCATGAGCGAGGTTGTCGCGCGGACACCTGGAGGGGGAACCGCGCCGCCACGCTCGGCGCTTACCGCAGCCACTGTCTCGCAAGTGCGGCTGCACGGTCGCGGGGGACAGGGAACCGTCACGGGCGCAGAGTTGCTCTCGGTCGCGGCCTTCGAGGACGGCCTCTACGCGCAGGCCTTTCCGAGCTTCGGATCCGAACGCATGGGCGCGCCCGTCGAGGCGTACTGCCGCATCGGTCATCGCGTCATACGGACCCGTGAACCGGTCCGCTCGCCGGACGTCGTGATCATCCAGGACCCCACCCTGCTCGGTCAGGTCGACCTCTTTGGCGGGCTGCAGGCTGATGGCTACGTGCTGCTCAATAGCGTCGCGAGCTTCGACGAGTTGGGCCTCGGGGAGCTGCGAGCGATGTTTCGTCGTGACCACCTCCTCACGGTGCCGGCGACCGACATTGCGCGCGAGCACCTCAACCGCACGACACCCAACTCGGCGCTACTCGGTGGATTCGCGGCGATGACCGGCATCGTCTCGTTCGAGGGCGTCTGTCGGGCGATTCGCCACCGTTTCACCGACGCCCTCGGCGACGCGAACGTCGCGGCGGCGAGCGCGGCCTTCGAGTACGTGCTACACGAGACCGAGGAGCTGCACCGTGCAACGCCAAATTGAGGGCTCGCTCGCTATTGCCGAGGCGGTCGCGCTCTGTCGTCCCCAGGTCGTCTGCGCCTACCCGATCTCCCCCCAGACCCACATCATCGAGGCGCTCGGCGCCATGGTGAAAGAGGGTGCGCTCGACAACTGCGAGTTCGTCAACGTTGACTCGGAGATGGCGGCGATGTCGGTCGCCATTGGCGCTTCGGCCGTCGGCGCGCGGTCCTACACCGCGACCGCCAGCCAGGGTCTGCTCTACATGATCGAAGCCGTCTACAACGCCGCCGGACTCGGGCTGCCGGTCGTCATGACCTTGGCCAATCGCGCGATCGGTGCGCCGATCAACATCTGGAACGACCACACCGACGCCATGGCCGTGCGCGACGCGGGCTGGATTCAACTCTTCGCCGAGACCAATCAAGAGGCGGTCGACCTGCACGTTCTGGCGTTCGCCCTCGCCGAAGAGCTCTCGGTGCCGGTGATGGTCTGCGTCGACGGCTTCATTCTCACCCACTCCATCGAGCGCGTCGACCTACCGGACCAGGACGTGGTCGACCGGTTGGTCCCGCCGTTCGCACCGCGTCAGGTACTCGACCCGAACGACCCTGTTTCCATTGGCGCAATGGTCGGACCCGAAGCCTTCACCGAAGTCCGCTACCTCGCCCAGCTCCGCATGCGCCGCGCCCTCGAGGTCATCCCCGAACTGGCCGAACGGAACGCCGACGCGTGGCACCGGCCACCGACCGGCCTGATTCATCCCTACCGCAGCATCGACGCCACGCTCATCGTTGTCGCCATGGGTTCAGTGCTCGGCACGATCAAGGACGTCGTCGACGATCTGCGGGCCACGGGCGTGAACATTGGGGCGCTCGGCATCTCCTGCTTCCGGCCCTTTCCCGTGAACGAAGTACGGGAGCAGTTGCGCAGCGCCACGCGCGTGGTCGTTGTGGAGAAGGCGTTCAGTATCGGTAACGGCGGCGTCCTCTCGACCGACATCGCAATGGCGCTGAGGGACCGGCGCGTGACGGTGCACACCGTCGTGGCGGGACTCGGCGGGCGCCCGATCTGGGCGGCGTCACTGCGCGCGCTCTTCGTCAACGCTGCCGAAGGGACCCTCCCCGCGACCGTCTTCTGCGATCTCAACGAGGAGCTCGTCGAACGCGAACTCGAGCGCATGACCCACGACCGATCGTCTCGCTCGCTCGCCCGTCGAGATCGAGCGGAGTGACCTCGCGTCGCCGAAGGTTGGTGGCTGATGCTGAGTGAACGGACTCCGGTACGCTTCTACCAAGTCGGCAGCTTCGCCGTTGGGAACCGTCTCGTAGAGCTGGAACGCCGCAGTGCCCAGTCCGATCCACGGCGCGCCAACTCCCTGTCGTCGGGCCACCGGGCCTGCGCCGGCTGTGGTGAGGCTCTCGGCGCGCGCTACGCCCTGGACGCGGCGATGCGAGCGACGAGGGGCCAGTTGATCTGCGTCAACTCGACGGGCTGTCTCGAAGTCTTCTCCACGCCCTACCCCGAGACGTCGTGGCGCGTCGCGTGGCTCCACTCGCTCTTCGCCAACGCCGCGTCGGTGGCGACCGGCGTCGCCGCGGGGCTGCGTGCGACCGGCCGCGACGTGGTGCGCGTCGTCGCCCAGGGCGGCGACGGCGGCACCGCGGACATTGGCTTTGGCGCGCTGTCGGGGATGTTCGAGCGCAACGACGACGTCCTCTTTATCTGCTACGACAATCAGGGTTACATGAACACCGGCGTGCAGCGATCGAGCACGACGCCGGGCGCCGCGCGCACCGCCACCACCCAGGCCGTCGGGCCCCAACCGGGTAACGCCTTCGGTCAGGGCAAGGACGTCGCCCGTCTCGCGATGGCCCACGAGATTCCCTACGTCGCGACCGCGACGGTCGCGGATCTGTTCGATCTCGAGTCCAAGGTCGAACGGGCGATGTCGTTACACGGGGCGCGCTACCTGCACGTCCTGGTACCGTGCCCGCTCGGCTGGGGCACGCTCTCCAAGGACACCATCGCGCTCGCCCGTCTCGCCCACGAGACCGGCATCTTCCCGGTCTTCGAGGCCGAATACGGCGAGGTGACCTCGTCGGTGCCACTTCGCCACCGCACGGCCGTCGAAGAGTACTTGCGTCCCCAGAAGCGCTTCGCCCACCTGTTCGACAAGTCGGGCGCGGTCACCTCGCCCGACGTGGTCGCGCGCATTCAGGCGCTCGCCGACCGCAACATCCGGCGCTATTCGCTCGTGCCCGACGAGGACCAGTGACGACACCCTTCGCGATCACGCTGGGCGTTGGTTCGTCGCTCGCCAACAAGACCGGCTCGTGGCGCGTTGAGCGACCGGTCTACGTGGACCGTCACCCGCCGTGCAATAACGCCTGTCCGGCCGGCGAAGCGACCCAGGGCTGGCTCTACCAGGCCGAGGAGGGGAACTACGAGGCCGCGTGGCGACTGATCATGGCGTCGAACCCGCTGCCGGCGATCATGGGTCGCGCCTGCTTCCACCCCTGTGAGAGCGCGTGCAACCGCGTCCAGATTGACGAGGCCGTGGGCATCAACGCGGTGGAGCGGTTCCTCGGGGACCGGGCGATCGACGAGGGATGGACGGTGCCGGTGAGCGCACCACCGAGCGGCAAACGGGTCCTGGTCGTCGGCTCGGGGCCGGCCGGTCTGGCGGCCGCGTACCATCTCGTGCTGCTCGGCCACGAGGTCGTGGTCTACGAGGCCGCCCCCCAGTGCGGTGGCATGCTCCGCTACGGTATCCCGCAGTACCGCCTGCCGCGCGCCGTAGTTGACGCCGAGATCGACCGCATCGCGGCGATGGGCGTGCGCTTCGAGGTCGAGCGCCGCGTCGAGAACGTCGCTGACGCGATGCAGCGAGGGGCCTTCGACGCCGCCTTCGTCGGCATCGGGGCCCAACGGGGCAAGCACCCCGACATTCCCTCGGGCGACGCCGCGAAGGTCCTCGACGCGGTCTCGATGCTGCACGGCGTCGAAGAGGGCGCGCTCCCGGCGCTCGGACGCCGCGTCGTCATCTACGGCGGCGGCGACACCGCCATGGACGCCGCGCGTACGGCGCAACGACTGGGCGCCGCCGAGACGATTCTCGTCTACCGGCGCACGCGCGACCAGATGCCCGCCCACGACGAGGAGGTCTGCGACGCCGCGCTCGAGGGCGTCCAGATGCGCTGGCTCTCCACCGTGAGCCGCGCCGACGGCGGCCGGCTCTTGATCGAGACCATGGTCCTGAACGACCAGGGCCTCGCCGAGGGGACCGGGCACTTCGAAGAGCTCGAGGCCGATTCACTGGTGCTGGCCCTCGGTCAAGACACCGATCTGACCCTGTTCGACGGGGACGTCGCGGTCGACACCACGCGAGGCGTCGTGCACGTGGACGACCACCAGATGACGGGGCACGCCGGGCTCTTCTGCGGAGGCGACGCCGCGGCCGGCCCGTCCGCGGAACGCACGGTGACCGCCGCCGTCGGCGACGGCGCGCGCGCCGCGGCCGCGATCGACGCCTGGCTCGCCGGCGTGACGCTGGCGCCAACGGTGATTCCTCCCCTCGCGAGCGCCGATCGCCTGAACCCCTGGTACTACGCCGACGCGTCGCGCACCCTGCGACCACGCCTCGAAGCCGCTCGGCGCCGTTCGAACTTCGACGAGGTCGTGGGCGGCCTCACGGCTGAGGACGCCCTCTTCGAGGCACGGCGCTGCATGTCGTGCGGCAACTGCTTCGAGTGCGACAACTGTTATGGCGTCTGTCCCGACAACGCGGTCATCAAGCTCGGGCCGGGCCAGCGCTACGAGTTCAACCTCGACTACTGCAAGGGCTGTGGCATCTGCGCCACCGAGTGTCCCTGCGGCGCGATTGACATGGTGCCCGAGCACCACTAGCGCCACGGCGCGAACGAGTCAGTCAGCGTCGGGGCGAGACCGCTGAGCGACGTCCGAGGCGGACGGTCGCACCACTGGCACGAGGGGTTCCACCGGCAACGGCATGGCGCGCCCGTTCGCCGCCATGCAGTTGATCAGGTCGAGTTGGCACTGATCACGAAACCGCAGTGCGGCGTCGCGCCCCGCGACGGACTTTTCGAGCATCGCCGCGAGGTCACTGGCGTTCACGTTCACGGTCTCGTGATCGGCCTGCGGCGCGGCGAGCGCCGTGCGAGCGCCGTCGGTTGGCACCGGGAACTCGTTGAGCGACTGGTTGGTGGCGTCGGCGCCGACGTGCTCGAGATGCGCCACGGCCGCGTGCCAGTAGTGCAGGGCACCCTCGGCGCCACTAAGCGCCTCGTGTTGGGCGGCGCACTCGGTCGGCC
>JANYFR010000017.1 GCA_025362585.1 Acidimicrobiales bacterium | reverse complement strand
GGCCCCAAAGAAGACGACGGCCAAGAAGACGACGGCCAAGAAGACGACGGCCAAGAAGACGACGGCCAAGAAGACGGCACCGAAGAAGGTGGCCCCAAAGAAGACGACGGCCAAGAAGACGACGGCCAAGAAGACGACTGTCAGAAAAGTTTCCGCCGAGAAGGGTGTCACCACGAAGTCTCCCGCTACAAAGGCCCCGTTGAAAGAATCTCCGACGAAGAAGGGAGTATCGAAGATCGCCGTGGCCCAGAAGTCTTCTGCGAAGAAGCCGGCTACGACGGCGCCCGCGGGAAGGAAGTCAATCCCCAAGAGGTAGAGAGGAATTCATGTCAGACGTTCGAATTGAATCCGACACGATGGGCACTATTGAGGTCCCGTCGGATCACTACTGGGGGGCCCAAACCGAGCGGAGTCTTCATCATTTCGCAATTGGCCATGAGACGATGCCGCCAGCGTTGATTCGCGCTTTCGGTATTCTCAAATTCGCCTCAGCCCAAGTGAACCACTCACTGGGAAAGTTGGATCAGGAACGCGCTGCTCTCATTGAACAGGCGGCTCGGGAAGTCATCGATGGCCTCCTAGAGGACGAGTTCCCACTTCGAATCTGGCAGACCGGATCAGGTACGCAGACCAATATGAACGTGAACGAAGTCATTTCAAACCGAGCAATTGAAATGGCCGGGGGCGTGATGGGTGCGAAGGAACCGATTCATCCCAACGATCACGTCAATATGTCCCAGTCGTCAAACGACACCTTCCCAACGGCAATGCACATCGCCACCGTTGTCGAGATCACCGACCGACTCATTCCCGCCGTACAGCGGCTGCGCGACGCACTGAATGAAAAGGCCGAGGCCTACGTGGACGTCTGCAAAATCGGACGCACGCACCTGATGGACGCGGTCCCGCTCACTCTCGGTCAAGAGTTCTCGGGCTACGTCGCCCAGCTCGACGCCGACATCGAGCGCCTCAAACTCGTGCTGGGCGGCCTTTACGAATTGGCCGCCGGCGGTACCGCGGTCGGCACGGGCCTCAACACCCATCCGGAGTTCGGTGAACGTGTCGCCGCAGTGATCGCCGCCCTTACGGGTAAGCCGTTCGTGACCGCGCCCAATAAGTTCGCGGCGTTGGCCGCTCACGACGCCCTCGTGTTCGCCCACGGAGCGATCAAGACTCTGGCGACCAGTCTCGTAAAAATCGCCGACGACCTACGGTGGCTCGGGTCGGGGCCGCGCTCGGGCCTGGGTGAACTCCAACTGCCCGAGAACGAGCCCGGCAGTTCGATCATGCCCGGCAAGGTCAACCCGACGCAGTCTGAAGCCATGATTATGGTCGCCATCCAGGTCTTTGGAAACGACGCCGCCGTCGCCATGG
Organism: Acidimicrobiales bacterium; assembly: GCA_025362585.1. Taxonomy (GTDB): domain Bacteria; phylum Actinomycetota; class Acidimicrobiia; order Acidimicrobiales; family RAAP-2; genus RAAP-2. The sequence continues at coordinate 14,199 of JANYFR010000017.1, read as the reverse complement.
CCGGTTCACGGGGCAATCTCGAGTTGAACGTTTGCAAACCCGTCATGATCTACAACGTTTGCAGTTCGATTGACCTCTTGAGCGACGCCTGCGACCGGTTCCGCGAGTACTGCGTCGAGGGTCTCGAGCCGAACTACGAACAGATTGCCCAGCACCTCAACAACTCCCTGATGCTGGTGACGGCCCTCAATCCAATCATTGGCTACGACAAGTCGGCCAAGGTGGCGAAGAAGGCCCACCTGGAGCGCACGACCTTGCGTGAGGCGGCGCTCGCCCTGGGCTTTCTGAGCGCCGAAGAGTTCGACGCCGCCGTGGTGCCCGAAGACATGACCCACGCATGACGCGGCCCCCGCGCCTCGACGAGGAAGTGGTGGCCGAGTGGCTGGCGCGTCACGGTTCGTGGCGAGAGGAGGGTCGTCACCTCGTGCGCGAGATAGTGACGACCGACTACCCGAGCTCGGTGCGCATCCTCGACGCGCAGGTCGCCCTCGCCGAGGGCCTCGACCACCACCCGACCGTCACGCTCGGGTACCGGACATTGCGCTTCGAACTCTGGACCCACGACCGTGACGGACTGACCCAGCTCGACGTCGACTACGCCGAAGGCCTCGACCGCATTGTCAACGAGAACTTCGGGGGATTCGCGGACTAGTGCACGGGAAGGTTCCACAGCGCCATCCAGCGCGCGAGGTCCTTCTCCATCGGTAGGTCGTCGCCCAAGAACGACCGCACCCGCAACTCAAGTTCGTTGTCGCGCTGGTTCGCACTAGTGGGCGCGAACGGGTAGAACGAGCCCTGCTTCAAGAGATAGACGAGGCGCACCGCCCCCTCGCCGGGCGGCGTCTTCGCGACGAAGCCGAAGACCGCGCAGAGCAGCCGCGGCCCTAGGCCGTGTTCGACCATCGAGGTGTTCGCGCTGTGAATCCTCGTGACAAGGTTCTCCAGATCGGGGTCCTTGATGACGAGCCACTTGAAACCAAGTCCGTCGGTCGAGATCGTTACCTTGTCCTGATCGGCCACGTCGAAGTCCAGAAGTTGCTTGATGTCGTCATCGGTGGTGATCGTCGTTTCGCCACTGCCGGACTTGAAGCAGAGGCCGGCCTCGCCCGACGTGACGAAATCCAGCTGGCTCTCCAAGGTCAGGGCCGCTGACGGCAGCGCGAACAGGTTGTCGAGCTTCGGTGCGACCTGCTTCGTGCGGCCAAAGAGCGTGTCGCGAAGCCCCATCAGCCGTTCAGTTCACGCTCGAGCTTGTTCAGCGCGTCGAGACGCTTTTCGAGCGACGGGTGCGTTGAGAACAGCGACGCGGCGGTACCGCTCGCCAGGGCGGGCGCAAAGAAGAAGGCGTTCATTGCTTCGGCGTGTCGTAGGTCGGTGCGGGGGATCTTGCCCATGTCGCCCGTGATGTGCACGAGGGCGCTCGCGAGCACACTGGGCTTGCCAATGAGGATCGCCCCCGAGCGGTCGGCCGAGAGCTCACGGGCGCGCGACAGCGACATCGTGAGCAGGTAGGCAATGATGTAGATGACGATCGAGATCAACCAGGTGGCCAACTCCAAGAGCGCGGTCTGCTCACCACTCTGGCTCCGGTCACCACCCGAGAGCAGCGCGCCCCACATCGCCATGCGTCCGACCAGGCCGGCGAGCAGCCCGACGCCCGAGGCGATCGTCATCACCGCGACGTCTCGGTGCGCCACGTGGCTCAGTTCGTGGGCGAGCACGGCCTCGAGCTCCTCGTCACTCAGGCGGTTCATCACACCTCGAGTGGCGCAGATCACCGCGTGCGAAGGGCTTCGTCCGGTTGCGAAAGCGTTGGGCACGTCAATTTCGGCGACACCCACTCGGGGCTTCTTCATATCGGCCAGCAGACAGAGCCGGTCCACAATCTCGTGGAGTTTCGGCTCCTGCTGGGGAGTGACTTCGTGGGCCCGCATCGAGAACATCGCGATCTTGTCCGAGAAGTAGTACTGCGAGAACAAGAGCGCGCCCGCGATCACGACGACCAACAGTGTCGAGACGCCGAGGCGAACCATGACGGTGACGATGATCGCGTACATCAGGACGAGTGCCAGACCCGTCACGAACATTCGCACGTCGAGGCCCCGGTCGGTCTCAATCTTCGACTTGGCCATTAGTGCGTCGCTTCGCCCGTGGGCAGCTCGCTCGTGGCGCCGCTCGCGAGTTGGGTCTTCATCGCCGCGAGCTGGGCGTCGACGTCTGACGTGCCCTTGGCCTGGTCGAGCTGGGCCTGGATGTCGTCCCTCGTGCTCGTGAGGTCCGTGAGGGCCCCCGAGGCGAGGAGCTCGTCGAGCGCGCCACTGCGCGCCTGCATCGCGGCCACTTTGTCCTGCGCGCGCTGCATCGCCGCACCGGCGTCGCCCATCGAGGTGGAGATGCCGCTCACGGCTTCGGAGATGTGGGCCGACGCCTCGGCGGCCGTGTAGGTGGCCTTAATGGTCTCCTTCTTGGTGCGGAACGCTTCGACCTCGATCTGGAGGCGCTGGGCCGTCTCGGTGAGCTTGTGCTCCTGCTCCAAAATTGTCGCGTGCTGCGTCTCGAGGTCCTTCAACTGTCCCGAGATCGCTTCGCGCCGCGTCAGGGCCTCGCGCGCGAGGGGCTCGTTGTTCTGGGAGAGGGCGGCCTTGGCCTGTTCGGCCAACTTGTCACCCTGGCTCTTCAGTTGTTCGGCCTGGATTTCGACGCGCTTGCGAGCGGTCGCGACGTCGGCCACCGCTCGCTTCACCTTCGTCAAGTTGTCGAGCTGCTGTTCGTAGGAGAGGTCCAGCGTTTGGCGGGGGTCCTCGACCTTGTTCAGGGCCGCGTTGGTCTTGGACTGGAAGATCGTGTTGATTCTCTTCATGACACCCATGGTGGGCCTCCTTGGTTACCTCAACAGACTAGGGGTCTGGGAGCGGACCACGAATACGGCAGAGGTCCCCACGACCTTAAGAACTGCTTTAACTTCGGGGCAGTTCGCGGTCCTGGTGACCGGCCTGGGTCGCCAAATCGTCGCGGTACTCGTCGAGGGCGGTGGCGAGCGAGGTGTCCGTGAGGCCGAGGATGCGTACCGCGAGCAGACCCGCGTTGGTCGCGCCATTGATGGCGACCGTGGCGACGGGGACCCCTCGGGGCATCTGAACAATCGACAGCAGCGAATCAAGTCCGTCGAGTCGAGCGAGCGCCACCGGCACCCCAATCACCGGGAGCGACGTGGCCGCCGCGAGCATTCCCGGGAGGTGGGCCGCGCCCCCGGCCCCGGCGATCAGCACCCGCAGGCCCCGGTTCCGTGCGCCCTGGCCGTACTCGATCATCGCCACGGGCGTGCGGTGCGCGGAGAGCACGTGGATCTCGAAGGGCACGTTGAAGCGTTCGAGGATCGTCGCGGCGTCGCGCATCACCTCGTGGTCCGACGAACTCCCCATGACGATGCCAACGATTGGTTGCACTATGCCTCCCGGGTGGTCGTGCCGTAGGCACGCGCGCTCTTCCATGCTGTCACGTGCGCAGCCTGGGCGTCAGCCCCGACGGCGGTGACGTGGCCGAGTTTTCGACCCTTGCGCCAGGTCTTGCCGTAGTCGTGCACGTGCGCGCCGGACACCGCACGCGCGAGCAGGATGGAGCCCGGTAGGTCCGAGCCCACGACGTTGACCATTACGGCAGCGTCGTGCACCGGATCGGCCGGTCCGAGGGGGCGGCCACTCACGGCCAGCAGGTGGTTGGCGAACTGGCTGGTACGCGCTCCCTCAATTGTCCAGTGTCCCGAGTTGTGGGGTCGCAGCGCGATCTCGTTGACGACCAGACCGCGCTCGGTGAGGAACAGTTCGACGGCAACCACTCCCACGGCGTCGACCAGTTCGGCAATCTGGATGGCGAGGCGCAGCGCCTCGCCGCTGACCGTTTCCTTCTGGCCGGCGGGGTAGCGAACCTCGACGCACATGCCGTTCGCCTGCACCGTCGCGACGAGGGGGTAGGCAACAACGGCGCCCGAGGTCGAACGAACGACAAGCTGCGCCAGCTCGCCGTGCAGTTCGAGTCGTTCTTCGACGACGACGGTGGTCGTGCGCGCGACGTCGCCGACCATGGCTAGCGCCTCGGCTCGGCTGGCCGGAAAGAGCACGCCACGCCCGTCGTAGCCTCCCCGCGCCGCCTTCACGACCACCTGGCGGTGCGCGTCGAGGAACGACAGCAACGCCGGATCGTCGTTGGAGGTGACGACGACAAAGCGCGGGACGGCAATGCCCGCTCGCTCGAAGGATTGGCGCTGATGGGCCTTGTCGACCGCGAAGCGCAACGCCGCGGCGCTCGGACGAACGACCACGTGGTTCGCCTCGAGGGCCGCGACCTGGTCAAGGTCGACCAGTTCGTGGTCAAAGGTCACCACGTCCACGGCGTCCGCCAGCTCGTCGAGCGAGTGGTGGTCGCTCGGCGCCCCGATGATGGTCGCGTCGCAGGTCGCCACGGCGGCATCGTCGGGCGACGTCGCGAGCACGGTCAAGATGACCCCCGCGCCGTGTGCCGCCTCGCCCATCATGCGCGCCAGTTGGCCGCCGCCCACGACGCCCACCGACACCGGGACGATAAGTTGGGGACTATTCGACACGCCTCTAACGCTACCGGTCAATGAAGGGACGTTCCCATGGACATCGCCATTGGACTCAACGCCGACGGTCCCCTCGAGGCCACCATTGAACTGGCGACGCAGCTGCGAGCGCGCGGCTTCACGCGGATGTGGTCGTCGCAGATTTTCGGTCCCGACACGCTCACCGTTTTGGCCGTCGTGGGACGCGAAGTGCGCGACGTCGACTTCGGTACCGCGGTCGTACCGGTCCAGCCGCGCCACCCCACGATGCTCGCCGCCCAGGCCCGCACGGTGCAGGGGGCAATCGGCGGACGACTCTCGCTCGGTATTGGACTATCGCACCAACGCAACGTCGAAGGAATGTGGGGCCTCTCCTACGACCGCCCGGCCCTCTACATGGACGAGTACCTTCACGCCCTCGCCCCGATGCTCCGCGGAGAGGGCGTCGAATCGCGCGGCGAACGCGTCACCGCGGTGGTGCCGTTCACGATTGGACCGAAGGAGGTCCGTGCACCGAGCCTCTTAGTGGCGGCCCTCGGTCCGCGCATGCTCGAAATGACCGGGGCGATGGCCGACGGGACGCTCCTCTGGTTGACCGGAGTGAGGACGATCGCCGATCACGTGACGCCGACGATTAGCGCCGCCGCGGCAGCGGCGGGTCGACCGTCCCCGCGCATTGTCTGCTCGTTGCCGATTGCGGTCACCGCGGACGAGGCGGGCACTCGGGACCGGGTGAACGAGTCGCTCAAGGTCTACGGTACGTTGCCGAGCTATCGCGCCATGCTCGACCGCGAGGGCGCCGCCGGACCGGGTGACGTCGGACTCTTCGGATCGCGTGAGCAGGTCCTCGACCAGTTGCACGCACTGGCGTCGGCCGGCGTCACGGAGTTCTCCGCCGCGGTCTCGGCCAGTGGTGACGAGCGCGAGGCGACCCACGACGTGCTGATGGCGTTCGCGCGGTCCTCGGTCGCGACCTGAATCGTCAGTACGGGACGCGGGTGTGTTTGAACTCGTTCAGTTCGGGTTCGAACTCCATGAGCGACACGAGCGCGTCGATCATCTTGATCGAGTCCTGGGGATTGTCGCTCGGCACGGTCATGTAGCGCACGAATGTCGCGTCGCCGTTGACCACGAACGTCGGGACCCCGAAGGCCTCGTACGTATCGAATCTCTCGAAGGCGTCGCCGATGACCCGGTGGGGACGTCGGCTCGTGAGGTCGTTACGTACCCGACCCATGTCGACGCCGATTGGCGCCAGAACGGCATCAATCTCCTCGATGGTCACGAGGCGCACGCCGCGCTGGTGGCGGGCGCGAAAGAGCGCGCCGTGGGCGGCGAGGAAGAGGTCGGGCTGCTGGTCGCGCACTGAGGTGCTGGCCGCGAGGGCGATGAGTTCGGAGTCTCGCGCGGGGTCGTCCCAGACGTCGGGCGCGCCGTCGTCCCTGTAGCCCTGGCTCATCGTCCACGGCACGAACGTCACCCGGAAGTCGGCACCGGCCTCGAGTGCCGAGATGAGGTGGAGGTGGATGTTTTTCGCGAACGGGCAGCGGTAGTCGTAGGAGACCTCGAATGTTTTCACGTCAACAGACTAGGGATTAACGGACCGGCACCGGCACTCCGCTCGACTTGCAGATCGTCGTGAATGAGCAGAACCGGCAGGCGTTGAGCGACGGGGTCGCGGGGAACGCACCGTCGCCGTAGTAGCTATTGATGCGCCCCCAGGCGCGGGCCGCCCCTTCGGAGCGGGCCCGCACCACGACGTCGGTGACGTTGCGCTCGATGATCGCTCCCTTGGCGACATAGAGCAGACGGATCGTCGTGGGCAGTTCACCGAGCTTGGCAGCGCAGAGGGCCGCGTACAACTCGGCGTTCGCGAAGGTCTTGGTGTCGTAGTTCCGATTCGGCACCGCGCCGGTCTTGTAGTCAACGATCGTCAGGCTCCCGTCGGGGTTGCGATCGAGGCGGTCGAGGATGCCGAAAAGTGGCGTGCCTTCGACGTCGACGCCGAGGGCCATCTCCACTCCCTCGCTCTTCACCTCCCGGGGATCCTCCATCTCGAAGTACGTGTCGATGATGCCGTGAGTCTCGAGTACGAGGCGCGCGAGCATCTCGTCGTCCATTGCGATGTCGGTGCGCACGTCGTCAGTAAGGACGGCCTCAATCGCCGGTTCGATGAACGCTCGGGCGCGCTCGGGCGAGCGATCGGGCGCGCCGAGCAGGAACAGGTGCTCAAAGACGTAGTGCGCAAGACGGCCCTTCGCCGTGGCGTAGGACGCCGGCTGGGGGATTCGCTCGACCGAGGCGTACTGGTAGCGACGCGGGCAGGCCTGAAAGTCGGCGAGCCGCGAGGGTGAGAGCGACTTCGGGAGCAGTTGTTCGAATGGCATGGATTCACCGTAGGTCAGTCCTGTGACAGACCGGACTGGCGCCACTGGCCGAGTAGAAATGAGGTATGCCCCCGCGCCCCGCCGTTTCACGTCACGGTGCCGTGGTGCGCTCGACGCACTGGAACGGCGTCAAGTCCGGCGACCCGGTGGTCGTCAACGGACCCAAGGAGCGTCGTCAACAGTGGGTCTTCGTCGCCCACGTCGTGAATGAGGCGACCAACGACGAATGGGTCGAGGTACGAGGCGGGCGCGTCGGCGAAGCGAAGGGTCGGTCGTTTCGCACGGGAGTGATCTACCCGAGTGGGGCACGGCGCGGTTCGCGTCTTACGGGACTGTCGCTGGCGGAGGCTCCGCAACTTCCTTTCGCCTGACGCGCGAGGCGTCAACGGCGTTAATGCGCGGTGACGCCACAATCCAGAGTCCCGGGATCGCGCTGAGGCTGCACACCACGACAAAGTATGCGCGAACTCCCATGTGGCTGCTCAGGACCCCAGCGACGACGAGACCCAGTGGTGTGAGGCCGAGCGAGACGAACCAGTCGACCGAGCTGGCCCGACCGAGTAGTTCGCGTGGGACTTCGGTCTGCATCAACGACTCCCAGATGACGTTACCGAGCACCATCAACGGCGACGCGATGACCGGAAAGAGCAGTACCTCCCAAAAGTTGGTCGCGACCCCCATCACGAGACCGGACAGCGTACCGACAATCCAGTACGTCGACATAATCCGTACTCGGCGCCGAGGTAATTTCACGTTCGCCGCGATCAGCGCGCTCGCCGCGCCCGCGAAACCCGAGACGGCGAAGGCGTAACCAACGATGAGTTTGCTGGAGTGCAAGTCGTGGCGCAAGAAGAAGGGGAGGAGTACAAACATCGGACTGAAGACGAAGGCGTTGACCGCAGTCACGGAGAGTAACGTCGTCCAGAACCAGCGGGTCCGTCGGACGTAGCGGACGCCCTCTCGAATCTCTTCGAGCATTGAGGTGTCGGTCGTGCGCCGTGGGGTGGGCGTCGGCTTCATGGCCAGTAGCGCGCCGGCACTCACGACAAAGGTCGCGCAGTCGACCCCAATCGCGAGCGTCGTACTCTTGGCGGCGATGATGCCGCCCACGGCTGGGCCGATCATGTTGCCGACGAGGTTGTTGGCGAGGGGCCGCGTCGCGTTCATCGCCGCCAACAACTCCTCGGGGACGATCTCGGGCGACAGCGCGTTCATCGCGGGAATGAAGATGGCGTCGAAGGCGCCGAATAGCACGGCGAACACGAGAAGTTCCCAGAATCGCAGGAGTCCGAGACCGATGATGATTACCAGCGCACCGGTCAATACAGCGCGCATCGAGTCCGAGAGCAACAGCAGCATCCGGCGCGAGAATCGGTCGACAATCGCGCCTCCCACGAGCAAGAAGGCGACGAGCGGGATCATTCGAGCGGCGGCGAACCAGGCGAGCTTTGAGACGCTGTGGGTCGTGTCGAGCACGAGCAGGGTGAGCGCCACGAGGGCGACGCCGTCGCCGAATCCCGAGATTGTCTGACCCGAGACGAGAAGTGCGGGCTCGCGGTGCCGCGCAAGTTCGACGATCGCCAGTCTCTTCTTCATCTTCACGGACTTTAGGTTCTGGGAGCGGCCGTCTTCGCTCGGGGTCTGCTCGGGGCGATGACCATTGGTTACTCACGTCGCGCGTCGGTACGGACAACGCCTATCCCTCGACCTCCGCACGCCGGGCAATCGGACCACGCGGGCCGCCAATCGGTGGTGAAGGGGCCCGGACTGCGCGAACTTGCGGCTGTCGATGGCAAGCCCTCGCACAGAGCGGCGTCGGCCACGTCGACCTCCAGGCGCCGACGAGTCCGACCACGGGTTCGACAGTGGACAACCCTGGGATGATGGCCTCCACATAGAGGTCCAAAGAGGCACGCCCGGATGGGTCATGTCCGAACTTTTAAAAACTAGAATTCATTATGTTAAGTTGTGAAAGTCTCTTAAAAGTTAGATATCTATCTGTATTATCCCACCTGGATGAAGATCTATGAGACAATAAGAGATGGTATTCTATATTTTAGGAGGACTGCCCACAATGGACTCATCGGAACTGGAAGTGGCGATCGGCTACAACGTCCGCGCACTACGTATTGCGCAACGACTGACTCAAAATGAACTGAGCGAACGCGCCAACGTCTCGATTGGAGCGGTCAAGAGTCTCGAGCGCGCAAAGGGGTCGACGATCAGCACGCTGGTGAAGGTCCTGCACGCTCTCGGGAACGATGCCTGGATCTCGCATCTAGCGCCCTCGACGTCGTTCAATCCTCTGGCGCTCTTGGAAGAGCGTCGCGGAGTCGGTCGCGCGCGCGGCCCGGCGAGAGTGCGCCACCGTGTTCGAAGTTCTTCGTGAGCTACCAGCAGACCGACCTGCTCGAGGTGTGGGCGTGGGATCAGATGGTGGGCGCGGTCGCGCGCGATCCGACCTCGGGGCGATTCGTCTTCGCGTTCACGCCTGAGTGGATAACAGGGGGAGTAGAACTCTCACCGCTCACGATGCCGCTACGCGAAGCGCCTTACGACATCGCCCAGTGGCCCGAGTTGCTGGCGCCAGACTTCAACTACCTACCGCCACTGCTCTCGGACAGTCTGCCCGACGCGTTCGGCAACGCGCTGGTCAACGCTTGGATGGCCGAACACGGCGTCTCGGTCGAGAACGTTACGCCACTCGATCGATTGGCCTACGCCGCCGACCGCGCACTGGGCGCTCTCGAGTATCGCCCTCCAGCGTTTGACAGCGAGGATCTCGTCCCCTCCGCCGTTCACCTCGCCGACTTAGTCTTCGCGGCCCGCCGAACTGTTCTCGGCGAGCTCTCGAGCGACACGAAAGCGCGCGCGGCGTTGGATCAGCTGATTCGCGTGGGCACGAGTGCGGGCGGTGCTCGCGCAAAAGCGGTCGTCGCGTTCAATCCCGTGACGTATCAGATTCACTCGGCCTACGCCCCCTACGAAGAGGGATTTGAACAGTGGATCATCAAGTTGGATGGGGTCAGTGCGACGGGCATGGACGGTCACGGCGACGGACTGGGAGAGAGCGCGCCCTATGGGCGCATCGAGTACGCCTACTCTTTAATGGCGGCGGCAGCTGGCGTGACGATGTCCGAGTGTCGATTACTCCACGAGGGGCCTCGCCGACACTTCATGACTCGACGATTCGATCGAGGACCCCACGGTGAACGTCACCACCTCATCTCGCTCTGCGCTCTAAAGAATCTGGACGCTCGATTGGTCGGCGTTCATAGTTACGACCAGTACCTCCGCTGCGCGAGGGAGCTCGACCTCTCGGTTCACGAGTTGCAACAGGCCTACCGGCGGCTGGTCTTTAACGTTATGGCCGTCAATCGCGACGACCACACGAAGAACTTCTCGTTCCTTCGTAGGAGGAGCGCCGCGTGGGAGCTGGCCCCCGCCTTCGACGTCACCCACAGTTACCAGGCCAGGAGTGAGTGGACCCAACGTCATAACATGACGGTGAACGGACGGACGACCGACGTCAGCCTCGCCGACCTCTACGCAGTGGGTGAACGCAACGACGTACCGGCCTATCGACGGGTGGTCCGCGAGGTGCGCGATGCAGTGGATGCGTGGCCGTCGATTGCGCAGGAGGTCGACCTCGACGACGTCGTCACCAAATTGATCGCGGACGATATCAATCGTTTTCGTCCCTCGTAGTTCCCTACAACGGCGAGTACTCAATCAGGGAACGGCCCCCGAAGCGAAACTCAACACGATGGCAGTGACGTGACGACTCCCAAACGGCCCCAGATCCTCTTACTCTGCGCGTACAACGCTGGACGTTCGCAGATGGCGGCCGCCTACGCCCGTAGGTTCGGGGGCGAACGATAGGCCACCCACGCGGCCATGGCTTGGCGCTTGGTGAGTGCTTCAACGTCGCTTCGTGCATAGCGCGCGACATTGACTAGGTCGTCGACCAGCCACTCGGGCGCGAGATCGTCGTCACTCGGGGGCTTCGCGAGCGCTGGACGTCGCTTCTTCTTCAGGCCGGCTTCGAGCATCGCCAACACTTCCTCGAACGTCTTGGTCTGAGGACCTTTGGGCAGGGCCGTAACCCGTCGACGCATTTCGTCGTAGACCTCACTATCTTTGCGAGCGCCCACGGCCCAGATCTCACCCACGTCGACAATGAGGCGCCCGGTGTCGTCAAAAGTCACGCGCCACACGATGCGCCAGTCCCGGTCGCCCACGGTCAACTTGCGATACCCGTGTAGTCCACCGCCAAGTGGTGCGCCCGCTTCGGGGTTGCGCTCGATGAGTAGAAACTTCTTCATCGCCCATTGCAAGGCAGGGCGGTTCTTCTTTTGGAGCGCGACCAAGTCATCAATCGCGGCGTTGGTGAAACGAAGCTCAGTGTGATGCGCGCTCGGGTGACGACCACTTCTTCGAGATGACGGATCATCTTTTGATGCGCCCTTGGACGGGTCACTCTCGGCCAGCGGCCAGGTCTTCATCGAGGTCACGTTCGAGAGAGGCTCGGTCGAAGCCGAAACGGGAGAAGACGTCATCAAGCGTTGTTCGTTCACCGGTGTCGGCGGCGGTGCGGATGAGAACGACCGCGAGATCACGTAAGTCCCGTTCGGCCTCTTGGTAGCGATGAAGTTCGCTCACGCCGATGATCGCCGCTACCGGACGATGGTTGCGCTCGACCGTTATTGACGAGCCGGTCTCGGCGTCACGAGCGAGTCCAGCAATGCCACGTTTGGTGGCTGCACTGACGGAGAGGGAGTAGGGGGGAGTGCGGGTCATGAATAAAGTGTACATCAATCTACACAGATATTGTCAGCATCTTAGGGCGCTAGCCGACTACCAAACGGCACCTCGAGTGAGACGTTTGTCAGATACGTCCTGGAAAGAAACCTCAAAGAGACGGCTCCGAAGAAAATCCCGCTTAGAAGATTTCCAGCGAGTCGTATACCAATCACCCTGGTCACTGGCTCCGACTACAAAGCTTTCGCGATCCGATGTCGTGACTTCCGTAGTCAACCGCTACTACGACCCGTCGACCGATCAGTTCCTCTCGATCGACCCAGACGTGGCTGAAACGGGACAGCCGTATGTGTTCACAGGTGACGATCCATTGAATGCGGAGGATCCGCTAGGTCTTGGTGCTTATCAACCGAAGCGATGGAATAAGGCAGAAGCTGAAGCTGAGAAAAACAGATCCGAGGGCAAACCGTATGACAAGGAAGATTACAAGAGCGCCCAAGATAAGGCTAAGACGAATCGAAAGAATGGCTGGAACGCAGAGGGCACAGCTAGGGGACCAGTGAGAGGTCACAGTGGGGTGGATCAAGTTAAGCCAGCACCAGGGCAAAGTTTCAATTTCTCTGGAATTCCGGGCCAGTTCGTCCATGGGATCGAAAGCATTGCGGCTTCTCCAGTTACTCACGTCGCCGTTAAAGTTGGTGGCGGTCTTGCGCTGGGATGGTTCATCGTTATCGTGATTGTAGGAGCGCCGGTTGGTGCTTGACCGTGGCAAGTTGAGAAATACCATGGCTGAATGGTTGAAAGGTACTTTGATGAAGGAGGGAGAGCCAGATTGGGTTGCAACGGCAAGAAGTTCGAATTGCCACCATTTTACAATCTCGAGGAGAGGTGAATCTGTCCTCGATACGATTAGGTATCTCGCGGCATGTATTGAGGAGCTAGGCGACGTGGAAATTGTTGACGTCGCATTTTCACGAAATTGGACACGCGAGTACGGGGAACTTGAAGAGGAGACGACAATTACCACCTACTTCCATTGACTTGTTGATACGTATAGAAGGTTTCATCACACACGTTGTTGAAATGCCTCGTCTTGGTAAGTCCAAATGCCCGAGGACGGCGGGCGCGAAGCGCCAAGCCGTCCGATTGGGCCACCTGGGTGATCATCAAAAACAATTAATCCTCGGCAAACTCTGAAAATATCTGAACTCCTCTCAAAGTTTCTGTTCGAAATCGCGGAAGAGGGTGTGGCTAGTTCTTATAGAGGGCAAAATTTTGTTCCTCTGTAAGGAGCATTATGAGACTGCCCAAATCGGGTGAATTATCGAAGTCACGGATCGGGAATCCAACACCGGTAGCCATCGGGGTGATCACAGCATTTGATTAATTCGCAATCGATGTCACCTCGATACCCAATGCGGCAATTCGAATCGGTCTGTCTGCAGAGCTGTGTGGGCCCTCGGCATCAGGTGCGACGGATGAGTTGGTGCCGTTGGTCCCCGTTTCGCCCGCGCCAGGGGACGGCGAAGCGTACGGGGATGTGTCGTACACCGAGACCGCGGCTCGTACATCGACCGTGCAAGTGAAGTCATGAAGACGAGCGACGCGGTCACGGATTTTCTCACCTGGTGCGCCGTGCACGATTACGCCGAGGGGACGTTGCGCGCCCGGCGCTACTACCTCGCCTCGTTCGTCGCGTTCTGTGACGAGCGTGAGCTGTTCGACGTGGCGAGTATTTCGCCGAGCTCGCTCGACTCTTACCAGCGCCACCTCTATCACCAGAAGAAGGCGAACGGACTTCCGCTCTCCTTTCGCACCCAGGCCCAACGGCTCATCCCGGTGAAGGGACTCTTCGCCTGGCTGACGCGCACGGGGGAACTCGCCTACGACCCATCGATCGCAGTGGTGCTGCCCAAGGTCGAGCACCGGGTCCCCGAAGCAGTGCTCAGTATCGACGAGGTGGAGGCAGTCCTCGCCGGCCCCGACACGACGACGACGCTGGGACTGCGCGACCGCGCGATACTCGAGGTCTTCTATTCGACGGCGATTCGTCGCGCAGAGTTGCTACACCTGCGAGTCGCGGACGTCGACCACGCGCGCCACACGCTCTTCGTGCGTCAGGGCAAGGGATCTCGTGACCGTTTCGTGCCGATCGGCGAGCGGGCCTGTCTTTGGGTGCAGCGTTACCTCGACGAGGTGCGACCGGAACTCGAACACGCGAAGGCGAATCCCGCGCTCTTTCTCAGTGTCACCGGTGGAGGGATTGCGCCCGACGTGATGTCGCGGCTCGTGAGCGCCTACGTCCACGCGGCCGTGCCCGCGAAGAAGGGGAGCTGTCATCTCTTTCGCCACACGGCAGCGACCTTGATGTTGGACGCGGGGGCCGACGTGCGCTTCATCGCCGAGATGCTCGGGCACCAAAAGCTCGAGACCACGATGACCTACACGCGAGTCTCGATGGTGAAGCTCCAA
>JANYFR010000008.1 GCA_025362585.1 Acidimicrobiales bacterium | reverse complement strand
GCCTTTGTATAATGTGGAGTGGGTTCTACCGCGCAATCTCCCGACAATTGGTCCTCGTAGTCGGGTTGTTTAATACCTGACATCGGTCACCTGTTCATCGGTCTCAACCGCTCTTCGGTCGTAGTTGGCTCGCACCCACTCCACAGCATCACTGAATTGGACGCCAGAGCAGACCGCCAGGCACGAGAGAACAGTTCCTGTCCTACCAAGCCCGCCGTAACACGGAACCTCTCAGGTCGAATGAGACACGCGTTCGAATTTAGTTGTTAGCGGCCACCTCCAATTCTGGTGGGTTGATCCACACCAGTTCGGGGATCGAAGGGGCTTGCGGCGCGAGTCGCCGAAAGCGAATCGGGTTGGCTTCGTAGGCGGCGTTCAAAGTGACCTGTCGCTGTTCTCGAATCTCCAGATGCGTGCCGTAGTGGACCGACGCGGGGGTGTGCAAGCCAATGCCCGAATGTCGGTGCTCGTGATTGTAAAACGTGAAGAAACTCTCGCTGAACACCCGCGCCTCCACGGCGTCAGCTTCCAGAACCACTGGCTGACTACTCTTCCACTGCGCAACCTTCTTGCGGCCCCCGACGTGTACACCGTCGGGCTGGCCCTTAAAGGTCAGGCTGTCCGCCATGACGACGACCACACGCGCGCTCACTCAAGCCGCAGCCAGCTGTGAGCAGTTTCGATGCGCGTTGCCCTTCGAAGCGGGAATTGCGGAGATAGGGCTGGAACGTCCCGTTCACGTAAATCGCTTTGTTGTTCACGCTCACTCTGCCACCAAGGTGATTCTTCGTGTTGATCGTGAAGACGCCCGCGGGTCCGATCACGACGTGGTCAATGTCGCTATCGCCTGATCCCACGGGAACGCCGTGAAGGACCCTCCAACTCTCACCAAGCTTGCGAAGTCGCCGGGCGACTTCCTCTTCTGCGTCTGCGCCCTTACTCCATGCCCGCTCGTTGTTGTGGATGTTGAACACGCGGCCGAAAAGGGTCAGAACCGGATGAACCTGCCGGAGCTGCGCCGACTTCTGCCGCAGCTCCTGTCCGGGCCGCTTCGTGGCGAGGTCGTTGCCCGACTCGGGATCTGCGAGCACCGGTCGAGTGACGTCGCTCATTCGACCGACCGAAGCTGTTTGAGCTGATCTTTGACAGTTGCAACCAGCTTCGCTGACACCCCTTCGGTCTCTTCGCGTGCGAGGCCAAGCGCAGCGGGAGCCTTCTCCAGAAGATTGAGGACGACCTCCGTCGCACGTTCGCGCGACATTCCCCACCGCACCGCTTCATTCACGATTGGCACCACCGTCAGACGATCCGTTCGATGGATGTTGTCGATGTACATCGCCAATCGATCGTCGCCGTAGTACCGCGTGCACATGAGGTCGTAGAGAGGTGTCAGCGTCAGCGCTCCATCTTCTGAGTGCAACAAGGAGAAGTTCTTGGCGTGCGCGTCTCCGTTGCCAATCAGCGCGTTGAAGGTGACCGCAGCAAGAAGTCGCTCCAAGGAGCCCGTCGAAGCAACATCCCGCAGGATGCCGGCGATGCGCAGGAGCGACGGCCCCCCGTCCTCTTCGTACTTTGTCTCCGGCGCCACGCCGGTTGCCTGGCAGAAGTCTTCTTGGTGGATACGCCGTACCGTGCCGTCTGCGGCAACAACTCGGTCGTAGCGCTCGACAACGATGAGCTTTCGCCCTCCGATCTTGGTCGTCTCGACCGATGCAACTTCCAGTCCGAGATGCTTGGCGACGCGCATACAGAACGTTTCGTTCTCGACGGTGCCGGGGAACGCCGCGACCTCCGGCTTGAGAATGTGTGTCGATGGCGTTCCGTCGACCGGTCGTCCCCAAGAGCCGTCTGGCATGCGGGTCAGGACCAACTTCTCCTGCACGCCCGCCAGGCAGATTCGCACTCGCCCACCGACGCCCAGCGGGGCGCTCTTGAGATCTCTGACGAGAGCTTCGATTTCGTCCGGACTGAGCGGCTCCGCCGTGATGGTGGTTGGTGCTGGAGGCGCCGGATCGTCGGCTGGCTGGATCACGACCGCGCCAGCGCAATCCCTGCCAAGGGCACGGATCAATCCGTATGTGTCGCGCTCCGGGATGTGGACGTCTCGGGCGATTGATTTGCGTGATTCGCCTTCCGGCAGCAAGCCGTCCAGGAATGGACGAACGACTCCTTGCGTGTATCGGCGTGAGCTGACGGGCAGCGAGAGCGACAAGAGCGGGGTGCCCAACGGGTACCTCCTCAGTGCCTCTTCCGTGTATGCCAATCGAGGCCGGTCCCGTTCGCGGTCAATCACGGCCACTCGCTCGCCATAGAGCCAGACTGCGAGTTCGCCAGCCACTACCAATCCGCCTTGTCTAGCGTCATGCGAACTCCGAGTTGCCGCAGCACTCCAAACAGCCGTTTCACTTGCGCGGTTTCCTTGCCGCTTTCCAGCTCGGACAGGTAACTTCGCTGGATCCCTGCCTTCTCAGCCAACTGGGCTTGCGTCAGCCCAGCCTCCGTCCGATAGTGGCGGACGGCATCGCCCAGTGATGCAGGCGTATAGATCCGGAAGGGACCTCGGGTCGGATTGGACTGGTGGTCTGTCGGCATAATCCGACATTGTAGCAAAGATAGGATATCCCGACAAGTACTCAATGTTGGAATATCTCGACACGTCTGCCGAGCGCGGATATTGCGACCTGGCAGATATGGGAGGACCGTAGCTCGGCCCCCCTACCCACCAAAGAGCAGCCTGTCGATGATCTCGTCTGGCGGCGACTTCGCCAAGGCCCTGGCAATCAGAGCGACGGAGGAAGCTGCCGCCGGCCGACCGGAAAGCGCGGCACTGATCGTGGCTGGACTCAATCTCGCCTCCCTCGGCAAGCCCTCTGGAG
>JANYFR010000004.1 GCA_025362585.1 Acidimicrobiales bacterium | reverse complement strand
CAGGGATCAGTTCAATCATTGGAATCGTTCGACTCGTCTGCTCCGCGTACTCGGCGAAGCCCGGAAAGACCTCGGCCCGCGTGGCGTAGAGGCGATCCCATTCAGAGCCTCCGAGGGGCACAGCCTCCAGATCCTTGGTCGCCGCACCGATTTCGGCGGTGACCCTCGGGTGGGCTGACAGGTTGTGGTACCAGTCGGGATGGGGGTCAGCTCCAGCCTTCGAGGCGAAAACGAAGAATCGCCCGTCGCTCCCTGCGTACATCATGGGATTGACGCGCACCTTCTTCGACGGCGCCCGAATCGACGGTGTCATCCGTCGTCGCCGACCGATGAACGAGAGAGAAATATGCCCAACCAGGTATTCCCGGTACTGCGAAGGGCGTCGCAGAATCTGAAGATGCGGATTCGCGACGTCGCCCAGTACGTCGTGGAAAATTGCGAGGTGCCAGGCGCCAGAGCAACGTGACGTGGTCGCCGACGCGAGCCGCGACGCTCACCACTCACTGACTGCTTGGCACGCCCTACCTGTAAGGTGCTGGTAACGGACCCGCGACTGACTCCCGCTTGGCGATTGGCACGAGCTCGCTAGGAGGTGGCGGGTAACGCTGCGTACAGGTTCGACGATGTCCGATCAAGCGTTCGGGGGGTCATCGTCGTTCCCCCGATGACGTGAGACGTGGTCGGGACGTGAGGGGCGTTCCCGCCACCATCGACCGACGGCACTGGGCGGCTCGACCGAGCCCGACCGGCAGGGGGACGCCATGGCAGGATTGACTGAATGGGCATAAGCGCTGTCGCGCCGAATGCGGGTGCACTTATGGCCAACGCGGTCACCACGCCAAATGACGGATCAACCGTCACGAAGAATGGGATTATCTTGATGATCGCCGGGGCGATGGGATTCGTCATATCCGCGATTCTCTTCAAGGTCACTAGGAACGGCCAAATGGCGCCGACGCACTCGACACAAAGTGCAACGAGCGAGTCCATGGGCGACACCGTCAACTCGCACAAACTGCAGAAATAGTCGCATTCGATAGGCGCGCGCTCTTCGCCGCAATTCAATCTGCTTAGAAGTGCTCGACGAATTGTCAGAAATCTTCCCAGCCGACCTCGCTGACTCGCAATCCCCTAATTTTGGTAGTGCCGTCAGTAGAGTTTTAGAGTGAGTTGGAACGAGGGGTCAGAGTCATGGGAGTCGGCCCAGGACGTCCTTGATTACCTGAAATTTGCTGGATTTGACGTCACGCGGGACCAACTGGCCCGTCTCCACCGACGCCATTTAATCGCTCAACCGTTCCACGGTCCCAGCACCTCTCGCGGAACAATCTCAATGTATCCCTCGGGGACGGCGGAGCGAATGATTCGAATTGCCCAGTTGAGAGAGGGCACCAAGCAACTGGACGAACTTGCGTGGCGACTCTGGTGGGAGGGCTTCCCCGTTGAGATTGATCTCGTTCGATCGTTCATCTTGAAGAAGGCTGCCCGCTGGGACGAGCAGAACCGCGAGGTCCGAGTGGTGGCGAGCGCAGCGATGCCGTCGGACATTCCAGAGGATCGCGACGTCCTCGAAGAAGTTTTCTTTGAACACCTGAAGGTCGGCCCCTCGCTGGTGTCGGCCCGTAAGCAACTGGGCCGGGGATCGGATATTTACATCGGGTTCGCTTCACTTTTTCTGGACCTCTTCCAAGGAGACCTCGCTCGAGACCGCGGCAATCAATCGGCTCTCCTTGATTGGTCACTGTCGCCGCCCGATGGTGGCGCTGGAGCAATCGACGAGATGTCGATGGGTCGGGCGGCGCGCTTGGCGATGAAGGGTGGGATCGACGACTCGTACATCCACGTGGTCGATAGTCTCGACAGCCTGGAAATCACCGATGCCCGACTAGTGGCACTGCGGTTTCTGCAAATCATCGCAAGCGTTGGAACAATCGTTGACGACGTGTTCGGTGGCTCCGGACGAGGCCGTGACAACGTTGGCAAGAGCCTCATCGGACTGAATGACAGTCCCGATGAACAGGTCCTGTCGCTCCTGCTGACCTCGCAGTTCTTGAGGGACACCCGAGTGCGCGCGAGTCTCCCTCCAATTGAGGCGGTGTCCGTCGAAGCACCCGTGGTCACCTTCCGCGACTTCCTACGACTCCGCTTCATCGAGATCGAGGTGCCGGACCTTTCAGCCCTCATCGGCGAAGAACAGATGAGGGTCGCCTTTGGCTCGAGCGACGGAGCTCGACGTTGGCGCATTAGATTTGACGAGTTCCTGCTCCAACATGAACTTGAGCTCGACGACGCGAAAGATCGGCGCCCCGACCTCTTCGGCGAGAGTCCTCCGCCCGACGATGACGAGGAAACAACGGAAGAAATTGTTACAGCTAAAAAAAAAAATCCTAAATGAGACTTGGACCGGACAGTGTAGTCAGCTACTCCGGAGTAGTCGCAATCGTTCACGGGGCTGGCTACGCGCCGCCGGGCGGGACGAGGATTTTGATTTTGATCTCTGGCGTCGCAACTTCGAACTAGTGCCGCCGGTGCGCTAAGCGCGACGTCGGAACGAACAATTTCGCTTCATCACCACGCGCCGATGCCTCCGCCGATGATGACCCCCTAGGCAAGCCGGACAGTGAAGTGGCCGACTGCCAGTCTCTTCATCGAGAGAACAACGAGATTGAACGGCCTACCGTCACACTCGCGTAATGAACTGCCAACCCTGTGGCGACGTCACTCTGGTTACATAAAATCGTCAACGTGCGGAACAGTCGTTGGCGATCTGCGCACGGTCACGAAGATTCTTTTCGCCGAGGCGGGCTTTACACATTGGAGCTGGACCCGCCGCCCGAGTTGCACTTGTCCCCGATACCGTGATGAGAACAGAGAGGAAGCCTTCGCCAATGATTCAATTCGCCGACCGAGTCGAGGCCGGCCGCCAACTCGCTGGTCACCTGACACATCTGCGTGGTCTCGACGTTGTCATCGTCGGCCTGCCACGCGGCGGTGTGCCAGTCGCGGCGCAAGTGGCGAGGGCACTCGACGCGCCACTCGAAGTGATTGTCGCTCGCAAACTTGGACTGCCCATGCAACCAGAAATCGCTATGGGCGCGATTAGTGAAGGCGGAGTGCGAGTCCTCAATCGGGGGATCATTGCGGCGTTTGACGTGAGTGACGAGGAGATTCGCACGGTGGAACTGCGCGAGAGAGTCATACTGGAATCGACCGTCGCGGAATTCACCAGTACACGACGTCAGGCTGCTCTCGACAATCGCGTCGCCGTCATTGTCGATGACGGGATGGCGACGGGGGCTACGGTCAAAGCCGCCGTCGTCGCTGTTCGCGTACTTGGGGCGAGTCGGGTGGTCGTCGCCGTCCCGGTCGCGCCCGCGGACCTCGTCTTGGCCATAGACGGCGCCGATGAGGTGGTGTGCGTTGAGAGCCCACGCAACTTTCGATCGGTCGGCTACTACTACCGGGACTTCCAACCCACCAGCGCTGCCGACGTGCTGCAACTGCTGGACGATCGTGGCCCGGAACCGCGATGACCCCGGCTACGCTTCGCCAGAGTCACCGGCCAGAGACTTCCTGTCGATGCGAGGTTTTTGACCGTGGAGGCAACCATTGTTACTACCATTGAGCGAGCGAGGTGATACGTGCCACAACTGCTCTTGACGGCATTCAGCAATCGGGGCGACGCAGTGCAACTCGCTCACGAAATCAGTCATCGCCTAAAAGGTGAGGGCTACAGTTCCACCCTGCACCTCATCGACGTCGACCACGAACCCGACATCGACGTTGAGACACTCGTCGTCAGCCTGGGTGGTGACGGAACGTTTCTCAAATCAGCTCGATTGGCCCACCGGGTGGGGGCCAAGGTGCTCGCCGTGAACCTCGGCCGTCTCGGTTTCTTGTTGAACGTGCCACCTACCGCGATTATCGACGATATTAAGGGTGCCTTCACCGGCAGCGACGTCGCGGAGCGGCTCGCGCTGCGCATCTCCGTCTCTAATTCGGACTTAAACGAGTTTGCGCTGAACGAGGTCGTGATCGAGCGAGCCCACGCCGGTCATATGGTTCGCCTGCGAACCTTCGTCGATCAAGAGGAGTTTCTCACCTACTCGGCTGACGGCGTGATGGTGGCGTCACCGACGGGCAGCACCGGTTACAACTTTTCGGCTGGAGGCCCGGTGGTGGATGCGACGCTGCCGGTCATGATCCTCACGCCGATCGCGCCGCACTTCACGATCAACCGTTCCATCGTGGTGGCGGAGGACCGAGTGATCCGACTCGTGGCTGACAACAAGCCGGCGATGATCGTCGCCGACGGTCAGGCTATTGGCTCGCTCGAACCCGGACAGTACGTCGAGGTACGTAAGAGTCCGACGCCGGTGCGCGTCGTGGCGACGCGGAGTTTCGACCTGGCGTATCGCTTGCGCGAGAGCCTTCGAGAGGGACATGCCTAAGTCCCAACTGGTGGAGTTGTACGCTCACGGACTCGGCGTCATCGAAGAGGCTCGACTCGAGTTCGGATCGGGCTTCAACGTCCTCACTGGCGAGACCGGTGCGGGCAAGACGCTCCTCTTAGGGGCGCTCGAACTCTGCCTCGGGGCCGAGGGTCCGTCCTCTCGCTTCGCGGTCGGCCCGGACATGCGCGCCGCGGTGGTCTTTGCGCTCGGCGACGGACGTGAGGTCGTGCTGACCCGAGAGTCGAGTGCCTCTGGACGTCTGCGCAGCGCCGTCGACGGAGCCGCGGCCAGTGTCGAAG
The DNA here is from genome assembly GCA_025362585.1 of Acidimicrobiales bacterium. GTDB lineage: Bacteria > Actinomycetota > Acidimicrobiia > Acidimicrobiales > RAAP-2 > RAAP-2. The sequence continues at coordinate 111,107 of JANYFR010000004.1, read as the reverse complement.
CGTTGCGCGCTCAAGGTCACGAGCTCATCGTGATTCACGGCCAGCACGACTCTCTCGGCCTGCGTAACCGAGCCGAAGTGTTGCGAATCGTTGACCAGAGTGGTGCAATTGACACTGGTGCGCTCGACGAGGTGCGACGCGCTTTGCGCAACGTACGAACACTGCGCGACTCGCTCGGCGGCGATAGCGAACGACGCGCACGCGAACTCGAGTTCATGCGCTTTCAAGTGACCGAGCTCGACGCCACTCGGATTCTCTCGGCCAACGAGCTCGACGAGACCCTCACGGAACTGACGCGCCTCACGGAGCTGCGCGACGGTCAGGTCGCGCTCGGCGAAGTGCTCGATCAGCTCGATGCCGACAGCGACTCGGCGGTGCTCGCACTGTTCGCTCGCTGCCTCGACCGGCTGCCCGCCGGTGACGCGTATGACGCCGCACGCGAGCTCCTGAGGGGCGCCCTCGACCAGGCGCGTGAGGGAGTGCACGACCTAGCGGCTCTCGCGGACCTGGACGTCTTCGACGCGGGAGCACTGAAGGACCTCGAGGATCGGTCAACGCTGCTCGGTCAGATTGCCCGAAAGTACGGCGGCACCCTCGCCACGGCACTCGACACCCTCGTAGAGCTGCGCCAACAGATGGAGTTCCAACTCGAGGACTCGGCACGCCTCGCCACCCTCGACGGGCAGATTGTCGAGTTCGAGGCGCTCGAGCGGGCCATGGCCACTGAGGTCCGTAGAGCGCGAATTGCCGCCGCCGCGACGTTGACCGACGCCGTGCGCCTCCAACTGCCCCGTGTCGCGCTCTCGAACGCCACCCTGCGATTCGTGGTCGACGGCGACGACGGCTCGGAGGCCGAGATCCTGTTCACGCCTAATCCTGGACAACCCGAGGGTCCGCTCCAGGCACTCGCGAGCGGGGGCGAACTTAGTCGGGTGCTGCTGGCGCTATCACTGGAGACTGTCGACGAAGACGTGGTGGCGGTATTTGACGAAGTCGACGCCGGCGTGGGCGGTCAGGTCGCCCAGCAAATCGGTGAGTGTCTGTTGGAGCTCGGCCGTCGTCAACAAGTGCTCGCGGTGACCCACCTTGCCTCGGTGGCGGCGCGGGCCGACCACCACTTCGTCATTGAGAAGTCCGTGCGCTCGGGCCTCTCGAACACTTCGCTGCGTAAAGTGGTCGGCGACGAGAGGGTGAGCGAAGTGGCCCGGATGCTTGCCGGTGACGACATCTCGACCGAGTCTCGCGCACTCGCGCGGCGACTACTCGAAACGGGCCGTTAATAGACCGAGGTGTCGCGGTCAGTTCGCTATAATGGGTTTCCGTGGATACGGCGGGTGGCGAATGACCAAATTCGTCTTTGTAACAGGTGGGGTTTCGAGTTCCCTCGGCAAGGGTTTGACGGCCTCCTCACTCGGTCGACTGCTCAAGTCCCGGGGCCTCAAAGTCACCATGTGCAAACTCGATCCGTACCTCAACGTCGACCCGGGCACCATGAATCCCGGCGAGCACGGTGAGGTCTACGTGACCGACGACGGCGGCGAGACCGACCTCGACCTCGGCCACTACGAGCGATTCATTGACGAATCACTCTCTAAGATGTCCAACACCACGACCGGCTCGATCTATTCGAACGTCATCGCGAGAGAACGTCGGGGCGACTACCTGGGCAAGACCGTTCAGGTGATTCCACACATCACCGACGAGATCAAGGAGCGAGTTCGACGGTTGGGTACCCTCGGCGCCGACGTGGTCATCGTCGAGATTGGTGGCACCGTCGGCGACATCGAGATCGTCCCCTTCATTGAGTCGATCCGCCAATTCCGGCGCGACGCCGGGCGCGACAACGTCTGTTACGTCCACTTGACCCTCGTGCCGTACCTGGCGCCGTCGGGCGAGCAGAAGACCAAACCGACCCAGCACTCCGTGACCGAATTGCGCTCACGGGGTATCCAGCCCGACATCATCGTCTGTCGAAGCGACCAAGCGCTCTCGGACGGTCTGAAGCGCAAGATTTCCCTACTGTGCGACGTGCCAATGGACGCGATCATCTCCGCGGTGGACGCGCGCAGTATCTACGACATCCCGCTCACGATGCACGACGAGGGACTCGACGTCATGGTCTGCAATACCCTCGGCATCGACCTCGAGAGCAATCCGATCGACCTCAGCGCCTGGCGTGAAGTAGTTCGTCGGGTCCACAGCACGAATAAGACGTTGCGCATCGGTGTCATCGGCAAGTACGTGACGATGCCCGACGCCTATCTCTCGGTTGGTGAGTCGATTCGTCACGCCGGCTTCGCCGTCGGCGCCAAGACCGAGATCGAGTGGCTCGAGGCGGAGCGCGTGCCCACCGAGATTAACTCCGATCGGATCCGCCAACTCGACGGCATCGTCGTGCCGGGCGGCTTTGGTGAACGAGGAGTCGAGGGAATGATCGCCGCGGCGCGCATTGCGCGTGAGAATGATATTCCCTACCTCGGCATTTGCCTCGGCATGCAGGTCATGGTCGTGGAGTTCGCGCGCCACTGTCTGGGACTGAGTGACGCGCACTCGACGGAGATCTCAATCAGTACGTCCGCGCCGGTGATCGCGTTGATGGCCGAACAGATGGACGTGACCGACCTCGGCGGGACGATGCGACTGGGCGCCTGCCCCGCGATGCTCGACGACGGTTCGATTGTCGCAAATCTCTACGGGACCACCGTGGTCTCCGAGCGCCACCGCCACCGCTACGAATTCAACTCGCGTTATCGTGAACAGTTCGAAACGGCGGGAATGCGCTGTTCGGGAACGTCACCCGACGGGCGACTCGTTGAGTTCACTGAGATTGGGAGCCACCCGTTTTTCGTCGGCACCCAGGCCCACCCCGAATTCAAATCGCGCCCGGACCGGCCCCACCCACTCTTCCTCGGTCTCATCAAGGCCGCCGCGGCCCGCGCGGAGGGTCGCGTACCACACATCATTGATCCAGAATCGGTCGACGCCATCTTGTGAGCAATTCGTTTCGCGTTGTCGAAGCCACGCGACTGCTCGACTCCTACGTATTCAACGTTGAACGGCGCCGCCTCGTCCACGGCGACGAGAGCTTCGAACGCGATATCGCGACGCATCGCGGCGCCGTGGCGATCCTCGTGATCAACGACCGAGGGGAGATTGGGTTGATTCGCCAGTACCGGCCGGCTTTCGATGCCCTTACGTGGGAGATTCCGGCGGGCACGCACGACGTCGAGGGCGAGGACCCCCTCGACACTGCGAAGCGTGAACTGAAAGAAGAGTTGGGAGTGAACGCACGTCGTTGGACGCTGCTCGGTCGATTCATGAACTCGCCCGGCTGGACCGACCAGGTCATGACGGTCTTCGAGGCGCGAGATCTCGAAGTCGGCGAGCGGGACCCGGAGGGACCCGAAGAGACGAGCTCGAGCGTGCACTGGCTATCGCCCCAGGCGTTGCGCGACGTTCTGCGCCACGAGCCGGCGATTGACAGCACCATGGCGGTGGCGCTCCATCGCGTGTACGGAACGTTCTTCGATGGTGTCTGAAGCGCTCCTTGACGATTACCTCCGGTGGCTGACCATCGAGAAGGGCCGCAGCCGGGCGACCATCGATGCCTATCGACGCGACATTCAACGCCTCGTGCAGTGGGCCGAGCGAGGGGAGCTCCCACTCACGTCGATCAGCGAATCAGACCTCGAGGCGTACTGCAACGGACTGCGTCGCCAACGTCGGACCGAGACGACGATTTCTCGAAGCGTCGCCTCCATTCGGGGCTGGTTCGCCTTCCTCGTGGACGAGGGTCATCTCTCCGTCAATCCGAGCACGCGCCTCAGGGGAGGGCGCCGTGGTCGCACGCTACCCAAACCGTTGGCCGAGGAACTGGTCATTCGTCTGCTCGAATCAATACCCACCGTGACCGCGCTCGATCGGCGTGACCGCGCGCTCCTCGAGCTGCTCTACGACACCGGCGCGCGGGTCTCGGAGGTCGTCGGCATCGCGCTCGAGGACCTGGACTTCGATGAGGGGCTGATCCTGCTGACCGGCAAGGGCGCCAAGCAGCGCCTGGTACCTATGGGGGGCCAACTAACCAGAGCGTTGAAGGAGTACCTCGACGCCGGGGGCCGAAGTTCGCTGGTCGGAACGAAGAAGATCGCCCGGCTCTTTCTCAACGCGCGAGGGGGGTCGTTGTCGCGTCAGGGCATTGACCTGGTGATCGACAAGCGGGCGCTGGAGGCCGGCATCGACCGATGTCACGTCAGCGCACACGTCTTTCGACATAGTTGCGCGACCCACATGCTGGCCCATGGAGCCGACATCCGGGTCGTCCAGGAACTACTGGGCCACGCCTCAATCTCGACGACCCAGGTCTACACCGCCGTCGCGGTAACGTCATTGAAACGCGAATATCAGAATGCGCATCCCCGCGCCCACGACTAGACGAATCGACGAGATGGACTTCAAGTACTACTTCTTCATCGCGCTGGTGCCCTCGGTCGTGTTGCACGAGGTCAGCCACGGCTACGTCGCCAACCTCTACGGCGACCCAACGGCGAAGGAGCAACACCGGCTCACGCTCAATCCGCTACGTCACGTCGATCCCTTTGGGACGGTGCTGCTGCCCGCTCTCATGCTCTTCAGTGGACTACCCGCCTTCGGTTACGCCAAGCCGGTGCCGGTCAATACCTCACGACTTCGCAAACCCCGACAACAGTCGCTCTACGTGTCGCTCGCGGGTCCGTTCGTCAATATCGTGCTCTCCGCCGTGGGATTCGGGATCTGCGAGTTTGCGCTGCACGTCAATCTCAACCAGACCACGTTCAACATCGGCGAAGCGCTCGGTCTCGTGAATCTGATCCTGGCGGTCTTCAATCTGCTGCCCATTCCTCCGCTGGACGGATCGGCCATCATCGAACGATTCGTGCCCAATCGACACCTCGCCCGTTACTACCAGTTCCGGGCGCGAGCACTGCCCTTCGTGATGCTCTTCGTTATCCTGAGTTCCTTCGTCTTCCACTTTGGCCAGAACGCTCTGGGCAGTGTCGAGAATTGGTGGCTGGGCCTCCTCTTCTAGAGCAGGCCCATAGCCCGAGCGGCCCGGTGGTACACCGGGCCGGCGACCTCGGCGGCCTTGACCGATCCCCGTCGCGCGAGGGCGTTGAGCTCACCGGGGTCACTCAACAGTTCGCGATACCGTCGCTGCAGCGGTGCGAGCGACTCAACGACTAGCTGCGCCAGGTCGTTCTTCAGATCGCCGTAGCGGGTGTAGCGAGTCGCGACGGCTTCGGGCGTCTCGTGGCTAAAACTAGCGAAGATCTCCAGCAGGTTCGAGAGGCCCGGCTTCTTCTCCCAGTCAAAGCGGACTTCGTTGTCGGTGTCGGTGACGGCCTTCTTGATCTTCTTCTCGACGTCCGCGGGCGTATCGAAGAGGTGTAGCGCGCCCAGGGGACTCGACACCGACTTGGACATCTTGCGGGTCGGCTCCTGGAGGTCCATGACGCGCGCCGCCACCTTTGGTGGGACCGCGATCGGCACTGTGAAGGTCTCGCCGTAACGGTTGTTGAAGCGCTCGGCGATGACCCGGGTCAGTTCGAGATGTTGGCGCTGATCGTCGCCGACCGGGACCTCCTTGGCCTCGTAGAGCAGGATGTCACCCGCCATCAGGACGGGGTAGGTGAGCAGTCCCACCCGGTAGCCGTCCTGACGCTGCGCCTTCTCCTTGAACTGCGTCATGCGGCCCAGTTCCCCGTAGGTCGCCACGCACTCGAGCAGCCAGTTCATCTGCGCGTGGTACGGCACCTGACTCTGCAGGAACACGGTGCACTGTTCGGGATCGAGCCCGACGGCGAGGTACGTGGCGAGCAGGTCGATCGTCTGAGCGCGCAGCTGGTCGGGGTCGATTTGGAGGGTCAGGGCGTGCAGGTCGACCACGCAGTAGAAGGCGTCGGCGTCCTGCGCGGCAACCCACTGCTTCACGGCCCCCAAATAGTTGCCGATGTGCATCGGTCCCGAGGGCTGCATTCCAGAAAGTATCCGCATCGCTCAATCGTAGGTGAGCCTCGAAGGCCGAAGGGCAAGGATGTAGAGTTCGTCGGTGACCTTCGTCGTGACGACGCCGTCCTTCAGCGGCCCGGTGCAACTGCTGCTGCAGCTGATAAGTAGCCACGAGGTGGACGTGCTGGACGTCCCGCTGGCCCCCATCGTCGACCTCTTCGTCTCGGCGTTGCGTGACGAGTCGTTGCAGGTCGCCGTCGACGATCTCTCTGAATTTCTACTCATTGCCGCGATCTTGCTCGAGATGAAGAGCCGCCGGCTACTGCCGGGACGCGACGTGAGCGAGCCCGACGAGGAGTTCGTTGGCTGGGAGGAGCGCGACGTCCTACTCGCCCGGCTCTTGGAACTTCGGACGTACGCCGCTCTCTCGGACGCGTTCGTCTCCCTCTTCGAGCGCGCGACCCGGTCAATTTCGCGGTTGCGCGGTATCGATGACGGATTCGAAGTCCATCCTCCGGACCTGCTCGCCGGGGTCACGACGGCCCAACTGGCTGGGGCGTACCTGCGGGGGATTGAAGAGAAGCCCGTGGCCGTCGTGCGCCTGCATCACGTGACCGTGGATGCCGTGTCGGTCGCCGAGACGGTCGTCTCACTGGCCCAGCGACTCCCTTCGATGGGCCGACTCACTTTTCGGGCACTGACTGAGGGTCTGGGCAGTCGAATCGAGATAATCGTGCACTTCCTGGCGCTCCTCGAACTGTGCAAGCTCGGTCATATTGAACTAGGCCAGGGCTCCACGTTCGGCGACGTGCAGATCATGTGGCTCGACGCGCCCCGGGGGCTCGAGATCGGAGAGGTTGACGTCTATGAGGGATGAACTGTCACTCGAACAGAAGCTCGAAGCGATGCTGACCGTCGCGCTCGAACCGATTTCGCCCGAGGAGTTGGCCGACGTGCTCGACGTCGACGCCGCCCAGGTGACTGGCGTCCTGCGCAGTCTTCGTCTCGAGTTCGCCCAACAGCGCCGCGGCTTCCAGTTCGCCGAGCTCGCCAGTGGTTGGGTGATGCAGTCCTCGCCCGACGTGGCCCCGTGGGTCGCCAAATTTGCAAACCGCGACGTCTCGCACCGACTGAGCTCGGCGGCGCTCGAGACCCTGGCGATCATTGCGTACCGCCAGCCCATCTCGCGCGCGCAGATCACGGCGCTGCGCGGGGTGAACGTCGATGGGGTGTCGCGACTACTCGAGCAGCGCGGCTACATCGAAGAGGTGGGGCGCGCCGGCGGACCGGGTCAGCCGATCCTCTACGGCACGACCGAACTGTTCCTGGACCGTATGGGCCTCGCCGCGATCAGCGACCTGCCCCCCATTGAGGAGTTCATGCCGCCGGTGGACATCGCCCACGCCATTGCCGACGAGTTGGCCTTCGGCGTCGACGAGTCCAGCGAGGTTTCGTAGTTGGACGAGGGCGAGCGCTTGCAGAAGACCCTGGCCCGGGCGGGATTCGGCTCCCGACGCGCCTGTGAGATATTGATCAGTGAAGGGCGTGTGACCATCGATGGGCGCGTCGCTGAACTTGGCAATCGCGTCCGGCCCGACCTCCAACTCATCTGCGTGGACGGTTCGCTCGCGCCGACGGCCCAGAACACCGTCTACTACCTCTTGAACAAGCCCGACGGGGTCGTCACTACAGCGTCGGACCCGCAGGGCCGTCCGACGGTCCTCAACCTCGTCGAGTCGTCCGTGCGAATCTTTCCCGTTGGTCGCCTCGACATGAACACCGAGGGTCTCCTCATCCTCACCAACGACGGACGACTCGCGCACCTGTTGACCCATCCCAGCTCCGGCATCGCCAAGGAGTACCTCGCGCGCGTCGAGGGCGACCCGTCGCCGGCGGCGATTCGTCGACTGCGCGAGGGCGTCGCACTCGATGACGGCGTGACGAGCCCCGCGCAGGTCAGTCGGGTGAGCGAGGGGCTGCTGCGCATCGTGATCCACGAGGGCCGCAATCGCCAGGTTCGTCGGATGTGTGCGGTCGTCGGCCACGACGTGACGCGCCTGGTGCGCACTCGCATCGGCCCGATCCAGGACGCGACGCTCAGCCCCGGCGCGTCACGCCATCTCTCCCTCGCCGAGGTCCGTCGGCTGATGGAGGCGGTGGGGATGACCGACGCGATCGCCTCTACGATGCCCTCATGACTTCTGCCTTCCTTCGTGGGCTGCGCGGCGCGACGACCTGCGGAGCGGACACGCCCGACGAAATCTCGTTGGCGACCCAGGAACTGTTGTGCGCGATGATGGAGCGCAACGACCTCGACCACGACGACGTGGTCAGTGTTCTCTTCACCACGTCACCGGACCTCACGTCAGCCTTTCCCGCGACGGCCGCGCGCGGTGTGGGATTTGGCGACGTGCCGCTGCTCTGTGCCAGCGAGATCGACGTGCCCGGCGCGATGGCGCGATGCGTCAGAGTGATGATGCACGTCTACACGACTCGCGACCGTGAGGAGCTCCACCACGTCTACCTGCGCGACGCCCGGACACTGCGTGATGACCTCCCGGAGTGACCGTCACGCGCACGTGGTCGGCCTCGGACTGATCGGCGCCTCGGTCGCCCTCGCGCTCACCGAAGCGGGCTGGGTGGTGACCGGCAGCGACGCCGGTTCCGGCATCGAGGAGCGCGCCCTCGCCAGTGGCGTGATTGACTCAAGCGTTGCCAACGACGCCACTGATCTGGTGGTCGTCGCGACGCCCGCCGGTTCGGTGGCGGCGGTGGTGCGCGAGGTGCTGGCCCGGTGGACTCGGCCCGAGCTCATCGTCACGGACGTGGCGGGCGTGAAGGGATCGATCGTCCACGACGTGGACGATTCGCGCTACCTCGGGGGCCACCCCATGGCCGGCTCGGAACTGCGGGGGCTCGCCGGCGCGCGCGCGGACCTGTTCCAGGGCGCCACCTGGGTTCTGACGCCCACCGAACGGACGTCGCCCTCGACCTACAGCACCCTGCACGGAATGCTCCGCGAGATCGGCGCGAACGTCGTGGCGGTCTCGCCCGACGACCACGACCGACTGGTCGCGATCGCGAGCCACGTGCCCCACCTGCTCGCCGGGTCTCTCATGAACGAGGCCAGTCGAGTCGCCGAGCAGGACGCGGTGTTGCTCCAGCTCGCTGCGGGAGGATTTCGCGACATGACCCGCATCGCCGCGGGCGACCCGTCAATCTGGCCCGACGTTCTGTTCGAAAACCGTGTCGCGATCTCCCAGAGCCTCGAGGCACTCGAGAGTCGCTTGCGGATGCTCCGTGCCGCCCTCGACCACGACGATCGCGCGCTCATCGCGGAGAGCCTGCGCTCAGCGGCGAACGCCCGTCACCAGTTGCCGGGTCGAGCGCTCCGCTCGGAGAATCTCGCCTACCTGCGCGTCAAGGTGAGTGACCGACCGGGCGTGCTGGCCACGGTGACGATGACCGCGTCAGAGCTGCTCGTCAACATCTTCGACATCGAGATTGCCCACGGTATTGAGGGGACCGGCGGAACGCTCTTGCTGGCGATCGACGCCGAACAGACCGGGCTGTTCAGTCAGGCGCTCGAGGCCCGTGGATTCCAGGTGGTGCGAGAACAGTGAAGCGCGTCATGAACGTGTCACGCGCGAGGTCGTTGCGCGGCACGCTGCGAGTCCCCGGAGATAAGAGCGCGTCCCACCGTGCCCTGATGCTCAGCTCCCTCGCCAGCGGCGAGAGTCGCATCGAAGGACTTTCGCCCGGTCTCGACGTCGCGGCGACGGCGCGCATCATGGGACAACTGGGCGCGACCTGTTCGCTGGAGAGCGATCGGGCGATCGTCGTTGGCCGCAGTGGGGGACTGCGACCCAGCGATGAACCGTTGTACTGCGCGAACTCGGGCACCACAATGCGACTACTGGCCGGCCTCGTGAGCGCGATAGCTGGTGTGCACGTGCTCGATGGCGACGAATCGCTGTCGCAACGTCCAATGGACCGCGTAGCCCAACCGCTCAAAATGATGGGATCGTTCGTCACCGGACGGGGACCGCGGGTCATGGCGCCCCTGCGAATAGAGGGCTCGTCATCGCTTCGCGCGATCGAGTACCACGTGCCGATGTCGAGCGCCCAAGTGAAGTCGGCGGTCCTGCTCGCCGGTCTCGGCGCGTCGGGACCGACCACCGTCATCGAAGACGTGCGCACCCGTTCGACCACCGAGGACATGTTGAGCGCTGCCAACGTACGGATCGACAGCGTCGACGAAGGGAACGGGCGGCGCGTCACGGTGCACCCGGGTCGACCGACTGCGCGGCACTGGGCCGTCCCGGGAGATCCGTCCCAAGCGGCCTTCTTCGTCGTACTGGGGCTCATCCACCCCGACGCGGTCGTCGAAGTTCAAGACCTCGACGGATCGCCGGAGCGAACGGGGTTCATGACGGTGCTGCAACGAATGGGTGCGGACCTCTCGTGGAGCGGTCCGGGTCCGACACTGTCGGTCGTCGCCTCGAGTTCGACGCTCACGTCCACTGAGGTGTTCGCCGATGAAGTGCCGTCGGTTGACGAGGTGCCCGTGCTCGTGGTCGCCGCCGCCGCGGCCCGTGGCGTGAGTTCCTTTCACCGCATGGGCGAACTGCGTCTCAAGGAGTCCGATCGCTTCGCCGGCGCGCTGGCGCTGGCCTCGTCACTCGGTTGTCGAGTCTGGTCCGAGGGCGACGACTTCTTCATCGAGGGGTTGGGGAGCGCCGAGGCCTTCGCCCCGTTCTCCATGGACGCCGCCCTCGACCACCGGATGGTGATGTCGGGTGCGGTCGCGGGCTGTGCCGGCGCCGGGGCCACCATCGAGGGGGCCGAGACGGTGAGGACGAGCTATCCCCACTTCTTCGACGACCTCGTCGGACTGTCGTGAATCAACGGATCATCGCGATCGACGGTCCGGCCGGATCCGGTAAGTCGACGGTCGCTCGATTGGTCGCGAACCAGCTCGGCTGGTCGTTCCTCGACACCGGCGCGATGTACCGGGCGGTGACCGCCGAGGTGCTTCGTCGAGGCATCGACGTGCACGACGACGTCGCCGTGGCGTCGCTCGCGTCGAGCGTCGTCATCGTGACCACGCCCCGGGTGAGCGTCGACGGGCGCGACGTGGGGGACGAACTACGCACCGAGACCGTGAACGTCGCGGTGTCGATCGTCGCCGCCAACGCGGCGGTGCGCCGAGCCATGGTCGCTCGACAGCGCGAGATTGCGGCAGCGCAGCCGCTCGGCACGGTCGTGGAGGGCCGTGATATTGCCACGGTCGTCTTTCCCCACGCGACCCTGAAAGTCTTTCTCACGGCCTCGCTCGAGGAGCGGGCAACGCGTCGCGACGAGGAGGGCACCGAGTCCATCGAGCGCCGGGACCGGGCCGACTCCTTGCGTCGGGCGTCGCCACTTCGTCAGGCCGACGACGCCGTCGTGCTAGACACGACGGGTCGCGACGTGCAAGAGGTGGTCAACGAGATTGTGCAATGCCTGAAGAGCCAAGACTCCGCCTAGACGTCGGCAAGACGCCGACCTACCGCGTCGTCGCGGCCATTCTTCGTGCACTGGCGACCGTCTTATTTCACCCGGTCGTTACCGGCGCGGAGCACATCGCGTTGGACGGTCCGGTACTGATTGCGCCGATTCATCGCTCCAACGTTGACTTCGCACTCACACTCTTCATGTCGCCCCGCAAGGTCTTCTTCATGGCCAAGGACTCGTTGTTCACCGTGCCACTCCTCGGACGGTTGATCACCCATCTCGGCGCCTTCCCGGTGAAGCGGGGCTCCGCCGATCGCGAGTCCCTCTCCCTCGCCGAAGAGGTACTGCGCCACGGCCACGTTCTCGTGCTGTTCCCGGAAGGGACCCGAAAGGAGGGACGAGCGGTCGCACCCCTGCACGACGGAGCGATGTTCCTCGCAGCACGCACTGGCGCGACCGTCGTGCCGGTCGGCATTGGCGGCAGCGACCGCGCGATGCCGTTGGGCACCAAGTTTCCTCGGCGCTCGCGAATCCGTATCGTCGTGGGCGCGGCCATCGATCCGCCGGCCTCCGAGGGCCGCGTCTCTCGCAAGGCCGTCGCCGCCAAGAGTGAGGAGTTACGCCGCGAACTGGAGCTGGTCTACTTGGAGAGTCTGGGCAACGTTTAGCGCTCTCGCCACCAGGTGCCAAAAACGACCCGGGCGTAGCGAAAGCCGTAGATCCACGTCGCGCCCTTCTTCGTGGCGCCCGAGTGACGCGGATGCCAGATCGTGGGTACCTCACTGGCGCGCCAACCGCGCTTGAGACACGTGATGAGCAGTTCGGAGGTCTGGTACTGCTGTTGGCGGAGCCGGTCGACCACGTCGGCGAGCATCGTGACCCGTAGAGCCCGGTAGCCGGTAGACGTGTCAGTGAGTCCCGCCCCGGTCATCCGGTTCATGATGAAAGAAAAGAAGCGCACGCCGCTCTTGCGAATCCGGTCCGACGTCTTGTCGACTCCTAAGACCCGGCTACCGAGGACGAAGTCGGACTGGTCGGCGACGAGCGGGGCCAGGATCTGGGCGATTTCGCCGGGATCGTTCTGTCCGTCGGCGTCGAGGGTGACCACGAACTGCACGGCGTGATCGACGCAGTAGCGGTAGGCCACCTGCAGGGCCACACCGTGGCCGAGATTGACGGGGAACTCAATGACCACCACCCCGGGGAACGATCGAGCGATCTCGGCCGTACGGTCGTCGCCACCGTCGACGACCACGAGGGTGGTGTAGGTCTGGCCGTCGAGCGAGACCGGCATCTTCTCGAGGACGCCCGCGATGTTGCCCTCCTCCTCGTAGGCGCAGATTGCGGCGACAATCGATTCGGGCTCGAATCCCGGCCGCTCTGTCACGAGACGCGCGAGTGCCTGCTCGATCGCGTACTGGCGCAATCGCCTCGACCGCCCCTGTTCGAGATCGTCGTTGACCATGAATATTCAGTCGACCTTCGCGCGGGGAATCGCTCCGCGGACTCGCCCCGAGACGAGCGCGATCGCCGGGGAGTGCTTGATCGTCAACTGGTACCAGCGGGGGAAGGAACTCACCGCAAAATACTAACAATTCACGGCGAATTGGACCGATTCAACGACTGGCGGCCGACAGGACCTGCGCCGCAGTGAACTCACGGTCGGCCTGACCGTCGAACGTCGAGGGCACCGGCGTGGCCAGGACCAGGTCGAGCACCGCCGACAGCGTCTTGAGCATCTCGCGAAGTTCGGGAGGTGGGGGAAAGTACTCGTCCTCGACGGTCACCGAGCGTACGACGACGCCAAGGGTGGCGTTGAGGGCCTCTAGAACCTCGTTCACGAGAGATTCCGGTGCCGAGGCGCCGGCCGTCACCGCGACGGTGCCCGACAGATCGTCGGGCAGTTCGAAGGCCCCGTTGACGCGCAACACTCGAGGACAGCCCACCGCTTCGGCCACTTTGACGAGGGCGACGGTATTGGAGGAGTTGGCCGAACCAATGACGACCACGGCGTCGGCTTCGGTCGCAATCGAGCGCAACGCCGCCTGACGGTTCGTGGTGGCGAAGCAGAGGTCGCTTCGATTGGGCATCCAAATTTCGGGAAAACGGACTTCGGCGTGCTCGCGCAGGTCCTGCCATTCGTCCAGACTGAGGGTGGTCTGGCTGAGCAGGGCGAAAGGGCCCGACAGGTCCCCGAGGGCGTCGATGTCATCGGTCGATTCAATGAGGTGGACCGACTCGGGCGCCACGGCCATCGTGCCGACCGCCTCCTCGTGGCCCTCGTGTCCTACGTAGAGAACGGTGTAGCCCTTTCTCGCCCGGACCTTCAACTCGTGGTGGACCTTGGTCACGAGTGGACAGACCGCGTCAATCACTGTGCCACCGGTCTGACGGGCGGCGTCGATGACCTCGGGCGGAGAGCCGTGCGCACTCAACATCAGCGGGGCGCCGGCGGGAACGAGTGCCACGTCGTCGACGAAGACGACGCCGAGCGACTTGAAGTAGTCCACCACGAACTGGTTGTGCACGATCTCGTGGTAGCAGTAGACGGGCGGAGTGAAAACCCTCGTCATCCAGTCGAGAGCCTTGATGGCCTTCTCCACGCCGGCACAGAAGCCTCGGGGGGCGGCCAACACCACCCGGTCCACGTTCACCTCGACCAGCCTAGTTACCGCTCCGCGTGATTACTCCTAGGCTAGAGAGGTGTCGGGCGCTCGAATTTCCTCAATCTCCGTTGATTCACCGGCCTCGACGGTGAATCTGTGCGTTGGCGATGAACTGGTCAGCATCAACGGAAGAGCTCCGAGCGACATCATTGAGTATCAGCAACTGATCGACGGCCCTCGCGTCACGCTGGTCGTCATGCGCGAAGGCGAGTCGCTCTCTCGCAAGGTCACCATTACCAAGGCCGAGGGTCAACCGCTCGGCCTGAGTATCGATTCGGCAGTCTTTGACCGGATTCGCACCTGCGACAACCACTGCTCGTTCTGTTTCATCTACCAGCTGCCCAAGGGTATGCGGCGATCACTCTACGTGAAGGACGACGACTTTCGACTCTCGTTCCTCTACGGCAACTACACGACGCTGACGCGCTTCACGGAGTTTGACCTGGAGCGGGTCGTCGAAGAGGGCCTCTCGCCGCTCTACGTGTCGATCCACTCAACTGACCCCGAACTGCGCGCCGAGATGCTGCGAAACCCTCGGGGGGCGACCAGCCTGCGCTGGTTGAAGGAACTCCTGCGCGCCGGTATTGAGGTTCACGCCCAGATCGTGGTCTGTCCGGCGATCAACGACGACGCCCACCTGGAACGGACCCTGCACGACGTCATCTCGCTCTACCCCGAACTGGCGTCGGTCGCACTGGTTCCGGTGGGGGTGAGCGCCTTTTCGAACGAGGCCACGATGCGCTCGCACACGCCGCACGAGGCGCGCCACGTGGTCGCGCTCGCCGACCGTTTCCAGCGCCTCACACTCGAGTTGCTGGGCCGCGTGAGCGTGTTCGCGAGCGATGAGTTTTACCTCGTCGCCGGGCTGGCGCCACCACCGGCGACCCAGTTCGAAAGCCTCGACCAGGCCGAGAACGGGATTGGGATGGTGGCCGCCTTCGTCGCGAGCTTCATCGATCAAACGGTGATGGACAAACTCGGCACCGGCTTCTTCCAGTCCGTCGATGGCGCGCCGGCCCTCGGGTACCGCGCTCCACGAGGGGCCAGCATCGCCGCACCACAGGGTGAGGAGGTGACGGTCGTCACGGGCGAGTACGCCGCGCCGATACTTCGTGCACTGTTTGACGCGCACGGCTTCGCTGACGTCGGGGTGCTCGCGGTGCAGAACGTCTATTTTGCGGGAAATATTAAGGTCGCGGGCCTCCTCACTGGTCAAGATCTCAATGCCGCGCTCGCCAACGTGCCGTCGAGCACGGTCTGTCTCGTCCCGGATGTCTGTCTCTCCGAGGACCGTTTTCTCGACGGGCTCACCCTCGACGATCTCTGTCACCCCGTGATCAGCGTTCGCACCACTGGTCGGGATCTGCGCGCCGCTCTCGACGCGGTACGTGCGAGACGACTGGTCTCCTCGTGACGCGGCCCCAGGTCGTCATCGTGGGACGGCCCAACGTGGGCAAGAGTTCGCTGGTCAATCGTCTCGCCGGCAAGCGGGTCACCGTTGTCGAAGAGCACCGGGGCGTGACCCGTGATCGCAAATCCGTGGAGGTCGAGTGGCGCGGGGTCACCTTTGACGTCGTCGACACCGGGGGCTGGCTCGAAGCGGGCGACACCCTCGAAGCCAAGGTCTCCAAGCAGGCCGAGGCGGCGCTCGCCTCCGCCGACCTGGTGTTGCTGGTGGTCGACGTGACGACCGGAATGGTCGACGAAGACACCCACGCCGCCCGCTGGGCGCTTCGCAGCGGCCGACCGGTGGCGCTGGTGGTGAACAAGGTCGACGACGCCCAGCACGAAGCCAGCAGTTGGGAGTTCCTCGGCCTCGGCGCGGGCGACCCGCACACCGTCAGTGCCCAACACGGCCGGGGATCGGGAGATCTCCTGGACTTCATCGTCGACCAGCTGGGCGAGGTCCTCGAGGTGGAGGCGCTCGCCGAGGCTGACGACGACGGTGCCCTGCGCGTGGCGATCGTAGGGAGGCCCAACGTCGGTAAGTCCACGCTCTTCAACCAGCTGATCGGTGAGGAGCGCTCGGTCGTACACGACCTGCCCGGGACCACTCGTGACGCGATCGACACCCTCGTCCAGACCGACGTTGGCCTCATCCGGTTCATCGACACCGCGGGTATGCGCCGGCGCGCTAAGACCGAAGCCGGCCTCGAAACCTACGCCGTACTACGCAGCCTCGACGCTCTCGACCGATCCGACATCGCGATACTCGTCATCGACGCCACCGTCGGGGCAACGGGCCAGGACCAACGACTGGCCGAGCGCATCTCCGCCGCCGGCTGTCCATCACTGGTGGTGCTCAATAAGTGGGAGCTCGTGGCGGTTGACGAGCGCGACGCCGTGCTCGCCACGGTTGGCGACAAGTTGGCCTTCCTCGGTGACGCGCCCGTGATGAAGACGACGGCGACCTCGGGTAGGGGAGTGCACCGGGTATTGCCGGCCCTCGCCATCGCGGCCGCCGACTACGGCAAACGGGTGCCCACGGGCGCACTCAATCGCGCGATCCGCGACCTGCAAATCAAGCAGCCGGCCCCGACGGGCAAAATTCGTTACGCGGTGCAGGGTGCGACCGAGCCACCGACCTTCACCCTCTTCGTGGCGGGGCGCCTCCCCACGACGTACCTACGCTACGTGGAACGTTCCTTGCGCGAGAGGTTCGAACTCGGCTCGTCGCCACTGCGCGTGCGCGTCCGAGTCGAATAGTGGCCCAGTGGTGCGAAAACTGTGACCGACCGGTCGCGGGTGAAAACTGTGAAGTCTGCGGCGCCGCGGTCACTGCGGCGACGAAGGAGCCAATACCGTGGCGCTGGCGATTCTTCATCGTCTCGACGATTGTCTACCTGATCTGGCGGATCTATCAGTTAGTTTCGTGGCTGAGCCACTAGGAGGTTCGTATGCCCATCTACGCGCTCGGTGACCGGACCCCCTCCATTGACCCCGACGCCTTCGTGCATCCCGAGGCCGTGGTGATTGGTGACGTGCGCATTGGCGCCGGATCATCCATTTGGCCCGGGGCGGTGTTGCGCGGTGACTACGGCACGATCATGGTGGGCGAGCGGACTTCGATCCAGGACGGAGCGGTCGTGCACGCGGTCGCCGAGTTCCCGACCGTCGTGGGAAGTGACTGCGTCATTGGCCACCTCGCCCACCTGGAGGGATGCGTCATTCACGACCGAGCCCTTGTGGGCAGTGGTGCGGTGGTGCTGCACCGGTCCACCGTCGGCAGCGGTGCCACCGTGGCGGCGGGAGCGGTCGTGCGCAATCGCACGGAGGTGCCCGAGGGGGCACTCGCCGTTGGTGTGCCGGCGACGATCAAGCCCGGGGCCAGTGACCGCGAGGCGATTGCGCTCGGTGCCGCGCTCTACGTCGAAAACGGTCAGCGCTACCGACGCGACCTTCGTCGTCTCTAGGCGTTGGAGATCGCCACGAGTTGCTCGAGGGCGGTGGCGGCGTGGCCCTCGAGGACGCTCCCAGCGGCCAGGGCGAATCCCTGGGCGAGGGTGTCGGCCCGTCCCGCGACCATCAGCGCCAGTGCCGCGTTCGCGCATACGACGTCGAAGATCGGGCCCCGACCACCCTCGAGAAACGAACGCACGACGGCGACGTTGTGGTCGGTGTCGCCGCCGCGGATACTGTCGACCGAGTGTCGCAGGCCCAACTCGGCCGAGGCGTCGATTCGTCGCACCTCGGCGCCGAGGGGTGAAATGACGTGGAGTGTCGAGGCCGCGCCGAGTGACAGCTCGTCCAGTCCGTCGTCGGCGTGCACCAGGATCGCGTAGTCAATACCTCGCGCCAGCAGCACCCAGGCCATGTGGTCGAGCAGGGGCGCCTGGGCGACCCCGATTAACGCCCGTCGCACCTGGGCAGGATTGGCGAGGGGACCGAGCACGTTGAAGATGGTACGAAAGCCCAACGCCCGCCTGATGGGGGTCAGGTAGCCGAGTCCGTGATGGAAGGTCGGGGCAAACATGAAGCCAATGCCGGCCCCTTCGACGCAGGACCGCACCACCGATTCGGGGACGTCGAGACGCACGCCGAGCGCCTCGAGCACGTCGGCCGATCCCACCGATGACGACGCCGCCCGATTGCCGTGCTTGGCGACCGGCACGCGACAGCCAGCGACCACCAACGCCGCCATCGTCGAGACGTTGACGGTGTGCAACTGGTCACCGCCGGTGCCGACGATGTCCACGGCGTCGGGACCGAGCGTAAAGGTCGTCGCGGTCGACATCATTGCGTCGATGAAGCCAGTCATCTCATCGGCCGTCTCGCCCTTGGCGGTCAGCGCCGTCAGAAAGCTCGCGATCAGGACGCCCTCGACCTTGCCTTCGAGGATCGACTCGAGGGCGCTGCGGGCTTCACCACGTTCGAGATTGATGCCGTGGACGAGCGGTTGGAGGACGTCGAGGGAGAATGACGATGTCATGGTTGACGTCGCGCGGTCGGACGTGGCATAGGGACAAGTTACTCGCGAACCCCGTCGTTCTCGTCACCACTACGATTTAGTAATGGCGGCGACGTACCTTGACGAAATCCTGGTGCGACATCGCGAGCGGGCCAACGCCGACGTGCGCGACTGGCGCCAGCGACTGGCCGACGTGCACTACGACGGTCCTTCGATGATCGACGCGCTCTCGGCGCATCGCGATGGTCACGTCACAGTCATCGCGGAAGTCAAACGACGCTCGCCGAGCAAGGGCTGGCTCAACGAATTCCTCCGCGCTGCCGACCTGGCCCACTCTTACGTCGAAGGTGGCGCGAGCGCCATCTCTGTGCTCACCGACGTTGAGAGTTTCGCGGGATCGGTCCACGACCTCGTGGACGTGGCGGCCGTCGTCGACGTGCCAATCCTGCGCAAGGACTTCACGGTGTCGGCCAACGACGTGCTCGACGGCGCGTCGCTCGGGGCCGGAGCGGTCCTACTGATCGTCGCAGCTTTGAGTAATGAGGAACTCCAAGAGTTCCTCGTGGTCGCCGAAGCCTGCGGCGTCGAGGCGCTGGTCGAGGTCCACGACGCCGAGGAGGCGCGTCGCGCCGTCGACGCCGGCGCGCGCATCGTGGGGGTCAACCAGCGGAACCTCCACACGTTCGACGTCGACCCCGCCCGTGCGGCATCGGTAGTCGGGGTACTGCCGTCCTCTCTCGTCACGGTCTGTGAATCGGGACTCGCTGCGGTGAGCGACGTTCGACGGGCCGCCGACGCGGGCTTCGACGCCGTGCTCGTGGGCGAAGTTTTCGTCACGTCGAGCGCGGTGCGTGAGGTGGTCCATAGTTTCGCCTCGGTGCCCTGGGTCGGTCGTGGCTGAACTCCAACCCCATTCGTTCATCAAGATCTGCGGCGTCACCAATGAGGCGGATCTCGAGGTGGTGATCGAGGCCGGGGCCGACGCCCTCGGATTGATCCTTGCGCCCTCGCCCCGGCAACTCTCGCTCGAGCGGGCAGGCGAGCTGGCCCGGCTGGCGAGCGGACGAATCTTGGTCACGGCGGTCTTTCGCGACACACCCGACTCGTCAATTCTGGCCAACCTCGATGGCCTCGACGTCGACGTGGTGCAGCTGCACGACCGCGTTGGTCCCGAGCTCGTCGAGGGTCTGCGCCGTCGTGAGGTCCTCATCGTCAAGGCCCTCGCCATTGACAGTGATGACTTCATGCACTTCGACGAATCGTTGGTCGACGCGGTGCTAGTCGACGGCCCCCTTCCGGGTAGCGGCGCCGTCCACGCGTGGGAGGCCCTCGCGCGACGCTCTTTCGCGGTCCCGGTCATCGCCGCCGGTGGACTCAACGCGAAGAACGTTGCGTCAACGGTCGTCGCGACCGGCGCCTGGGGCGTCGACAGTGCGAGCGGGGTCGAATCGGCGCCCGGTCGGAAGGACCATACGCTGGTGCAGCAGTTCGTGGACAACGCACGACGAGCAATGGAAGCGAGAGGAGTGCGGTGACGGACCCGGCCACATTTATGACGGCCCCCGACGGAGAGGGGCGCTTTGGCAACTTCGGTGGACGGTTCGTGCCCGAGGCGCTGATGCCGGCGTGTGTCGAATTGGAGGAGGCCTTTCGCAGCGCCTGGAGCGATCCCACCTTCGTCGACGAGTACCACCGGGTGCTGCGCGAATTCGCTGGGCGACCGACCCCGATTACCCCGCTCGAGCGCCTGTCGGACAAACTCGGCGTGCAACTTTTCGCGAAGCGCGAGGACCTCGCCCACACCGGCTCGCATAAAATCAATAACGTCATCGGCCAGACGCTGCTCACCCGACGAATGGGCAAACATCGCGTGATCGCCGAAACCGGGGCGGGCCAACACGGTGTGGCGACTGCCACGGCGGCGGCTCGACTCGGTCTCACCTGCACGGTGTACATGGGCGAGGTGGACACTGTGCGCCAAGCGCTCAACGTCTTTCGCATGGAGCTGTTGGGGGCGACCGTCGTGCCCGTGACGTCGGGCAGCAAGACGTTGAAGGATGCGGTGAACGAGGCCATGCGCGAATGGGTCACGTGTGTCGACGACACGCACTACTGCATTGGATCAGTGATGGGACCTCACCCCTTCCCCTGGATGGTGCGAGAGTTCCAGAGCATCATTGGACACGAGGCCGCGCACCAGATGGACGAACTCGGCGTGGGCACGCCCGCGGCGGTCGTCGCCTGCGTCGGCGGCGGCTCGAACGCCGCCGGCATCTTCGCGGGCTTCGCCAACACCCGCGCGCGCCTGATTGGAGTCGAAGCGGCGGGCGGGGCGGCGGTCGTCGGAGGTTCGCCCGGTGTGCTCCACGGGATGCGTTCGCTCCTCATCCAGGACGAGTTCGGCCAGATTAAAGAGGCGCACTCGATATCCGCCGGCCTCGACTACCCGGGGATCGGTCCCGAACACGCCCACCTCGCCGAGATCGGTCGCGCCGAGTACTTTCCCATCGGGGACGAGGACGTCCTGGACGCGCTCGCCCTGCTCAGTGAGACCGAGGGCATCATCCCCGCCCTCGAGTCCGCTCACGCCGTGGCCTGGATTGCTCGTGAAGCGGGTCACCTCCTGCCAACCGGTTCGACGGTGCTGCTCAATCTCTCCGGTCGCGGCGACAAGGACGTCGCCCAAGTGCGCGCGATGATGACCGAACAGTCGTGAAGGTCGTCGAGCGCGACCTTCGAGCGATCCGCGATGCCGGTCGCAAGGTCCTCGTCGGCTACTTCATGGGCGGGGTCACCCCGGACTGGACGGACCACGTCGAGGCCGCGATTCTCGCCGGCGTCGACGCCGTGGAGATTGGCATTCCCTTTTCCGATCCGATGATGGACGGGATTGTCATCCAACAGGCGGCGCTGCGAGCTCTTGATCGCGGCACCACCGTCGACTCAGTCTGCGCCGACCTCGAACGCCTGCGCCATACGGTCCCGCTGCTGGCCATGACGTACTACAACGTCTTTCACCACTACGGGCTCGAACGTTCGGCCGGACTGCTCGCGACGAGCGGACTCTCGGGGACCATTGTGCCCGACCTGCCTCTGGAGGAGGCGACGCCCTGGAGGACCGCCTGTGATGAGCACGGCCTCGCCACGGTCTTCCTCGTCGCACCCTCCACGACCCCCGAGCGCGTCCGGCGCCTCGCTGAAGCGACTGAAGGATTCGCCTACGCGACGGCGCGCATGGCGGTGACCGGGCGATCGAGCGGTACCGGTGACGGTGAGCGGGTGGTCGCGTCGATTCGTCTCGTCAGCTCGGTACCCACTTACATTGGCATCGGCATCACGACGGGCGAACAGGCGCAGGCCGCGGCGACGGTGAGCGACGGCGTCATTGTTGGCTCGGCGCTCGTCCAGGTCATCCTCGACGGAGGTGGTCCTCGAGGAATCGAGGATCTCGTGCGGACGTTCCGGACGGCAATCGACCGTGGAACTGAGTCCGTTGCTTGACGGCGAGTGAAGTAGGAGTTGAACGTCGTTGCGGGTCGTCGAACTGCATCAGTGAACAAATTGCGTCTGTCGTGAGACCATTCACGAGCTGAGAGGTGCGATTGGGTGAGAACGTCGAGCCTTGATTCGATGGTACGTTCGTGTCCCTGCGCCGTTGGGGCGAGAATTCGATGAGCGGGTCACAATCCCTGGTCAGAGCGTCCTGAGGTCAGTATCGTGGCGAGGACGGCTGTGGGCTCGACCGGTGATCGAGCGGCCTACCGACCGGTCTGGCCGATTGGTCATCACGCGAGCGGGGCAGCGCCACGCCTCCTCGCGCTCAGCAACGTGGCCGCCGTCGGGCTTCGCCACGACAGTAATTAAAAAAGGGCCCGCCTGGCCGGTTCGAGAGGCTATCCTAAGCATCACTGGTGGCTTGCCACCGGACCCAACCGCCAACAGCGCCCCAGCCCAACGGCTCGGGCGCTGTTGGCTTGATAGGGACGAAGTCGTGGGCGACAGCGGAGAGAATGAGAGCACGTCAGCGGTAGGGGCGGCGCCAACCAGGAGACAGAGCGGGGAGACCATGACGGAGGCCAAACTGGAAGCGTGGCTCGAAGAGACTCGGAGCTTCGCGCCCAGTACTGAGTTCGCCCAGCAGGCAAACGCCCAGCCGTCGCTCTATGGCGAGGCCAGTGCCGATCCGGTGGCGTGGTGGCGCGAGCAGGCCGAGCGGCTGACCTGGACGACGGCACCCTCCTCGACCCTCGAGTGGGATCCGCCCTTCGCGACCTGGTTTGGCGATGGGACCCTGAACGCGTCCTACAACTGCGTCGACCGTCACGTCGAGGCGGGCCGCGGTGACAAGGTCGCGTACCACTGGGTGGGCGACGCCGAAGGCGAATCGCGCATTACGACTTACGCGGAACTCCAGAAAATGGTCGCACGCTGCGCGAACGCGCTGACGGAGCTGGGCGTCACGGCCGGCGACCGTGTGGCCGTCTATCTGCCAATGATTCCTGAGGCGATCGTCACAATGTTGGCGATTGTTCGACTCGGTGCGATTCACTCGGTTGTCTTCGCCGGTTTCTCCGCCGACGCCCTTTCGAGCCGCATCCTCGATTCGGACTGCCGTTTCGTGGTCACTGCCGACGGCGCCTTTCGTCGCGGCACCGCGAGCCCGTTGAAGCCCGCGGTCGACGAGGCGCTCGAGACCTGCCCGAACGTGAAGGCCGTCCTGGTAGTTCGACGCACCGGCGGCGAGGTCGGCTGGGTCGACGGGCGCGACCATTGGTGGCACGTGGTCGTCGAACGCCAGAGCGACCAACACACCTACGAGTCATTCCCCGCCGAACAGACGATGTTCATCATGTACACGTCGGGCACCACCGCCAAACCTAAGG
This sequence comes from Acidimicrobiales bacterium, assembly GCA_025362585.1. Classification (GTDB taxonomy): domain Bacteria; phylum Actinomycetota; class Acidimicrobiia; order Acidimicrobiales; family RAAP-2; genus RAAP-2. The sequence goes on along the minus strand of JANYFR010000004.1, from coordinate 87,669 downwards.
GCATCTTCCACACGACGGGTGGCTACCTCACCCACGTCGCGACGACGTACCACTACATTTTCGACGTAAAGCCCGAGACCGACGTCTGCTGGACCGCCGCCGACATCGGTTGGATCACTGGTCACAGTTACATCGTCTACGGCCCGCTCCTCAACGGTGTCACGCAGGTGCTGTACGAGGGACTGCCCGACTCGGGCGGTAAGGACCGCTGGTGGCGGATTATTGAGCACCACCAGGTCTCGATCCTCTACACCGCGCCGACCACGATTCGTACCCTGATGAAGTGGGGCACGCAGTACCCCGCGAGCGCTGACCTCTCGAGTCTGCGACTGCTCGGGACGGTGGGTGAACCAATCAATCCCGAGGCGTGGATGTGGTATCGCGAACACGTCGGGGGCAATCGATGCCCCATCGTCGACACGTGGTGGCAGACCGAAACCGGCGGCATCCTGATTAGCCCACTGCCCGGCATCACGGCCACGAAACCGGGCGCCGCGATGACGCCGTTCCCCGGCATCAACGTGGACGTCGTGGACAACGACGGACGATCGGTCGGCAATGGCCAGGGGGGGTACCTCGTGCTGACGGCGCCCTGGCCGGGAATGACCCGCGGCATCTACGGTGACCCCGCGCGATTCAAGGAGACCTACTGGTCGCGATTTCCTGGCTCCTACTTTGCCGGTGACGGCGCGAAGCGCGACGAGGACGGCGACCTGTGGCTCCTCGGTCGCATCGACGACGTGATGAACATCTCGGGGCACCGACTGTCCACGACCGAAGTCGAACACGCTCTCGTCGGGCACCCGTCGGTCGCCGAAGCGGCGGTCGTCGGTGCGTACGACGAGATCACCGGACAGGCGATTGTGGCCTTCGTGACGCTGCGCGGTACGGCCGAAGGTGGGGAAATGGACCCGGCGCTCATCATCGAAGAGCTCCGTCAACACGTCGCGAACGTGATCAGTCCGATTGCGCGACCTCGTCAGATCATCTTGACGCCCGAACTGCCGAAGACTCGATCGGGAAAGATTATGCGTCGACTGCTGCGCGACGTGGCCGAGAATCGTCAACTCGGTGACGTGACGACGCTCACCGATCCCACCGTCGTCAACATGATCTCGGCCCTGATGGAGTCGCACCCCTCGAGCGAGGACTAGTTCACTGGTCGCGACCTTCACGAAAGTTTCCGCCCAGTGGTGACAGGAACTAGTTGAAGGAACGCGAGCGTCGCTAGGCGACTCGACGGATGCAACAGCGAACAACGGGAGTGATCATGAGTGATGACGTGACCAAGAGTGGCGGCCATGGCCCGCAGAACGAGAGTAGCGACGACGCCCGCGGGCCACGACTGTTGAACCCACTGCGGACCCTGGTCGTCCTCGTCGCGGCGCTATTGCTCGTCGTCGTCGCCATCGCGGGAGTGGAGATCGGACGTTCCAAGAGTGCGTCGGGCGCGACCATTTCGGTCGATGGCACCGGCACGATTCAGGGCACCCCCGATACCGCGACGTTCAATATTGGTGTCCACACGACGAATGTTTCCGCGAAGATGGCCCTCGAGGCGAATAACCAGAGAATGAAGGCCCTGATTGCCGCACTGCTGCAGAACGGCGTCACGCAGAAGGAGATCCAAACGTCGGGTCTCAACATCTACCAGAACACCAACAGCAACGGTGTGGTGACGGGCTTTGCGGTCGACAACACTCTGAATGTCGCGATGCACAACGTTCAACAGTCTGGCGCCGCGATCGACTCCGCCGCTTCGGCGGTCGGCAACGGTATTCAGTTGAACGGCATCACGTTCTCGATCTCGAATCAGTCCGCGCTTCTCGCGAGTGCCCGGGCCAAGGCCATGCGCGACGCCCGGAACGCGGCCGACCAGTTGGCGCGTGCCGGTGGTGCGCACGTGACCGGCATCGTGAAGATCAGTGCCGTACAGAACCAGATCCCGCCGATGTACACGAGCGGCCACGCGAGCGATTTCAAGAGTTCAGTGCCGGTTCAGACCGGTCAGCAACCCATCACTGTGCAGGTTTCGGTCGTCTTTGGATTGGCCGCCTAGCTCGCCTCGGTCCGGTGCGAAGCGAGTCCCACGCACGGGTCAGGCGTCGGACCTCTTGGGTCTAGGAGTCGAAACCTAGACCCAAGAGGTCCATTGCGCGCAGCCAGAAGTTGCGGTGACCCTCGTGCTCGTCCGCGTAGCGGATCGCGGACTGCGTGATCCTGATAAAGATCCATTTGAACGGCTCGGGCGGAAAGGGCAGGGGCCGCTTACGCACCATCGTCAGTTGCGTCCGCTCGGTCTCGTGGCCGTCGAGTAGGTCGAGCATCGTCGCGGCACCAAAGCGCGTCGACGCGACACCGAGACCGGTATAGCCCAGGACGTAGGCAACTTTGCCCGCGTGCGACGTTCCCCAGAACGGCGAGAAGCGCGTGCAGGTATCAATCGCACCCCCCCAGGCGTGGGTAAATTTAATCCCCTTGAGTTGCGGGAATGTCGTCAAAAAGTTCGCCGCCAGCGTCGCGTAGGTGTCGGAGTTGAATTCGTACTCGCGGCGGACTTTGCCGCGAAAGTTGTAGATCGTGTCGTAACCGCCCCAGAGGATGCAGTTGTCGTTGGTCAGTCGGTAGTAGTGGAACTGATTGCCCGAGTCGGCAATGCCCTCGCGTCCCAGCCAGCCAATACTCTCGTGCTGCGAAGGAGTCAGGGCCTCGGTGACCAATGCGTAGTCGTAGACCGGCACAATGTACTTGCGAGCCTTCTTCACGAGCGGGGTAAAGACGTTAGTGCCGAGCGCGACGCGCGCCGCGGTCACCGCTCCGTAAGGAGCGTGGACGCGTACCGCGTCGTCCACGTCCTCGAGCCAGGTCACCCTAGAGTTTTCGAAGATTTTGACTCCGAGCGAAAGGCAGGCCCGCTCGAGTCCCCAGACCAGTCGGGCCGGATCGACGAGCGCCGTACCGTCGGGGTCGTAGAGACCGCCCAGATAGGAAGGGGAGTGAACGCGCGCCTGCACCTCTTCCAAGCTGAGAACTTGGACATTGTCGCCCATGGCGTTACGCAGTTCGGCCAGCTCGGCCATCTTCTTGAACTGCCAAGGGGCCACCGCGACCTGGAGCTCTCCCGTTCGTTCAAAATCGCACTGGATGTCATAGCGAGCGATCGTGGCCTCAATCTCGTTGAGATTTTCGCGACCGAGTCGCTCGATGACTTCCATCTCGCTGGGAAATCGACGCAGGCCGTTAGCGAAGCCGTGGGTCAACGACGCCGAACAGAATCCGCCGTTTCTCCCCGACGCGCCGGCTCCAGTTTCGTACTGCTCGACGACCACGACTTCGCGCTCGGGATCGCGTTCCTTGGCGAGCAGGGCCGTCCAGAGTCCGGTATAACCGGCCCCCACCACGCAGAGGTCGGCGCCAATGTCACCAATGAGTGCCGAGTGCGGTGCCGGTTCGAGCGGGTCCGAGTCGAGCCACCACAGTTCGGGCTGCACGTCGGCGAGGTGTCGTAAGACGAAGGGATCCTTCTTCTCCATGCTGTGTCCAACCAGTGGTTGGATTCACCCTCTCTCGGTACCGCCATCTTCGCTGCCAACACCGCTGGCGCAGCGAGCGTCCGTCGATCCGACGGGCGTCACCAAGGCAATTCTATCGGACCAGGAATCAGTTGCCCGTCTCTACGGGGTTCGTCGGGGGCGCCATCGCAGAGAAAATGCACCGAAACGACGACCGCGGATCACCCCGATCGACGCACAATCGTGAGCAGACGGGACTCTAGCCCCAGCTTTCAAAGGTCACTTGGTTCGGAGGTATGTTGACCGTCTTCACCGTTGACCCGTCCGACGCCAGAATGGAGTAGTCACCCACCGCGAGGCAGGGAAATATGGCGGCGTAGGTGATTCCTTCCCGGCCGACCCGAGGTAAGACCCACACGTGGGTCCGCTTCGTTGGTTCATCAACGGGTTGAATCTCTATCTCCACGCCCGCGTGTTCTGGCCCCGCGGTGAGTACCAAAGCTCCCGCGTCATCGCCGACGTTGACCATGACTGATTGACTGGGCGTCGTCGGAGCGACGGCCTCTTGGTTGGGGGAAGGGCAGTGAGCATGACCATGCCCATGACCATCGTGATGGTCATGGGCATGGTCGGCACTGCTTTGGGGGACCTGGTCGTGGCTCATCGGCACCACTGAGACGTCCTAGCCGGCGACCGGCTGAAGTTGTGAAGCGGGGTTGTTCAGGCCGTCCCACGGATCGGGCAGGTACGGGAAACTCGTCGGGAAGTCGAGTCCGAAGGCCTTCAAATCGGCGACCTTCTTAGGCTCGGCGAGAGGTCCACCCACGTCGAATAGCGCGGCGGCGGCGCCGTCTGGCTTGTAGGTCGGCACCACGGCACCCAGGAGTGCTCCGGCAACGGCCTTCAACTCAATCGCGGTCACGTCGTCGTACACGCGTCGACCATTCGGGAAGCCGGCGTTGTCGCCGCCGATCACTCCGAGCACGCTCGCACTCTTCGGGTCCGTGGGCGGAATCGCTACGTTGAGGCGCAAGAGGTCCGCCTGGACCGGTCCGGTGTAGTTCTGGAAGCCCGGCAACAGTGGCGGGACACCAGTCAGCAGCACTGCGTCGAGGTCGGGCCGCGTGTTGTTCGCGTTGGCGGTGTACGCGGCCAAGTTCGGGAACACGCCAGGGTAGAGCACGTTCAACAGGGCGGCCAGCGTCGGGTGGTCGTAGTACTTCGCGAACTGCTTGTCCTTTGACGGCACCTGCTTGTTCCACGTGTCCTTCTCACCCATCGGGATGATGACTTCGTTGATGAGCGGCATACCCAAGCGAGAGACCTGGACGTACGGTCCGACCGAGACGACGGGGTCGCCCTGAATCTTGGCCTTCTGACGACTGGCCGTGGTCCACACGCCAATGGTGGAGTTCGCGGCCTTGTAGTCGGTCGGCGCAGTGCCGTCCTTGGTCAGCTCCGTGATCGGGACCTGGATGGCGATGCTGTGCACGTTGGTCGCGGCCAGCGTGTTGATGCCCGCAATCGCCGCACCCTTCAGCAGGAACGCCGGCGCGAAGGGACGAAGCTCGCCCAGGTCAAAGATCGAACCGAGGTCGACGTAGAACCCGTCGGCGCGCTGTCCGGCGAAGAACGTCGTGCTGCCGACGGTCTTGATCGCCTGGGCCGTGAGTGCGGCGTAGTTCGGAATCGAGTTCTGGCCGACGTTGCAGGGGGGACAAGGAAGATCCGTCGCCACTTCGTGACGACCCTTGGCGTCCACTCGCGTCACGCTATAGAACTGCTTGCGGTTCCACGTGGCGTCGGTGAGGTTCTTGATCTGACCGGTGTTGTAAAGGAAGAGGTCATTGGCGCCAGTGTCGGTGAGCACGGTCTTGAAGTGGAATTCGTAGGTGATGTTGGCCTTGCCGTCACCGGTGTTGTCGATATTGATCGCGTACTTCACGTCGTCACCGAACTCGTAGAAGTTCGGTCCACCGGCCGGCTGCTGGCGCGGGAGATAGTTGGCGATGATCGTGACCTTGCTCGGGCTGTCGGGGCTGACGAACGCGTACAGGTCGGTGCTATCGGCTACCGGGTCCTTGGAAATCTCCGGGGCTTCTGAATGTGAGGACATTTCTCTGATCTTTCTATCGAATGGTTGATGGGACGGATTTGCGGTAAGTGGTACTTCAATGGACATTGCAGATTGGAGAGGCCGGTCGCTCATTCACCGGGGGGCCACTCTCCCTTGACTGGCAGGCTCCTCGTCGTCGCCGATCGCGGGAAAAGGAACCAGCTAATTCCGGTGCTTATCGCCCGGACTTCTTCGCGCCGTGAAGGATTCGAGACACCAGGGCGCGATCGTGACCGACGACTTCCTGCGTGCCCATCATGTAGCGAATCTCGCCCGAGCGGGGATTGGGAATGTAGACGACCAGAGTGTCAGTGCTTGTAGTGAACTGCGTGATGTCGTCGTCGTCTTTTTCACGGTGCTTCACGGACTTGGGCGTCTTGAGGAACGACACTGGTGTCGCGGCCAGCATTCCCGCTGCGGCGATTCCGGTACCGGTCTTCGCGAGGAAACCTCTTCGAGAAATATCTTCCATGAACTACTCCGTTTCCGACCAGTTGTTGGTCAATGTTGAACGAGTCCTCGACCAGACGAACTACTTCATCGGGTCGCGCACGTCGTTCCTTGAACTACCACGACGGGCGGGGAAATTACCTAGAGCAAAACACGCTCGTCTCCGAAAGCGACGAAGCCTGACTTACTCCACGCAACTTCTCTGTTCGAGCGTGGCTTGATATCTATTCGGTGCTGCGCCCAGCCCGGATGTTGCTTTTTTTGGGATTCAAGAAGCAATCCTGAGAGGCCACCGAACTACACGGAAGAAGAGCGGTGGCGCGATTGTTGTGTTCGAGCCATTGTTGCGGGCTGGACGTAGTGGAGGGAGCTCCGTCGCCTGATCACCGGCGAGAAAGACGAAAAGGTGCGCCCTCTTGCCACCCCTGTTGCGATTTGAAAATGTTACGATTCGGTGACAGTCTGGCCCGGGTCCGGCACCACGAGAATGACATTAACTCCAAAAATCTCCCGGCGCCCCACCGAAAAGTTGACCGGCTCATTGAGTTCTTCCACAGCTCGACAAGGGCAACATTTCGCTGATTTTCAGCGGATGACGCGTCAGCCGGTGGTCATTCACCACAGTTTTTGAACACCGTTGAAAGTTCACGGTTCGTCGGGACAGTGACGTAGTGGTGCGCTCAACGCGTCCTTCCACGACACGATGGTCAATGTCGCTGCGACGAAGTGGTGGAGGCGCAGAGAGTTACGGTCGTAACAGAGGCTTCTAAACGAACTGCGAGGTCAGTCATGCAGATGAAAAACTTTCCGACGAGAGGTCATATTGTGCGCGGGGCCCTGGCCAGTGCCCTCGTTGGCACGTCACTGGTCGTTGGCTTGGCGAGCGCGGCGTCGGCCGCGGGAGCGACGCATCTGGCGCTGACGCCTGGCTATTCAACATCCGTAGCGAGCGGCGCGGCGTTCGCAACTCCCTTGCAGATCTCTCTCCTTGACGGTTCTAACACGGTCGACACCGGTAACGGTTCGACCATCACCGCGACCGTGAGCGGTGGAGCCCAGATTGTCAACGCGACGGCAGTTGCCTCCTCGGGTGTGGCAACGTTCACCACCTTAAAATTGAACGCGCTGGTCGGCACCTACACGTTGACCTTCAGCGACGGAGCACTCACGCCCACCACGTCGTCCGCCATCACCGTCACGGTGGGCACGGCGACCAAATTGGCGTTGACGACGTCGCCCTCTGCAGGTGACGTGAGTGGCGTGGCCCTCACGCACCAACCGGTCGTCAAGGTTGAGGACTCGGGCGGCAACGTCGTCACGTCGGTCACCACCGGTACGTCGACCGCGACCATTGCCACGGGACCTGGCAGCGTCGTCGCCGGATCGACCGTGTCCTACGTCAACGGTGTCGCGACCTTCGCCAACCTCACCTTGGCCGGGACGTCGGGCACGACCAACACGCTGAGCTTCTCTGGTCCGTTCGCCTCGGTGGTGTCGGGGTCGGTCACGATGTCGGGACCGGCAACCCAACTGGTCATCGGGACCCAACCCTCCGCAACCGCAACGAGCGGTGCCGTACTGGTCCAGCAGCCGGTGATCAAGGTTGAGGACGCTTCGAACAACGTCGTCGTTGCCGACTCGTCGACCGTGATCGCGGTCATCACCAACGGGGGCACGCCTACGCTCTCGAACGGCGCCGTCAACGTCGTCGACGGCATCGCGACCTTCAGTGGCCTGTCGCTCAACGCGCCGGCCGGCACCTACTCGCTGATCTTCGCGAACGGCACGTTTGCCACGGCCGCGTCCAGCGCGATTGTGGTCGCTGCTGGTGTTCCGGCCAAGATCGTGGTCACGACTGAACCGAGCACCTTTGTCGCCAGCGGCGTGGCCCTTAGTCAGCAGCCCGTGGTGAAAATTGAGGACGCATTGGGTGACGTCGTCACCACGTTCGCGACCGGCAGCGTGACCGCCGCCATCGCCACCGGAGCCGGTGGATCCATCACCGCCGGGGCCACGGCGCCATTCGTCGCCGGTGTCGCCAACTTCAGCGGACTCACCCTCACCGGTACCGTGGGCTCGACGTACACGCTGCTCTTCACGGGTGCTTCGCTGAGCGTCGTCGACACCGCCCACGTGCTCGTCGGCGCTGCGCAAGCCACATTGAGCGTGAACGCGGCGAGCGCCACCTGGGGCCGTTCGCTCACCTTGGGCGCCACCGGAGGTTCGGGCAACGGCGCACTCAGTTTCACCGTCACCGGGGGCACGGCGACGGGCTGCGCGATCAGCTCTACGACACTGACTTACACGTCGCTGGGCACCTGCGTCGTTACGGCGTCCAAGGCCGCCGACACCACCTTTACTGCGTCAACGTCCGCGCCCGTGACCTTCACCATCGTGAAGCTGCCGATTCCGGGCGTCGTTCGGGTCTTGTTCGCGAAAAATAGCAGTTCCCTCACCCGCGCCGCGAAAAACTCCTTGTTGCAGCTCGCCATCAAATTAACTCCGAGATCACGGCTCACGGTGACGGGTTACGCGTATCACAACAAGGGACTCGCCCAACGTCGGGTCACTGTCGTCGTGCAGTTTCTGGCCACCCAGCGTCTCACCAACGTCGGTCGCCACTACTCGACCTCCGGCCACCTCCAGGCGGTCCAGGTGAGGACGACCGGCCAGTAGGAACGACCTGACCTCGTCGACACACTCGGTCCAGTGACCATTCGCACCACCGAACAGATTCGACCCGGGGCTTCGGTGCAACAGTGATCGGCGCCCTCTCCGAAACTAGGTTGGTCGGTGTGGCGGACCCCATCACGAACACCCATCTGAGTATGCGTCGAGCCTGGCAGCCCCTCTGTCGCAGTGGGGAGGTGTCGACGTCACCTCGCTCCTTTCGTCTGCTCGCCCAGCAGTGGGTCGTTTGGCGAGGATCTGACGGCGACATAAAGGTCTTCAGGGACCGTTGTCCCCATCGTTTGGCCCCGCTGTCACTCGGGACGTGCGAGGGCGACGGGGTGAGATGTGGTTACCACGGATGGCGCTTCGACGGTGAGGGGATCTGCCTGGAGATTCCGGCGCTCGGTGATGACGGCGTGATCCCCAGTCGCGCGCGACTTCGGGCGCCGGCCTCGATCGCGGAACGACACGGCATGGTCTTTATCGCTATCGAGAATCCGCTGACCGGTCCGCCGTCGCTGAACGCGGCCAACAATCCAACGTTTCAGGTCGGTGAGCTTCCGGTCGTGACGTCACGCGCCAGCGCCGCGCTCCTGGCCGACAACTTCCTCGACGTCGCCCACTTCCCGTTCGTGCACGCGGCCACCTTCGGTGCCGACGAGGGCCGGGTCGTTCCGCAGTTCGACGTCGTACGCGACGGTTTCGGATTCTCGGCGACCTACGAACACGACTTCGCCAACCGCGAAGACCCCGGGGTCGCGACGGGGGAGCGGCCCCTCATCCAGCGTCGACGGCTCACCTACCGCTACAACGTTCCCTTCCATCTCGAGCTCGAGATCGAGTTTCTGGACGCCGGTGGATCGAACGTCATTGGCTTCTTTCTCGCTCCCGAAGACGACGAGACGGTGCGCATCTACTCGACCTTGTGGCGAAACGACTTGGGCGGCAGCGAGGAACGCATGGCCGAGGCCGTCGCCTTCGAGATGGAGGTGATCGCCGAAGACCTACGAATTCAGTCTCGCTACGAACGTCTCGAGATGCCGCTCGACCTGACGAGTGAACTCCACACCAGGGCCGATAAGACGACGCTCCAATTTCGACGGATCCTCGCAGAGTTTGTTGAAAAGGCCGAGGCCGAAGCTGGTCGGGCTGGGGAGATTTGAACTCCCGATCTCTCGGCCCCCAGCCGAGCGCTCTAGACCAAACTAAGCCACAGCCCGCAAAGGTGAAATTCTAGCCGGTGGCCCGCGTCAACCCGTTGGACGATGCGCACCGTGAGACTGATCCGGGTGGGTCAGCCACGCCCGCGCCTCACAGAGATACGCCACCGTCTCTCCGGTGGCCCTCGCCTTGAGCGACTCGAGAATCCGCTCATCGAGCGCTCGCAACAGTTCCTCTTGCGCCATCACTGTCCTCCCTTTAGCCACCGGCGGCGGCAGTAACGATCTCCACCACGCAGCCGTCAACAACGCGGGTCGTTGCCCACCGCGACCGGCGCACGATCTCACCGTCGAGCGCGACGGCAATGCCTCGTGGCTCGATCTCGAGACGTTCCAACAGTGCCTGTGTCGACTCATCGACGTACGCCACGTCAAGGCCGTTGACTCGAATCACGTCGTCGTTCCCGCGAAGGTGAGAGCATCGTGGGCCGCCAATGGCGCCAGCGTCACGCCGTGGCGATAGTGGCCCGAGGACCAGGCCCAACGTCCACCATTCAGGACCTCGAAGAACGGTTGGAGATCAACGCTCGCCGGACGAAGTCCGAGACGCGTTTCGAGGAGCGTGGCTCCCTCGAGCGCGGGCACGACGTCGAGGGCGTCGCGCAGAAGCCGCTGGAGCTCGCCGATCTCAACGATGGGCTCAGACCGCTCCTCCGAGGTCGCGCCCAAGACGCCGTAGCCCCCGGGACGGCTCACGAAGTAAAACGTCCGCCCGTGCACGAAGGCGCGGATCATCGGTTGCGCACTTCGATCGATACCGTTCACGCGTACCGTCATCCCGCGCACCGGTCGCACTGCGTGGACTCCCGAACTGACCGCCCCACGGGGCAACTCGTTCGCGCCGGTGGCGAGAATGCCCAGTGACGCCGCGAACAGCTCTTCTGGGGTCGTCGCGGTCACGCCGTGCTCCGAAGTGGCCACCTCGGTGACGAGCGCGTTCACCACTTGCACCCCGAGGCGTCGATTCGCACTCGACAGCGCCGCCACGGCCTGATCCGGATCGAGCCAGGCGTCACCGTCGACAAAGAGTCCGTCGCTGACCCGTCCGGAGATACCCGAGAACATGGCGGCGTCGCTGGTTGGACGGACGACGCGAGGGTGGACATCGAATTCGCCCGCTACTTGGGCAAATTGGTGGACCAGACGACGGTCGCTAGCGTCCCAACCCACGAGAAGGGTGCCGGTTTCGTGCAACTCGACACAATCGCCCGTCAACTGACAGAGCTGGGCGCTCAACTCGCGCCACGCCACGAGCGCACGACGTTGGAGCAGATAGTTCTGTTCTTCGCCGGGGGCGATCTCCGCGCTCGGTGCGACCATGCCAGCGGCGGCCCAAGTCGCACCCTTCGCCGGTGCGGGGTCGAGCATCGTCACTCGCCACCCCTCAGTCGCCAGTCGAAAGGCACTCGTGAGGCCAATGACCCCACCGCCCACGATCAGCGCACTCTTCTCCGTCAATGTCACACGACCAGCGTAGGCTTCAAAGTCTGGCGTCCCTTTCGTTATAGTTGAGGTGGGTCAGCGTTGCCCCGCAAGGAAACGCTATGACCAGAACCCTCTACGACCCCACTTTCGAACACGACGCCTGTGGCGTCGGCATGGTGGCAGACCTCACGGGCCGCGCGAGTTTCGCGACCATCGACGACGCGCTGACCATTCTCGAAAATCTGGAACACCGCGGCGCGACGGGCGCGGACGTCGATTCGGGCGACGGTGCAGGCCTGCTCATCCAGATGCCCGACCAGTTCATCCGTGCGGTGTTCGACGCCACGGTGCCCGAACGCGGCGCCTACGGGATTGCCCACTGGATGATTCCCCCCCACGTGGGGATGGTGGCCACGCGCACGGCGATCGACGTGGTGCTCGCCAGGCTCGGGCTCATCTCGGCCGGATGGCGCGAGGTACCCGTCGACTCCAGCCTGCTCGGTGCCACGTCGGCCGCGTCCGAGCCCCTCTTTATCCAGCAGCTCATCGTTCCGAGTGAAGATGAGAGCGGCGTCGACCTCGAGCGGGCGCTCTTCTGTGCCCGCAAGGTCCTCGAGCACCAAAACGATATCTACGCGTCATCGTGCTCGACGCACGTACTGATCTATAAGGGCATGCTGTCGTCACCGCAGCTGCGCCACTACTTCGCGGACCTGCGAGACGAGCGGCTCGCCTCGGCGATTGCGGTCGTCCACAGTCGATTCTCAACGAACGTGCTGCCCCGCTGGGACCTCGCCCAACCGTTTCGCTACATCGCCCACAACGGCGAAATCAATACGGTGCGCGGCAATCGCAACTGGATGACGGCGCGCGAAACCACGCTGCAGAGTGAACTCCTGCCACTCGCGATAAGCGAACTCACACCCATCATCACCGAACGGATGAGCGACTCGGCGAGCTTCGACGAAGTCGTTGAGCTCCTCGTCCAGTCGGGCCGGTCGTTGCCCCACGCCGTACTTATGATGATCCCCGAGGCCTGGGAACGCTCGACATTCATGGGCGCGTCACGCCGGGACTTTTATCGTTACCACGCGGGACTGATGGAGCCGTGGGACGGTCCGGCGTCGGTCACGTTTTGTGACGGAAAGGTCGTCGGCGCCGTGCTCGACCGCAACGGCCTACGTCCCGCCCGCTACTGGGTGACGAAAGACCAGCGCGTCATCTTCGCCAGTGAGGTCGGCGTGCTGCCCGTCGATCCCGCGAACATTCTTCGCAAGGGTCGCCTGCAGCCCGGACGGATGTTTCTCATCGACTTAGAGCAGGGACGGATCATCGACGACGACGAGTTGAAATCCTCGCTGGCCGCTCGGGCACCTTACGGCGAATGGCTCGACGACCAGCAGGTCTCCCTCGACGAAATCGAGGCGCCGGCGATGCTCACCCCCAGTCACGCCTCGGTGGTGCGTCTGCAGAAGAACTTCGGCTACAGCGAAGAGGACCTGCGCATGATCGTGCGCCACATGGCCCAGGTCAGCGAGGAACCGATCGGTTCAATGGGCTCGGATACGGCGCTCCCCGTACTTTCGGTTAAGCCCCGATCACTCTTCGACTTCTTCAGCCAACTCTTCGCTCAGGTCACCAATCCGCCTCTCGACGCGATTCGTGAAGAGCTGGTGACCTCCACTCGGGTCACCATTGGCGGTGAGGAGAACATGCTCACCGAGACGGCGCGCCACTGCCACCAGATCGTCCTACCCTCGCCGGTCCTGAGTGTCGAGGAGTTGGCCAAGCTGCGCTACATCGAAGAGCACGACACCTCCCACGACTTCAAGACGGTGGTCGTCGAGGGGCTCTTCGCGGTCGAAGGTCCCGCCACCGCCGTTGAACGGCTCGCCCACGCCATCGATGAGGTCACCGCGCAGGTCATTCGCCATGTTCGGTCCGGCGCCAACATCGTCATTCTGTCGGACCGCAATACGTCGAGCACCCAGGCCGCAATCCCCAGTCTGCTGTTGGCCTCGGCGGTGCACCACCGCCTGGTCGATGAGCACCTGCGCACCAGCGCGGCGCTCATTATGGAGTCCGGCGATGTCCGAGAGGTCCATCACGTGGCGTTGCTGCTCGGTTTTGGCGCCTCGGCGATCTGCCCCTACCTCGCCTACGAATCGATCGACGCACTCGTCGAAGGGGGCGAGCTGCATGGGCTGAGCGCGTTCGAGGCCCGCTACCAGTACGGCAAGGCCCTCAACAAGGGAGTCGTGAAGACCATGTCCAAAATGGGCGTCAGCACGGTGGCGAGTTATGTCGGCTCCCAGCTGTTCGAGGCCGTGGGCATCTCCGATGACGTGCTCGATCGCTACTTTCCGGGATTTCAGTCGCGTATTGGGGGTATCACCCTCGAGCACATCGTCCACGACGTGTTGGCGCAGCACCAGAGCGCCTACCGACCGGCACCCGGCGAGCGGGTCGAACTCGCCAGTCGCGGGGAGTACCAGTGGCGCCGCGACGGCGAGATCCACCTCTTCAATCCCCGCACCGTTCAAAAGCTCCAGCACGCTACACGTGAGCGTCGCTACGACATCTTCAAGGAGTACACCACGCTGGTCGACGACCAGACCCGCGAACGGGTGACGTTGCGGGGGCTGATGGACCTGGTAGAGAGTGCGCGACCGCTCAACATCGACGAGGTCGAAAGCGCGGCATCGATCATCAAGCGATTCAGCACGGGTGCGATGTCCTACGGATCGATCTCCGAGGAGTCCCACTCGACGCTGGCCATTGCCATGAACCGGCTCGGGGCGAAGTCCAACACCGGCGAGGGTGGCGAGGACGAGGATCGCTTCGATACCTCCGATCCTCGCCACAATCGTCGCTCGGCGATCAAGCAGGTGGCGTCGGGCCGCTTCGGCGTCACCAGCCGGTTTCTCGTCAACGCCGACGACATCCAGATCAAGATGGCGCAAGGTGCCAAGCCGGGCGAGGGTGGCCAGTTGCCCGGATCCAAGGTCTACCCGTGGATTGCGAAGACCCGTCACTCGACTCCCGGCGTCGGTCTCATCTCACCCCCGCCGCACCACGACATTTACTCGATTGAGGACCTCGCCCAACTAATCTTTGACCTCAAGAATGCGAACGACCAGGCCCGCATTCACGTGAAACTCGTCAGCGAACAGGGGGTCGGCACCATCGCCGCGGGCGTCGCCAAGGCGCACGCCGACGTCATCTTGATTTCGGGCCACGACGGAGGCACGGGCGCGGCACCCCTCACTTCGCTGAAGCACGCAGGGGCGCCGTGGGAACTCGGGCTCTCTGAAACCCACCAGACCCTCGCCGCCAATGGTCTGCGCAGCCGCGTCGTCGTCCAGGTCGACGGGCAACTGAAGACCGGCCGCGACGTCATCATCGCCGCGTTGCTCGGCGCCGAAGAGTTCGGCTTCGCGACCGCGCCCCTCGTCGTCTCGGGGTGCGTGATGATGCGCGTCTGTCACCTCGACACGTGCCCGGTCGGCATCGCCACCCAGAACCCCGCACTGCGCGAGCGATTCACCGGCAAACCCGAATTTGTCGAGAATTTCTTCGAGTTCATCGCCGAAGAGGTGCGCGAGTACCTGGCGCTGCTCGGCGCAAGAACTCTCGACGAGGTCATTGGTGACGCCACGCGCATCGCGGTGCGCACGCTCGACGACGCGACCAACGACCTCGACCTCAGTGCACTGCTCGTGACAGTCGACCCCGAACAGCGCCACCAGAGTGTGAAACAGGAGCACGGTCTCGACGGCGCCCTCGACTGGACGTTCATCGACGCGGCGCTGTCGGCCGCCACCCAGGGCGTGGCGGTGCGGCTCGAGTCACCGATACGCAACGTCAACCGGGCCGTCGGCACCCTCACCGGCAGTGCCATCACCCGGGCCCTCGGTACCGCGGTGCTGGCCGACGACCACATCGAGATCGCCCTCGACGGCTCCTCCGGCCAGAGTCTCGGGGCCTTCATCCCCGCCGGTCTCACCCTGCGTCTGACGGGCGATGCCAACGATTACGCCGGTAAGGGCCTCTCGGGTGGTCGCATCGTGATCCGACCGTCCCGATCGTCAACCTTCGCGAGTGAGGAGAACATCATCGCGGGCAACGTGATCGGGTACGGTGCCACGAGCGGTGAGATCTTCGTCAGCGGCGTCGTCGGCGAGCGCTGCGGCGTGCGCAACTCCGGCGCCACGATCATCGTCGAGGGGACCGGCGACCACGCGTGCGAGTACATGACCGGCGGGGTCGTCGTGATCCTCGGCGACGTGGGGCGCAACCTGGCCGCCGGCATGTCGGGAGGCACGCTGTACCTCTACGACCCCGAGCAGCGGGTCCACGACCACCTCAGCGCCGGTGTCTACGAGATCGATCCGCTCGAATTCGACGACGACGAGCGCTTGCACGACCTGCTCACTCGATTCGCCGCCGAAACCGAATCCCGTCGCGCCCAGTCGATACTGCGCGAGTGGCGACGCGAGCGGATGCATTTCGTGCGCATCGAGACCTCTGAGTACCAACGAATTCGTGATGAGTCGCGTGGTGGGTAAGGTCACGGGTTTTCTCGAGATCGCGCGACAGGGACCGACGTACCGCCCGGTACCGGTGCGACTGCGCGACTGGCGCGAGGTCTACGAGCCCCAGAACGACGACGCCATCGTCGAACAGGGGGCGCGCTGCATGGACTGCGGCATTCCGTTTTGCATGCAGGGCTGCCCGCTCGGCAATCCGATTCCGACCTTCAACGACGACGTCTACAAGGGACGGTGGCGACTCGCGTCCGAGCAACTCTTCGCCACCAACAACTTCCCGGAGTTCACGGGGCGGCTCTGTCCGGCACCGTGCGAGTCGGCCTGCGTCCTGGGCATTGCGAGCGACCCCGTGACCATTGAACGCATTGAGTACGAAGTCGCCGAACACGCCTTCTCCCACGGCTTTGCGGTGTCGAGCGCGACCCCACCCGAGACCGGTCGTCGCGTGGCGGTCGTCGGTTCGGGGCCGTCGGGGCTCGCCGCCGCGGCCCAACTACGTAGTGCCGGTCACGCCGTGTCGGTCTACGAGCGCAGCGACGCCATCGGGGGGCTGCTGCGCTACGGCATCCCCGAGTTCAAGATGGAGAAGTCAGTCCTCGACCGGCGCCTCGCCGTGATGGGGGCATCGGGAATCCGATTCCACCCGAACGTGGCCGTCGGAGCGGGCGGCACCCCGCTCGCGACCCTGCAACGAAACTACGACGCCGTGCTCTTGGCGATTGGCTCGACCCGCCCGAGACTGATCCCGGTGCCCGGAGCCGACCTGGCGGGCGTCTACCCCGCGATGACCTACCTCGAAGCGGCCAATCGTGCCGTTCACGATGGCGTGACCTCGTCCATCGACGCGGGCGCTCGTCACGTCATCATCCTCGGCGGCGGTGACACTGGGGCAGACTGCCTCGGCACCGCCCACCGCCAGGGGGCGTCCTCGATTGTGCAGATCGAGATTATGGACCGTCCGCCCGACGAGCGGCCGTCGAACGAGCCCTGGCCGCTGATGGCGCGAATCTACAAGACGAGCCCCGCGCACGCCGAAGGAGGGGAGCGGCGGTTCTCCACTGAAACCCTCGAGTTCCGCGGCGACGAACGGGTGACCGAGATCGCCGTGCGCGACCACCTGAGCGGGGAGTCCATCCGCCTCGAGGCCGACCTCGTACTCATCGCCGCGGGCTTCGTCGGGCCCGAACTGGACCGTCTCGAACTCAACGACGCCGCGTTCCTCACCACCCGTGGCACGCTGTCGGTCGGTCCCGACTGGCGCCTCGAACAACTGACGGGAGCGGCTCCGGTCTTCGCCTGTGGCGACGCAGTGCGCGGCCAGAGCCTCATTGTGTGGGCCATCGCCGAGGGACGCAGCGCCGCGGCCGCCATTGACGCCCACTTCGCCAGCGGCGTGACGGCCCTGCCGGCGCCCCTCGCGCCGTACGCCCTGTCGTGGTAGATCCCGAGGAGGTCCCTCGGTAGTTTGTAGCATCGTCGATACGAAGTACGGAGGGGGAACCAGTGCAGAGCACCATGCAAAATGGTCCGCTGCTGATTAGCGGCCTGATCCGACACGGGCAGTACATCTACGCGGACAAGAAGATCTTCACGGTCACACCCGACGGCGTAGAGGAGGCGACGTTTTTCCAGGTCGCCCGACGCGCCGAACAGCTGGCGCAGGCCCTCGTCGATCTCGGAGTGGCCCCCGGAGAGCGGGTCGCGACGTTCATGTGGAACAACCAGACCCACATGGAGGCCTACATCGCGGTGCCCTGCATGGGCGCCGTGTTGCACACCCTGAACATTCGGCTCTTTCCCGAGCAGCTCGCCTACATCATTAACCACGCCGAAGACAAGGTCATCATCGTCGACAGTTCACTCGTGCCGCTGCTCGCCAAGATCGTCGACCAGATGCCCAGTGTCGAGCACATCATCGTCCACGGGTCCGACACCAGCGGAATGCTCGGCGACACGCTCGACTACGAGGAGCTGGTCTCGGCGCAGCGACCGGGCTTTGCGTGGCCCGAGCTCGACGAGCGCTCGGCGGCGATCATGTGTTACACCTCGGGCACGACCGGCAATCCCAAGGGCATCGTCTACTCGCATCGCTCGATGTGGCTGCACTCCATGGCGTCGATGACCGCTAACTCCATTGGGCTCTGTGAGCGCGACCGCTGCCTGCTCATCGTCCCGATGTTTCACGTCAACGCCTGGGGCGTCGGTTACACCGCCTTCTTCGCCGGCACCGAGCTGATCATGCCCCAGATGTTCCTCCAGGGCGAGCCGATCATCAAGATGATCCGTGAGCTGCGTCCGACGATCTCGCTGGGCGTGCCGACCATCTGGAACGACGTGCTGCGCGCCGCCGAGCACGACGCCACCTGCGACTTCTCGAGTCTGCGCGCACTATTGGCGGGTGGCTCCGCAGTGCCGCGCGTCATGATCGAGGCCTTTCGCGATCGTTACGGCATTGACATGATTCAGGGGTGGGGTATGACCGAGACCAGCCCCCTGGCCGCGGTCTCCATTCCGCCCGCGGGAACGCCGGACGACCAGAAAATTGATTTTCGAGTCAAGGCCGGTCGGGTGGTCGCGGGGGTGGAGTTACGCATCACCGACGACCACGGCACCGTCCTCGCCACCGACGGCACGACGGTCGGCGAATTTGAAATCCGCGGCCCCTGGATCACCGGCTCCTATTTCGGCGTCGACGACCCCGACAAGTTCCACGACGGCTGGTTGCGCACGGGGGACATCGGGACCCTCGACGAACTCGGTTTCATGGTCGTGAGCGACCGCACCAAGGACGTCATCAAGTCGGGCGGCGAGTGGATCAGTTCGGTCGAATTGGAGTCAACGATGATGGCCCATCCCAAGGTCTTCGAGTCGGCGGTCGTCGCCGTACCCGACGAACGGTGGCAGGAGCGCCCCCTGTGCTGCGTCGTGCTGAAGCCGGGAGCGTCGGCCAGCGCCGACGAGCTCCGAGCGTTCCTCGCCGAGCGGGTGGCCAAGTGGTGGCTCCCCGAGCGATGGACCTTCGTGGAGTCGATTCCCAAGACCAGCGTCGGCAAGTTCGACAAGAAGGTACTGCGTGCCCAGTATGCCGATGGCGCACTGGACATCGTCGTGTTGGCCTAGTGGCATCGTTCGCCGAGTTGGCCAATGAGGTGGCGGACCTCGAGGCCCGGGTGGCCGACGCGATCTTCGACTCCGTGCGCGCCCAACTGCGCGACGACGGTGCCGACGAGGCCAAGGAGCTCGAACGACGGCTCTCTAAGGTGCGGCGCAGCCTCCAAAAGGCCGAGATGCTACTGCGCGGCGCCGGCGAGGACTAGGGCGACAGGTCGTTCAGAGCGTCAATAAGGATGCGCAGGTTGACGTAGTTTCTTCCTTCGAAGTTGATGCGAAGGGTCGCGTCGTCCTCGACGACGAAGCCGTCACCCGTCGCGAAGCTCGGGACCAGTGCGGCGAGCGACACCAACTGTTCTGGCGAGGGCACCCGACGCAACTTAATGGCTGCCCGACTGGCGTGGATGTCGCAGCTTTCGTAGTTCGAGTAGAAGTGCTCGATCTCGCTCGTCGCCTCGTCAACGGAGGTGCAGAGCCGCAGGAGACGCGTGTCGGCGGCGCTGATGTAGTCGTGGGCGACGATTGCGCCCACCACAAAATCCATCCACTGACGCCAGTACGTGCCCTCGGGCGTGTCGACCAGGACCACGGGCGCCGGATTGCTCTTGCCGGTGTGCAGCAGTGTGAGGACCTCGAAGGCCTCGTCCATCGTGCCCAGACCGCCCGGAAAGATGGCGAAGGCGTTGGAGGGCCGGGTCATCGCGACCTTGCGCGTAAAGAAGTACTGCATCGCCACCAGCATGGTCTCGGCGTCGATGAACGGATTGGCGAACTGTTCGAAGGGAAGTTCGATGTTGACGCCGAGGGTGTGGCCCTTTCCGGCACCCATCGCCGATGCTTCCATGATCCCCGGGCCGGCACCCGAGACCGTCATCCAGCCCCGAGCGGCCATCTCCGCGCTCAGCTCTCGGGCCATGTCGAACAGCGGACTGCTCGATGGCGTGCGCGCCGAACCGAAGACCGCCAGCTTGGGGTAGCCGCGCCACTGGTCGAAGAGTTTGGAGGCGTCGAGCAGCTCGTTGAGCGCCGTGACGGCCACGCGCAGGTCGCCCACGTCGGAGTCAAAGGTCGCCAACTCCACGAACCGGTCGAGCAGCGTGCGCAGTATGGCGAGGCGCTCAGGGGACTGGGGTGCCGCCGCCACCATGTCGCGCAGAAACGCTTCGGTCAGTTCACTCACGGCTAGAGCGTCTGGTAGAGCGTGCTGCGTTGGTGCAGGGGTCGGCCGAGGGGCGCCACAAGATCCTGCAGCATCGCGACGTCCATTTCCTGGCCGTGCGTGGCTCCGGCGGCCCGCGAGATATTCTCGTCCATCAGCGTGCCGCCCAGGTCGTTGGCACCGGCTTGGAGGATCCGCCGTGATCCCTCCACTCCCATCTTCACCCAGCTCACCTGGATGTTGTCGATGAGGGTCGCGTAGTGCAATCGGGCCACGGCGTGCATGAGAACGGCCTCACGGAACGTCGGTCCGCGTCGCGATCGACCCTTCAAGAAGATGGGCGTGGCCATGTGCACGAAGGGGAGTGGCACGAACTCGGTGAAGCCGCCCGTCTCCTTTTGCAGCTCGCGGGTGCGCAGCAGATGGGTGGCCCAGCTGTCAACTCCTTCGACCGCGCCGAACATGATCGTGATGTTCGAACGCAGTCCGACGCCGTGAGCCGCGCGATGCACGGCCAGCCACTGGTCCGAGTTGATCTTGTCCGGGCAGAGAGTGGCCCGCACGTCATCGTCGAGTATCTCGGCGGCGGTGCCGGGCAAGGTCTTCAGCCCCGCGTCCTTGAGGCGAGTGAGGTACGTGGCGACGTCTTGACCCGAACGGCGAGCGCCCTCGAAGACCTCGAGAGCACTGAAGGCGTGAATGTGGATGGTCGGTGATCCCGCGCGCACCGCGGTCACGACGTCGATGTAGTAGTCACCGTCGAACTTCGGGTGAATGCCACCCTGCAGGCAGACCTCGGTCGCACCCTTCGCCTCCGCCTCGCGAACGCGCTCACTGATCTCGTCGAGAGTCAACAGGTAGGGGTCACCGCGCAAGTTCAGCGAGAGGGGACCCTTGGAGAAAGCGCAGAAGCGACACTTGAACGTGCAGACGTTGGTGTAGTTGATGTTGCGGTTGATGACGAAACTGACAGCTTCGCCCACGAGCTCGCGGCGAAGATCGTCGGCGCGTTCGACCACCGCGTTGAAGTCGGCGCCCCGGGCGCCGAAGAGCGTGACCAACTCCGGGCGCTCGAATTCGTAGCCCGGTTCGTATCGGCTGAGGAGCGACGCGACCTCAGCGGTGCGTGCCCGCGCTCTCGGTGCCGAGGGGGGCGTGACGTCGGTACCCGAGAACCAGTTGTCGTGACGCGCGTGAAACGACGCGTCGGCGAGGGCCAGCACGTGAGGGCGAACGTTGTCGTCGAGGAAACCGAGATCGCCCCCGATCAACTCGGGGTAGACGGTGAGGCGCGGCACGAGGTGAAAACCTCGTTCGCCACAAAGGTCGGCGAGCACGTCAATGGCCGGCCAGGCCCTCTCGGGGTTGACGTGGTCGGCCGTCACCGCTGAGATGCCGCCGAAGTCGTCAATACCGAACTCGAGGAGACGCGCAGGGTCGTCACTCAGGTTCGGCGGTGCCTGGAGATGGACATCGTCCGGCAGGATGAGACGCGCGACACTGATCGTCCAGTGAAACTCCTCGTTTGACGGGGGCGCCACGTGCGCCATCGCCGTTCGCGGCTTCGGGAGGAAGTTCTGGATGATGACCTCCTGCACGTGACCGAACTCCTCGTGCGCCTCACGAATTGATTCGAGCGTCGCGAGCCGGTCGCGGCGCGTCTCGCCGATGCCGACCAGCAGGCCCGTCGTGAAGGGGATGCGTAACTCGCCCGCGAAGCGCAGCGTGTCGAGGCGGCGCTGGGGCTCTTTGTCCGGAGCCAATCGGTGGGCCGGGAGGTCCGCCAGCGACTCGAGCATCATTCCCTGGGAGGCCGCGACGGCGCGCAGTTGACGTAGTTCGTTGACGTAGAGGGCGCCCGCGTTGGTGTGGGGCAGCAGTCCGGTGCCCTCGAGCACCATCTGGGCGGCGTTGGCGACGTAGTCCACGGTCGAGTGGTAACCACGGGCCGCCAACCAGCGGGCCGCGTCGTCGTAGCGCAGCTCGGGTCGTTCGCCGAGGGTGAAGAGTGCCTCGGTGCAGCCGGCCTCGCTCCCGGCGCGCGCAACGTCCATCACCTCGTCGAGACTCATGTAGGGCGCTGACACGTGCGCCGGTGCCTGGGCGAAGGTGCAGTAGCCGCAGCGGTCGCGGCACAGCTTGGTGAGGGGAATGAAGACCTTGGGCGAATAGGTCACCACGTGACCGTGAGCGCCTCGCGCTCGCGCGTAGGCCGCGGCGGACAACTCCTCGAGGGGCGCCTCCAGCAGATCGGCGTACGTGTCGGACCGATGCGGTGACGTCATTGGCTGCATCCTAGGTCCAGAGGCCGAGAATCGTCGCCGCCTCGTCGAGATCATCGACGACCAGTTGCCAGACCGGTCGTCCGACCTCGCGCATCGCCTGAAGGTCGCTCTGGGCTTGCGCCATGTGCAGGTCGTGGAACGTGTACTGACGTCCCTTGACGCGCACGGGCGCTGTTAGGGGTCGTTGCACGATCTGTACGGCGGCCACGCCCGACGGACCTCCCTTGTGGAGTTGACCGGTCGAGTGGAGGTAGCGGGGCCCGAGATTGGCGGTGGTCGGTCCAAACAGGGCTGCGCAGTGGGCGCGTAGGTGCCCGAGCTCGTCGGACGACGACAGGGGCGCGTAGGCCAGCAGGGCCACGTAGGTGGACGCATGCAGGGCCTCATGCATGGCCGTTCGATCCGCGACTTCGCCGCTCCACGCGACGGGGGCGCCGAGCAAGCGAAAGACGTTCGACTTCGCGCTTTGGACGTCGGGCTGAGTAAACGGATCGACCTCGAGGTGGCGGGCGAGGAGCACCGCGACCAGGTGCCAGTACATCATGTCGGCCGGTCGATACTCTTGGACCCGCCCCTCGAGCACCGGAATGAAGCCGCGAGCGTGCTTGCCGGTCGACTCGGCGATCAGCTGCTCGAGCCAGAGGGCGCCGCCCGACGCGATTGGATCCGCGCCGAGGCTGAAGAATGCTGCGCCGTCCAAAACCGATTGAGCGACGCCGTCGGCGTGGTTGAGCGCGCGCACGGCGAGCTCCGAGGTGAGCCAATTCGACGCGAGTTCGTCACGCAGTTCCTCGACCGTCCAGCCGGCGTAGAGCGCGGGGATCAGACCAAGGGGTGAGAGCCCCGAGAATCGTCCACCGCTGTCGGGGTCACCGACGAACACCATCGCACCCAGCGAGTAGCCCAGCTCCTCGAGAGCGGTCCCCGGATCGGTGATCACGACGAGATCCTCGGGGGCCAGTCCGTGGGCGAGGGCGTGAGCGAGCAGCGCCTGGGTCTCAACGGTGGTCCCCGATTTCGACGAAGCAATGATGTTGGCGCCGTGAAAGTCCACAGCCGCCACGGTGTCGGGATTGGAACTGTCGAGGACCTGCAGCGATGCATTCGCGCGCCCCTCGGCGAAGAGTCGCGCCGCCGCCGACGAACCTCCCATGCCCAACAGGACGGTCCGCTCGTGGCGACGTGGCAGGAGTCGAGACACGTGATCGAGCCAGTCGCCGAGGTAACGTTCGGGATGGCGCAGCCAGCCCACGCCGTGAGCGACGCTCTCTCCTGTAAACAGTGTCGGGTCGCTCGCGAGAAGTCGCCGAACGACGTCTTCGTCGGTCACCGGGCCTTCGTACCTTGCACCTTCGTTGCGATGGTGACGAGCAGCTCCTCGTAGGAGTTGACGAACGCCGTCACCCCGTCGCTCTCGAGCTTCTCGGTGACCGCGGCCAACGACACGTCCGGTGCCAAATCTTCGAGGCGCCTCGCGGCCCGAGCAATACCCTCGTCGGTCAAGAGCGTGCTCGCCCCAAACTCGCCGTGGTCGAGGACGCCCTCGAGCGTCGCGTCGGGCATGGTATTGACCGTCTCGTCGGCCACGATCGTGTCGACGTAAAGCAGATCGGCGTACGAGGGATTCTTCGTGGACGTCGATGCCCAGAGTGGACGTTGCACCTGGGCACCGCGCGCCACGAGGGCGACGGCCCGAGCGCTCGACAGGCGTTGACGATAGAGGCCGTAGGCGCCAGCGACCTGCGCGTTGGCCGCGGTCCCTCGCCGAGCGTCACCCTCGGGGAGGAGACTGTCGACCGCGGCGTCGACGCGTGAGACGAAGAACGAGGCGACGCTGGCAATGGTGGCGAGGTCGTGACCACGTTCGCCGGCGAGGTCCAGACCGTCCATCCAAGCGCCCAGCACTTCGTCGTAGCGCTCCAGAGAGAAAATTAGCGTCACGTTGACGTTGATGCCTGAACCGAGGACTTCGGTGACCGCCGGGAGTCCCTCCCTCGTCCCCGGGATCTTGATCATCAAGTTGTCGCGGCCGACCTTCGTGGCCAGTCGCGTCGCGGCGTCGATGGTCGCGCGCGTGTCGCGCGCCAGTCGCGGGGAGACCTCGAGTGAAACGAAGCCGTCGCTGTAGCGGCGCCGACCCGCAGCGAAGTCGTCGTTCGCGCTTTGGTGCGTTGTCCGCAGTACGTCGCACGCGTCGCGCACGTCGGTCACGGCCAACCGTTCGAAGAGTTGCTCGGGGTCCTCGCCGTGAGCGTCACGCAGCATCTCGTCGTAGGCGTCCGACGTGGCCAGAGCCTTGGCGAAAATCGAGGGATTCGACGTGACGCCGCGAACACCCTTGACCACGAGACCAGCGAGTGTGCCGTCGACGAGCCAGTCGCGTCGAATGTTGTCAATCCAAGGGCTCTGGCCGTACTGGTCGAACAACTCGTTGAGCTTGGTCATGACGGCACTCCGATACGGTCTCGCACGTGCGCGACGAGTGCCGCGGGCGTGATGTGGAAATGCTCGAAGACGGCGGGGCCCGGTGCCGACATCCCGAACTCGTCAATGCCGAGAGCCTCGTCCACGTACTTGGTCCACCCGAGCGTCGCACCGGCCTCGAGGGCGACCGAGGGAATCGTACGGCGAAGCACGTCGGAGCGATAGGAGTCCGGCTGTGCGTCAAAGCACCTCCAGCACGGCATTGCGACCACTCGCGTCGTGACGCCCAGGGCCGCCAGCTCATCGCACGCCGCCAAACAGTGCCCCACCTCGGAGCCGGTGCCGACCATCGTAAAGGCGGCGTCGGCGTGCTCGCGCACCACGTAGGCGCCGAGGCGCGCGCCCCGCCTCGACGCGGCGGCGTCGGCCTCGTTGTAGACCGGAATATCTTGACGTGAGAGCGCGAGGGCCGTCGGCGGCGGGCTCACGTCCGCGAGAAACCTTCCGACGAGGTCGAGGGTTTCGTTGGCGTCCGAGGGTCGCACGACGTGGAGCCGCGGCATCGCGCGAAGTGCCATGAGCTGCTCGACCGGCTGGTGAGTGGGGCCGTCTTCGCCGACGCCCACCGAGTCGTGCGTGAACACGAAGAGCACCCCGGCGTGACTCAGGGCGGCGAGGCGGATCGCTGGACGCATGTAGTCACTGAAGACGAAGAACGTGGACCCGGCCGGGCGCAGCCCCCCGTGCTTGGCTTGACCTACCATCACCGCGCCCATCGCGAACTCGCGGATCCCGTAGTAGATCTGACGGCCGCCAGGATGGGCCGCGCCTTGAGCGAGGGCGCCCTTCAGTACGACGCCCGTGTTGTCGGTGAGGTCGGCCGAGCCGGCAGTGAGACCGGCACTCTGGGGTGCGAAGGTGTCCATCGCTCGCTGCATTGCCTTGCGCGTTGCGACTTGGGACCCGGGCTCGAACGGCTCCGGCTCGGTCGCGATGAGCGCCGCGCCGTTGGTTTCGAGCTGGACGAGCAGTTGAACCCCCTTGGCCCCCGCCTCCTTCACGCGCGCCTCCCACGCTTCGCGGGCCTCACGACTGGCCGTCAGCGATACGGCGAACTCACGGGCGATCCCGGGCTCGTCGTGGAAGGCTTCGTCGGGCACCCCGAGGAGAGCCTTGGCCTCAGTGATCGCGGCCGCGCTGAACGGCGTACCGTGAGCCTCGCGACGGTCCATCATGGTGGGCGAGGGGAAGCCAATGTGCGAGCGGATCACGATGAGGGTCGGACGAGCAGTCTCGGCGACGGCGGCCCGCACGGCCACCTCGAGGACGTCGAGGTCGTTCGACTGTTCGCCGACGTTGATCACGTGCCACCCGTAAGCGGCAAAGCGGGCCGGCGCGTTGTCGTGTTGGGCCAGTTCAGTCGGTCCGTCGATCGTAATGTGGTTGTCGTCGTAGAACACGGTCAGGCGATCGAGACCGAGCGAGCCGGCCAGTGACGCGGACTCGTGACTGATCCCCTCCTCGAGGCAGCCGTCGCCCGCGATAACCCACGTGCGGTGATCGACGAGGTCCGGGCCAAAGTCGTCTCGAAGGATTCGCTCGGCAATCGCCATGCCGACGCCATCAGCGATTCCCTGACCGAGCGGTCCGGTCGTCACCTCAACGGTTTCGGTCACGCCGACTTCGGGGTGACCGGGCGTGCGCGAGTGGGCCTGGCGAAACGCGCGCAGGTCGGCAATCTGCACGTCGTAGCCGAACGCGTGGGCGAGCCCGTACTGCAGCATCACCGCGTGACCACAGCTGAGGATGAAGCGGTCGCGGTCACTCCAGAGGGGGTCGGACGGGTCGTGACGTAGTACACGAGAGAAGAGCATCACGCCGAGCGGAGCGAGCGCCATCGCGGTGCCACTGTGGCCCGATTGCGCTGCTGCGGGAGCGTCCATCGCCAGGGCCGAGATCTCACGAATAGCCCGGCCCTCGAGGGCGGTCGCGCCGGGGAACATTGGATCAGCCATGGACACGAGAGTAGTGAATCGCCAGCGATTGCCGCTGCACGGGCGGTAGCCTGCAGCCGTGGCACTGCAGATACCTCCGAACTGCGACCTCACGCTGGGCCTCACCTGCGTGGACAAGTCGGAACCGGGGACCTCGGTCTGGCAGATGAAGGTGGACGACCGTTTTCTTAATACCGCCGGCGTCGTCCAAGGGGGCTTCCTGTCGGCGATGATGGACTCGGCCATGGGGGCCTCAGCGGTCTCGAGTCTCGCCGATCGCCGGGCCTACGTGGCCAATACTGAGATGAAGGTCTCCTTCGTGCGCGCGGCGCGCCGCGGCGACGTGCTCACCTGCACCGCCACGGTGCTGAAGCCCGGTTCGGTCGTGTCGTTCCTGACCGCACGCGTCGTCGACGATCAGGATCGGTTGGTGGCGACCGCGAGCTCCACCTACCTAATCAGGGATCGCCACGAGTAGGCTGGGTCAATGAAAACTCTGCCGTGGCGTAAGTTTCTTCGTGGAGCGTCGATGCAGCGCGACCTCGAGGAGATTCGAGACCTCGCCGTCAAGTACCTGAAGGAGGAGACGGTCCAACCGGTGAAGGACCTCGGACGCTTCGTCGCCTGGGGCACCGTCGGCAGTGTCTTCGTTGGTTTCGGCGTCGTGCTGCTCCTTCTCGGCGCCCTTCGCTTCCTCCAAGAACAGTTCAAGGTCCTCGACGGGACGCTCTCGTTCATCCCCTACCTGATCGTGGTGGTCCTCGCTGGCATCATCGTCGCGCTGACGGTGTGGCGGATCGCCAGCGGTGCCGCCAAGCGTCGTGTGGGCGGCTCGAAGTGAGAGAGCTATCGTCGACGCGACGAGCTCTCGAGGCGTCGATTCGTGCAAAGCTACCCGAGCGCGGCACTTTCGCCGCACTGGATCTCTCCCAAAAGCCCACGGTGGCGTCCGTCGGCGTCGGCAGCATTGTCGCCGGCTACTTCTGGGGTCGGCTACGTGGACGTCAAGTAAGAAAGAGGAATCGCGCATGATTCTTGGTCGCATCCTGCGAATTGCGATGGTTTCGTCGCTCGGTCGAGCGTGGAGTCTGAAGTCACGCAAGTGGCTCTTCACCGCCATTGCCCTCACCCTCGTGCGACTGGTCGAAGCCCGTACGCAACGACACAACCAGAAGGCCGCAAACAAGAGCAAGGCGTGAGCGGCGCAGTACTGGCACTCGGCGAGCGCGTGATGTTGATCGACGCGAAAGATCGCCACTATTTGATCACTCTGCGCGAAGGAGCCGCCTTCCACACGCACGCCGGCATTGTCCAGCACGATGACGTGATTGGAGCACTGGAGGGGTCCCTCGTGCGAGGAAGTACCGAACGCAGCTTCCTGGTGCTGCGGCCGACCCTTTCCGACGTGGTCTTAAAGATGCCCCGCGGCGCCCAGGTCATTTACCCGAAGGATCTTGGCGCCATACTCATGCAGGCCGACGTCGGCCCGGGGATGCGGATACTTGAGGCGGGCATTGGGTCGGGTGCCCTTTCCATGACGCTGCTGCGAGCCGGCGCGATCATCACGGGCTACGAGATCCGCGAAGACTTCGCCGCTCAGGCGAAGAAGAACGTCTACGACATGCTCGGCAACGACGTCGCCTACGACATCCACATTCGCGACGTGACTCAGGGCATCGACGAAGTCGACCTCGACCGCATCATTTTGGACATGCCCGAACCCTGGGACGTGGTGAGCCACGCCGAGGGCGCCCTTCGCCCGGGCGGCATCCTGCTCGCGTACCTGCCGACCATCAATCAGACGCAGCTGTTGCGCGAGACGCTTCGCCGTCACTCGTTCGGCCTCGAGGAGACGGTCGAGATCCTTCGTCGCACCTGGCACGTCGACGGCCGTTCCGTCCGACCAGATCACCGCATGGTCGCCCACACGGGCTTCTTGACCTCGGCGCGTCGCCTGGTTCGCCGAGCGGAGCCGGCCTAGTCCTGTTCGATGAAGATGCACTCGCCGGGGCACTCTTCGGAGGCCTCGGTCACGGCATCTTCCATACCCGCGGGCACGACGGCGAGGCCCTCGGCTCCTCCGGGGGCGCTCTTCACGTCCGCACCCTCCTTCACGTAGGCCAGACCGTCGTCGAGCAGGGTGAACACCGAGGGACAGATCTCCTCACAGAGTCCGTCACCCGTGCACAGGTCCTGATCGATCCAAACCTTCATCTAGCTGTCCTCCGTGGGCGAATGTGTCAAGTAACTCTAGCGGGCAGGGTCCCAAGTTCGTGACTTACGCCAACCCACGACGCTCACTATGGTGAAGTCATGGACCGCTCCGAGCCCTTCAATCGCGGACCCGGCCCCGAGGACGACGACCAGGTCGTCCTGCAGTCGCCGCGCGACGCCACGCTTTCGGACGTCGAGCAGTCGATGCGCCGAATTGAGATGCTCGAAGAGAAACTGCTCGAAGCCCGCGGGCAGCTCGCCCAGACGCGCTCCAACAACGAGAAGTTGACGATCACCATTCAACAGACTCGCGATCAGATCGCGTCGCTGCGCGACGAGGTCGAAAAACTTACCCAACCGCCCGCGGTCTATGGCACGTTCATTGACTTCAACGAAGACGGCACCGTTGACATCTTCGCCTCGGGGCGAAAAATGCGCGTGGCACTGCACCCCGGGCTCGATCCCGGACAGATCGATCGCGGCAACGAGGTGGTACTCAACGAGTCCTTCACGGTCATCGGGGTACGCGAATCGGACGGACAGGGTGAAGTCGTGACGGTCAAAGAGGTCCTCGACGACCGGCGAGTGCTGGTCTACGGCCGCGCCGACGAGGAGCGAGTGGTTGAGCTCGCCGACGCACTGCGTCACGTGAAGTTGCGCAGCGGTGACGCGTTACTGCTCGACCTGCGCTCGAACCTGCTCACCGAGAAGTTGCTGCGCCAAGAGGCGGAGGAGCTCGTCCTCGAAGAGGTTCCGGACATCACCTACGCCGACGTGGGCGGTCTCGACGCCCAGATCGAAGCCATCACCGACGCCGTCGAATTGCCCTACCTCCACCGCGCGCTCTTCAACGACTACGACCTGCCGGCGCCCAAGGGAATCCTGCTCTACGGTCCGCCCGGCTGCGGTAAGACCCTGATCGCCAAGGCGGTGGCGAACTCGCTCTCCCAGAAGGTCGCCGAACTGACGGGCAACCGCAACGTTCGTTCCTACTTCTTGAATATCAAGGGTCCCGAACTGCTGAACAAGTACGTTGGCGAGACGGAACGTCAGATCCGCGTCGTCTTTCAGCGGGCCCGCGAGAAGGCCGAGGAGGGCGTGCCGGTCATTGTCTTTTTTGACGAGATGGACTCGCTCTTTCGCACCCGCGGCACCGGCATCAGCTCGGACATGGAGTCCACCATCGTGCCTCAGCTGCTCGCCGAGATCGACGGCGTGGAGTCTCTGCGCGACGTCATCGTGATCGGGGCGACCAACCGGGAGGACCTCATCGACCCGGCAATCCTGCGACCGGGACGACTGGACGTCAAGATCAAAATCGAGCGGCCCGACGTGGACGCCGCGGCCCAGATCTTTCAGCGCTACCTGCACACCAATCTGCCAATTGACGAGTCGACAGTCCTCGATCTCGGCGGGGGTGACCGCGCGAAGGCCATTCAGATAATGATCGAAGAGACCGTGACCGACATGTACCGCGTCCACGACGAGAATCGATTCCTCGAGGTCACGTACCAGGGTGGCGACAAGGAGGTCCTGTACTTCAAGGACTTCGCGTCGGGCGCGATGATTGAGAACATTGTTCGTCGTGCCAAGAAGCTTGCCGTGAAGCGCGAAATCGCGGGCAAGGGTCGCGGACTGCGCGCGAGTGACCTGCTCGAATCCATTCGTCAGGAGTACCGGGAGAACGAGGACCTGCCCAACACCACCAATCCCGACGATTGGGCACGGGTTTCGGGCAAAAAGGGCGAGCGCATCATCTTCATCCGCACCCTCATCAACCGCGAGGAGAAGGCCGAAGAGGGTGGTCGGTCGATCCAACACGTCGGCACCGGCCAGTACCTTTAACCAATGCCCATCGCGAAGGTCCTCGGTATCGAGACCGAGTACGGCGTCGCGGGGGGGCCGGACTTCGATCCGATTGTGGCGTCGAGCATCATCGTCAACGCCTACGCTCAGCGTGGTCACACGCGGATCAACTGGGATTTTGAAGGCGAGACGCCCGGCGTGGACGCGCGAGGCCTCGCGAACCTGACCTCGTACGCGCCGATCGTGGAGACCCACCTCGCCAACACCGTGCTGACGAACGGCGCCCGTCTCTACGTGGACCACGCCCACCCCGAGTATTCGTCGCCCGAGTGTCGCACCCCGTTGGAGGCCACTCTCTACGACGCCGCGGGCGAGGAGGTCATGCGCCGCGCCCTGGCCGTTGCGAACCAGTCGCTCGATCCGAGCCAGGCCATTACGCTCTACAAGAACAACTCCGACGGCAAGGGCAACTCCTACGGCACCCACGAGAACTACCTCGTCAACCGCGAGGTCGAGTTCACCCACATCGTGCGAGCAATGGTCCCGCACTTCGTGTCGCGCCAGGTCGTTATTGGGGCCGGCAAGGTCGGCGCCGAGACCGAAGCGGGTATGGAAGGCGACCCGGCATTTCAGCTCAGTCAACGCGCCGAGTTCTTCGAAGAGGTCGTGGGCCTCGAGACCACACTCAAGCGACCGATTGTCAATACGCGTGATGAACCCCACGCCGACGCCGAGCGCTACCGCCGTCTCCACGTCATCATCGGTGACGCGAACATGAGCCAGGTGGCGACCCTCGTCAAGCTCGGATCGACCGCCCTGCTCTTGATGGTGCTCGAGGAGCGGGGCGCGGGGGTCTTCCCGGGCCTCCCGCGTCACCCCGTCGATGCCGTTCGGGCCTACTCCCTCGACCCGTCACTCTCGGTCACGGTGGCCTGCGAGGACGAGAAGCGGCGCACCGCCTGGGATTTTCAGGACGAACTGTGGCATCTCGCCAACGACCACGCGTCGACGAGGGGGGCCGACGCCGTCGCGGGCGCTGCCGAGGTGGCCCTCGTGCTCGCCCAGTGGCGTGAAATGCTCGACGGAGTCCGCGACGACCGCGCCGCGATCGCCGACCGGGTGGACTGGGTCGCGAAACTGCGTGTCGTCAACGGCTACCGGGAGCGCTACGACCTCTCGGCCCACGACGCAAAGTTGCGGGCCATCGACCTTCAGTACCACGACCTGCGTCCCGAGCGCTCCCTCGCCCAGCGCGTGGGTCTGCGCGAACTGCACGGTCCCGAGGCCATTCGTGAAGCCGTTCACAACCCACCAACGACCACGAGGGCGTATTTTCGCGGCCAATGCGTCGCGCGCTACCCCGACCAGATCGTGGCAGCCAACTGGGATTCGGTCGTGTTCGACCTCGGATCTGGACCACTCCGACGGGTACCCATGCTCGATCCCCTGAGGGGTACGCAACATTTGACCGCAAAGTTGCTAGAAACGAGTGCGACGGCAGATGCCCTTCTTGAAGCATTAGACAGGTAGAACAGACAATATGAGTGAACAAGAGCGGATCCAGAAGCAGCGCACCGAGCGGGCGAGCCAACCGGCGCCCGAGGTGACCGTCGACGCGACGAAGGGCGACCAGCTGAAGGCCGATCTCGACGACCTGCTCGACGAGATCGACGAGGTCCTCGAGGAGAACGCCGAAGAGTTTGTACGAAACTACGTCCAAAAGGGCGGCGAATAGGAATGGGGCTCCCGCTCTTCAGCGCCCACGATGATCCCGGGCCCTCGTTTTACCACTACGCGCGAGGCGCAGGGCTGAGCACGTCGAGCAGTGGCAGCGACGCCGCGTCGCCTCACGCGACGACCGTGGTCGCGGTGCGCTACGACCACGGCGTCGTCATGGTGGGCGACCGCCAGGCGACCGGCAGTTACATTGCCAGCCGCGACGTGCGCAAGATTGAAGCGGCCGACCGCTTTACTGCGCTCGCGATATCGGGCACCGCGGCGCGAGGCATGGAGTTCATCCGGATGGCTCAGCTGTCCTTCGAGCACTACGAGAAAATGACCGACACCGCCCTTAGCCTCGAGGGCAAAGCCAACTACCTCTCACCGATCATTCAGCGCAACAACCTCTCGACCCCACTGATCGTGCTGCCGCTCCTCGCGGGATGGGACCAGAGCCACGAGAGGGGCCGGATCTTCGAGTACGACGGCGCCGGCGGCTGCTACGAGCGATTCGACTTCTCGACCATTGGATCAGGATCACCCTTCGCCGAGAGCACGCTCCGACTCGGTTACGCCGCCGATCTCGATCTGGAGGGCGCCCTCGATCTCGGGGCCCTCGCACTCTACGAGGCCGGTGATAACGATCCGAGCACCGGTGGACCGGATTTCGTGCGCAACCTCTTTCCCATGATGGTCACCATTTCGAGCGCCGGCTTCCACGAGTTGGCCCACGAACAGGTCGCCGAACGGTTCCGGGTGATTAACGAACGCCGGACGCGGTCCGGAGGCGTCGCGGGCGGTTCGTTGCGATGACGAACTACTTCTACGTCTCGCCCGAACAGCTGATTCGCGACCGTGCCGAATTCGCCCAGAAGGGCATCGCCCGCGGTCGCTCCATCGTCGCCGCGATCTACGACAGTGGAATTGTCCTGGTGGCGGAGAACCCGTCGGCGTCCCTCAATAAGATCTCCGAGGTCTACGACCGGATCGCCTTCGCGGGCGTTGGCAAATACAACGAGTTCGATCGACTGCGAGAGGCGGGGATCCGTTGGGCCGACGGCACCGGCTTCACCTACTCGCGCGGTGACGTCGACGCGCGGGCGCTGGCCAACTACTACGCCCAGCACCTCGGCGACATGTTCACCGAGGGTCAAAAGCCCCTGGAGGTCGAAATTCTGGTGGCCCAGCTCGGCAATCGGATTCGCCCCACGAAGCTCTACCGCATCGCCTACGAGGGCACCATCTCGGACGAACCGCGATTCGCGGTACTCGGCGGCGACGCCGAAACAATCAAGGGCCGCTTCGCCGCGTCGGAGGACTCGCTCGAACCGCTCAACGTGACGCTGAAGAACGCGGTGGCTGCCCTGGCGGGCCTCGACCGCACCATCGGGGTCAGCGAGCTGGAGGTCGGAATACTGGAGGATCGGGGCGACCGTCGGACCTTCGCGCGCCTGACCGACAACGACGTGAGTGAGCTCCTGCGCTGAGGGATCGGCAACGGTGACGCGATGCTGCGACGGATCTACGGAATAGAGACCGAGTACGGGATCACCTTCTCCCTGAAGGGTCAGCGACGGCTCAGCCCCGACGAGGTCTCACGATTCCTCTTTCGCAAGGTCGTGGCGTGGGGCCGTTCAAGCAACGTCTTTTTGGAGAACGGGAGCCGGCTCTACCTCGACGTGGGAAGCCACCCCGAGTACGCGACCGCCGAATGTGACTCGCTCAGCGACGCCGTGGCCCAGGACAAGGCCGGTGAGTCGATTCTGCGCGAACTCGCGGAGTACGCCCAGGGCCAGTTGCGCGCCGAGGGGATTCGTGGGGACATCTTCCTCTTCAAGAACAACACCGACTCGACCGGCAACTCCTACGGCTGTCACGAGAACTACTGCATCGAGCGCATTGACGACCTCTCACGCCTCGAACAGGTCTTCATTCCGTATCTGATCAGCCGTCAGATTTTCACGGGCGCTGGCAAGGTCGTCACCAACGCGAAGGGCACGGCCTACTCCATGAGCCAGCGCGCCGAGCACATCTGGGAGGCGATCTCCTCGGCGACCACGCGAAGCCGACCGATCATCAATACCCGAGACGAGCCTCACGCCGACCCCGAGAAGTACCGAAGGCTCCACGTCATCGTGGGCGACTCCAACATGAGTGAGTTCGCGACGTATCTCAAGCTCGGAACTGCGTCGGTCGTGCTCGCGATGATAGAGGACCGCAATACCGTCCTGCGCGACTACAACATGGCGTCGCCGATCAACGCGTTGCGCGACATCTCTTACGACCTCTGGAGCAAGGAGCCGGTCAAGCTCACGAACGGTCGCGACCTCACGGCCCTCGAGATCCAAGACGACCTGTGCGAGCGCGCCGAGATGTTCCTCGAGGGTCGCGACCTGCCGGTCGATCAGGTGCACGCCGTGCGCCTTTGGCGCGAAGTGATCGAACAGTACCGCAACGACCCGATGGGACTGGCCGACCGCGTCGACTGGATTGCCAAGCTGCAGATCATTGAACGTGAGCGCGAGCGCAGTGGCGTTGCACTAAGCGATCCCAAGATTGCGCTGATCGATCTGCTGTACCACGACACGAGCTTCGAGCGTGGTCTCTACTACCGTCGCCAGGCCCGCGGGCACTTTCAGCGCGTCGTCACCGACGAAGAGGTGGCCACCGCCACCCACACCCCGCCTCCGACGACCCGGGCCCACATGCGTGGCACGTTCATCAAGGCGGCCAAGGAGTGGCGCCGTGATTACACGGTCGACTGGGTCCATCTGAAACTGAATGACGAGATGCAGCGCACGGTTCTGCTGAAGGATCCGTTCAAAAGTACCGATGAACGATTTCAGCGACTCCTTGCCTCGCTCGAGCGTCACGGATGACCCGACTAACCTTGCGTCGTGCCTGAAGACGCCCCCGCGCTGCCAGTCGTCGTCGCGACGCCCGATGTCGAGCCCCACGTCACCCCACGACCAATCAAGCCGCGTCGGCGACGGCGCGTCTTCATCGAGTGGGTCATCATCGTTGTCGCGGCAGTTCTCGTTTCGTTCTTCATGCGCACATTCGCGTTCCAAACCTTCTTCATCCCGTCGGCGTCAATGGAGCCAACGCTCCAGATCGGCGACCGAATTATCGTCTCCAAACTCAGCGTCGACTTTGGCACTATCAATCGCGGTGACGTCCTGGTGTTTAGGGCGCCGCCCGCGGAGAACTGCGGCGAACCGGTAACCGACCTCGTCAAGCGCGTCATTGGGCTCCCGGGAGATCACCTGACTTCCAAGGGAAACACCATCTACGTGAATGGTGCCGCCTTCAAAGAGGCCTGGACGCACACCGAGCCACTCGGATCGGCCATTGGCAACGTCACCGTCGCGCCGAATCAGTACTTTATGATGGGCGACAATCACGGAAACTCGTGTGATAGTCGGATGTGGGGGACGGTGCCGCGTTCATATATCATCGGAAAAGCGTTCTTGCGGATATGGCCCATTGGCCGACTTGGTTTCCTCTAACGCTGGCCCCCTAGAATGGTGCGATGTTCGGCGTCAACCCCATCAAGATAATGGTCATCATTGCCGTCGTCTTGCTCCTACTCGGGCCCGACAAACTGCCCGAGGTGGCCCAAAAACTGGGATCAAGTTGGCGCGCACTGAAGCGCATGCAAGAGCGTGTCGAGACTGAAGTGCGCGAGGCCCTGCCGGACCTGCCGAGCACCGGTGACATGGCGCGCATGGCGCGCAGTCCGGTGAATCTGTTGAACCAACTCGCCGACCGGGCCGAGGCCCGCGACGTCTCGGCGGCCAGCACCGCCGGGGCCGCGGCGAGTGCGAGTGCGGAGCCCGCTCCCTTACGGACTCCGACGCCGCCGCGGTCCGTGATTCGTAGCGACCCGGCAACTTCGCCGCCCGATCCGTCACTGAACTAGGGGAGTCGTGTCCCGATTCCAAAGAGCCGCGACCGGCATGACTCTGGCCGAGCACCTCGCCGAGGCGCGACGACGATTCCTGATCTCGGCGGGAGCGGTGCTCGCGCTCGGGGTCGTGGCCTTCTTGATCTATCCCTCGATCCTGCACGTGCTGCAAAAGCCCTACTGCGCCGCGACGCCGCGACACTGCAAGTTCCTCGTGACGAACCCGCTTGACGGACTGACGCTGCGCATCAAGATCGGCTTCTTTGGGGGCCTCCTCTTCTCATCACCAATCCTCTTCTGGCAGGCGTGGCGATTCGTCACGCCCGGTCTCAAGGCGAAGGAACGCCGTTACGCCATTCCCTTCGTGGCGACGTCCATTCTGTTCTTCGCCGGGGGGATCGCGGTCGCCTATTACAGCTTCGGTCACGCGATCTCCTTTCTAGAGTCGGTCGGCGGACGGGCCCTGATCACCGAGTACAACCCGAACCAGTACCTCACGCTGTTCCTGTTGATGATGTTCGTTTTCGGCGTGACGTTCGAGTTCCCGGTCGTGCTGGTCGCCCTCGAACTCGCCGGCGTCGTGACGCCGCGTCAACTGCTGCGCTCGTGGCGCTACGCCCTGATCGCGATTACGGTGGCGTCGGCGGTCTTTACTCCGAGCGGCGATCCGCTGTCGATGATGGCCCTCGCGCTGCCGCTGGTCGTCTTCTACTTCCTCGCCATCGGTGTTGGCAAACTGCTGCGCAAGTGACGACGGTCGACTACCGAAATCGGTTCGTCGACGGCCTCAGTTTCGGACTGGACCACTTTCAACTCGAGGCGATCGAAGCGATCGACGAGCACGTCAACGTCCTGGTGAGTGCGCCGACCGGATCTGGCAAGACCCTTATCGCCAACTACGCCATCGGACGGGTACTCGAGCGAGGGGAGCGGGCGTTCTACACCACGCCGCTGAAGGCGCTCAGCAACCAGAAGTACAACGAGCTCAGCGCGCTCTACGGACCGAGCCGAGTGGGACTGTTGACCGGTGACACGTCGCTGAACCACGGAGCGGACGTCATCGTGATGACCACCGAGGTGCTGCGCAATATGCTGCTGACCGAATCGCACCAGCTGCGAACGCTCGGTCTCGTAATCCTCGACGAGGTCCACTACCTCCAGGACCCCTTTCGCGGCGGTGTGTGGGAGGAGGTCATTATCCTCACGCCGAGTGCGGTGCGCTTCGTCGCGCTCTCGGCGACCATTGGCAACGCTGACTTCATTGGCGAATGGTTCACCGAGGTGCGCGGACCGACCGCCATCGTCGTCGAGAAGACCCGACCGATCCAACTGCACAACCATCTCGCCATCGTTCGCCGCGGACAGCCGGGGGCCGAGGTCATCGATCTCCTCGACGGCGAACGACTATCCAGCGAGGCTCGTCGCATCGACAACATGATGAAGGCAACCCGACGCTTTCGGCCGGGGCCGAAGTGGAAGGGGCCCCCGACCGGCGCACCACCACCGCCCTTTCGTGCGCCCCGGCGCAGCGAACTCCTCCTCGCCCTCGAGCGCGACGATCTCCTGCCGGTCATCGTGTTCATCTTCTCGCGCGCGGCCTGCGACGACGCCGTCCACCAGTGCCGACGCGACGGCCTGGTCTTCACCGCGCCCGAGGAGCGACGCCAGATTGAGCGGATTGCCGAATCGCGCCTTACCGGCTTCTCCGACGAAGACCTTACGGCGCTCGAATACGCCGACTTTATCGACTGTCTCCGTCGGGGGCTCGCGGCCCACCACGCCGGAATGGTTCCGGCCTTCCGAGAGATTGTCGAGGCCTGCTTTGAGTTGAACCTGCTCGCCGTGGTGTTCGCCACTGAGACGCTCGCCCTGGGCGTGAATATGCCCGCCCGCTCGGTGGCGCTCGAGAGGTTCTCCAAGTACTCGGACGCCGGACGCAAATTCTTGACGAGTGGCGAGTTCTCGCAGATGACCGGGCGGGCCGGTCGACGCGGACTCGACGACGAGGGACACGCGATTGTCTGCTTCGCGAACGAGGTGGCCCTCCACGACGTGGGACGCGTGGCCCTCGCTCCGCCGTCAGACCTCCATTCGTCGTTCCGTCCGACGTACAACTTCACCGCCAATCTCATCAATCACTTCGAGTACGAGACTGCCCTTGAAGTTGTGCAGCGCTCCTTCGCCCAGTTTGAGGCCGACCACCGTCCTACGGGCTCGAAGCGTCCGCTCGGTGATCAGATGGTGGCCCGTCATCACGTGCTCGAAGAGCTCGGTTACGCCAACGGTTGGCACCTGACGACGAGCGGTCAGCTCTTGCGTTCGATCTACCACGAGTGTGACCTGGTGATTGCCGAATCAATCAGCGGTGGTGTCTTTGAGGGTCTCGAGGCCGCCCAGCTCGCGGGGGTGCTGTCGTGCTTCGTCTACGAATCCAAGCGCGCGGCCCGCACCGCGAACGTGGCCAAGCAAGTGACGACCAAGAAGAAGCGGTCACTGAACGACCGCCTCGGTCAGGAACGGCGCGGCAATCTAAACGATCGCCTCAATGAGATCACCGTCATCGCCGCGACGATTCGCGAAGTCGAGGGCCGGTTCACGGTGCCGTCGGCGAAAGAGCCCGACGGCAAGTTCGCGACCACCATCGCCGCGTGGGCGCGCGGAGCGTCGCTGGGCACGGTACTGGACCTCGCCGACGTCGAGATTGGTCAGACCTCGCCGGGCGACTTCGTACGCAACGCCAAACAGGTCGCCGACCTCTGTGAGCAGTTGGCGCGTATGACGACGCTGACCCGCGTCGCCGACGTCGCCGCGGAGGCCCGCGACGCGGTCTTGCGCAGTGTCGTGGCGGGCTCGTCGAGCGTCCACCCGCGCGTCTGAATTCGCCCCTAGCCTCGTTACTCCATGCACACCTACGTCGCCGAAGAGTTCACCGAGGCCGAGGCGGCGGTGCTGCGACGGTACTTCACCAACCTGGAGGGCCCCGTCTTCGCCCTGGTGAATCTGCCCGAGGTGGTCAAGGGCGCCCTCTTCGCGCGCTACTCGAGGTCCTCGAAGAGCCTGCGACGACTGTTCCTCGACGAGTTCGTGGGCGACCTCGACCTGACCGGCGACGTCGGCATCGACGCCACCGTCGGACTCGAGCGCGCCGATGAGCTCTACCAGCGGATCTTCTACGAGTACGGTGACGACTCGGTGGCCCAACTCGGGGGAGTGCACTTGGCCTGTGAGCAGGCAAGCAACATCCTGACCAAGGTGCTCGAGTGGGGTCGCCTGATGAGCTACTTCGAGCAGTCAACCCGGTATCTCGGCTACGACCGGCGCTTCACCAACGGCCACTACCGCTTCTACCGCGACCACGATGTCCTGGAGTCGCGCTTCGGCGCCCGCTACGTCGGTGAGATGGACCGAATGTTCGACACCTACGCGGAGCTGTTGCCCACCCTGACGGACTGGCTCTCGAAGAAGTACCCCAAGACCCCGGACGACACCGACTTCGTCTACCGCCAGGCCATTCGCGCCAAGGCCCTCGACGCCATGCGGGGACTGTTGCCGTCCAGCGCCCTCTCGAATCTGGGCATCTACGCCTCGGGCCAGGCTTACGAGTCACTGC
The DNA here is from genome assembly GCA_025362585.1 of Acidimicrobiales bacterium. Lineage (GTDB taxonomy): Bacteria > Actinomycetota > Acidimicrobiia > Acidimicrobiales > RAAP-2 > RAAP-2. The sequence continues at coordinate 47,494 of JANYFR010000004.1, read as the reverse complement.
TCTTGCACATGCGCGCCCACCCCCTACCCGAGGTTCGCCAGTACGCCCAGCTAATGCTCGACGAACTCGTCAAGGTCATTCCATCATTCCTCAAGCGGCTCGACGTGCCAGAACGCGGCGTCGCGTGGACGACCTACATGGCCCAGACGAAAAGTGCCACAAGGGAACTCGTCAACTCGATGGGGAGCACGCTCGCGCTCGACGATCCCCGAGAACAGGTGCGGCTCGTCGCCTATGACCGCCTCGGCGAACAGCGGGTGCTCGAAGCGATCATCTTCGCCAACTCGACGGATTCGCACGGCGAGGCGCAGCGACGAGTGGCCACCATGACGGACCCGGAACGTCAACAACTGATGACGACGTACGTCGGTGATCGACGCAACCGGCGACATCGACCCGGACGGGCGTTCGAACGCACCGACTATCGATTCGAGTTAGTGACCGATTACGGAGCTTTTCGCGACCTCCAACGTCATCGCCTCCTCACCATTGAGTGGCAGCCGCTGACCGTTGAACTGGGCTACGACGTGCCCGGTATCGTCATCGAGGCCGGACTCGCCGGTCCCTACGAGGAGTCGCTACGGCGATCGGCGGACCTCCATCGTGACATGCGCAACGAGTTCCCCGAACAGTCGCAGTACGCCGTCGCCTTGGCGTTTCGCATCCGTTACGTGATGCAGATGAACGCCCGCGAGGCCATGCACTTAATTGAACTTCGTTCAGGTCCCCAGGGCCACCCGAGCTATCGGCGCGTCGCCCAAGCAATGGTTCGGCTGATTCGTGAAGAGGCTGGTCACAGCATGATTGCCAACGCCATGAGCTACGTCGATTTCTCCGACGTCGACCTCGAACGACTCGAGGCCGAGCGGACCGCTGAGAGGAATCGCCTAAATCGTTAGAAAATGGCGAGATTACGGATTCTTTATGCGAATCGGGGTCACCCGCGTGCGAAAAGGCTCTACACTTCCAGCGCTATAGAAGAGGAACTTATGTCTAGTGACGCTGAATCAGAAGAAGTGTTCGACGAGGAAGAACTCGCCGAAGGCTTCGACGAAGAGATCGTCCCTGATGACGACATTGAGGGCGTCATCGACGCCGAAGAGGTCGATGACCCAGAAGGGGTGGTCGACGTCGAGGACGTCGAGGACGTCGAGGACGAAGATGTGGTGCCTGAAGTGGTGGTGGTTGAGGACGATGACGTCGTTGACGACGCCGACATCGAACTGGCACTCGATGAGGTCCTCGCCGAGACCATTCGTCGCACCTCGGTTCCCGAGGACGACGAGGAGGCGCCCGGCGAGGTCGACACGCTCATCGACCCGGCCGAGACAATCCTGCCGAGACAGGACGATGAGTTCCGTTGCGCCTCGTGTCGATTGCTTAAGAAGACGAGCCAACTCGCCAATAGGGCGCAGATGCTCTGTCGCGACTGTGTCTGACGGCGTCCGCACGTCAACGTACGAAGTCTAAGGACGACGATGACGTTCGAGCGAGCAACCGCGTCGACGCCGGACTTCGTCAAACTTATGACTGACGCGCAGCGGCGACTGGTGAGTCACCGGGGCGGCCCCGAACTCCTGGCGACACTCGTGGGGGAGTCCTCCGTCGACGAGCTACTCGAGCGTCTCGTCACGAGTGGCCAACTTTGGGTCCTCGACCACGACGGCGTACCGGAGGGATTCGCCATCGTTCGCGAATTTGTGGTTGAGGCGATTTACGTCACACCCGGACGTCGACGTCAGGGCGACGCCCGATTGATGATCACGACCCTGCTCGCGCTCGCGGATCCGCCACGCGACGCCTTCGCGTTGCCGGGGGACCGTGCGATGAAGTCCCTCTACGAGTCAATCGGCTGGAAGGCCCGACTGCTTACGATGCGCGGCGCGTAGCCGGTCGACGCACGACCCTCGTCGGGGGCGGCGGCGGCGGCACTCTCATGCCCAGCAGTTTCGCCAATTCCGGTATCGCACCGGCGTTGTGAATCGCGAGCGCCTTGCACGAGTCGTCACTGGGTATGCCGACGGGCTTCACGTTTCGCCTAATCGAGGTATCGATCGTCAACGTGACGATCTCCTTCCAGAGCGTCGGGTCCTGCTCGGCGGTGAGGGCCTCGGAGGTGATCGCCACGACTTTGGCGGCCATTTCGGCGCTGACCCGGGTCGACATGTCCGGTGGTCGAGCGACGAGTCCCAGCGCCTCTCGCACGTTCTTGGAACTCACGGCCGCTTCGAGCCGCTCGTTCCACTGCGTACGCAGGTGTTCGAGTCGGGCCGTGAGCGCAACCTGCAGCTCCTTTAACTGAGTGCGAGCATCGTCATCGAGTGAGACGGTCTTGGCGGAAGTGACGACGGCCCGCAGATCGCGCAAACGCAACTCCCGGCCGGCTCCGATGGCGCCGGTCGCGCGGTCCTTCCAGAGGGCGAGGTTCGTCTTTCCCAGAAGCTCCTCGGCAATCCGGTCGATAGTGACGGCGTCGATAGTGGGTCGACCTTGCGCCGTGGCGTTTTTGTTTTGCTCGGCGACTGCCGTACGGACGGCGGGCATGCCACCACGCAAGAGCTGCTCAGCCACGGGCAGCTGTTCGGGCGAGAGCGTTGCGAGGAGGGCGTTTCGATGAGTGGTCGACATCGGCGGCTGTCCGGGGTTCGAACGATCCGGTCGGGCCGATCGCGCTGGCCGGTCACTCCGTGGACCACGGGCCGCTCGTTCGTCTCCAGTGGGGGTCGTGCGCTCTGTCGAGGCTGATCGGCCGGCCGGTCGCTTCGGGCTGTCGGTGTGGCCCGCGCTGTCCGCACGTGCTTCGCTCGGTGCACGGCGACTGGCGCCCGACTCTCGTCGAGCAGGTCCGGACTCTCGTCCCTCGGATCCTTCTCGACGCCCAGGGCCGCCTTCACGACGACTGGGTCCTCCTTCGCGACGACCTGGTCCACCGTCGCGTCCTCCCTCTCGACGGGGGCCGCCGCGCCCCTTCGGGGCGTAGGTGACCACGACGTCGGGGCCCTGTTTCACGGTGGGAATCATTTCGACGCGCTCGTTTCGCGGGTCCACGGGCGAAGCGGTCTTCGGGGCCATGACCGAGAGGATCTCAATGCCCTCCATGTACTGTTCGACGTCGGCGCGATAGACGTTGCCGACCACTGCGCCACCGGGTACCAGCGCCGCGCTGAGGACTCCCTTGGGAAGTTTTGCTCCCGCGGCGCGCCACGTGGCCACGTCACCCTTCAGACTGGTGATTTCAATCTCAATGCGACGCGACATAGGGTCTCTAATCTAGTCGCTCACCAATGAACAAACATTTCTCCCGGGTTGAGGCCAAGTTTAGAAACCAGTGCCTAGCATGGCTCGGTGAGCGATCATCCAAATGGCCCTTCGGGCGCCTCTGTCGACGAAGGAATCGAACTTCCGATGTCGCCGGGAGAGCACACTACCGTCGGAGTCGACTCGACCGTTTCGAATGAGCCGTTCGGCGCCGTCGTCGCTGGCGCTCTCGGCGTCGCTCCCGAGGCACTCTCCGAACCAGTGAGCCACGCCGCGATCGCGCCGATTGATGAGACGCCCTTGGCGTCTCAGGACCGCGGCAAGCGAACCATGTGGTCAAGTCGGATCTCCCTACTGCTCGTGGCCGCTCTCGTCGGTGGGCTCGCCGGTCACTACGCCTCCTCGTCGAACAACGGCACAATTCCGGTCACGTCGAACAACGATGCTCCGGGCGCAGCCGTGTTGCCGAGCGGCCTGACCATACCGAGCCTCGTGCAAAGGGTCGAGCCGTCGATTGTGTCCATTGACGTGAAGGGTCAGGGGACCGAGGATCAAGGCACCGGCATGATTATCTCCGCCAACGGCTACGTCATTACGAATAATCACGTGATCGCCGCCGCGGTGGGGGGCGGCACCATCACCGTGACCCGCACCGGTTCAACCAAAGCTCTTCCGGCGACGCTCATTGGCACCAACCCCATTGACGACGTCGCGCTCATTCGCATCAACAGCACCACCGGGCTGCCGTCGGTCACCTTTGGTAACTCGAACGCACTGGTCGTCGGTGACGCGGTGGTCGCCATTGGCAACGCCCTCGGTCTCGCGGCCGGGACGCCAACGGTGACCCAGGGCATCGTGTCCGCCCTGGGACGGACCGTCACGGCGGGCTCCACGTCGTCGTCGGAGACGTTGAACAACATGATTCAAACCGACGCGGCGATCAATCCCGGTAACTCCGGTGGACCTTTGCTGGACGCCCACGGTGACGTCATAGGGATGAACACCGCGGTCGCCGGATCGCTGCCCGACGGCACGAGTGCCCAGAACATTGGTTTCGCCATTCCAGTCGCGACGATCGAGTCGCTGTTGAAGAAGCTCGAAGCGGGGGAGAGCGTCGTTAATCACCACGCCTTCATCGGTGTCGAAATTATGTCCATGACGCCCTCGCTGCGGGCCCAGTACGGGTTTACGGTTTCGGCCGGTGCGGTGGTCATGAGTGTCATTTCGGGCAGCGGCGCCGCGAGCGCCGGACTGAAGCAGGGCGACGTCATCGTAGCAATCAACGCCACGTCGGTCGCCGGCGCCCAGGACGTGAGCAGTCTGATCTCGGTCTTACACCCCGGCGACACGGTCACGCTGCACATCGTGCGCGGTGCCACGCACTTGTCGCTCAAGGTGACGCTCGGCACGCAACCGGCCGGTTAGGCCAACGTCGCGATACCCCCGTCGACCGGTAGCACCACGCCGGTGATGTAACTCGCTGCCGGTGACGCCAGGAAAATCGCCGCTCCGGCCATGTCGGAGGGTTGGCCGATTCGCTTCATCGGTGCCGCCCTGGCAATATCGTCGCCGAAGGCCTCGAGCGTCGAGTGCATCATCTTGGACTCGAAGGGGCCAGGGGCGATGGCGTTCACGGTCACCTTCGGCGCCAGCTGCTTGGCGAGGTGACGAGTCAATTGGTGCACCGCTGCCTTCGACGCCGAGTAGGCGAAGGTCTCCATCGACGGAACGTGTATGCCGTCAATAGAGCCAATGTTGATGACCCGCGACGGCAGCGCGGCGGTGGCCTGGGCCTCTAGCAGGGGTCGCAGGAACTTGGTCATGTGGAACACGCCCTTCACGTTGAGCGCCAGAACCCGCTCCCACGCCGCCTCGTCGTAGTCGGCCATCGAGGCGCCCCAGGTCGCGCCCGCGTTGTTGACGAGTACGTCGAGATGAGCTTCTCGCGCCGTGAGCTCGCTCGCGAGGCGTTGGCACTCGGACTCCTTGGACAGGTCCGCCGGCAGTGACGTGCACGATCCCATCGCAGAGAGTTCCTGCGCGAGCGACTCGCCGACCTCGGCCTTACGAGACGAGATGTAGACCTTCGCGCCGGCATCGATGAATCCGCGCGCGATCATCTCGCCAATGCCGCGACTACCGCCGGTCACCAACACCACCTTGCCCTGTACGTCAAAGAGAGAGTTCATTCGTCGAAGTGTAGGACAGTACGAGTCCGGAAGGGATGGGACGCTCGCACGTGGCACACAACTAAGCGGCGTTCCGTCACCGGTCGAGCGGCAATCTCGTCGAGCCTCATCGTGAGCGCAACTCTGCAACGGTCAACCCAGTTGACGTGAACTATTGCGGCTCGGAGGCCGAAGACCTAGTCGCCGACGCGCAGATTCGTGACCGCCGAGGAAACGACGTCAGTCTTTGGCACTACCTGGTACTGGGCGTGTACCCCCCACACCCCGGTCGCCGTGAAATCGAAGGAACACTCCGACTGGCTCTTGGAGATCCACTGGAAGGAGCAGACCAGATTGTTCACGTTGGCGCCCGCGGGCGCGACTGCCACCATTCGAATCAGGCCCGTGGCGTGTTCGGGCAGCACGTTCACGATGATGTTGAACGATCCCTTGCTGACCGACGCCGCTATGTCATTGTCGCTGTAGTCGAACGACAACGAGACTCGATTGGGAATTGGATCGGCCGCGGCCGGCAGTGCCATGACTCCAAGAGTGGAGGCCACAAAAACTGCAGCACAGAGTAGCCGACGCATGATTCCAATCATAACAGCAATTCCACAACAATTCGCCGATAATGTACGTTATGTAAAGTTAACGCGAAATCTCCGAATCCGAAGGTTGCACGGCCCAATTCGGCCCCTCCCTCCGCTCTCTGGACATTAGGGCCTCCAGTATGTTCAGAGTACCCATGCGCCCTAACACCTCGCTCAGTCCGCGACAGTTTGTGCTTGCGCTGATCATGGTGGCGTCGGGTGGCGCGTTCGGCACGTTGTTACGCGATCTTCTGTCGAAGATCGACGACCACCAGCGGCAGTTCACGGGCTGGACCGGTTACGCACCCCTGCAACTTCAGAAAAGTTGGATCTACTACGTCCCGTGGGTCCTGCTCACCATCAATTTCGTCGGCGTGTTCGTCGCGACGCGATTACTGCGTGGGCGCTTGCGGGGCCACGATCCGAATGATCCGATTCGACTCCTGCTGATCACCGGGTTCTTTGGTGGCCTAACGTCCTATTCGGGCCTCTTTGTCGATTTATCCGTCCTGTGGCACTATTCCATTGCCGGATGCCTCAGCGTCGCCGCAGGGGCCATCCTCAGCGGCGTTTTTGCGGCGTGGCTCGGACTACTGAGGTTTGCGCGGTGACGCTGCTCCTGGTCACCGTCGCCGGAGCGCTTGGCTGCGTCGTCCGCTTCCTTGCCGAGTACCTCGTGCGACGTCATGATCCGACGCTCCGACCCTGGGCGACGGTCGCGGCGAACGTCGTGGGCACCTTCATCGCCGGAATCTCCCTGTACTCGTTGACGACCTTCGCCGACAGGCAACTGCAGTCAGTGATCCTCACGGGATTCTGTGGGGGACTGACGACGTTCTCTTCCGCCTTCGCGATACCGGCCGTCCTTCAGCGAGAACACCACTGGCGCTCCTCACTCGCTCTGATTCTCTCTACCCCACTGCTCTGCGCCGGTGCGTTCGTCGTTGGGACCACAGTCGCCCATTAGCCGCACGCGGCGACGTGTCGACGGCGAAACATCGCTCGGCGAGAGTGAGAGACTGCGGCCCGTGAGCTCGATCGTCGTCTGTCCCGACTGTTTTGAGGAGAACGTCAAGGGATCAGTGCGCTGTGCGCGCTGCGGCGTCGACTTCTCCGCGACGCGCCAGATCCCTCGTCAGAACGCCGAGGCGCCGCTCACGATCGGCGGCATGCCCTTCAACCGGGCCGCAATGGAAGAGATCGTGAAGAGCCGGGCTCCGCGAAGGATCACGATTCTCGGCGTCCTCGCGGTCGTGGCGGTTCTTATCGCCGTCCTCCAGCTCTCCCCCACCATGAAGCGAGCGCCTACGCAGGTCCGAAACTTGCGAACGACGCTCGTCACGTCGCACGCGATTTACGTCGCGTGGACCTCGAGCGACACGTACAGCAACGGACTGAGCTTCTTCGCCTTGCAAGCGGTGGAGACTTCCAGCGGTGGCCCCCAACATCGCGGCAGACTCCTCAGCACCACCTCGGGGAGTTTCACCGGATTGCTTCGCCACACGAACTACGTCATCACCGTCACGTCCTTCGCGACCAACAACACGCACTCCCCCACCGCGGTGATCTACGTGACGACCCAGAAGTGAGAGCGCCAGAGCGCCCGGTTCGTCGGGCTCGAGATGATCGCTCAAGCTATCCAGTACCGACGAATCAGACGGTCCCCGTCGGTGGGCATTTCGACTGCCTCCAGGACTCCGCCGCAGCGCTCAATTGCTGTCGCCGATCCCAGGTTGTCGTCGTCGCAAATCAGCAGCGCGGGTGCGACGCCGTGATCGCGAGCAATCACGAGCGCTTGACGAAGAATCTCGGTGGCGAAGCCCCGACGACGATGCTGGGGCAGTACGACGTAGCCAATGTGACCGCCCTTCGTCGCGAAGAACTCATTGAGCTCAAAACGGACTGACGCGCGGCCGACCAGTTCGCCGTCGAGGTCCGCGACGAGCTGACAGCCCCGCACTCGGTATTCGGAGAGGTCGAGTCCGAGGCGCTGGGTCCGGATGCTCTCGATGAAGTCGACCCAGGCCATCGAGGGCTCCCAGCCCAGCAAGAATTGCGATTGATCGAGGCGCGCGAGCTCGTGCGCCGCGACGGCTTCTTGCTCGTCGTCAACGGTGTAGGGCCGGAGTCGTAGCACCATCGACCGAAGGCTAATCGGCGACCCGCCGAACGCTGTTCGGCTCCCTACAGCTTGAGCGGACCCTGCTCGGACTCGATGAGCAACGAGAAGTTGGAACTGGCGCGCGAGGTGTTCTTCATTGAGAATGCCGCAATCAAGCCAACGAACAAGATTGCGCCCGCCGCGTACGGCGCCCAGATCGTCGGCGCCGTGACCTTGTAGATCGATCCAAAGATCGCCCCCGCGGTGACGAGGAAGCCGACCGAGCTCGCCAGGTAGAGCGGTACCGTCTTTCCGCGATCCTTCAGTCCAACGAGTGCCCCGACCGAAATCAGCAAGTAGATCACCGCGATGGCGAAGGCGCCGTACGTCGAGAACCAGCTAAAGATCGCAACGTAGTGAGGAAGTCCTTTGATAGCGAAAATCGACGTCGTCACGGTGAGCACAATAACGACGGCGTACACCACCATGACGACGTTGCTCGCTCCCGTCGGTGTTCCTTTGGCGGATATTTTGCCAAAGGAACGCGGCAGTCGACTGTCGCGCGCCATGGCGAAGACACCGCGCGACGCGGACACGGCGCAGCCCACGAGCACGGCAATCATGTCAAAGATGACGACGAGTTCGACGATGCGGCGCATCGCCACCGTGGCGTAACCGCCGGCGGCCTTCGGTCCCGCGAGCGTGAACAGTGGCGCACCGGCGTTCTTCGAGAGGGTCGTGAGGTTGAAATGGAAGCCCGAAATCTGGGCGAACGTCGCAACGATGTAGAAGCCGCCAATTGCCAGCACCGAGAAGAGGACGGCTCGGGGAATGTCACGCCGAGGGTGTTCGGTCTCTTCACCGAGGTTGGCCGAGGTCTCGAAGCCGGTGAAGAGGAGCACCCCGTAGAGCACGCCGAAGAGCACGCCACTCCAGTGCGTCGGCGAGCTGTTGGGCGAGAAACCGGCAGCGACGTGGTGTACGCCACTGCTCTGGACGATGACGAAGATCGAGAAGACTGCGACCACGCTGAGAGAAATAAGCGCGAGGATTAACTGCAACCTGGTCGACAGGGCCACGCCCAGGTACATGACCAACGCCACCAGGAGGAGCAAGAGGATATCCCACACCAACTGGGGAAACGGCTCGACGCTGAACTCGGTCAGAATCGTGTCGTGAATGGTGCCGCCGATCATTGGCAGGATCGCCGAACCGAGCGCAATGATTCCGGTGTAGTAGAGCCAGCCCGCGGCCGAACCGACCCGTCCACCGAGACCGTCGGTGACGTAGTCGTAAAGCGAGCCCGCAGCCTGGATCTTACGGGTGTACTCCGCGACGATCCAACCGAGTCCGACGACCCCGACGGCCGCGATCAGGACTGAGAGGGCTGCCGCGTTGCCGGCGCCGCGGCCCGACGCATTGAGGCCCACGAGGAGCGGCACCAGGAAGGCGATCGAGAAGACCGGCCCCATGAGTCCAACTGACTGGGCCACCGCGTCCTTCAGCGTCAGTTTCTTGCGGCCACCCAGCCTCTGCAGTTGGTCACCAGTAGCCATCGAATCCCCCGGACGCTCGAACTTTATGCCACGACGGCAATCGCAAGAATGTACGGACTCAAACGACTTTTGTCAAGGACCAGCTGCTCCTCGTGCCGAGCACCGCCAGCGGGAACGTCGACCAACCTCTCGTCGCCCAGCTCGACGGTGGCCTCGATCGCCGCATCGAGCGCATTAGAGCCTGCGCTCGAGAAAGGCAGAGCTGCGTTCAACGAGCCAGCGGAAGGTGGGGTCGGGCTTCTCCAACAACTCGGGATGCCACTGCACGCCGAGCAGGTCGTGGCCCGGTAGTTCCAATGCTTCGACGACCCCGTCCGGAGCCGTGGCGGACACTACCAAGTCCTTGCCGAGCTCCGCCAGGGTCTGGTGATGCAGAGAGTTCACGCCCACCTTCTGTGGATAGAGCGACGACAGGAGCGAACCGGGCACGATATGGACCTCGTGACTCGTCTCGCGCCCGTCAATGTCCCACTGGGGGTGGCCCGAACCTTCTTCGAGCTCCACGTGCTGATTGAGCGTTCCGCCATAGAAGACGTTGGTCAGTTGCGCGCCGCGACAGATGGCGAGGACCGGCATTTCGATCCGGCGGGCCTCGCGCAACAGCGCCAACTCCCACTCGTCTCGATCGGGTTCAGTGGAGCCGAGATCGTCATCGGGATCGTGACCGTAGCGGGCCGGTTCGACGTCCGCTCCCCCGCTCAGAATCAGCCCATCCAGGCGGGCCATCAATTCTTCGACGTCGGCGTCGCGAGTGAGTTCGACGGGGATGCCGCCCGCGGCCGCGACGGAGGCCGGATAGTCCGAGAAATGCAGGTCAAACTGCAACTCATGCATGGCCTTGGGGACGTTGCGGTCCAGCCACGCCACCGGCCAGCGGCGCCCGGTCATGCCAATAAGTGGCTTCGTCATCCCTCCATAGTAGGAAGCCCACCGAGTGAAAGCCAGATCAATTCGTTTGGCGCCAAACGAGTACGCTCTCCAACGACAGGGGGGATCCATGGCGAATGATTCGCACCTCATCGACATCACGTCCCACGACACCTACGTGGAACGGGTTCCGCACGAAGTCTTCGCCCGGATGCGCGCCGAGAGCCCGGTCGCCTGGACCGAGGAGGCCGACGGCGGGCGAGGCTTTTGGAGCCTCACCAAGTACGAAGACGTCCTCTTCGCCAGTCGTCACGCCGAACTCTTCTCCAGCCGATTCGGCATCCGTATGGAGGACATGGACGCGGAGGAGACCGAGGCCCGTCGCACGATGATGGAGATGGACTCCCCCGAACACACCCGCCTCCGTCGCCTAGTGTCGCGCCCGTTCACCCCTCGGGTCGTGGCGGACTACGAGGAGGTCGTGCGAAATCTCGCGCGGGAAGTCATCGCCAACCTGGGCGCACGTACGGAGTTCGACTTCGTGCAACACGTTGCTCGAGAACTGCCAATGAAGATGCTCGGTCGGCTCCTCGGACTTCCCGACAACGACCTCGACTGGCTCGTGAGCCGGGGTGACGCCCTAATCGGCAACACCGATCCCGACTTCACGGACTACGTCGTTGACCAGACTGACACGAGCGACTACCGCCTGCTGCCGTTTCGCAGTCCGGTCGCTCTCGAACTCTTCGAGTACGCCCAGATCGCCCTCGAAGAGAGGCGCATGGTGCCAACCAGCGACGTCCTGACGGCGCTGATTGAACCCAACCGAGAGGGCGACTCCCTCGACGACATGACCCTGAAGAACTTTTTCACACTCATGGTGGCCGCCGGTAACGACACGACCCGCTACACGACGACCGCCGGCGCACAAATCTTCATCGAGCGTCCCGAGATATTCGCGGCACTAGCGACGATGGACGACGCGCAGCGCAAAACGCTGGTCGACGAGGTGTTGCGATGGTCGACGACCACGATGCACTTTCGTCGCACGGTCGTCGAGGAGACCGAACTGCGCGGCCAAACCCTGAGGAAAGGCGACAAAGTAGTCCTCTGGTACGTCTCAGCGAACTTCGACGAGGAGCAGTTCGATCGTCCGAACGAGTTCCTCGCGGAGCGGACGCCGAACGACCACGTGGCCTTCGGTCTGCACAGTGCGCACCTCTGCCTCGGCGCCCACCTCGCCCGGCTCGAACTACGAGTCATGTTCGAGGAGATGGCGAAGGCCTGGTCGAGCATTGAATCGGCGGGTCCCGCCGAGCGCTTCCGGTCGAACTTTATTAGCGGAACGAAACGACTGCCGGTGCACGTCACCTGGCGATAGTTGAGGGCCTCCGTGGCAGACGATTAAAGACGTCCAATCGAGGGAGGTTCACCATCATCTGAATCCGTGTTCGAACCCCTGACGTCGCCGGTTCAGAGTACCGCCGGTTCGATGGCGTGGTCGACGCGACCAGCGTGGCGACCTGGATCCGCGTCAAAGGAAGGGCAGGTACTCGCGCATCTCCCAGTCGGTCGTGGCACCCGTGAATCGGTCCCATTCGGCGCGTTTGACCGCTATATGTTGGGCCACAATCTGAGGACCGACGGCGCTGACGAGCTCCGTGTCCGCCTCGAGGGCATCGAGAGCGGCTTCGAGGGACGACGGCACACCAACCGTGGCGTCAATGGTGTCGAGACCGTTGCCCGTCTCCACCGGCCCGAGTGGTAGCTGATTGACCACGCCCAGTCGAGCGGCCTGCAAAACCGCGGCCATCGACGTGTGGACGACAGCCGCGCCATCACTCAGGCGATGTTCGAGCCGTGAACCGGCGCCCCGTTCGGGTGGGATTCGCACCGTCGCTCCCCGGTGGTCGTATCCCCAGTTGGCCCAGTAACCCGACAGCGACGCCGGACGAAGCCGCTTGTAGGCGTTGACGTTGGGGGCGCACAGTCCGGCAAGTGACTGGTGGTGCGCGAGCATGCCCGCAATGGCGTGTTTGGCCATCACCGAGACGCCATCGTGCTCGGTGGGATCGTGGACCACGTTGTCACCGTCGCCGTTGCGCCACGAGATGTTGAAGTGCAGTCCGGACCCCCCACGATCCGATATCGGCTTCCCCATGAAAGTGACGAGGAGTCCGAGGCGGTGGGCAACTTCGCGCGCGAGAACCTTGAAAAGGAATCCCTCGTCCGCAGCTCTGAGTGCGTCGGTGTAGCGAAGCGTGAACTCGAACTGGGGCGTGTCGTATTCGGAGTTCACCGACTCGAGCGGAATCTCGGCGACCAAACAGGCATCCCAGATTGCGTCGAGCAAGCCGTGCGGGTCGACGGATGGTCCGGTGCCGTAAACGAAGGCACCGGGCGTGTCGATGGGGCGCCAGCCACCCTCACCGTCTGGTTCAAAGACGTAGGCCTCGAACTCCATCCCCACGTACGGCGTGTAGCCGAGCGCGCCCCAATCAGCGATGGCCCGACGCAGCGCGTGCCGTGGTGAAACCTCGACCGGTGCGCCGAGACGCATCAGGTCAGCGACTACGACCCTCGTGCCGGGCTCCCAGCTAGGACGGACCTCATCGAGTGGGTAGGTGGCGTCGAGGTCGGGCAGTCCTTCGTGCCAGTTCGAACCTGGTGTCTCTGGAGTCATGACCCGGTCGTAGCCGAGCGCCCACAGACCAGTACAGTGTCGCACGCCGTGACTCGCCAGTTCCGCCGGTACGTACTTACCGCGCGCCAGTCCCAGGTGGTCGGGCCATAGAACCCTCAGCCGGTTGTACTCACTCGACACGATTCCCCCTTACGGCCCCACCGGAAAAGTAACACTTTGTCGTGATGAAACGTAGGAAGCAACTTACTATCCTAAGAACATCATTTAGATGCAAACGATTTGGGGACGACGTGGAGTTTAGAAGGATTCTGCTGGACGGCAACGCCACGGACGTCGTTCTAGACGGCGACAGCCTGGTCGCGCGCGACGGGCGTCGCGTTGAAGCGGCGAACGCGACGCACCTCCCCCCAGTGACGCCGACCAAGATCATCTGCTGTCACTTGAACCACGTCTCGCGAGTTCGCGAGTACGGCGTCGAGTTGCCACCGGCACCCACGTACTTTCACAAACCGATCTCGTCTCTCAATGGTCACGGTGGGGCGGTGGTCCGACCGCGCAACTGTCACTACCTCAACTACGAGGGAGAGGTGGCGATCGTCATTGGCCGAACAGCCCGCAATGTCACACTCGCAGAGGCCCCGCACTACATCGCGGGCTACACCGTCGCGAACGATTACGGACTACACGACTTTCGAGACACTGACGCTGGTTCCATGCTCAGAGTGAAGGGCGCCGACACGCTCTGCCCCATTGGTCCGGGCCTCGTCACCGACTGGGACTTCACCAAGAAGCAAATGACCACCACCGTGAACGGCGTCGTCATGCAAGACGGTTCGACCGACGAGATGGCTTGGAACATGTACTACCTGGTCGCTGACCTCGCGCGACTCATCACGCTGGTGCCCGGTGACATTGTCCTCTCGGGCACACCGAAGAATTCGCGTCCAGTGAAACCCGGCGATACCGTATCGGTGGAAATCGAGGGTCTCGGCGTACTGACCAACCACGTCGTCGAGGGCCCGATGCCCGTGAGCGAAGAAATTGGCGCACAGCCCACCGCTACCGAGGAGGTCCTCTCGACAGCACTCGGTGGTGACTGGGAGTTCCGCGGACAGCGCCGACCAGTCGCGACGACGAAAGATCAGTTGCCGTACCCCCAGGTTCATCCGACGTTCCAGTCGTGAGGCCGACCCCGCGCATCGACGTCGACGGCGTTTCCGTCTCGCCCGACCATTTCATCAACGGAGAACGACAGGCGTCGAGTCGCACCTTCGAGGATCGTTCGCCCCTCGATTGGAGCTGGAAGCTCGCCGACGTCGCCCGAGGTGGCGAGCCCGAAGCCGACCTTGCCGTCACGGCGGCACTCGGCGCTTTCCTCCCATGGTCCTCACTCTCCACCGAGCAACGTGGTGCGTTTCTGCACCGGCTCGCCGAACTCATTGACCGCGACGTGGACCAAATTGCGCACCTCGAGAGCCTGGATATGGCCATGCTCGAGGAGAGCCTGCGGCTGCGCGTCATCGCCCGAGGTGCGCGGAATTTTCGTGCCTATGCCGATCTGGCGCGAAACTACGCCTCACGGCGTTGGTCCTCCAATGGCACTCAGAACACGGTGCTGCGCATGCCCGCTGGTCCCACGGTCGTGATCACCCCCTGGAACGCTCCCTTCATGCTCTCGACTTGGAAGTGTGCGCCCGCACTCGCCGCGGGCAACACCGTTGTCCTCAAGCCGGCGGAGTGGTCGCCCCTCAGCTGCTCACTGCTCATGGACCTCGTCGCCGAAGCCGAGTTTCCACCCGGTGTCTTCAACATGGTCCAGGGTTACGGCGAGGAGGTGGGCGCGGCGCTCGTGAACGACCCGCGCGTTCGACGAATCTCCTTTACTGGATCACCCGAGACTGGGCGCAGCATCGGCGAGGCGGCGGCAAAGCACCTCATCCCCTTCACCGCCGAACTAGGTGGCAAGGGACCCTTCCTCGTCTTCGCCGACGCAAACCTCGAAGCGGCGGCGGAGAAGGCCGCCGTCATGTACGACGACGCCGGTCAGGTCTGTCTCGCGGGGACTCGGCTCCTCGTTGAATCGTCCGCGCGCAGCCAGTTCGTCAGACTCTTCGAATCCGCAGCGAAAGGTCACCGCCTGGGCGACAGCCGTGACCCGACGACGACAATCTCGCCGCTCATTCATCCCGACCACCTCGCGCGAGTCGCGGGCTTTGTCGAGCGCGCTCGCACGAACGGCGACGCCATTCTCTTTGGTGGCACCGTCGGCGTCGCGGGCGGCCTCTGGTACCAGCCAACACTTATCGAACCGCGGTCGAACGAATCAGAGATTGTCCAACGCGAGGTCTTTGGCCCAGTACTCACCATTCAGACCTTTGAGGACGAGTCCGACGCCATACGCCTGGCCAACTCCACGCCCTACGGGCTCTCAGCGATTATCTACACGGGCAGCGAGGCGCGCGCGCAGCGACTCGGCGAGCGACTGCGGGCGGGCACAATTTGGGTGAACTGCTTTCTCGTGCGCGACCTCACCGCACCATTCGGCGGGACCGGCATCAGTGGAGTCGGCCGCGAGGGCGGCGACTACGCACTCGACTTCTACTCCGATCTCAAAACCTTGCAGATTAAGGAAGGAACTACCCATGGGTGAGATTGTCGGCGCGGGACTACTCGCGCACGTACCGACCATCGTGCTGCCTGACGAGTTGCGCCGCGAACTCAACGACGGCAATGAGAGCACTCTGCACAGCGGTCTCCACCAACTGCGCCGCGAGGTCTTCGACGTAGTTCGACCCGACGTGGTGATCGTCTTTGATAGTCACTGGTTCACCACCGTTGAGTTCGTCGTCACGTCCGCCAAACGTCGGAGCGGTTTCTTCACGAGCGGCGAACTTCCTCGCGGAATGTCGAGTGTCCCCTACGACATGCCGGGCTGTCCCGAACTCGCTGCCCTGATCGGCACGATCGCTGACCAGACGGACGACTGCTGGATTACTCCCATTGACAACGAGCATCTTCCGGTTGAGTACGCGACGCTGAATTTTCTGCCCTTTCTGCAAGGTAGCGAGGCGTGGATCTCTCTCGGTGTCTGCCAGACCGCCGAGAGCCGCGACTTCGAGACCGTGGGAAAGGTCGTCGCCGACGCCATCGCCCAGAGCGACTACCGCGTGATGTTGATAGCGTCGGGCGCGGTGAGCCACACCTTTCACAAGCTGCGGGACTTACGTCGTCATGAAGCTGCCCCCGAGGAGAACATCTACTCGAGTGAAGCGCGCTACTGGGATCACCGCGTGATCGACGCCCTGGTACGCGGCGATCACGCGCTCGTCGTCGACGAGATGGACCAGTTCGCGGCGGTACGACCCGAGGGTCACTTCGGCCACTACCAGATGATGGTTCACGCCCTCGGCGGAGCCGCCTGCACGGCCCCTGGTCGGATGTACTCCGAGTACGAGAACTCAATCGGCACTGGTCAAGTACACGTGTGGTTCGATCAGCCGAGCAAGGGCTGGACGGGAGCGCGCTGATGGCTTTGCAGGGTCTCCCGTTTCCCCGAACTATCTCGGGCGCCGCGTCACTACTCCCGCCGCCACCGTGGCACTACTCCGGCGACCTACTGACTGTCGAGTATCGAACCGACCCGGCGAACATCCGTGCGGTCCTTCCGCCCGACGTCGACCTCGCGAACCATGACGAAGACCCCGGCGCCGTTGCCATAATCTGGGCCGACTGGCAGAGTTGTGGCGACAGTGGCGAGGAGCTTCTCGACCCGGTGCGTTCCCAGTACAGAGAAGCTTTCGTCGTCGTGCGCTGTCGCTACAAGGGCGCTCTCTACAGTCGCTGCGTCTTTATTTGGGTTGACAAGGACTTCGCGCTGG
Source organism: Acidimicrobiales bacterium (assembly GCA_025362585.1). Taxonomy (GTDB): domain Bacteria; phylum Actinomycetota; class Acidimicrobiia; order Acidimicrobiales; family RAAP-2; genus RAAP-2. The sequence goes on along the minus strand of JANYFR010000004.1, from coordinate 30,429 downwards.
TGCGCGGCTACATTCAGGGCTATCCCAAGAAATTCGGTTCGATCCACCAAACTCGACCGATCAATGTCGGGCGTGCCGGACCGCGCCTCGCGCCAGGCGGCCGCTTCGGCATGACCCTCGCAGCAGCGGACCGACGCCTCGCCAACGCGTCAGTCACGCTCGTGAAAGAGGTTGAGGCCAGCGGATTCGTCAATGGTCACGCGATGCTGCACCATCGATGGTTTCCGCGAATTGAACTTACTGGTGACGACGCCCTCAACGAAGTAGTCACCATGGCCGGCGTCGACGTGGAACTCGGTCCCGTATGGGGAGGCAGCGCGACTCTCGAGTTTTTCGAGTCCCCGACCGAAGAGCTCGCGCAACTGACGCCACTCGAAATCATCGGGGGCTACTTCCGAAGCGTGGGCACCACTTTCGCGGGGGGCACGACCTTGCGCTCGACCCCATGAGCCGGCGTATTGGTTCGGCCTCTTCGGCCGTTGTTCTGCAAGCCGAAAAGGACATTCGAGCTCGACTGAGGGGTCAGCACTTCGATTTCACGGCGATGAGCGCCATCTCGAATGTCTACCGGGCGGGCACCGCGGTGCGCAACCACATGGAGCGAACCGTGCTCGCCGAATATGGGCTCAGTTGGGTGGCCTTTACGGTGCTCTGGGTCCTTTGGATATGGGGCCCCCAGGAGACCGCCCACGTGGCCGAAGAGGCCGGCGTCACCAAGGGTACCTTGACTGGGGTTATAAAGACGTTGCAATCGCGAAAAATGGTACGAAGGCTTCCCCACAAAGACGATCGTCGGAGAGTCTCGGTAGAACTGACGGCTCGCGGCGAGAAGCTCATTGCGGAACTGTTTCCACAGTTCAATGCCCATGAGCGAAGGGCAGTCAACGAACTCTCAATCGAAGAGCAACGACAGCTCGCACGGCTTCTGCGCAAAATCACCAACAGCGTCATAAATACGTAGATTCTGAAATCGCAACGGGCATGGACCGGTCCCATTCACCAGCAATCGTTGGGGAGTGCGGTTTCACTCAAGGTCCATGACACCTGAATTTGACGGCGTCGTGTTCAACTCTTTGGCCACGGCCGTATGAAACGATGGTGCTGGACGCTTCTATCCAACTACTGTGCAGTAAATCTGATGTCAAGGAGTTGAGGTGAAGTCGTGTTCGTGAACATATTTGAGTATCGGATGCGCTCGGACTTTGACGCGGCCGCGTACGACGAACTTTCACTTGCCATGTACACCCTCGTGAGTAGCGACGAGCGATTCGAGTTCCTCGACATGAGTGATTTCGCCACAAGTCCCACGGCGGGCGTCGTCATCGAACGTTTCGGGTCGCTCGAAGGAGCACGTCTGTGGGCGTCACACCCTGATCACCAGATGGCGATGGGTCGTGGACAGCGTGAGTTCTACGCCTGGTACCGGAGCTCTGGATGTGTGTTGGACCATGAGCACTACCATCCGGCGGCCGTCGGGGGCCCCGACGGCGGGTGAGGCCGCTTCCGCGCGGATGGTCAGTGTGCAACTCGTCCTCAACATGTCACCTCCCTCCGCGCCTCGTCACCCTGTCCGCGACGGCGGTGAGAGAGTCGAGATTGACCGATTTGCGCACTCCTTCCCAGTGAGTCAGTGCCGATCTGCGGGCCCACATCCAGCGAGTGGCTCCATTCCGACGACGGAAACCGAGCGATTGAATTTCTTCGCCCGAATGAATGAGTCGCCGGTAATTTGCAAGTCCCTACAAAACGGGTCGGTTTGCGGGTGCCCGAGCGAGAGGCCCTCACGTCGGAAGGACTCCTTCACTATCGTGCGTTGCCGCAACGCTGGCCTACAACAACTGCGAGGGAAAGCCACGCGATTGTGGACGCGGCCATATCTCGCACTGCTCTGACCTCGTCGCCACCACTGCCGACAAGCTACACACCGCGGGGTCGAAGCGGTCCCCGCCAACCCTTCCGGGCGAAGACCATCTGCACCACCGAGACGTGACGCTCCGAAAAGCCGGCCGAACAGTAGGCGAAGTAGAAGCGCCACATTCGCTGGAAGCGATCGTCGAAGCCAATAGCCGAGGCGTCGTCGGCGCGGGCGTCAAGGCGTTCGCGCCAGAGGTTGAGCGTGCGCACGTAGTGGGCACCAAGATCTTCAAGATCGACCAGTGCGAAGTCCGTGAACCCAGCGACTGTCCGATTCATCGCGAAGATCGAGGGTAGGCCCCCGCCCGGAAAAATGTAGCGTCGGATGTAGTCTTGGCGAGTTTTGTAGCGCTCGAACTCACGGTCGTCAATGACAATGCACTGAAACGCCGCGACTCCGTCGGGACGCAGGAGCCGTTGACAGGTGGTGAAGTAGGTCTCGTACTGGCGCCAGTCAACCGCTTCAATCATCTCGATGGAGACCAGATGACTGAACGTGTCGTGCAGGTCGCGATAGTCCTGGTTGAGAACGGTCACGAGGTGGTCGAGCCCGGCCTCGTGGACCGCGTCTCTGGCGTGGGCGTACTGACTTGGCGAGATTGTCGTCGTGGTCACGCGACAGCCGTATCGCGAGGCGGCGTGGATCGCAAAACCGCCCCAGCCCGTGCCTATCTCGATCACGTGGTCGCCACTTCCAAGTCCGAGCTTGCGACAGATTCGGTCAAATTTCTCAATCGAGGCCTCTTCGAGCGAGCTTTCCGGAGTGACAAAGACGCCGCTCGAGTAGGCCAACGTCGGATCGAGGAATAGTTTGAAAAAGTCGTCTCCGAGGTCGTAGTGGGCGGTGATGTTCTCGCGATCAATCTCGCGAGTTGCGGTACGAACTCGTCGCTTAGGGAGTCGCAGCACAGCGCGCACTCTCGCCAGCCGACCCGACCAGCGGTTGATGCGATCGAGATTGAGCGTCAGGAGCCGCAGGACTGCCACGATATCGTCACTGTCCCACTCCCCCATGATGTAGGACTCCCCGAGACCAATACCGCCGCGGGTGATCACACGGCGCCAGAAGGAGGCGTCGTGCACGTCGAGGCGGGCCGTCAAAGCTCCCTCGGCTGAAGTGCCGTACACCGAGGTGCGGCCCGATTCGTTCACGGTCAATGTTCCGTGCCGCAGGTATCGGGCGAGCAGTTTCAGTAACAGGCGAGCGGCGCCGGAACCCTTCAAGGCGGAGGGCAGTTGCAGTGAGGGACGGACGCTCACGCCACGGGCCTCGCGTGTCGAACTACCGGTACCCGGCACAGCCAGAGGCGAGCGGCGTGCAGGTAAATAGAGAGTGACAATCGGTGGGTCTGGAAAGGTCGCCGCCACAGTACTCGGGCGACCTCGCGCCGGCTCAGCGCTCGACGCCGGAGAACGAGTCCCGCGCGGAAGACCATCTCTTCGCCGCGCAGCACAGTAACCGAAAAACCACATCGCTCCGAAAGGTCCGTGAGTCGGAACCGGTACTTCAGGTCCAATGGTAGGAACGGTGAGACGTGTAGGACTTTGGGCTGATCGGTGAGATTGTCGAGCCCGTCGCGTACGTCGATTACGTACGAGCGCGATTCGCCCCACGGAGTATTGGTGACGTCCGCGACCACCACCGCGAGCGTCTCACTGTCAGAGCCGTAACAGTAGTAAAGAGCAATTGGATTGAAACACCATCCCCACGTACGGTGGTGCGCCAACAACTTGATCGATCCATCAGGACGCCAACCGAGGCGCTCCTCGACCAGGTCGCGCACCGTTCTGTCCAGCGAGACTGACCGGTCGCCCATATAGTCGCGACGACGGAACGCCATCGGGGCCCATCGCTCTGCGCGCCATACCGGCGCCAGCGCCAGTGATGCCACGTCACTGAGATCCACCAGTGGCATCGCGACGTGATTGGTGAATCGCCGACGCGGCCCGTTAGGACGTTCGTGCACCACCGTGCCTTCGTAAATCGCAGAACTAGTCACGGTGTCGCGGGTACCTCACCCGCGCGCGCACTGAGAATTCGAGCGGCAACTCGGTGCGCACTCTGGACACCGTCTTCGTGGAAGCCATAGCCCCAGTACGCCCCGACGAAGTGGGTCCGATGACGTCCGTCAATCTCCTGGTGGCGACGCTGTGCGCGCAGGGCCGCTTCATCGAATACCGGATGGGTGTAGTCGAACGACGCGATGACCCGCGTGGGATCAATTGCGTCGTCGGCGTTGAGCGTGATGCAATAATCGCTCTCCGAGACGAGATTTTGAAGTCGATTGGCGTAGTAGGTGAGCACCGGCAGCGAGCGTCCATCGCCAGTTTGGCGGTAGTTCCAGCTGGCTCGCGCACGACGGTGGCGCGGCAGCAGGCTCGAGTCCGTGTGGAGCGTCGCGCGGTTGCTCTGGAATTTCAGGGCGCCCAGAACGGACTCCTCATCGTCGGTCGGACGTTCGAGCAGGGTCAGCGCGGTGTCGGCGTGCGTGGCGAAGATGACACGGTCGAAACGCTCACCCTCTGGGCGAACCGCCGAGTGAACGCTGACCCCACTCTCATCGCGCACGACCTTGACAACCGGGCAGTTCGTGCGCACCCGCTCGCCCAGTGGCCCGGTCAACGCGTCAACATATTGACGCGCACCGCCGGTGACGGTGCGCCACGACGGCCGATTGCCCAACGAGAGTAAACCGTGCTGATCAAAAAATCGGGCCAGTGGAGCCGCGGGAAACTCAGTGAAGGTCTGAGGATTGGCGGACCAAATCGACGCACCCATCGGTATCAGGTAGTCGTCGACGAACGATCGAGAATAGTGGCCGTCGTCGAGGAACTGTCCGATGGAGATCGACAGGTCGTCCCGCGAGAGCAGCTCGCGTGCGGCACGATTGAAGCGCGTGACGTCTACGAGCATCTTGAAGAACGTGGGGCGCAGCGCATTAGTCCGTCGCGCGAAGAGGGTATTGAAGTTCGTACCGGCGTACTCCAGACCCGACCGAAGTGACGAGACACTGAAACTCATATCACTCGGTTGCGTTTCGACGCCCAGTGCGTCGAGCATCGCCGTGAAGCGGGGGTAGTTTCGATCGTTGTAGACAATGAAACCGGTATCGATCCCGAGGGTCTGATCGCCGTCGAGTACGTCGACGGTGTTGACGTGGCCACCGACCTTCCAATCGGCCTCGAAGATCGTGAGGTCGGCGTGCGGATGCAGCAGATGCGCCGCGACGAGTCCCGATACCCCGCTGCCAATGACGGCAATGCGCTCGTCGATTCGGGATTGCGGCACGCAACTGAGTTTAGTGCTAAACTCAGTTTTGTCAAATTCCCGAACGAGGAGGGCGCCATTCCCCGCTACACCACCGTCATCACCTCCGTCTGGGACCTCGACGAGGCCTTCGGGTTCATGGCCGACTTCTCGAACGCCGCTGAGTGGGACCCGGGCGTCACTAGGGCGCGTCGCGTCGGCACTGGTGAGGTCGGCCTCGGCTCGGAGTTTGACCTGACCGTTCCCGTTGCGGGTCGCGACAAGATCCTGCGCTACCGCATCACCGAGTTCGAACCGGGCCGGCGAGTGACGTTCAATTCGACGACCTCGATGTTGCGCTCGGTGGACACGCTTTCATTCGAAGCGCGCCCGGCCGGATGTGAAATGACGTACGACGCCGATCTGCAACTGACCGGCGTTGCCGCGATCGCCAACCCGCTGTTGGCGCTGACCTTTCGCAAGATTGGTGATCGCGCCCGCGATTCGCTTCGCAGAATGCTTGGCTCATCGCGTGACGGCAGCTAGTCCACTCGCCGTCGCAATCGACGCAGCGCTCGAGGCCAGCATCGTTGGGAGTTTCTCGCGGGTTGGAGCCGTGGTGCGTCGACGGCTTTTCCACTGGACCGAGCCCGAGTGGCAGACCTTGAAGGGCCGCACCGCGGTCGTCACCGGGTCGACGTCCGGACTGGGGCGAGAGATCGCCGTGCAGTTCGCGCGGGCCGGAGCCCGCGTCGTTCTCGTTGCACGCAATCAAGAACGCGCGCAACGCACTCGCGACGAGATCATGAGTTCGACGGGCAATACGGATGTCTCGATCGTGGTTGGCGATGTGGGCGACCTCGAGAGCGTCCGACACTGTGCGCAGGAACTGCGCGCATTCGGAGCAATAGATGTACTAGTCCATAACGCTGGTGCGCTCTCACGCTCGCTGGCAACGACCCGCGACGGGATTGAACTCACGACCGCGGTGCACTTGGTTGGGCCGTACCTATTGACTAACCTGATCGAGCCCGAACTCGTCGCCGGTCGGGCCCGAGTGATCTGGGTGACTTCGGGCGGAATGTATGCTGAGCCCCTCGACCTCGACTGGCTGGCCACCCCGAGTTCGGCGTACGACGGTGTGAAGGCCTACGCGAAAGTGAAGCGCGCCCAAGTTACGTTGGTCGAGCACTGGGCGCCCCGTCTGACCTCCCGTCACGTAACGATGACGGTGATGCACCCTGGGTGGGTGGACACGCCCGGTCTTCGTCAAAGCCTGCCGGCCTTTCGCCGAGTAGTTCGACCGCTCCTTCGTACCTTGAACGAGGGCATCGACACCGTTGCTTGGTTGGCCACGACGTCCGACGACTCCGTAACGCCGGGAACATTATGGCTCGACCGACGCGTCCGATCGCGGCACCGTTTCGCCCGCACACGCAATAGCGACACGCCCCAACAGCGCGAACGCCTCTGGTCGTTCTGTGAGCAAAAATCGGGCCTGCAGGGCCAGAATCGGGGAACACCCTGAGCGACGGTGACCGCCTCACCTTGCCCGACGTTGCCGAGCGACTTGGCGTCCACTACATGACCGCCTACCGTTACGTTCGCACCGGTCGACTGCCGGCGCAACTCGAAGGTACTCAGTGGGTGGTGCAAGAGTCCGAGCTCAGCCGATTCGACGTTGCGCGACACGCAATCGCCGCCACGCCACGTGAGCGCAGCGGGGGGGATCCGGTAGTCCGTCTCGTTCGTCGGCTCCTCGAGGGTGACGAGAATGGGAGCTGGGCTATTGCCCAAGAGGCCCTCAGCGGCGGAGCAACGCCGACCTACGTGTACCAGGAGTTGTTCGCTCCGGCGATGAGGATCATCGGTGAACGGTGGTCCCGTGGCGAGGTCACGGTCGCTGACGAACATCGGGCGTCGGTGGTGATGACGCGGCTCGTTGGACGAAGTGGTCCCTTCTTTCGAAGCCGGGGCACGCGAACCGGGACTGTGGTCGTGGGCGCCCCGGCGGGCGAGATGCACGCACTGGCGACTTCGTTCGCCGCCGACATTCTTCGGGCCAAGCATTTTGACGTCGTCGAACTTGGAGCCGACGTCCCGACCGCCGCCTTCGTGCAGTGCGTGCACAACGTGAATCGGCTCCTCGCGATCGCGATTTGCGTTGTGACACCGATCAGCCGATCGAGTGCCGCAGAGCTAATCGAGGCGCTGCGCATTTCTGAAATCTCCGTGCCCATCTATCTCGGTGGCGCGGGCGTGGATGCTGCTGTGGCCGAGGCGCTCGGCGCCGACCTCTGGCTCCCGGACATCAGCGTCGTCGCCTCAATTCTTAACGACTAAACGAGTCGTCGGGCCAGGGGGCGTTCGGTCATTGGCGACCCCGATCCCCGTTGCCGCATGCCAACGGCCGAGCGAAATCACTCTTGCTGGCGGACGAGTCGACGCACGGAAACGTCAACTGAGCTGGGCTCGACGAGACAATTCCAGGACGACGCAGCGTGGCCTGGGGTTTGTCCTTTCGCGACGCTACCGGCAGACGCCCGATGCTCGACATCGTCGAAGGTGCACGCCCCCAGGTGCGACGACCAAGGTCTATAGCCCGACACAATTTTCTCCCAACGAAGTGGCGTGACCGTTCGGGCAACCTGCCTCCGACCGTGGTCTGCACGGAAATTCGATGCATGGGAATGTGAAAATAGTTCTGGCAAGACCATTATTCCACTTGGGACAATCAAAACTCTCAGGTACTGGCGCGGTCGGAGGCTGGTACAATCGACTGATGATTCCAGCGTTCCTCTGTATTGACGTGGAGTACGACGAACATACTCCAAACATCGGCGAAGGGCCCTGGGAGGGGTTTGCCTCCACGGTTGAGCTCGTAGAGAGTCTGCGTGAACCTCTGGCGGAGCAGTCGGGCGCGCCGCCTCATCCCTCGTGGTTCTTTCGAATGGACCCCTTAGTGGAACGGTGCTTCGGTCGCCTGGACTACGTCTTTTACCGACACGGCGATCTCATCGACCAACTCCAGAAACGTGGTGACTTCTTTGGTATTCACGTGCACACGCAACGGTGGAGCGAGGAAAAAAACGTCGTTTACTCTGACTACGCCGACCTCGATTGGGCAAGTCACTGCATTGCCGTGGCGGCGCAGACATTCGAACAATGCTTCGGTCAACCACCCTTGTCCGTCCGACAAGGAGGATATTTTCTCCCTGAGCAGGTTGTGGACGCGTTCGAGCGGGCGGGAATCGTAGTTGATCTCACGGTCGAACCCGGACAGGTGTCCATAGCGAAAGATCCCTCTTTCGGCGGCTACACCACTGCCGCGAGTACTAACTTCAGCGACTATCCCCGCCATCCCTACCGTCCTTCGAAATCGGACGTCAGTCGTCCGGCACGAGACCGCGGCGACGCCCGATCGCTTGTCGAAATCCCGGTGACGACCTTCGACTACGGCAAGGAGCTCGATGGATTCGCGCGTAAGACCGCGAAGCGTGTCCTTCGCCGCCCACGGGGCCCGCTCCCGTTGAGCTCGTGGAAAAAATGGCCGGATCCACACACCTACTGGGATCTCGCATCGCGCGCCATCGACGAAAGCGCGGTGCCGTATTTTTCAATTGCGATCCGCACGGACGCGCCCGATTCTCTGACCGCTCTACGAACCCGCGCTCTGCTCGAGTATCTGCCGAAACATCCGATCTCGAAACGGCTCAACTTCACCGATCCGACGGTGTTCACCTCAATGCTGCCAGTGGCCTAGCACGACCGCGCTGGACGGTCACTGTCTTCACTTCGTTCGCCCTTTTGGCGCTGTGTTCTGGGACATAGAGGCGCACATTCGGGTTCTCGAATCACACAACGGTCAGCACGCAGGTCTCGGTCGATGACCTGATCGTGAGGCGACTCCTCCCACAAGACGACGGGTTATGGGACACACCGCGGGTCGTTCGCCCAACGTAGCAACGCCCCGGACTGCGCGTTTTAGCGACCGGCTGCGTCTTCGGTCGGAATCAGATGTCGCGCCGCTCGCGCCTCATCGACCCTAGAGACCGGCGTCGTCTGGGGTGCACGGTGCAGGGACTCGGGGTCATTGATGGCGCGCTGCGCAATTCGCTCTACGGCGTCGGCGAGTGCCTTCAGCGTCTGGAGACTCTCGGTTTCGGTCGGTTCGAACATGAGGGCCTCTTCGACAATCAGAGGAAAGTAGACCGTCGGCGAATGGAATCCCTCTTCCAGCAGACCCTTCGCGACGTCGAGACCCCGCACGCCGTACTTAGCTTTGAGATCGGTTGCGGTGAGGACGCATTCGTGCATGCAGACTCGATCGTGGGCGGCAGGCAGTGTGGAATCGAGACGTTTTCGCAGCCAGTTCGCGTTGAGAACCGCGTGGTGAGCGACACGAGTCAGACCGTCACCGCCGTGAACGTTAACGTAGGCGAGGGCCCGAGCCAGCACCATCGCGTTGCCGTGCCATCCGTGAACTCGGCCAATAGAGCGCGCACTCTTCTTCCACTCGTAAGTGCCGTGCGGCGCGAGTGTCGCGCGTGGTCCGGGGAGAAAGTCCACGAGCCGCTCGGAGACCGCGACGGGACCGGCGCCGGGCCCTCCTCCGCCGTGCGGAGTGGCGAAGGTCTTGTGTAGGTTCATATGCACGATGTCAAAGCCCATGTCACCCGGTCGAACCACGCCGAGAATGGCGTTCAAGTTGGCGCCGTCGTAGTAGAGCAGTCCCCCGACGTCGTGGACGGCCTCTGCAATCTCGGTAATCTCCTCTTCGAAAAGTCCGAGGGTGTTGGGGTTAGTGAGCATGATGCCCGCGACGTCGGGACCGAGCGCCGCCTTCAGCGCATCGAGATCAACGAGGCCCCGACTGTTCGATGGGATTGTCGTCACCTGATAGCCACCGAGGGTCACCGATGCTGGATTCGTGCCGTGTGCAGAGTCGGGGATGAGCACCCGCGTGCGCGCGTCGCCGTTCGCGTCGTGGTAGGCGCGCATGAGCAACAGACCGGTCAACTCGCCCGCGGCGCCGGCCGCCGGCTGGAGTGTGGCGGCGCTCATCCCCGTCACCGCACAAAGTTTTTCCTCGAGTTCAACCAGCAGTTCGAGCCAGCCCTGAATGAGTTCGGCCGGAGCGCCGGGATGCACGGAGTTAAATCCGGGGTCGGCCGCCACCGCGTCACAGAACTTCGGGTTGTACTTCATGGTGCACGAACCCAGCGGGTACATTCCCAGGTCCACTGAGAACTGACGGTGCGAGAGACGAGTGAAGTGGCCGACGAGGTCGCGCTCTGAGACTTCGGCGATTGCCACAACGTGGGGATTCAGGTGCGCCGCGGGCACGAGGTCGTGCAGGGTCGTAGCAGGCACGCCGGTCGTGCGCAGTTGAATCGCCGAACGGCCGGCGACGGACATCTCGAAGAGCGTCGGCTCGGTGCCGTGTCCGAGCAAGGGAGCCGAGATGGCCCGTCCTCCCGCGAGTGGCTCGGTCGTCATCAGCCCACCGACTTTCGCAGCACGTCAACGTACTGGTCAATCTCTTCCTTGGTTCGCCGCTCGGTCACGGTGACGAGGAGGTGCTCTGCGACAGCGTCCTCGATTGAGGGGTCGTCACCGTCGCAGAGGGCCTTGATCGCGAGGCCCCCGAGAACGCCGTTGTCCGCCATGTCCGACAGGACCGTCGCGGCGTCGCCTTCGAGGCGAACGGCGAACTCACGAAAGAACGGCTGAGTGGACGCGGCTCGTACGCCATCGATCTTCAGCATCTCTCCGTGGAGGTAGTGCGCTCCCTGGGCGCAGCGCGTGGCCACTTCGCGCAGACCCTGCGTGCCGAGCCAACCGAGCTGAATGGCCGCGGTGACCGCCATCAACGTCTGATTCGTGCAGACGTTTGACGTCGCACGCTCGCGCCGGATGTCCTGCTCTCGAGCACGAAGGGTCGTCACGAACGAACGACGATCGTTCGAGTCGACGGTTTCGCCAACGATGCGCCCCGGCAGTCGCCGCACCTGATCGAGGGTGCAGGCGAAGAGTCCGAGAAACGGGCCGCCAAAGGCGAGCGGCGTGCCAAATGGCTGGCCCTCACCAATGAACACGTCCGCGCCCCACTGGCCAGCCGTCTTTAAGACACCGGCGGCGACGGGGTCCGCGCCGAGGACGAAGAGCGCACCCTGTTCGACGGCGATGCGCTTGGCCTCGGTCATGTCCTCCATGAGCCCGAGATAGTTGGGATAGGCCGCCACGATCGCGGCCGCGCCCGACACGTCCACGCTCCCCCAGTCGGTCACGCCATCTCTGAGCGGTACTTCGACGATCTCGTGTCCCGTGCCGCGCGCGAAGGTTCGCGCGACAGCGCGCCAGTGGGGGTGCACCCCCGAGGAGATAACCATCTTCTCTCGACGCGTGGCGCCGGCCGACATGTTGAGTGCTTCGACGAGTGCGGACGCAGCGTCGTAGAGCGAGGCGTTCGGAATCGGCAGGCCACTGAGGCGCGACACCAGCGTCTGAAATTCGAAGATTGCCTGAAGGACTCCCTGGGCCACTTCGGGTTGGTAGGGGGTGTAGGCAGTGACGAACTCGGAACGGCCCGACAACATCTTCACGACTGCGGGCACTTCGTGGTCGTAGACGCCGCCCCCGGCGAAGCAGGTCATCGCTGACGCTTTGGCCCGGTTGGCGTCCGTCAGTCGCACGAAGTCGGCGGCCACGTCGGGCTCGCTCACGCCCACGGGCAGGTCGAGACCCTGGGACAGTCGTACGGCCGGAGGGATGTGGGCGAAGAGTTCTTCGATAGAGTCCATGCCGAGAAAAGCCAGCATCTCGGCAACTTCGTCGGGGGTGTGGGGAAGGTAGTCGGCCACGTCACTTCGCCTTTCGAACGAATGGCAGCGTCGTCACGCTCGCGGGAATCTCTCGTCCACGCATCTCCACACTCACGACGGCACCCGACGCGTGTTCACCGGTGAGGAGGCCGAGGCCGATACCACGTCCGAGGACGGGCGAAAAGTTCCCCGAGGTCAGCATCCCGATGCTGTCACCGTTGACGAACACCTCGCCACCGTCGCGCAGCGGCTGACGACTGTCGGCGAGGATACCGGTCAGACCCCTCGCAATCCCTCGATCACGCTCACGCTCCACGGCCGCCCGTCCCCGAAAGGTCTCTTTGTTCCAGCCCAGCACCCACCCGAGGCGCGCCTCGAGCGTCGTGGAGTTGGAGTTGAGCTCGTGACCGTAGAGCGGCAGGGCCGCTTCGAGTCGCAGGGTGTCACGCGCGCCGAGTCCGGCGGGCGTGATGCCCGCGCCCACGAGGGCGCGCAACAGTCCCTCCGCGGCCTCGTTGGGCACCGCGATTTCGAGGCCCTCCTCGCCGGTGTAACCGGTGCCGGCCACTCGCACCTCCACGCCCGCGAAATCGAAGCGGGTCACTCGAAAACGCTCGACCGCGGCGAAGCGCTGGTCGACCGCGGCAACCATGGCCCGGGCCCGGGGGCCCTGGACCGCGAGGATGCACCGTTCGAAGGTCACGTCCACTCCCGGCAGGGCTCCGGTGACTCCCGATGTGTTCGACGCGTTCGGCATCACGTCGAATTCGTCGTCCCCGACCCACCAGACAATGATGTCGTCGACGACGAAGCCGTCGGCGTTCAATAGATGGGTGTACTGCGCCCGACCGGTGGAGATCTTTCGAAGGTCGTTCGTCAACGTGTTCTGCAACACGTCAAACATTCCCGGTCCATCGCAGCGGACCGTGCCGAGGTGGCTCACGTCAAAGACCACGGCGTCGTGACGACAAGCGAGATGTTCGGCGACGGTCCCCGTGGCGTACTGCAGTGGCATCTCCCAACCGCCGAAGGGAACTATCTTGGCCCCGAATTCGACGTGCGTGTCGTACAGGAAGGGGCGTCGATCGTTCACGTCAGTCACTCTACCTAGGCGGCAAGATTGGCAATTGTTCCAAGCCCGTGTTGGGCGATCAATGCCACGAAGTCACGTTGATAGACAACGAGCAGATCGACCTCGGGATAGAGCGTCCGAAACTGGCGCACTTTCTGGTTCTTCTTCGTCACGAGTCGCTGCTCGAGCACCGTCAACTCGATGAAGAGTCGGCGCTCGGGTAGGTAGAAGTCGGGACGAAACGCTCGCACGGGCTGACCAGCGTCGTTCCACGCGAGGGGGAACTCCAGAGGCTCATACGACCACGAGTGGCCGTAGAGCGTCAGTAGGTGCGCGAACGCCTTTTCGCTCGGGTGCGCGAAGCGGTCCGTGACGGGAGCGGCCAGACTGGGGTGCCGTCGACGGGACTCGTCGAACGACGACGGAATGGTCACGCCGAGCGGTGCTCCTTCTCCGACGTTACGAGACGGTTCTGGCGAATCGTGGTCGTGAGTTCGGCGACCACGTTCGCCAGAGGAACGATGTTGAAGACCCCTTGGCCACCGCGCAGGAGGTCCACGAGGTCGTCATCGTCGCGCGCTAAGACCGAGCCCGCGTCGCTCAAGACGAGACTGCTGGACGCGAGGTCCGCCCCGAGTGAGTTACGAAGACAGACAACGGCTTGGCGCGCACGCGAGAGCGCGACACCCGAATTCAGCAATGACTTGATCACCTTGACTTCGAGGACATCGGAGTAGGAGTACTTGCGCTTCGAACCGCTGCCCTGCGCGGGCGTGATTGAAGGCGTCACGAGTTCGGTGCGCGCCCAGTAGTCCAACTGACGGTAGGTCACCCCGGTGAGGCGACACACCATCGGGCCACTAAATCCAGTAGTCACGGAATCTGTCATACGATGTTCCTCCCGACCGAGGTCTATTCAGATTACCCGAAGGACTACACGATTGTAGTTTGTCGTCGTCTAATCCACAAATAAATCTGGGCGGCCGAGCGACGGCGACGACGCTTCACCGTGGAGCCGAGGCGGTATCCGTCCGGCGCGACGGGCCAAATACCCGGCCCTCACCCCATCACGGATGGCCTCGGCCATCATGACCGGATCGAGTGCTCGATTGATCGCCGAGGCCGCCAGCACCCCGTCACAGCCCAACTCCATTGCGAGCGCGGCGTCCGAGGCGGTCCCGACGCCCGCGTCGAGCAGCACCGGCACGCTGACGCGCTCAGCGAGGGTCGCGATGGCGTGCGGGTTGCGGATGCCGAGGCCCGAGCCGATCGGCGAGCCGAGGGGCATCACGGCCACGCAGCCCAACTGTTCGAGTCGCAGTGCGACGATGAGATCGTCGCTCGTGTAGGCCCACACCTCGAATCCTCGGCGCACGAGTTGATCGGCGGCCACCAGGGTCTCGGTCGTGTCGGGCAAGAGCGTGAGATCGTCGCCGATCACCTCGAGCTTGATGGCCGTGGTCGCGAAGGCCTCTCGCGCCAGTTCAGCGGTCTTCACGGCCTCGGCGGCACTAAAGCAGCCAGCAGTATTGGGCAGGAGGGTGAAGTTGAGGCGGCCGAGCAGGTCGTAGATCGAGCCCTCGACACTCGGGTCGACCCGACGCAGCGCCACCGTCGCGATGGTGGCCTCGGAGGCCACCAGCGACGATCCGAGCACGTCCATCGAGCGAAATCCACCGGTACCGACGACGAGGCGCGACGCCGAACTCATCGATCCGACTTGGAAGAGTGCACCCACGGTCCCCAGCGTACTAATCCTTCGATAGTGCTCACTAGGGTAATTGGGGTGCAGCCAATCACCGTTTTGAGCGTCGCCGGGTCTGATTCGGGCGGCGGAGCCGGCATTCAGGCCGACCTTCGGACCTTTGGCGCCTTCGGGGTGCACGGCACGACCGCCGTCACCGCGGTCACGGCGCAGAACACCGTCGCGGTGACCGCGGTCCAGAAGATCGACACTCGAATCGTCGTCGCCCAGATCCTCGCCGTGGTGACCGACCTCCAGGTGCGCGCCGTAAAGACCGGCATGCTGGCTCAACCGAGCACGATCGAGGCGGTGGCCCAGCTCGCGAGCGAGGGGTTCCTCCCCCACCTCGTCGTCGATCCGGTGCTCGTCTCGTCAACGGGTCAGAGCCTCATGGAAGACGGAGGCGTTGAACTGTACCGCGACGCGCTCTTGCGCCACGCCGAAGTGGTGACACCCAACCTGCGCGAGGCGGCCCTCCTCTGCGGTCTCGACATACGAGACGTAAAGACCTACGACGATATGGCGGCGATGGCCACAACCATTCTGGGTTTTGGACCAACCTACGTGCTCGTAAAGGGTGGACACTTCGTGGCGTCCTCACCGACCGAGCACCACGCGCCCGACATCCTCGTTAGTGCCCACGACGTCGTGATCTTCGACGCCGATCGCATTACGACTTCGAACGACCACGGCACGGGCTGCTCACTCTCGGCGGCGATCGCCGCGGGACTCGGCCTCGAGCGCTCGATGTCAGACGCGACGCGCGACGCGAAGTCCTTCGTCCTGGCCGCAATCGAGAGCGCGGTGACGTGGCGACTCGGGCAAGGTCACGGTCCCATCGACCACCTGGGGTGGGGCGAGTGAGTGGCGAGGCGAAGGCGCCGCTCACCACCACTACGAGCATCTGGCCCGCCGCCGTCGTCCTCATCGTCGCGGTGGCGATGCTCGGCATCTTCATGCTGATCAATCTCGTGGCCGATCCGGGCGTCACCCCGACGACCACCACACCCCTTATCGTCGGTGGACTGGCGGTCGCGCCGTCAAGTTCAGCGCTCGACTATTGTCGTCACACTTCTGAGATTCCTTCGAATATCATCGACGCGTTCCTCGTGCCAGTCGCCACGAGAGTGCAACCCGGCGCCAACATCCCAAACGGCGGCGCCGGTGAATTTGACTGCTTCCAGCCCCTCACCACCCCCGTCAGCAGTTCAGCGCTGCTTGGCTTCTACGGCGCGCAGCTCCAGACGCGGGGCTGGAGCCTCTTCTCTCAAGGCGCAAGCAACGGCGCGCCCCAACTGCTCTTCCAAAAGGCGGGCACCGATGGCTTCTATTGGGTCGTGGGCGTGACGGTCACGCGCTCATCACCCGGTTCGATTCACTGGACCTTCCGGGTGTACCAAAACTCACAAACGATCTAGACGAGTACCGGAGCTCGGACGACTTCGTCCGCGCAGGCCCACGACCATAGCGCGAAGTTGATCGGGTAGATCATGTAGCCCACGCGCGTCGCGGAAGCAACACACATCATCACCGCAAAGCAGACGCTCATCAGCGCCAGCATCTGAGAAAGCGTGAGGGGCCAGCTGCGCTGAAGGTACTTCGCGACGAAGTACCCACCGACCATGAACGTCAGTGGGGCGAAGACGTGACCGAGTGGCGACCACAGGGTGGTGAGCACGTGACCGGGCAGGGCGCTCGCCGCGGGCGACGACACTCCCGCGAGGCCGAGTGGAAACTCAAACACATTCGACAGGAAGGCCCAGGGCGCACGGACGGCAAAGGGCACGACGGTGACCGCGACAATGGCCGCCGTCCACGCCGCGACGTGGTGCCACGCGGTGCGGTCCTTGGACTTCCTCGCGACGAGCAGAGAGCCGACGGCGAGGGGCCACGCCGTCAACTTCAGGGCCGCGGCCACACCGAAACTGATGCCGGCCAAGTTGCTTTGTCGTCGTTGCAGGGCGACGACACCGAGGAGCAGCAGTGCGAGAATCGGAAGATCGTCACCCCCAGTGGCCAAGAAGAGCGCGCCGGTCGGAAGGGCGAGGAGCGACTGGGCGACCCGGATCTTCTTGTCGCCCGACGCCCGCATCAGTCCAAGTGCGGTACAGCCAATCAACAACGTGATCACCGACATGGCAATTCGTGCGTCGGTCAGGCCCTTGCCCAGGTGGGTTTCGGCCGAGGGGAGTCCGAAGACGCCCATGAGCGGAAAGTAGGGGAAGAACGACTCGTAGGAGGGTACGCCGGGCACCGCGTTGACGAGACGGCCGTGCAGCCAGTAGGTCTGGTAGGGATCGAGACCTTCACTGAGGAACTTGCCCGAACGCGAGATGACCGAGACCTCGGGCTGGGCGATTCGCCAGCGTGCCTCGAGGCTCAGCGGGATCGCGACCGAGCCGAGCATCACGAGCCCGAGGAGCCCGACGCGGACCATCGACGCGCGCCGCAGTTTCAGACGACTCAACGAGAGTGCCAGCAAGCCAATAAGCGCGTAGGGGCCCGCCGCCAGATAGCCCCAATGCCACTGCGCCGCTTCATTCGAACTGACTCCCAGCCCGATCGCGAACATGGCCGACAGCCCGTACAGTATTGCGTCGCTACTTAGTCCGTTGAGCGCAATCCATCGCTGGCCCAAGCGGGAGCGCGCGATCGAGAGCTGCGCCAACATTGGGCCGATTCTACTGAGCGCCGCCGATCCCGGGGCCAACTGTCACGCCTTGATTATTGCCCCCGAGCGCCGAATCGGCGTCTCGGTGACCACCGGCAGCCGGCTGCGAAGGAAATGATCGATGATTCGTGCACTTTGCCCGGTTCGCTCCCGCAGGACCGAATGGGACGTCCCGGGCACGATGCACAGCTGCGCCTCGGGAATTGACTGGTACATCGAACAGGTGTGCTCGAGTGTCGCCACGTCGTCATCGCCAGCCATCACGAGCACCGGTACTCGAATAGTCGCGAGGTCGTCCTTGGTGAGTGTCGGTTCCGTCGCGAACATCGCCTGGGTCTTCGCGGCGACAATCCGGGCGTGCGCGAGGCCGTCGGGTGATCGAGTCGCAAATCGTTCGGCCCACCGCGCAAAGTCATCACCGTCGGTGTCAAACTCCGGAAGGGGCATCAAACCCTCGTGATGATAGTTCGCGCCGACAATAACGATCCGCTTGAGGAGCTCAGGGCGGCGCATCGCCACCAGCAGCGCCACGTTGCCTCCGTCACTGTGACCGACCAGGTGGACCCGTCGACCGAGCAATTGAATGAACGCAATTGTTTCGTCAGCCATGTCGTCGTAGGAGAACGGGCGGTCGCTGTCCCCGGTGCGTCCGTGGCCGCGCCGGTCGAAAGACGCCATCGCGAAGCGCTTCGCGAGCAATGGGCCAATCGTGCGACGCATCGATGCACTCGACGACATGCCGCCGTGCAACAGTACGATGACGCTGCCCTTGGCCCTGGGCAGTGTCGCCCACGTGGGGTGCCCATTCAAGGAGATCACTGTCACGAGGTCATCGTAGGCGTTGACGCCACGTCCACCCGAACCCGTAAACTTGGACGATGCGCGCATTCTTAATCAGTGACGACGCCGGCGTTCTGACCTGTACGGTCGCCGACCTCGAACCGACGGCGAGCGACGTTGACGATCTCCTCGTGCAAGTCGACTTCAGTGCCATCAACTTTAAGGACGCCATGGTGGCTACGGCAATGAGCCGCGTGCGACGGGTGCCCGCGCTCATCGGTGGCGTCGACGCCGCAGGTGTAGTAGTTCGATCGACCAGTGATCAACTTCCCGTGGGCACCCGCGTCGCCGTGCACGGCGGCAACATGGGCGTCGGGCGCGACGGCGGCTTCGCGGAGTTCGTCTACACGCCCGCCCGATTCATCTCCCCACTGCCCGACACCATCTCGACGCGCGACGCGATGATCATCGGCACCGCTGGCTTCACCGCGATGGAGAGTGTCCTCGCGCTGCAGGACCGTGGCCTCAATCCAGGTTCACTCGTGCTGGTGACCGGGGCCACCGGCGGTGTCGGATCTCAGGCCGTGGCCTACCTCGCGGCCCTCGGCCATCGCCCGGTAGCGTCAACCGGGTCGACCGACGAAACGCCGTGGCTCCTCGAACGAGGCGCCGAGCGCGTCATTGGTCGTGAGGACGTGAGCGATCAACCCGGCCGGGTGCTGGGCACTGAGCTCTGGGACGGAGCCATCGACTGTGTTGGCGGCGAAACACTGGCGAGCATCTTGCGTTCACTGCGCTACGGCGCGGCCGTGGCCGCCTGTGGACTGGTGTCCAACCCCGAACTGCACAGCACCGTCTATCCCTTCATCACGCGCAACGTGGCCCTCCTCGGCGTCGACTGCGTCGAGGCGACCGGCGAGACGAGGTCGCGCGTGTGGTCGGCCCTCGGTGACCTCGCACCACGGATCGACTTCGCCGCCTTGATCGACCACGTGGTGCAACTCGACGGGGTGCCCGAGTCTCTTGAACTGATTCGTCACGGCAGGACTCGAGGTCGGATCATCGTGGATCCGACCTCGAGCTGAGCACCGGTGCTACTCGTCGGCGACAATCGATCCAACGCGATCGCCGAGACCTGGATCACGCGACACGAGGATGCTCGCGTAGATCACCGCAACGACGATGAAGGCCAGCGCGACCCACGGGAACCAGTCATAGGGGTTGGGTTGTCCGGGCTTGGCCAGGTAGTAAATCGGAAAGGCGATGAAGACCACGCCGATCATCGGCAGAACCCCGTGGCGAACGATATTAAAGAGTTCCGGGTGGTACTTCCGGTAGTAGAAGGGCAGCGCGAGATTGCTGAGACCGTAGACCAGCAGGACCAGGATTGTGCCAAAGGTTGAGGACTCGACGAAGAAGTTGATGGCACTCATGCTTCCTGAATTGGCGTGCCCCCCAAAAATGTGGCCCAGGCCCCAACCGCCAATGATGAGCAGGGCGATGCCGAGGAAGATGAACAGGGCGTTCACGGGTGTACGCCTTGTGTCGTCGACCTTGCCAATGAATTTTGGTAGCAGGCCCTCACGTCCGGCGTTGAAGATCAACCGGGCCTGGGAGTTGGTGCCCGCAATCATCGCGCCGAGTGTCGACGTCATACCGGCGAGCAGCGCAAAGAAGACCAGTCCGCCAATGACGCCGTGAGCCACACTCAGGAACGGGATCGCCGCCCCGCCGAGCGCACCGACGTTGTCCTTGAAGCCAACGATGGTCGAGAACGCGAAGAGTAGGTACGCGGTGCCCATAATGGCGATCGATGCGAACACCGCCTTGGGAACGTTCTTGCGGGGGTTGTCCGTCTCTTCAGCGAGCGCCGCCGAGTTCTCCCACCCAATGAAGAGGTAGACGGCGAGCGGGAAGCCCTCGGCGAGTCCCTTGAATCCGTTGGTGATGTTCTTCGGTTCGAACGGCTGAAAGTTGATGTGGGAATGGAACTTGATCAAGGCCGCCACGCTTACTACCAACATCACGACCATTTCGAAGGCGAAGAAGATTCCGGCCACTCGGGTTGAGATTGAGATTCCTCGAATCATCGTGATCACGGCGAACACCAGGAAGATAAGAGTCCACACAATCCATGGCACGCTCTTCAGTCCCGCGACGTTGTAATACTGCATCACGATTTGGAAGAAGCCGCCCACAATGGCAATGACCGAGGCCATCGCCACGATGTAGCCCGCTCCGGTCATCAGTGCGGTGGTGACGGCCGTACGACCTCCGAAGGTCTTGCCGACGAACGAGATGAAACCACCGGTTGACGGCAAAACCTTCGTAAATTCGGAGAGCGTATTGCCGAGAAACGCAATGGCGATGATCGCCACGACGATTGTGAGTGGTGCCGCCTTGCCGGCCGTAATGAACAGGAATCCGGCGCCGAAGTAGAAGCTCATGGCTGGGCCGATATTGGCCATCGTCGCCGCAGAGATGTCGAGAGTACTCAACTGCCCTCGACGAAGCCGTTCGTGTTCGGGTTGCTTCGCCCCCATAAAGTCCGCACTCAATCGGTCCGTCATTGTCCCCCACTCCCCGTCGCGCGCGACACCCTGTCGCCACTGGAATTACCTCAACATCGACCCTCAGGAGAAACCTACATGAGTGAGCGCGACGATGGGTGGAATTGACGCGGACACTTCGAGCGCCAACTGCCCAATTAGTAGAAGGGGCTCACCCACATCGTGCCGTCGTTGCACGGGGTGATCGGGTACTGCGGCGTGATGGGGATCGTCGTGTTGGCGGGCGTGAGTTGGACGTTCATGGTTGTGGCGCTCTCGCACGCCGCCGGTCCGGGCGGAACGTCGGAATACGCGAACGAGAAAGTGGTCGTCGAACCCTTGTGCAGGGCCACGGTCATCGGTGCCTGATTGGCCCGGGCAACCTGGAACTGGACGGGACCGGTCGAGGAACCTATTTGCACCTCTCGGACGGCCAACACGGCGCCCTTGGCATCCTGGAGCGTCAAAATTGGAAATCCCTTAAGTTCACAGGGTCCCGGGCCGGTCATCGTGAGGGTCACGCTCGCGTAAATCGTCCCGGCCGCTCCCTGTCCCTGGTTGAACGTGCCTCTGAAGTCAGCGCCCCGACAGGTCGTGCGCACCGCGGTGGTTGACGTCGATGACGACGCCGATGACGTTGTCGTTGACGTTGTCGTCGTAGTGACGGAGGTCGGCGACGTGATCGGGGTGGTCGTGTGGTGGCGACTGAGGGTGAATACGGCGACAAAGGCGGCGAAAATTAAGACTGAGACGAGACCGCGCCTCACTGGCCGAAGTCCTCGGGCCGCACTGAGTCAAGAAAGGCCCGCAACTCTTCGACGAGCTCGGCTTCGTTCGGTGGTTCCAATTGATCGTCGTCGTTCTCCCCCTCGAGGTCCATGACCTTCCCCTCCGCGGCCATGAGGTCGTCGCTGACGAGGATCGGAGCACCAACTCGTAAAGCGATCGCGACCGCGTCGCTCGGGCGAGCACTGACCACGATCTCTTCGCGCGCACGCACGAGGCGAAGGTTGGCGTAGAAGGTATTGTCGACCAACTCGGTGATTTCGGCGGCGAAGAGCTGGGCTCCGAGCGCGGTGATGACGTGGCCGAGTAGGTCGTGGCTCATTGGCCGAGGCGCCTTGACGCCCTGGAGTGCGTAGGCAATGGCCGTCGCTTCGGGGGCGCCAATGAAAATCGGTAGGACCCGGTGGCCCCCGACCTCTTCGAGCAACAACAACGGCGTTGACGACCCCACGTCGACTCGGACCGCGCGCAGGACCACTTCAACCATGGCGCCAGCCTAGACCCGTCGCCGTGAATCTCTCCGTCTAGCGATCGAGGTAGTCGGCCAGAGAGCGTTCGTACAGCACGGCTCGCAACCTCGCCACCTCAGCGGCCACCTCTTCACTGATCGTGCGGGCCTTTTCCATCGACACGTCGCTGCCCTTCGCCCACAACGGTTGGGTCACGTCCTCGACCACCCCGAGTTCGCGCTCGCCCACGCGACGAAGCGGCGCGAGCAAACGGGCGTCAACGCCGCGCTGCAGGAGCAGTTGCACCACGTCGGCGACGCGAAGGTCGAATGTCGTGAAGGTCGTCTGGCGATCGATTGAGACGGGTGCGAGCAGGCCGAGCGATTGGAGGTGGAGAATCGTCGCGGGATCAAGACCGGTGCGATCCTGGAACTCCGTGGCCGAGCAGTACTGCACCTCGTCCGCCCCGGGGTCGTCGTCGCCCAGAGCGGTCGGCGCGACCACGACCTTCAGTGCCGGTCGCGCGGCTGGTGCGCTCTCCGGTGCGGCCATCGACACCACGTTGGTTGTCGCATCGCGCGCAGCGTGTCGCGGACTCGTGGTAACCGGCGTGTCCTTCAAGAGTCCCTGTTCGATCAGGCGCACTCGGACCACGCGAAGCGGCACAAACTCCTCTTGGGCCAGACGGATCGCTTCGCGCAAGCACTGCACGTCGCGCTCAGAGTAGAGACGGTAGCCCTTGCGACTTCGACTGGGCTGGACGAGTCCCTTGTCCTCGTAGTAGCGGATCTTTGAGAGCTCGATTTCGGGATAGTCCAGACGTAACTGGGCGTGGACCTCTCCAATACGCATCACTCCCTGATCGCTCATTACGTCGCCTCCCAGAACACCAACTTGAACTTCCCAATCTGGACCTCGTCCGCCGAGTGCAGTGTCGTCTCCTCGACCCTCGTCCCATTCACGTACGTGCCATTCAGCGAGTTGAGGTCGCGCAGCGTAATGCGCCCACTCGCCGTGCGAGTGATGATGGCGTGGTGACGCGACACCGACACGTCGTCGAGCAGCATGTCGCTCTCCTCGTGACGTCCGGCCGTCGTGATCTCCTTCGTCAGTTCGATACGCGTGCCGGCTTCGAGACCCGAAGCGATCACCAACTCGTCACTGTGTTCCCCGTGCGGACCCTTGTTCGAGCCCGGATACATCGCTTCGGGTGCGCTGACAATGGGAACGGCGATGGTCTCGGGTGACGACGCGTCGTGCTGGGGGGCACCACACGACCAACAGAAATTGGCGTTGGCGTTGAGAATTTCCCCACAGCGTCGGCAGTTCATCGGACTCACACTACTTAGTTTCGCGTCAATTCGTCGAGGTCAGTTGTTGGTGAGGGTCTGGTAGCCATCGGCGTCGAGCAGCCCGTCAAAATCGTCGCGGCTCGTCGTGGTGATCTCACAGATCCAACCCGCACCGTAGGGGTCGGCGTTCACCGCTTCGGGTCCCTTCGTCAGCGCCTCATTCACGGCGCTGATTGTCCCCGACACCGGCGAGTAAATCTCCGACACCGATTTTGTTGACTCGACCTCGCCAATGGTGGCGCCGGACTTCACCGCGGTACCGACCTTTGGAAGCTCCACGAACACGACGTCGCCGAGCGCGTCCTGGGCGTAGTCAGTGATGCCGACGCGAACGACCTCGCCACTCGCCTTCGCCCACTCGTGGTCATTGGAGTATCGAAGTTCCGGGGGAATCTGCATGGAGCAAACCTACAAGATTCCCCGACCCCGGCGTCCCGTGCGCAGTGCGTCGAGGGCCGGTCGGACGTAGCCGGCGAGGACGATCCACGAGAGCGTCAGGCCGGCGAGCGCGGTGACCCAGCAGGCGTCACGGATGACGTGTTGCCACGTGGCGAGTGCGGCGTGGTGCGGGTTCGTCGTAAGCAGGAATAGTGGGAAGGTCGTCATCAGGGCAAACGTGGAGACCTTGCCCCACCACAACACGTCAATGCGCGCGGCTCCCAGGGCGGCGAGGACGAGGGTCAGAACCGAAACAATTAGTTCGCGCGCGAGGGTCGTGAGTGCGAACCACCACGGGACGCCCCCGGCGGCGGCAACGGCCAACAGACCGACGATAACGAGAATTCGGTCGGCCACCGGATCGATGATCTTGCCGACCTCGGAGACCTGGTGGAGTCGCCGGGCCACGAACCCGTCAATCCAGTCGGTCGCGCCGAGGAAGGCGAGCAACCACGCCGCCTCGGCGCGGTGATCGGTCGTGAAGAGCAGGCCGAGAAAGAGTGGCAGCAGAGCGAGGCGCACGACGGTGATGAGGTTCGCCCACGTCCACCATCCGGCGTCAAGGACCGCGTCAGTGCTCACCGCTCGAGCGTATTACTACGCGACCGTAATCGACCGGTCTAAGTACACGTCCTGCACGGCGTGGACGAGCGCCGCGCCTTGATTGAGGGGCCGTTGGAAGGCCTTACGTCCCACAATCAGACCCTGGCCCCCCGCGCGCTTGTTAATCACGGCGGTGCGCACGGCGCCGGCGAGGTCGTCGTCACCCTTCGATTCGCCGCCGGAATTGATGAGACCAATGCGGCCGGCGTAGCAGTTGACGACCTGCCAACGGGTGAGGTCGATGGGGTGGTCGGTGGTCAGCTGAGAGTAGACCAACGGGCTCGTCTTGCCGAACTTGACGGCGTTGTACCCGCCATTGTTTTCGGGCTGTTTCTGCTTGATGATGTCGGCCTCGATGGTCACACCCAGGTGATTGGCCTGTCCGGTCAGATCGGCGCTCAGGTGGTAGTCGACGCCGCCGACCTTGAAGGCGTCGTTACGCAGGTACGTCCAAAGAACGGTAAAGAGGCCGAGGCGGTGCGCTTCGGCGAAGGCCGCCGAGATCTCCTCGATCTGGCGCACCGAGCCCTCCGAACCGAAGTAAATCGTGGCGCCAATACCGACGGCGCCGAGGTCGGCAGCTTGGCGAGCGGTCGCGAAAAGCCGCTGATCGTACGTATTGGGGTAGCGCAGCAGATCGTTGTGGTTGATTTTCACGATGAACGGTATTCGGTGGACGTAGCGACGCGACACCGATCCGAGGGTCCCGAGCGTGGAGGCAATCGCGTTGCAACCACCCTCAATCGCCAGATCGCAGAGTCGTGCGGGGTCGAAGTACCCGGGACTCGGCGCAAAACTGGCCGCCGCCGAATGTTCGATGCCCTGATCGACGGGGAGGATTGACAGGTAGCCGGTCCCGCCGAGGCGGCCGTGGCCGTAAAGCGTCCCCAAATTGCGCAGCACCGTGGGCGAACGATCGCTAAGGGTAAAGACGTCGTTGATGTAATCCGGTCCCGGGAGAGTCAGCAACTCCTTGGGGAAGGCGGTGGCCGTGTGGTCCAGCAGTGACGACGCTTCGTCGCCCAAAAGTGCGGCAATGTCCATGCCCAAGGCTACAAGATGCCCGTGAACCATGTCCGTGGCCGACTTTGACGCGACGTTCGACACGGTTCGAGATTCGTCGGCGAGAATGGGCCATGGAGTTCGACTACCTTTCGTCACTGCTGCGTCGCCTCCGGGCCGTCCACTCGCTGTACTACGACGCCTGCGCGACCATGGAGCTCGATCAAGTCAACCGCGTCGTCCTCGACGGCGCGCTGCCGATCGCCTTTTCGCTTGTCCACCAGCTCCTCATCGAGGACCTCAGCGTGGAATTCGTCGGTGGACCAGAGCCCCAATTCAATGATGGGTGGGCGACGCGCATTGGCCTCGGCGTGAGCGACCATGGCAAGGGGAGGGCCGTCGAGGAGATGATGCACCAGCGCATTGGCGACTACGACGCCCTTCTCGAGTTCCAGCGCTTGGTCTTCGGAGCCACCGAATCGTTCGTCGCGTCCATTGAGCCCGTCAGCCTCGCCGACGTCATCGTCGCCCCTCCGTACGGTCCGACCCTCGACCACACCTTCTGCGCGCGCGTCGCTGGCCACGACGGCATCTCGCGCAGCGACGTGCTCGAATCGTGGATCTATCAACACGCCCTTCGACACCTGGGCGAAATCGAGCACGCGAGGGCGCTCGTAGGTCTCGGAGGCATGACCTCCTAGTCGGTCGCCCTACCGGGTTAGATTTGAGCAACCGAGCAGCGGAGTCGTTGTGACACTGGTCCATGGGGCATGCACCGAGCAATTCGCGCCGCTGCGCGACCAATTCGAGGAGAGCTTTCGCGTCGGCGCCGACGTCGGCGCGTCGCTCGCGGTCTACCTGGGCGACGAACTCGTCGTCGACCTGTGGGGGGGGCACTGCGACGAGGCACGCACCGTGGCATGGCAGCGCGACACCATCGTCAACACTTGGTCGACCACCAAGACCATGAACTTCCTCGTGGCGCTCATGCTCGTTGATCAGGGTCAATTAGACTTTGACGAGCGAATCGCGCACTACTGGCCCGCGTTCGCGGCCAACGGCAAGGGGGATATTAAGGTTCGTCACGCCATGGGCCACACCGCAGGTCTCTCAGGGTGGACCGAGCCCATTGTCGGCGAAGACCTCGCCGACTGGGAGCGCTGCACTAGTGCTCTCGCGCGCCAAGCACCTTGGTGGGACGACCGCACCTCGTCGGGGTACCACGCGATCACCCAAGGCTACCTACTCGGCGAACTGGTGCGGCGTGTCACCGGCACGAGTATCGGTGCGTTCTTAAAGAAGGAGGTCGCTGACGTCCTCGACGCCGACTTCCACATTGGACTGCCCGCGTCCGAGGAATCGCGGGTCAGTCCCGTCTTCACCTGTCCCGCGATCGACCTCTCGACGCTCGATCCGGACTCCGTTGCCTACCGGACGTTCACCTCGCCACCGCTCGACGCGGGCCACGCCAACGAGCGATGGTTCCGCGCCGCAGAGATTCCGGCAGGTAACGGGCAGGGAAACGCGCGGTCGCTCGCGTCGATCCAGCAGATCGTGGCTCATCGGGGCCGGGCTCGGGGCCATCGCTTCTTCTCCGAACGCACCGGCGAAAGGATCTTCGAGAGCCAGGCCCAGGGTGTCGACCAGGTACTCGGCGTGAACGTCAATTTCGGAATGGGGTACGGCCTCGCGAGCGACACCCTGCCGCTCGGACCACGGACGTGCTTCTGGATGGGTTTCGGTGGTGCGCTCGTCATCATGGACCAGGACCTCGACCTCACGCTGGCCTACGTCATGAACAAGATGCGCGTGGGCATCGTTGGCGACACCAGAGGATTCGAATTCGCCCTCGGCGCGGTGACCGCGACGATGGCCTAATCGACCTTCTTCTTCGACACCGGGGTCGTGCGGCGCTTGCGATTCTTCGGCGGCGCCGTCGCCCCGAGATCGGCCAGACGGCTCTGGGCGTCGTAGGCGTCCGGTTCAGCAATCACGACTCGTGCGAAGAGCTCTCGCGCCGAGACGGTGTCGCCCGCACGATCGAAGACGTCGGCGAGGGCGTACCAGAGGCGCACGTGGCGAAACGAGGGATTGCGCAACTGTTTCGTCCCGCCGGCCTTGGTCAGCAGTTCGATCGCCTCGTGGTACATCCGTTGATCGGCCCAGGCCGAGGCCATGACGATTCGGCCCTCGACGAGTACTTCGGCCGTCGGCTCACTCTCTTCGAGTTCTGCGAAGGTCTTCTCCACCGCGCGGTAGCGGCGGTTCGCCCGATCACAGTCCATCACGAGGGGCAGGTGCTCGGGGTCCCCGGTGATGGTGAAGTGCGCGCGCAAGTGAATCTTGGCCATACTCCAACGATCGGCGCGGTACGCGGCGAGGCCGGTCAGTTCTCGAACTGGTGCGACACCCGGCACGGCGTCAGCGACAACGCGCCCGAGGCGCAGCGCCTCCTCATAACGATGACGGTCGTACGCCTCGGCGGCGCGCGTCAGCGTAAGAACCATCTTCTCGCGCATGTAGGCGGTCCCGATGAAGGCCTTACGAATGTCGGCCGCTACGTCACCGGGCAGCGCGTACTTGACCTTCGCCTTCACCTTTGGCACGGGCGCGCCCCGAGTGGGGCGAACCTCCTCGACCCACTGCGCCAACGGATCGGGGGTACGACCACTACTCGGCGTGACCTCCATCGCCTGGCCGGTCGACTTGAGGTTCGCTCCCCCCTTTCGCGCGACGCCGCCCCAGCCCTTTCCTCGCCCGTACGAGTCGGCCTTCTTCCTTTCGAGCTCCTCGGGCGTCAGTTCGCGGAGACGCCGGACCCCTCGAGCAGCGGGACCGCTTCGGGCGCGTTCGTCGCGTCCGATGGGGCGCGCGTTTCGAGGTGGCAGGCTCGGGCGACGATCACTGGACTCGGCGTCAATTCGTCCCCCAGCACGACTCGGACGCGTTGGACGGGCCGAAGCGGAGCGATAGGGGCCTTCGTCTGACGGTCGAGGCGGTCGAGCGTCGCGCTCGAAACGGTCGCGGTCACGGGGACCGCGCCCATCGTTGGCGACGCCACGGCGCGGGTACGACGGACGTCCACTCGGACGCTCGGGGCGCTGTCCGGGTCGCGCGTCGCGCCCGGCGTCGGTAGGACGTGGCCGACGTGCTTCGCCGGCCCGCGAATCTCGCTCGACACGGTGCTGGGGTCGTTCGTCACTGGGACGGGAATCGATCCGTCGCTCGGCACCGTCGCGGGGCGCCCTCGCGGCCGCGCGACCCCGGTCGTCGCCGCGCGGCGGTCGTGGTCCGGCACCTTGGCTCTTCGAACCGACACCCCGGGGTGCGGGTCGCCCTTTGCCCGTTGGTCGGCCGTTCCCCGAACCGCGGCGAGGGGTGGGATTAGAGGGAGACACCGTGCAATGCTACTAAAGCGCGTTGCGACACTTCGGTGGGGTTGACGCGACGCCGCGACGCCCGGTCGAGGAACGTAAATGAGGAGTGGCCCAGTGGCGAGAGCCGTCAGGAACACCGCCAGGACCGATATGAGCATCGTCGACGAGCTCGCCCTCAGGGGCGTCGCGACCGTCCACGAGGCCCAGGGCCGTACTGGACTGCTGGACGTGAACCTGCGACCAATTTACCGTCCAGTGCGCATCGCCGGCAACGCACTGACCTGCGAAGTCGAACCCGGCGACAACTGGTCCATCCACGTCGCCGCCGAGTTGGCTGAACCGGGTGACATTCTCGTCGTTTCGCCTACCGCACCGTGCAGTGACGGCTACTTCGGTGAGTTGCTCGCGACCAGTTTTCACGCTCGGGGGGTGCGCGGACTGATTATCGATGCGGGAGTGCGTGACGTGGCCGAACTCACCGCCATGGGCTTTCCCGTCTGGTCACGAACGATTAGCGCACGGGGAACGGTGAAGGAGGTGCCGCGTGACGTGCAGGTACCAATACTTTGTGGCGGAATGAGTGTGCGGCCCGGTGACGTCATCGTCGCCGACGACGACGGAGTGGTCGTCGTGAAGCGCGAGGACGCCGCATCCGTGCTCGTGGCGGCGACCGAGCGAGAGGCCGGCGAGGTCGCGAAACGCGGGCGCCTCGCCAGCGGGGAACTGAGCCTCGACCTCTTCGAAATGCGCGCACACCTCGCCGCGCGTGGCCTGCGCTACGTCGACGGCCCAGAGGCATGAGGCGGGACTGTCGCGCGACCCCGCGTGCGCCGTCCTGGCCGGCCAACCGTGACAACGATGTCGCCGACGTGGTGCCGCGCGACATGCGAAAGGCCCCCACCTTGCGGCGGGGGCCTTTCAAGAAATCCGGCGGCGACCTACTCTCCCAGGGAGGAACCCCCAAGTACCATCGGCGCTGGTGGGCTTGACTGCTGTGTTCGGAATGGGAACAGGTATATCTCCACCGCCATAACCACCGGAAACTGTGCGCCCGATCTCTCTCGAGATCAGAACCGGCGTGAACCGGCTCCTTGAGCGTCCTAGAACGAGCACGAACATCAAACTCCAAGCCCTCGGCCGATTAGTACCGGTCAGCTGAATGCGTTACCGCACTTACACTTCCGGCCTATCAACGTGGTCGTCTGGCCACGGGCCTTACCTGGTTAACCCAGTGAGTGAATTTATCTTGAAACGGGCTTCGCACTTAGATGCTTTCAGCGCTTATCCCACCCGCAGGTCGCAAAACAGCCATGCCCTTGGCAGGACAACTGTCACACGAGAGCTGCGTTCGTCCCGGTCCTCTCGTACTAGGGACAACCTTTCTCAATTCACTTGCGGCTGCATCGGATAGGGACCGAACTGTCTCACGACGTTCTGAACCCAGCTCGCGTACCGCTTTAATGGGCGAACAGCCCAACCCTTGGGACCGGCTTCAGCCCCAGGATGCGACGAGCCGACATCGAGGTGCCAAACCTTCCCGTCGATATGGACTCTTGGGGAAGATAAGCCTGTTATCCCCGGCGTACCTTTTATCCGTTGAGCGACGGCGCTTCCACAAGCA